>JAKAWT010000002.1 GCA_021816845.1 bacterium
TAAATTCAAATACACCTGGAGTTTCTACTTTTACATATAACAACAATGGTACTAGTACCACATATCTAAAAGGTGAGATACTAATGTTAGTTAAGAATGAGTACTATAACCCAGTGATATCTCAAGCCTCTGGTTTATCATCTCAGGATTTACAGGATATAGGTGGAAATATAACAATTACAAATAATTTAACAATTACAAATAATTTAACTGTTGGAGGCAATATAACATCAAATGGTGGTATGCCAACTATTATATTAAATCCAAATTCAGGGATTGGTGCAAGTTCTACATTAAATTCGGGATCGACTGATATTGCAGGGGTGTTAAATTTTGCAACAGGGGTAAAACCATTAAGTAGTGGAATTCAAATTACAGTTCAGTTTAAAACTCCATATACAGCAATACCTAGAGTCTTAGTTACACCTTCAAACCCTTTTACCGGGATAAATATGAATTTTCTTGGTATTTACTTAGTGGATACTACTAAAGGATTCAGTATAGATTTCTCAAAAGTTCCTCCTCCTTCAAGCCTATTTTCTTGGAATTATTTTATAATACAATAAATTTTCATATTAGTTTTTGTGTTATAATTAAATATCATTAATCTAGATATGTCGGGACATTCAAAATGGTCTACAATAAAGAGGAAAAAAGGCATAAATGACCTAACAAGGGCGAAGGTATTTACAAAACTCTTATTCCAAATATCAAATGCTGTTAAATCAGGGAATTCAGGTTCAAGAGGTGAAGATTTAAATAGCAATTATGCTTTAAAACTTGCAATAAATAAAGCAAGGGAGGCTAATATACCTATAAGTACAATTGAGGGTGTTATAAAAAAAGCTAGTTTAGGGGGATCAGATAATGATACTGAAGATGTTGAATATGAAGTTTATATACCACTTAACCAGTATGATGGATCTCAGTTGAATGTTGAACTTCTTATTGATTGTCAGACTTCAAACAAGAATAGATTAGTCGCTGAAATACGTGAGGTAGTATCAAAGAATGGAGGAAAACTGCTTTCTCAAGGATCAATATCATGGAATTTTTTACCATTAGATCTTATAACTCTTAAGATTGAAAATCCTCATATAAGGAAAATATCTAAAAAGAATAAAATTAATATAGATGAAATAAAAGGTAAATATATCCAAAATATATCAAGCTTTGAAGAAGAACTTGTATCTATTGATGGTATATATGATTATGAATATGATGGTGTAGAGTTAGGTAGTGATCAATATAATGAATTCAGAGTATATACTACAAAGGATAATACTAATAAGGTTAAAGATGCCTTACTAGATATGGGGTATTTAATAGACAATATAGAAAATGTAAAAGTAGCTAAAAATAAGTTGAAATTTAAAGATCTTGATCTTTTGGATCTTGATTCTAAGGATATTTTTCTTAGTAAAATATCTACTTTTGTTGATGCTATAGAATCTGTTGATGGAGTTATAAGCACATATTTAAATATATAGAAATATTGAAGAGATTTATGAATAATAATAAAAGTATTCAGGTCAAAAGAACTATAATTGGGGTAGATCCAGGTTTTGCAATTTTAGGATGGGGAATTATAACGGGTCATGATATAAATAAAATTGATAATGTGGAGTGGGGGGCTATAACAACAAAATCTGTAGATAGTATAGAAGAAAGATTATTAAAGATTTATAATGAGTTGAATGAAATTATAGATTACTATAAACCTCAAGAAATATCTTTGGAAAAGGTATTTTTTAATAGCAATGCAAAAACTGTAATATCTGTAGGACAATCTCAGGGTATAGTTCTTCTTATTGCTGCACAAAGAAATATTTCTATTTCCCAATATACTCCACTTCAAGTAAAAAGTGCTTTAACTGGTTATGGTAAGGCTCCAAAAAAACAAATACAGAATATGTTAAAATTATTACTACATCTTGAAGACGTACCTAGACCAGATGATGCTGCTGATGGAGTTGCTCTTGCTCTATGCCATATGCAGACACAAATGAGTTTATCTTAAAGCAAATTTTTATGATTGGATATTTAAAAGGGAATATAAAATATAAAGGTACTGACTATCTAGTGATAGATGTTAATGGTGTTGGTTACAGAGTGGAAGCTACAAAATCTATGATGCTGAAAGAAGATTATTCTGAAATTGAAGTATTTATATATTCTGATGTAGGTGACAAATATTTTAGACTTTTTGGTTTTCCTAATAAAGAAGATCTTTTCCTTTTTGAAAAATTGATTTCTGTATCTGGAATAGGTCCCAAAGGTGCCTTAAATATACTATCCTATCATCAATCACAGATTTTGGTAAAAGCAATTATTGAAGGAGATTCCAATTTTTTATCATCAATCCCAGGATTGGGTAAAAAGGTTGCAGAGAGAATCGTCCTAGAGCTTAGAGGTAAACTTGATAATTTTCAATATGAAGGAGTATCCTTGAATAGAGATGTTCAGGATGCTCTTATATCTTTAGGATTCTCATATGAGGAAATATCATCTATATCAAATGATTTGGCTGGGATTAGCGATACAAAAGATGCTGTAAAAAAAGGCTTGATATTACTAAAGAATTCTAGCACAAATAATGACAGGTCCCATGAATCTGAGTCCAATAGGAATGATGATAATTTATAACAATAATATGAAAGTATATGGATACTACTGAAAATAAATTCACAAATACTAAAAGATCTGGGTCTGATGGATCTAGAGGGTCAGATACTAATGATACGATTATCACTGTTAGACCTAGGCTATTTAAGGATATCATAGGGAGGGACAAAGAGAAAAAAAGTTTAAGTATCTTAATAGAATCTGCAAAGATGAGAGGAGATTCTGTTGATCACATACTTTTTTATGGTCCTCCTGGGCTAGGCAAGACTAGTCTTTCATATGTCATAGCTAATGAAATGGGGGTTAATATAAAGATAACATCTGGCCCTGCCATAGAGAGGACTGCTGATCTTGCAGCTATACTTACTAGTTTGAATAAGCAAGATGTTTTATTTATTGATGAGATACATAGACTACCTAAGATAGTAGAGGAAATGTTATATCCTGCTATGGAGGATTTTGCTTTTGATATAATACTTGGTGCTGGACCTTCTGCTAGGACTATGAGGTTAGAACTTGAAAGATTTACTATAATAGGTGCGACAACAAGATTAGGTCTTTTGTCCTCACCTTTACGTGATAGATTTGGTGTTACATTCAGGCTTGATTTTTATAATGATATAGAAATAGGAAAGATATTAAAGAGGAGTTCAGATATATTAAATATATCAATTAGTGATGATGCTATATCTGAAATTGCATCACGTTCAAGGGGAACTGCTAGGGTAGCCAATAAACTATTAAGGAGGGTAAGAGATTATAGTCAAGTTTATAAGATAAAAAAAATTGACAGTTCCACGGTGCTTAAGGCTATGTCTGCACATGATATAGACAAATTAGGATTGGATTCATTAGATATAAAACTATTAAAGGTTGTAATAGAAAAGTTTAATGGAGGACCAGTAGGAATTAATACTATTGCAGCGGCATTATCAGAGGAAATTAGCACTGTTTCAGATGTATGTGAACCTTATTTGATACAATCAGGTTTTCTAAAAAGAACTTCTAGAGGTAGGATTGCTACTAAATTGGCATATGATTATTTAAATCTAGATTATAATGAACAACTCTCCTTTTTATAATCCAAATGTAAAGATTAAATCTATAGTATCAGTATGTATAGTGTCTATGTTACTGTATATGGAATATATCTTTCATATAAATTTTTTTATACTTACAGTTATTCTAATCGGGGTTTCATATATATCTAGTTTATGGATAATAAATTTCAAGATATCACTACTTGGTATGTTAAGCTACATAAGTTTTATATTTATATTTGTATTCTCCTTCAGTTTCTTCATGTTTAAGGTATTTTTATACATATTTCCAACTGAATGGTTTCAACCAGGGTTATTTAATCCCGGGTTGTTATTCTACCTAATGGTTATACTGCTTTCTATAATTTTTGTGATTTTTTTATATTCCTCTTTTCTAAATTTATCTATTATAGATGCTTCATATATCGAAAATGTACCTCTTGCACAATTTAGTTATACTTTAAATTATGTAATATCTCTTTTTGTAAGCTATCTATTCTTTCTTTTTATTCTATCAAATAGAGTAGGGATTATATTTTCTCTATTAATTATGTTTTTAGGTGTATCTGTCTTATGTGCACAGTTCATGTGGAATTTAATATATGAATCGAGAGACATAATGAGATATTCTTTAATAATAGCTTTTATAATTTCTACTTTTTATCTAATATCATTATTTATACCTCAAAGCTTTTTTATTACTGCATTATTTTTAGCAGTTATCATATTTATATATGATGGAATTATTATCCACTATAAGAAAAGTCATCTTTCACAAGGTATTCTACTTGAATACACAGTAATATTTGCAATAGTATTTGTTTTATTTATACTTCTTCCAGAGTGGGGTATTGCAGGAGGAATATTATAAGACTTGATTTTTTACATATCTAGCTATTTGTATATTGTATTGTACAAATGGGACATAATTTATATATGGAAGATGTTTATTACAGTATTGTATAAATTACAACCCTAGGTATTGTATATGTAATAATTTGAACGAACATATAAAGGGTGTAGTTAATCATTAAAGTAGATAATCTTTGGTTCTTGCTATTAATCTAATAGATATTATAATGAGGATATTGCTAAAAGAGCAGGTGAATTATTTAGAGATGTAAACAAAAATTTTGGAGTTGCTGACTATATTATTGCTGCATCTGCGTTAGTAACTGGAGGTACAGTTATTACTTTAAATAAAAAACATTTTGAACAAATTCCACGCCTTATTATATATCCTTTATAAATAACAGAGTGTACATATTTTATATTGTTATAGAGCCAAAAATTCATACCATAGGTACCAAGGGTAGGGGACCCTATAGTATTTTATAGAATACCCTATAGTTTTTTTAAAATAATTATTATCAGTGTGGATAAGTGAGTGTCTGTAGTTATTACATATGGTAAATATATTTTTGTATATCAAATGTTTGAGGTAATAAAATGAAAAATACGTAATTAATATATAGTATGTATATGAGTGAGCATATAGCTATATAAGGAGTACTTCTCCATGAGAGTGTATCGAACAGGTCTTAGAAGTAGTCAGAATATAAATGAGTATAATCACCCTTATACTCAGTTATATATATCATATAATCTTTACTCAATCCCCTCCTACTACTTCTCTATTCCGCTTAAAGATTATTCTTAGATATTTATAAAATTATTACCTTTTTTGATATTATATATATATTTTAGATATATATGCCATTTTTCTCTATTCTCCATACCCATGATATCAAATTTGTATGTTATAGATAACTTCCTCTAGTTTTTATGAAAATGCATTTCAAATGATTAATTAATGGCTCTGCTAAAACGAAACGTTCATATTGGGGCTATTTTTGGACACAATAACTTTGTGTAACTAATTAATCAACTATATGTTAAATTTAGTTTATTTTACTAGTATAAAATGCTAGGAGTAGTATATTATTGTATGGTATTTTAGATATCTATTTTAATAGGGTTGATTATATGTTCCAATCACTATATAGTCCAATCAAAGAAGATATAATTATAGTATTTTCTTTGACTATATACTATATATAGTGCCCGTATGTCTCCACTAATATATGTGTAAATATACTTGTATAGATGGTACAATTTATAGAATATGAATCTTTATATTTTTATAATAATACTTTTAATTATTTTTCTTATAATGACTTTTATAAAAGCTCAGGGCTTTATTATAAAATTAATATTTAAAATATTAAGATATGTATTTTTACTTGTTATATTCTTTCTTATTGCATTACATTTCAATTTGATGCATTATATATAATATTAATTTAGATTTAATGTTATTATTTTAGTATAAAGGGGATATGGCAAATATAAAATTTACAAACAATGGACCTATAAGCTTAAATGTTTCATCTGGAGATGTATTGGAGGATTCAGAAGGCAATAATATTACTCTGGATACTGAAGAAGTTTATCTTTGTAGATGTGGCCAGTCATCAAATAAACCTTTCTGTGATGGGACTCATGCAGTTTTAGGATTTGATTCCTCCAAGGGTATCCAAGATTTTGTTAAGCAAGAATGAAATTGATATTAAGAGACAAGAAAAAGGATACATCAGATGTGTTTTCCTTTATTTTTGAGCCAGAAGTGTCTGTTAGTTGGAAAGCTGGTCAGTTTATGCAGTACACTTTAAAAGGAAGTACACCAGATGATAGGGGTACTGATAGATTTTTTACAATATCCTCAGCTCCATTTGAAAAATCTATTGTTATAACCACAAGGTTCAATAGAGATAAGTCTAGTACGTTTAAAGAGGACCTCCTAAATCTAAAATTGGGTTCCACTATTGATGCTATGGGGCCTTGGGGGGATTTTGTTGTTGATTATACTAGTAAGATTAATGATTTAGTCTTTATAGCAGGAGGAATTGGAATCACACCTTTTAGATCTATTTTGATGGATATATATCATAATAATTATCCTATTAAAGTTACATTACTCTACTTTAATAATAATGATGAATTTCCTTATAAAGATGAATTTAATGAGATCAAAGATAAAGAATTATTGAGTATTCTCTACTCTACCAATAAATTTAGTGAAAACGATATAACTTCAATTAAATCTTATAAAGAGAAACAATACTATGTTTCAGGACCTAAAGGTTTTGTCGATTTGGTAGTTGATACACTACACAGTTTAGGTGTTGATAACATAAAGAAAGATTTCTTCCCAGGTTACTAAAACTTGTTGTTATAATTTTGGTATTTTTACTCTATAATGATTTTATGGAGAAGAAAGATTTGTTGAGTGAAAAAGATAATTTTATACTAAATCTTTTAAATAATAATTATTCTAAAGAAACAATATATAACTATACTAGAGATCTTTCTTTGTTTGAAACATTCTTATCATTCAATAATTTTAGATTTAAGGATATAGATAAAAAAACTATTGTTCTTTTTAAAGATTTTTTACGTAGTGGTAAATATTTTGAAATTCTAAAAGATGATAGAAGTAAACTTCACAATTTTGCCAAAGATGATGTTGGTAAATTATCCAGTAGATCTATTAATAGAATATTATCTTCTTTAAGATCATATCTGAAATACCTAATAGAATTTGATATAAAAACTCCTATAACTCCAGAAATGGTGAAGCTTATAAAGACAGAAAGAAAAGAATCTCAAGTAGCGGAAATGTCAGAACTTATAAGATTAATTGAATTCCCAAGTCTATATGAGAAAGATAAAATAGTAGGAGCAAGGAATAGAGCTATATTAGAACTTCTATTTTCTACAGGTATGAGAATATCTGAACTTGTATCTCTAAATAGAGAGCATATTAATGATGAAGGTAAAATTTATGTCATGGGTAAAGGAAAGAAACAAAGATTCGTATATTTAACCTCTAGAGCAATCAAATATATATTTGAGTATTTAAGTCTGAGAAATGATGAATACCCTTCTCTTTTTGCACCTCTTAGGGGTGGAAGAAACGGCCATACAAATCAAAGAATATCGACCAATTATATACAGGATAGAATATCATTCTACAGGAAGAAAATAGGGATTGTAGTACCTACTAGTGCCCACAGTTTAAGGCATGGATTTGCCACTTATCTTGCAGAAGAAGGTGCTAATCCTGCTGCTATACAAATTCTTTTAGGACACGAATCATTACAAACAACTAATAAATATGTCCATGCTTCAGATAAATATGCAGAGGAAACACATAGGAAATTTCATCCCTTACAGAGCGTTTAATTACAATTACCTGGATTACCACCAGAATAGTTAGGTGTGCTATTAGGTGTTGTTATCATTGATCCAGTACTGGTGGTATAAAAAGTACACAAAGTACCTCCACTACCAATTGACCCATTATATACAGCATGTTGGAATATTAAGGAAGTCGCAGGTAGAGAGGACAGGTATAATATTATAGATTTTTGGGTATTAACAAAAGATCCTTGGGATTGTATTTCATATTGTTGTATTGGTCCTATACTTGGGCTTGCAGCATGCACTCTAGTAGATACATAATACAAACTTATAATAACAACAACTAATAAAAATAACTTTGCAAATATCATGCTACCTTTCATATATAAAATATACAATATTATATTTCTAATGTAAATGGTATAATTTTTTTTATCACAAACTTGTATAAAAGATTTGATATATGAATGTTATTAATAAAATATTCAACCCGCCAATTGAGCTTTTGATATTTAAGATATATGTATATTGGTTAGTTATCATATTTGTAGTATTCCTATTTTTTTCTCAAAATATGAGTAATACATCAGGAGTACTTGTTCTAAATATTTTTGCATCAGGATTATTCATATTAAGGTATTTAAGGAAAGATATACAAATATCAAGATTAGCAACATATATTTTTTACTTATTCCTATTTTTCTCTATAATTACTACGATATTTAGTATAGATCCTTATACTAGTTTCATTTCCCTACTCTCATATATTGCTTTGTTTGTTATATTTATAATATCTTTTGACTTATTTAAAGATATAAAGCTAACCAAATGGTTTTTAGCATGGATTTTGTTTATTAGTTTGATATTTTCTATATATGCTATAAGTCATTATATAACAGGATATGATACAAGATTAACCGGGACTCTGTTAGATCCAGATACTGCGGCAGGCTTTTTGTTAATAATAATACCTATATCTTTATATTTCTTTTTTATATCAAAAAAAAACCTATTAATTTTTATTAATGTAATATTGTCTTCAATATTTATAGTCTCCTTTTATTTCACTTTATCTCGTGGTGCATATATTGCTTTTATAATCGAAATAATGTTTCTGACAATTGTTTTAGTAAGGTATTACAAAATATATTTTAAAAGATTATTTTCTTTAATACTATTATCTTTTATATTTATTTTGTTAATATCATATATAAGTCCTAATTCTCAAATATCTAGAGTATCTTTGAATAGAGTTACCTCATCCGTAACATCTGGATCAAGTTTGTCTGTAGTTGATAGACTGGATGTGTACAAAAGGAGTTTATATATAGTAGAACAACATGCCTTATTTGGTACTGGGTTGGGAACATTTGGAGATATATTTGCTAAATACCAAGATATACCGTGGGTATATTTTACATATACTCACAATCAGTATCTTCAGATATTTGTAGAAGAAGGAATTATTGGAGGATTAATATTTCTGTCCTTTTTTGTATATATATTATACTTAGGAATTAAGAATATCTATAATAATAGGCTGCTCCAATACAAAAGTAAGTTTCCCTCAAAATTAATCTATGTATTTCTGTTTGTTGGAATTGTTGGTTCTATGGCTCACGTAGTTGTGGATTATGATTGGGAATCAAAAGCTATATTTTTATTACTATTTATTTTAATAGGTATTTTTATCCATATTAGAAGGGATGATATAAAAGCTTTGGGAGAGAAACTATCCTTACTTATGTTTATTGTATTATTGTTTTCGATCATTATATCTATAGATATATTTTACTCTAATACTCTATTTAACAATGGTGTAAAAGCATATAATAATTTTGATATAAAGCAGGCTTCATCATATTTTAAATCCTCACTACAATACAATCCATATAATTATGACACATATATATGGCAATCTTCAACAAATTTGCTATTACAGAAGGATAATTTGGCAATCTCTGAACTTCTTAACTCTCAAAAATTATCTCCTTATAATCCAGAAATCCCGTATAAAATTGGACAATTATATATACAAGAAGGTAAGCATAATGAAGCTACAAAATATCTGATAAAGGCTTATAATTTTAATAAATATTCTGATCCTAAATACGTCCTACTTTTGGCAGAAAATTATAGTTATCTAAAAGATACAAAAAAATCTATACAGTTATATAAAGAAGCTATAAATAAGTACTTTCCTCTAAATAATACCTATTATGATTACCAAGGATTCTATAAATTAAATGGGGTTGATACATCTTTGAGTTATATATATCTCAATTTATATGTGCTTACTAAGAATAAGAGTTACTATAATATATCTAAAGAGCTGGCTGCTATTAGTACTGTTTCAAAGAAAGTAACTATTATTAAGAAATAACATTGCTATGTTTTTTGTTGATTTTTTCACCTTATAATTATAAAATGATTTTTTGAGAGATTATTTATATTAATGATACAGATAATAATATAAAATATATTATGCTATTTCTATTGCAGCAACCTCACTCTCTTTATCAAGATTAATAAGTTTTACTCCTGAAGTGTGTCTTTTGTGAGAAGGTATTGTAGAGATGCTAAGTTTTATTATTTGACCTTTTGTAGAAATTATTATCATTTCTTTACTGTTATTGTTAACTATTTTCATGGAAACTAATTCACCTGTTTTTTCTGTAACTCTCGCACCGTAAACTCCTTTACCTCCCCTACCTTGTGTTGAGAATCCATTAATTTTAGTTTTTTTACCAAATCCTTTTTTAGAAACTGTTATGACAAAACTATCATCTTTCACAATATCAAGTCCAATAGCTTCATCATCCTTTTTATTTATTGAAATAGCCTTTACTCCTCTAGACGTCCTTCCAGTCTCTCTGACATCTGTTTCTTTGAACCTTATTGAATGAGCTTTTTTGGTAATTAGCAATATTTCATTTTTACCTGTTACTGGTTTTACCCATCTAAGCTCATCATCACTATCTAAAGTAATAGCAAATAGACCATTTTTTCTTATATTTTTAAATGCTTCTATCTTTGTTTTTTTAACAATACCATTCTTTGTTCCCATTAGTAGGGATTGTATATTCTCTTGTATCTCTTTCTCATCTTCAACAATATCTTCTTTTATAGCACCTTTTTTATCATCAGTTTGAGCTAATACACTAGTAATAAATTCGTTATTTTCGAGGTTAATGATATTAACTAATGGTTGTCCTTTTGCTGTCCTTGAATATTCTGGAATCTCAAAAGCTTTAGTTTGAAAAACCCTACCTTTATTTGAAAAAAGCAATATATTGTCTAAGGTTGATGCAATTAATGCATGGGATATCACATCTCGTTCTTTAGTTGTCATCCCTACTATACCTTTACCCCCTCTATGCTGTACCCTATATGTATCAGGAGATAATCTCTTGATATAGCCTTGTTTTGATATTGTTATTAAGGTCTCTTTATCTTCAATAATATCTTCTAATTCAAACTCTCCTACCTTGGATGCCACAACCCTTGTTTTTCTATCATCTTTATATTTTTCTATAATTTGAAGGCTTTCATCTTTAATAACTTTGATAATATTAAATTTGTCTGATAATAGCCTTTCTAATTCTTTAATTTCAGCTAAAACTTCTTTTAATTCATTTTCGATTTTTTCTCTTTCTAAGGCAGCTAATCTTCTAAGTTGCATATCCAAAATAGCTTGGGATTGTATATCTGATAATTTAAATCTTTCCATCAACTCTTTTTTTGCTATTTCTACATCTTTAGAGCTTCGTATAATCTTTACAACTTCATCAATATTATCTATAGCTATTTTAAGTCCTTGTAGTATATGTTCTCGATCTTTTGCTTTTTTAAGTTCGTATTTAGTTCTTCTTTCTACTACATCTAACCTATGTTGTGCAAAGATCTCTAATATGTTTTTCAGGTTTAATTGTTTTGGTACTCCATCTACCAGAGCCAGAATATTTGCATTGAAAACTGATTGTAGTTCTGTATATTTAAATAATTTATTGATTAGAATGTTTGGCTTAGCACTAGATTTTAGATCTATAACAACTCTTATTTCTCCCTTAGCACTTTCATCCCTTAAATCTTGTATACCATCGAGTTTATCTGTTTTAACTAAATCTGCTATTTTTGTTATAAATCGAGCTTTATTAATTTGAAAAGGTAATTGTGTGATTATAATTTGCATTTTCTCATTTTTAGATTCTACAATTTCTGCTTTTCCTCTAATGACAATCCTACCTCTCCCTGTTGTATACATATTAAGTATTTCGTCTTTATCATATATAGTTCCGTATGTGGGGAAATCTGGTCCCTTTATAAATTTTACTAAATCCTCTATATGTACTTCTGTTTCTACACTATTATTTTCCCCAATAGTTTTTATATTATCTAATATGTGTATAAAACCACCCATAATCTCTTCGAGGTTATGAGGAGGTATCTTTGTTGCCATTCCAACTGCAATACCTTCAGTTCCATTCAAAAGTAAATTAGGGATTGCTGAAGGTAGAATAGCTGGTTGTTTTAAGGAACCGTCGTAATTATCTATAAAATCTACAGTATCCTTGTCTATATCATTAATGAATTCATCAGATATCTTTTCCAATTTTGCTTCGGTATATCGCATTGCTGCAGGACTATCACCATCAATAGATCCAAAATTACCTTGTCCATGTATAAGTGGATATCTTAGAGAAAAATATTGGGCCATATGTACCAATGCATCATAAATAGATAAATCCCCATGAGGATGATATTTACCCATTACAGCTCCTACTGTTCTTGCTGATTTTGCGAATTTATTATTTGCATGCAGATTATCTTCATGCATTGTATAGATAATTCTTCTTTGTACTGGTTTCAAACCATCTTTTGCATCTGGGAGAGCACGTGCAGTAATAACACTCATGGAATAATTAATATAGCTTTCTTTCATCTCTTTCGAGATATCAATCAATTTCATTCTATCTATATTTATGTCATCCATAGATTTGGTCTTTGTATATTAAATATCTATTTTTGCACTTTTTGCATTCATCTGGATAAATTTTTTTCTAGGAGGCACTTCTGTTCCCATTAACATATCAAAAGTTTTATCAGAATCTTCTATATCTTCTATATTTATTTGTTTTAAAACTCTTGATTGAGGATTCATTGTTGTTTCCCAAAGCTGTTCTGGATTCATTTCCCCAAGACCTTTATATCTTTGCATAGATGTTATTTTTGTATCCTCATCCTTCAACTTTTGGAATAATACTTCTGCTTCATTATCATCAGTTATCCAATATGTTTTACCTAAAGCAACAACTTTATATAGTGGTGGTTGAGCTATATATACATATCCTTTTTCTATCAATGGTTTTAAATGTCTATACAAAAATGTCAAAAGTAAAGTCTCAATGTGTGAACCATCAACATCAGCATCAGTCATAATTATTATTTTATGATACCTTAACTTATCAATATTGAATGTATCCGAGATACCAGCTCCCAATGCTATCGTAAAATCTTTAAGTCTTTCATTTTCAAGTACCCTATCAATTCTATATTTTTCGCTATTTATAGGTTTTCCTGTTAATGGTAATATTGCCTGTATTTTTCTATCTCTTCCCTGCTTTGCACTTCCTCCTGCAGAATCTCCCTCAACTATAAATAACTCAGATTTTTGTGGGTCTTTCTCTGAACAATCTGCAAGCTTACCTGGTAAAGTTCCGCCTTCAAGGGCACCTTTCCTAACAACTGCTTCTCTAGCTGCTTTAGCTGCTTTTCTTGCTTTTTGCGCAAGAAATACCTTATCAAGAATTGATCTTGCTTCTTTTGGGTATTCTTGTAAATACATTTCCAGCTCTTCTGAAACAACATTTCTAACAATTGTTTGTGTTTCAGAATTGTTTAACTTCATTTTTGTTTGACCTTCAAATTGAGGGTTCTGTAATTTTACTGATATTATAGCTGTTAATCCTTCTCTGACATCATCTCCAGTGAGACCTTCCTCATTTTCTTTTAATATACCTGTTTTCTTTGCATAATCATTAATTGTTTTTGTTAAAGCAGTTTTAAATCCTGTTAAATGAGTTCCACCTTCTTGATTAAAAATATTATTGGCAAAGGATAACATATTGTCTGTAATTTCATCAGTATACTGCATTGCTACCTCAACCTCTGAATCTGAAACGTGTTTCTTGATATGTATTATATTTGTTAAATTTTTCTTGTCCTTATCGAGCATTCTAACATAAGATTTAGCTCCTCCTTCAAAATATATGAAATATGGGACTTGATACTTATCAGATCTCTCATCTTGGAAGGTGAACGTTATATCTCCAGTTAAATATGCTTGTTCCTTCACTCTTCTTAGTATTTGACGAGCTATTATATTGGTATCTTGAAATATAGATGCGTCTGGTTTAAAAGTTTGTATAGTACCATTATTTTTATTAAGAGTATTATCTTCAAGTTGTTTCAAATCATATAAAGGTTTTCCTTCCTTATACTCTTGTATATAATGAATTTTATTAATAAAAGATTCTGTAGACATGTACTCAGATAAAGCATTGGTACAAGAAACCCCTACTCCATGTAAACCTCCAGATATTTTATAACCACCTTTAGAGCCAAATTTCCCTCCTGCATGTAAAACAGTCATAACTGTCTCAAGAGAAGATTTTTTTGTTTGTGGGTGAATTCCAATTGGGATTCCTCTACCATTGTCCTCAACTTGCACAGTCCCATCTTTATAAATTCTTACATCTATTCTGGTACAGTATCCGGCCAAAGCTTCATCTATCGCATTATCTATGACTTCATAGATTATTTGATGTACTCCACCTATACCTGTTGATCCAACATACATAGATGGTCGTTTCCTGACAGCTTCAAGTCCCTCAAGAACTACTATAGAATTTTCATCATAATTATCGTTATCCATTTTTTATATTTGTATTGCAATATCTTCTAATATTAATTTTTCGGGGACATTATTTGCAATTGCCTGCTCCCAGTCTTTCATCATCTTTACAATATTATTATTTTTACTATTAGATACTTTGTACGAAGCAATTATATACGAAATCAAATTTTGAATAAAGCCCTTAGTATTCTCTACAGAACTAACAAATAGTAATCTTTCTTGTAGATTTAATGATAAGAAATTTTTTATATCATAAAAATTTTCATATATGTGTTCTCCCTTTTTTATGATACACCTTGATAATATGGTTTTAAGTAAAGATTCTGAATTTGGTATTTGTAGAATTATTAATGTGTGTGATTGGTTCTCTTCTAGCATTTTCAACATAGCATTCTGTGCAGAATCAGATATTTTCCCAAGGATAGATATTAGAACAACCCTAACTTTTCCACTATATGGTTTATAGGATAGTGATTTTTGTAAATCTCTAATGTGATCTATTGATATAGCATATTCATTTATATGTATAAATTCAGAAGTAGAATTATTTCCTGAATCTTTCTCTTCTAAGTAAGATTTTGCAAATATTATACTGCTTTCAATATCATTTGATTCTATAATGATGCTTTGGGTCATAAGAACTATTCTATCATAAAAAGAACATACTGTGTATCCTTTCTTGGTGTTTGTACCAAGGTACCTGTACAAGGGTGTCTATTAGGTACTTTAAAAATTATATATAGTATTGTATTGTATTAAAAGAAGTATGGACATATTAGATGTATTAGTAAGTCAATCTAAAATTGACCAAAAAACTGCAAATAAGATAAGGATAGATTCTATTACACAGAATAAGGATGTGGATGAGTTGATCTTTAACATGAACATTGTAAATAAAAAAGATTTTTATATAGCAAAAGCTTCTGTTATTAATATACCCTTTAAAGATCTTACTGGAATAATCATACGCAGAGATATTTTCAACAAAATAAGTATTAATGATATTAAAGATCACATGATATTACCATTTGAAGAGGGTAACGGAATATTGTCTGTGGCAATGGCAAATCCATTAGATACCCAATTGATACAATATCTTGAAAGTAAATATAATGCACATATAACCCCATATCTTGCAATGCCAGAGGATATTCAAGAGATTGTAAGTACTAATATGTCAGAGCAAATAGAAAGTAAGGTTGTTGAAGACGTTGAAGCTGCAGGATTAGATTTTGATGTAGAAGATGTTACTGGTAGCATAAATGATTTAGGTAATATGACTGGGGATATAAAGAATGCCCCAATTGTTAAAATTGTTAATACTGTTTTAGAGTATGCAGTAAAATTTAGAGCATCAGATATACATGTAGAACCAGAGAGAAAAAGATTAAGATTTAGATATAGAATTGATGGTATTCTACAAGAAAAATTGTCAATTCCTTTATCTCTAGCTCCTGCAGTAATATCAAGGATAAAAATTCTGTCAAAGTTGAAGATAGATGAGAAAAGAATGCCTCAAGATGGAAGGTTTTCAATAAAAGTAGAAAAAGAGTTAGTAGATTTAAGAATTTCAACACTACCTATTGTCTACGGTGAGAAAATTGTGATAAGACTTTTAAGAAAAGGTGGAGGTATACCAAAACTTGAAGAGGTAGGTATTACTGGTGTATCATTTGAAAAATACAAAAAAGGCCTATCTTTAACCAAAGGAATAATTCTTATTACTGGTCCTACAGGTTCTGGAAAAACACAAACGTTAGCTGCTTCTCTTGCACAGATTAATAATGATTCAGTTAATATTGAAACACTTGAAGATCCAGTTGAAATAGAAATTGATGGAGTGAATCAAGTACAGGTAAATGATGAGGTTGGGCTTACATTTCCTACAGGACTGAGGGCATTTTTAAGGCAAGATCCTAATATAATAATGGTTGGAGAGATTAGAGATGAAGAAACTGCACGTCTTGCAACACAAGCATCATTAACAGGACATTTAGTTTTATCAACGATCCATACAACTTCTGCAGCGGGAGCATTACCAAGGTTACTTGATATGGGTATAGAACCATTCTTAATATCTTCAACAATTGAAATAGTAGTTGCTCAAAGACTAGTTCGTACAATATGCCAAACTTGCAAGGAAGATTATATTGTAGATAAAGCTGTTGTTGATGAGATTACTAAGGAACTTGAAGGAAGTAATATAGATATATCAAAGTATATTACTAATTCTTCACAAACAAATAACAGTGTGTTATATTTATCTAGAGGCAAAGGTTGTGATGCGTGTAATAATACTGGATATCTAGGAAGGATTGGAATCTTCGAAGTACTTGTAGTGAATGATGCAATAAGAGATTTAATATTGAAAAAAGCATCTACTGATGAAATTGATAAAGTTGCTAGGTCAAATAATATGATGTCTCTAGTGCAGAATGGTTTCTTAAAAGTTCTTGATAAGATTACAACGCTAGAGGAAGTATATAGAGTAGCAAAAGAAGATATAGAATGAAGATAGAAGAATTATTAAAATATACTATACAAAGATCAGCTTCTGATCTTCATCTAGTTGTAGATTATCCCCCACTTTTGAGAGTAGATGGCATCCTTGTGCAGGCTGCTAATTTTACTATTGAAGATGAATATATGAAACAAGTGGTAGATGAGATATTATCTGACTCTCAAAAAGAATTTTTGGATGTTAACAAAGAGATTGATCTATCATATGAATATGTTGATACACATGATAGATTTAGGATTAATGTATTCCATCAGAAGGGCCATTTATCAATAGCATTTAGACTAATACCTAGTAAAATAAGAACTATAGAAGAATTATTTATCCCTGATGTCATACATTCATTTACAAAAATACCTCAGGGTTTGGTTCTAGTGACAGGACCTACTGGACATGGTAAATCTACCACTTTAGCTGCTATGGTACAAGAGATTAATGTAAGAGACCCTAAGCATATTATTACTGTTGAAGATCCTATTGAATATGTCTATCCAAAAGGTAAATCATTAGTTGAACAAAGGGAGGTTGGTGAAGATACTCACTCTTGGGATATATCATTAAGAAGTGCACTGAGGGAGGATCCTGATGTTGTATTAATTGGAGAAATGAGGGATTTTGAGACCATAGCTTCTGCTATAACTATTGCAGAAACAGGCCATCTGGTTTTTGCAACTTTACATACTAATTCTGCCGCACAAACAATAGATAGGATTGTAGATGTATTTCCTGATGTGCAGCAAGCACAAATAAGAATACAACTTGCAGATATATTAGAGGGTATAGTCTCTCAAAGACTTATTCCAACTATCGGAGGAGGAAGGAGAGTAGTTACTGAAATATTGATTGCCACCAGTGCAGTTAGAAATATGGTAAGGGAAGGTAAAACATATCAGCTTGATAGTGTTATACAAACAAGTGGTGATGTAGGAATGGTATCATTAGATAAATCTTTAGTGGCACTTGTTCGAGAAGGTAAAATTACTATTGATGATGCTCAAGCTCATTCATCTCATCCAGATGAGCTTTTAAGATTATTTAGAGGGAGAAATGTTTAACTATGTCAACTTTTAAATATACTGCAACAAATCCTAATGGTAATATTGTTAGCGGAGAATTTGAGGCTACAGATCGTGATCAGGTAGCAAAAATGATAATAGATCAAGGGTTAAGCCCCTTAAAAATAACTGGTAAAACAAATATAAAATTTGGTAACCTTAATAATATAAACATTGGTAAGGTACCAATGAAAGATAGGGTTATTTTTTTAAGGCAATTGGCAGTTTTGATCTCTGCTGGTATACCTATAGTTGAAGCAATTAATATATCTCAAGCTCAAGTAAGTAATCAAGGATTAAAAAAAGTATTAGGACAAGTAGGTGCAGCTATAGAATCAGGCAAAAACCTTGCAGACTCATTTAAAGAACATTCTACCCTCTTTGATGATATGCAAATACAGCTCTTAAAAACTGCAGAAGCTTCTGGGTCTTTGGATTTTATACTGGAAAGGATAGCAACGGAAACAGAATCAAAGTCAGCATTAATATCCAAATTCAGAGGGGCTATGATATACCCTATTCTTGTAATTTGTGCAGCAATAGTTGTTGTCGCTCTTGTTTTAACCCAAATGATACCACCTATGAAACATCTGTATCAAAGTTTTAACGCTACTCTACCATGGCCTACATTGTTCCTCATAAACTTAAGTAGTTTTGTTACAACTTACTATTTATTTATTATTATTGCAGTAATTATTGTTGTTTTAGCATTCATTATTTATAGAAGATCAACTCAAGGACGTAGGGTTACAGACGCCCTAACCTTAAAAATCCCTCTATTTGGAGGTTTAATCCAAAAAATAGAAATAATAAATTTTGGTAAAACTTTCCTTTTACTTATAAAAGCAGGTGTGCCAATCGTTACTGGATTAAATATGATTGCAGACTCAATGCCCAATGTAATATTCAGAACAAGTATTAAAGAGATAGCAGATGAAGTTGAAAAGGGTAAATCTATGGCTTTGGTAATGTCAAAGTACCCTGTATTCCCTAGTTTACTATGGAGAATGATTGCAATTGGTGAGGAGACTGGAAAAATGGAGGAAGTTGTCTCTAAAGTTATTCAGTATTATGAAACAGAGACCGAAGATATGATTGAGAATTTATCAAAATTGATTGAACCTATTATAACAATTATACTTGGTGTTGTTGTAGGATTCATAGGTATAGCAGTATATTTACCAATCTATACTCTTGGAAACGTTATTAAATAAGTATAATTCCACTATATATTGTATTTTTTGCTAATATTTGTATACTTAATATAAGTTTATATAATTTTTATTAATTTATTATGAATAGAATAAAACAATTAAATTCAAAAGGAATATGGAACCAAGGTTTTACTTTAGTTGAGCTTTTGATTGTTATGGCAATTATAGGTATATTAATTGCTATTGCAATTATAGGTCTTGGCGCAGCTCAGGCTGATGCAAGGAACTCTGCAAGACAGACAGCAGTTAAAGGGCTTTCTGGTTTACTAGAGACATATTATGGAACAGGGCAAACATATCCTTATTCTGTAGGTATGCAGACTAACGGGGATGTTGTCTTTGCTTCACCTTTCCCTGGTATTAATCCTTATGTTACAGACTCTAGCCTTTGTAGCCCAACAATAGTTCCTAACCAATCAACGTTAAGTAATTCTGGTAGTGGATATTCTTGTACTGCAGTTAGTACAAATCCAGGATTTGGTTATACTAGTGGTACTTCAGGTAATAGTAATACTCATTATTTCTATATACCATTCCATAATGGATCAGTTGCCTTATCAAATGATCAAACTATTACTGGGTATGTAGTTGGAGCATGTTTAGAGAATGGAGGTATATTCCCTTACACTGCAAACGGTAGTAATTCTCCTTATTCTTTAAATAATAATACTTTAACATCAGGTACTGTAAGCCTTACATGCAACTAAAAATCTGATAAAGTATTTACTATAAATGAGGAACCTCTATAAAAAGAGGTTCTTTGTTTACTTATACTATTTGATATGATATCTTTTAAGTATGTTGGTATTTATTATATACTTATTGATTTTTACATTCTTATTGGGAGCAGCTATAGGTAGTTTTATAAACGCATCTTGCTACAGGGTACATGAACATCTAAACATAAAAACAGGAAGATCTATGTGTCCTTTGTGTAAACATAAACTTTCTTTCTTCGATCTAATACCTATATTTAGTTTTATATTTCTTAAAGGTAAGTGTAGGTATTGTAAAGAAAAGATATCCTATCAATACATAATTATTGAAGTTCTTACAGGTGTTATTTTTGTATTATATTTTTATTTTTTTGGTATCATACAGGTTTTATACCCTACTCCGCTTAATATAATCCAATTGGTTTTCTATATATTTATAATAATATCATTTATATATATAGCTTTATATGATTTTTTATATCTAGAAATCTCAAATAAACTTATGGTTGTTATCTCTGTGGTCACAGTTATTTACCTATTACTGTTATATTTTATGGGATTTACATCTATATCATATATTTTTATGCATATATATACTGCAGTTATTGTAGGAGCAGTATTTCTTCTTTTAATTATTATAACTCGTGGAAGTGGCATGGGAGGTGGTGACATGAAACTTGCTTTTGTTATGGGGTTAATATTAGGTTTCCCTTCAATACTATTTGTACTTTTCTTATCATTTGTTTTAGGAGCATTAGTTGGTATAACACTTATAATTACTAAAGCAAAGAGTTTAAAATCGACTATACCCTTTGCACCATTCTTAGCTTGTAGTATTATATTTTATATAATATTCAATCAGTATATATTACATTTTCTAAATTATTTTTATTTATTATAATGAATTTAGACAGTAAGAATAAAATAAACAGGATTAGGGGGTTTACTTTGATTGAGCTCCTAATTGTAATGGCTATTTCTGTTATATTAATAATGTTGGTATTATTTGGTACAAAAGGACTCCAATCCCAGGCAGTATTATCAAGTTCTGTATCCAACTTTATCTCAAGACTAAGTTATATAAAAGAGGAAGCTGTATCCGGAGTTACATCTTTTTATCGTGAAAGTGTACCTATAGATCCTACAACAGGATTGAGTGAGAATTGGGTATATGGTTTTTATATAATACCGGCTACAAGTAGTACTAGTATATGTACTACTAATTGTCCTGGATATGATGTTGTTATGGCAGTTAAAAATGTTCAACCACCATGTCAGGATCAAAATAGTAATAATTCTCCAACGTTTGATAACTCAATTCCACCACAGAATAATTCGCTATATAATAATTACCCTTCAGGTGATACCTATAGTGGCTCTGTCACCCCCCTTAATAAGTGTCTAGGAGGAAGTATTACTCCTTCAAATGCAACATATTATCATGCCTTGTCTCCAGGTGTTACAATGTCCTCTAATGGAAATTTTCCTTTATTTGAGGAAGTATCTGGTAATATATATATATATTCTGAAAGTCATCCATATAGCATCATAAGTTCTCCTAGTACAGGTAGTAATGCCTCTTTTATAATGAAATATACTAATTCTTCTGATACTGTTACTATATATGATACTTATAGTAGTAACGCAAATAGTGTAGTTCAGACAACACAGTAAATATGATTCAAAAGAGTCTTTTTAAATATATTAAATATTCAAATCCAGTTAATTTGGATTTATCAAATAATAAAAATCTGAATAAATCCAAGGGATTTACTCTAATAGAGACTCTGGTGGCTATGGTATTCATGTCTTTTATATTAATGGCGGTATTATATGCTGAATCACTTGCAATCCATCAGAGTTATCAAAATGAGGCTAGTATGGTTGCACAACAAGTATTGTCCTATGAAATGTCATATGCTCATGTGTGGGCTAATGAAGGAAATATATCATGGACTCAAAATGAAGGCATATCTTGTAGTGCCGCAAATTCTAACTCTCAGAATTGTCTACATATAGCAAATGCACTAAATGTTGTTGGTGCTACTGCAAATCAACTAGCTCTATTTAGTGAACCTCAAAATATGGAAATACTTTTATATTCTCAACCAATAGGAGCCTCTTTGAGTTCATGTGATCAATCAACAATAATAGGATATGTGTTCTGGAATTTTAATAATGGGGGATCTTCACAGGCAATACCTGCATCCCTACCTTGGATGGGAGGATATCCTAAGGGGAATTTTAATCAATATTTAAGTTCTACTAAGATTATTACTGGAAAGTCATGTTAAAGAATATAAAGCATAATAAGATAATTTGGTATATACGTAATATAAAAAGGGGTTTTACCTTAATAGAGCTATTAGTGGTGATGGCGATATTTTCTTTCCTAATTTTGGTATTAATGTCTTCTTTTACCAACACATATGCATACATAACAGATTTGAATACACAGTCTCATGTTGAGAATCAAATACAATATGCAATGAGTTATCTAAAAAAAATTATTAGGAATGGAGCTACTGTTAATCTTACTAATGTAAATTCAGGTATATGTAACCCTAATCCTCCCCAAGGATCTGTCATACTTTGTAGCTTATCAGGACCTCTTATAGTGAAGAACCAGCAAGGTCAGATTATTGCTACAATTGCTTTAAATACATCATCATCCTCTTTGGGACAGAAAATTGGAGGCTATATCACTTATAACGGTAATAATGTAACAAATTCCAATAATATAGATATACAAGCTTTAAATTTTTACTACTATAACTATAACTATACTGGTACACCTCAAGGGTCAAATTCCAATGTCTATATTGCCCCTTATGTAACTATTTTGATCAAAGGTTGTACTCTAAACACATTCCAATTCTATGGACAAAAAGTTTGCATGAATTTAATCTCTAGTGCAACTTTAGAAAATTACGTCTATTCCAATTAAATCCTCTTGTTATATAAATATATTGCAATTTATAATAAATTTGTATAATAATGATATAAATGAAAGTTATTATTAAAGATAGTTTTAAAACTGTTCTGCTTGTGCTTGTGGTTTTACTTGGTATCTTTTTGTATGCCAAGTCTAGCGTAAAACCAGTATTAGCTTGGACAGGTCCATACGTGAATTGTTATTATACTAATGTTGTAGAAAATTCAACAATCTATAATGGTCAAATAAATGTCTCCTTGTCCCCAGTTGGATATGGTAATTCATACAATGTTTCTGTTTCTGGTTCTGGACCTTATCATAAAGACTATTATACTGATTATGAGTGTAATTATACTTATTATGCAAGTTGTATCCAATACAGTACAACATATCCATATGGTTGTATACAGTATGATACCCCTCCAGCGGACTACACAACAAATACATCAGTTTATGTTTTTGATAAAAATGTATACGATGTCACTGGTAGTGCAAATCTATCAGAAACTTCTAATCAACCCACATATCTTAATGGTTTAATAGCGAACACTTCTGTATCCTGTTCAGGTTCTAGTTTTAATACACAAGTTAATACTGTATCTGTAAATAACACTAAAGTTTTCAATTATAATAATGTTTCTCCAGATCCAGGAAAGCAATTGTCACCTGTGACTTTAACAGCAACTTTATCTTCTGGACAATATTGTAATACTGGTGGTCCTGCGACAGCTACTATGAATTTAAGAGAAGGACCTTTTATACTATCTTTGTCTCCAGACTCGTCTCTTCCTTTTAATACAGAGCAATATGGTGGTAATCCAGATGGTACAATAATATATACTTTAAGTACAAGTTGTAATAATGGTAATCTACAGTGTTCTAATTCTAGTAGATATGTATCTTGGAATATTACTACGAATCAACCGTGGCTTTATTTATGGGATGGTAAAGTATCTAGTGGGCAGACATCTGTTACAGTATATTGTATAAATCCAACAGATAAAACGAGTACAAGTACTAGTTTGTATTTATATTGTGATAATTCCAGTCCAGATACACCTATAAATAATCATTTATGGACAAGAGCAGCTAATACTCAAAATATGCCTTCTGGCTCAGGATCTTCTGCTTATCATGCTCAAGTTGTAGTTACCCCATCTTCCTTCGCTCAGGCTAATAATCCAGCTCCTGTGACACTTAACATTTATGCTTCTTGGTTATCAACTGCCAATGGAGGTAATGCTTATTCAAGAGGAGGTTTTAATATTACTACGCCACCTAGTCCAGCTACTCCTGCAGATAAGATCTTTACGGACGCTTTATTAGAGACTTTAGGCGGTGGGCTAAATTTTGAAAATGGTACTCCAGTATCATATGCTTCTTTAGAATATGTAAACCAAAAGTTAGGTCTGACCAACAATGGTACCCCGATATATGATTTTAACTTTTATGCAACATTGTATTGTGAAATTACTGGAAAATGTCAAAATGCTTTTTCAAATGGTGTTATACAGATAAGTAAGATTCCTCAAAATCAGGCAAATTTGGGCAGCTTACAATCGATGACTCAATCAAATCCAAATTGGTATTTTTATCAAGGTGATTTAAATATTTCCCAAAATACCATATATACAGGTAGCGCAGTTTTGATTGTTAATGGTAATGTTACAATTAACCCTTCACTATATCCACAAACTGCAGCTTGTACTATAGCCGATTCATCTCCTCTAACTAATGTTCAATTATGTCCAGGGCTTGTAATCATTTCAAGTGGGAATATAGAGATAACCAGCAATACTCCATCACAAGCATTTTCTTATGATAGAGACCTTGATGCAAATACAAATGCTGATGTCGAAAACACAGGCAATGTTACAGAACCAGGTGGTGGGTTGACTACAGTTTCTCCATATGATGTAGTGGACGCATTCTTAATCTCAATGGGAAAAATAGTAATAGATAATTAATTATGGATAAAAGAAAGATCCTTGTTGTAGAAGATGAGGTTTACTTAGTTGAGTTATATACAGAGATATTACAGAAAGCTGGATATCAAGTATCATCTGCTTATACAGGAGATGAAGGTATTAAACTAGCAGAGCAAGAAAAATTTGATCTTATCTTGCTTGACCTTATGCTTCCTAGTGGTACCATTAATGGAACATATTTTTTGCATCTTGTAAAAACAGATACTGAGAAATATCATAATCCACTGGTTGTAGTATTGACCAATCTCACTAGTGAGGTTATAGTAAAAGATATATTCTCACAAAAAGCTGATGGATTTTTGATGAAAACTGAGCTTACACCAGAACAGATTGTTAAAGAGGTAGCAAATTATTTAAATAAATCATAAAATTATGTTTGGTAAAAAGAAAGAAAATTTGAATTCATTTGCTGTAGATTTTGGAGCTCATACAATAAAGGTTGTGAGATTAAAGGATGTAGATAAAAATCCTGCTCTAGTTACTTTTGGATCAATAGAAACTCCATATGGGGTCTTGGGGAGTGAAAATGAAGACCATAAAAGAACACTCGCTGAATCTTTGAAATCACTAGTGCATGATTTGGGTATACAAACTACTAATGCCTCAATATCTTTACCTGATAGTTCAATATTTTCAAAAGTAATAAGAATACCAGCACAAAAGGAAGCTGATTTGGAAGAAGCAGTATTTTGGGCTACCAAAAAAAACATACCAATATCGCCAGATGAAGTTCAAGTTGATTGGTCTATTGTTAATAAATTAGAAACATCAAGTGATGGTGTTACTCAGTATGATGTTTTACTTGTTGCGGCACCTAAGCTTCTTATAAATAGATACGTTGATATTCTAAAACTTGCAGGGTTTACACCTGTTTTAATAGAGACTGAATCACTATCTTTAGTTAGGAGTCTTTCATATAAGAATGATACTTCACCAAGTCTTATTATGGATTTTGGTTATAATGGTATAGAGACGGTTGTAGCATATAAGGAAACATTACTCTTTCCTCAGACAATAGCAATTGGATCTTCAGTGCTTACTAAAGCTATCGCTCAGGGGTTTAATCTAGAAGAGGTACAAGCTGAAGAATACAAAAAGAGCTACGGTCTTGATCCAGCACAATTAGAGGGAAAGATATATAGAACTTTGCTCCCTATAATGGAGTCTATCGTTAATGAGATAAGAAGAACATTTAACGCTTATAAAGCTACTAATATATCAGATACTCCTACTAAAATAATACTTGTCGGTAATGGCTCCATGCTTCCAGGACTTGTTTTGTATCTAGCACAAAACTTAAATATGGAAGTTGAGGTTGGGAATCCTTATTCAAAAATATATATGGATCCTTCGTTAAAGAATAAACTCCCTGCCCCACTACCTGGATATGCAGTTGCTTTAGGATTAGCATTAAAAGTATAAAATATGAAAACAGGAATAAATTTAATTCCAAGAAAAACAAAGGAAGAATTAGTAAAGGAATCTAGAATGTATACCCTAGAGATTGTTGCTGCTATAGTTATTATAATAGCAGAAGTAGCATCTGTGTTTATTGTGGGTATGGCCAAGACAGCAAAAAAAAATGAAATATTTGCTCAAAATGTATACAATAAGGATAAAAAGAACTTACAATCCTTTTCTAATACTATTAATACTATTAATAATATTAATCAAAGATATAATAATATTAATAGTATTATCAACACTTTTAACAATCCTGTTACTGTACTTAGTAGATTTGAAGCTTTAGTCCCAGGAAATATATCTTTGTCGAATTTTCTTTATGTATATAACGGGAGTATCACATTTAACTGTTCAGGAGCAAATGTTCTAGATGTAGCCCACTTGATACATAATTTTTCTTCAAATAATAAAAATAATAAATATTTTGTAAATACTCAGATAAAATCAGTTCAAATTACCTATGATAGTAACAACCAAGTACAATCTGTGAAGTTTAATATAACAACGACCTATCATAATAATAATTCAATTAGTGGAGCAACATAATGATGAATAATAATATAGATAGAACTAAATTGATAAGATTTGCCAAATTATATACTATACCTATTCTAGCAGTAATATTGGTTATAATAGCTGTATTCTTTGTTATTTGGCCTAGTTATAATTCTATAAAACAGTATAATAATGAAACACAATCATACAATTCACAAAATCAGAGCATGAATACTGCGATCCAATCATTAAAGAATTACTCTTCTAAGTCACAAATTACTCAAATAGACAAGTATCTAGCCTCACTAAATCAAATAATACAATCTAATTTACAGTTTTCGATAACTTCTGGTGAAGTACAGTCATTAGGGCTTGCCTCGGGTTTACAATTCAATACCTTATCTAGTGGACAACAACCAGCATCATTTAATCAACAAATATCAATACCTGGTGTATCTCCAAGCCTGACTCCAAATAATGTGTTCGTATCATTTGTTGGCACCATATCTCAGATTGATAATTATATAAATACTTTAGAAAAACAAAAAACTTTATTTGTTATATCAAGTATAGAATATTCTGGGTCTCTTATGGGATCTACTCAGTTACAAGGACAATCCGGTGGTAATGATACCTTAAATATAGAAGTAGTCTTTTTTTCTATGCCTGATTCTAAGAATATTTTGTACCAGGGAGGACTTGTTAATAGTGCAGCTTTAGAAAAGTTAATCTCAAGTAGGAATGGTTAAATTTTTAATAATTTCTTAACAATATCTGTTGGTTGAGCACCTCTAGATAACCAGTTTTGTAGTTTCTCTTTATCAAATTCAAGTTTTTTAAGTATAGGTTCATAGTACCCTATTTTCTCTATATACTTGCCATCTCTTTTAGAGACAGAGTCAGCAACTATAATTCTATAGCTTGCATGATGTTTTTTACCTGTTCTTGTAAGTCTAATTTTTACCATATAATTTATCTATGACCTTTTTAGCTGCTTCATCTTCAGCTTCTTGTTTACTTTTACCAGTACCTATTTCCATAGGATCCTTATTTATATAAACTTGTACTGTAAACACCCTACTATGTGCAGGGCCTTCCTCTTTTATAATTTTATACCTAGGTATCGGCTTGTGTTCAGACTGTAACCTTTCTTGCAGATAAGACTTATTACTTATATAACTCTTATTCTCAATTATATCATTCAATACGAAGTATAAGTGAGTATACAGAAATTGTTCTGTATATTCAAGTCCCTTATCTAAATAAATTGCACCTATTAAGGCTTCAAATGTATCTTCAAGAATCTTAGATCTTTCTCTTCCTCCAGAGTCTGCTTCACCCTTAGCTAATTGTAGATATTCTCCAATACCCATATCTGAGGCTATTTTTGATAGTGTTTTGGTCTGTACCATTGATGACCTATATGTCGTTAGAATACCTTCTTTTTCATTTTTAAACCTAAAAAATAAATATTTTGATACTAGAAGCTCAATGACAGCATCACCCAAGAATTCCAATCGTTCATTGTTGTCAGTTGTCATTGATCTATGTGTAAGAGCAATTTTTAATAACTCTTTGTTCTTCATGTTTAAGTTTAATTTTTTATCTAACTCCTCAATATTTTTGTTCATTTTTTATTTCATCAAATTACCTAATACTCCACTAACAAATTTATCACTAGATTTATCACCGAAATCTTTGGCTATCTCAATAGCTTCATCAATAGATACTTTTGGAGGGGTTATTTTTCCTACAAATCCCTCATATACAGCAATCCTTAATATTTGCATATCGAGTGTATTTATTTTTGAGAATGGTCTATCCAAGCTTGCCTTCTTAATTATCTCATATATTTTATCATTATTATCAGATACACCATTGATTAAAGTTTTAAATAGTTTTTTATTAAAACTACTATTTTTATCTATTTTGGATATATCGGAACTTGAAAAAACTGTAGACTTTGAAAATACACCATTAAAAAGTGTCTGAACTGCTATTATTCTTGATAAATGCCTAGGATCTTCTTTTGACTTCATTACTATATAGGGAGTACTGACTTCCCTTTGTACTTACCACAATTTGTACATGCATTATGCATCAATACAGGTGCCTTACAATCTGGGCATACTCCCAAATTGGGCAATTTTAATGCATCATGTGATCTTCTGTTGTTCTTTCTTCTGTGAGAAATTCTTCTTTTTGGTACTGCAGACATGAGGTTATTATATAATGTAGGGTCTTTTAATGTCAATTTTTATTTTGTTTTTTATAAAAAACGAGACCTATATTACCATAGTGCCTTGTTTCTATAATTTCAAACCCCTTAACCTTTTCAATATCTCTTTTAGCCTCTTTTTCAAAGATTACGATTCCATCATTACTAAGTACCCTACTCGCCTCTCTTATTATTTTTGTATCTGTTATTTCATATGGTTGGAATATAAAGATAATATCAAATAATTTATAATTCCTTGGATTTTGATTATTGGAACCTTGATTCTTCATGTTTCTTAAATATATTTGAGCTGGCATGGTCAAAACTTCTGCCTTTTCTTCTAATTTAGTCTTTTTTAAGTTCTCTTTTATAACTGCAGTTACTGTCCTTTCTATATCAACGAATTCAGCGTATAAAGCACCTCTGGATAATGCTTCTATTCCTAGTGCTCCAGATCCAGCATAAAGGTCAAGAACTATTGATCCTGGTATTATAGGTGTAATTATAGAGAATAATGCCGACTTTGCTCTTGATGACAATGGCCTTGTATATTTCGTGACAAATTTTAAATTGGTTTTTTTTGCACTCCCTGCTATTACTTTTAAATTCATAATTAATTAATTTGTAATATTTTATCCTGTGCTTCTCTTAGTTTAGATTTTAACTTAGGATAATTATCTAAATTTGTAATGATATCTAAAACTGCATCTTTTGTCATCTTTATAAGGTCTACATCTATTAATGATGCCATTTTTAAATCTGGTTCCCCCGATTGATGTACACCATATATCTCTCCAGGCCCTCTTTTTTTAAGGTCAAATTCTGCAAGTTCTAAACCATTATTATTCTTTTTGAAAAACTCTAACCTTTCATTGTATCCCTTATTACTAAATAGTAAACAATATGATTTTTTAGTAGATCTACCTATTCTGCCTCTTAATTGATGGAGTTGTGCAAGACCATATCTGTCAGCATCTTCTATAAGGATTATTGTTGCACCTTTTATATCTATACCTACCTCTATTACTGGAGTTGAGACTAATATATCGTAATCGCCATTTGAAAAATCTTTCAATACTCTATCCTTATTTTTCAGTTTTCCATGTAACAACGCTACTCTTAAATCTTTAAAAATCTCATTTTTCAACATTTTGTATTCTGCTTCTACATTTTTAAGTTGTAATTTTTCAGATTCAGTAATTAGAGGACATAATATAAATGCTTGTTCCCCATTGGAGACTCTTTCTCTTATAAAATTGTATGCGTCATACCTTTTTTGATCACTGACTATGTATGTTTTAACATCAATTCTTCCTTTTGGCTTTTCATCAAGTATAGATATATCCAGATCACCATATATTCCTAAAGCTAGAGTTCTTGGAATTGGCGTTGCTGTCATTGTTAGTATGTGAGGATCAATACCTTTAGATATTAAATTTTCTCTTTGTCTTACACCAAAACGATGTTGTTCATCTATTATAATAAGGCCTAACTTTTTGAAGATAGCTTTATCTTGTAGTAATGCTTGTGTACCTATGAATACAGAGGCTGAAGTATCTATTTTGTTTGATTTGGATGTAACTATTTCTACTTTCACACCTTTATTTTCAAGATAATTTTTAAAAGAGTGATAATGTTGTTCAGCTAAAATAGATGTAGGAACCATGATTGCAGTTTGAAGGTTATTCAAATACATAGTATATGTTGCAATTACAGCAACAATTGTTTTTCCAGTTCCTACATCGCCTTCCAGTAACCTATTCATAGGAATTCCTCTTTTTATATCTGTATATATTTCATTAATACTCCTCCTTTGAGAGTTTGTTAATGTGAAATTGAGACTAGATATAAAATCTTGTATCTTTTCTTCATCAATCGATATTTTATATGCGGATCTCCTTTCTCTTTCTCGTTTTCTCATATATGAAATTATCTGTATATATAATATCTCTTCAAAACCTAACCTTTTTTTAGCTTCCTTTATATCATCATAACTATTTGGAAAATGTAATTTAAAAAGAGCGTCTTTAATTGTTATAAGATTGTATTTTTCTCTTATATTAAAAGGTAGATAATCATCTTCTATATTAAAATTTGATAATAAGGTTTTTATTCTTGATCTTAACCATTTCGAGGTAATCCCTTTGGTCTGACTGTATATGGGAGTTATTCTACCAAAATGTACTGTTTCATTATTTTTCAATACCTCAAATTTAGGAGATATAAATATGAATCTACCCTTTTTTATATCAGTTTTTCCTATAATAATAACCTCGTCTCCTATTTTAATATTATTGATTATATATTTTTGATTAAACCATATAATATCAGCAGTTCCAGTTAAATCCTCTATTTCTGCAGTAGTAATATTTTTTCTTGATCTTGTATAAACACTCTTTATATTATTTATCTTACCTTTAACAATATTTATGTTTTTTGTCTCTATATTCACTATATCTCTTATATCCCTTGAGTCTTCATATTTGATTGGATAGTAGTATAGAAGATCCCTAAGTGTGAATATACCTAATTTTTTCAGTAGTTCTGAATATTTCGTACCTATATAGTAGGCATGAGACACAGGATCATCTAATTGCATAATTATTGATTATAGATTGCAAGCAATGTTGATAGTAGTAGGGCTATTATAGTAAGTCCCATTATTACAACAAATATCTTTTTTTCATGTTTTTGAAAGAAGTTTCTTCTAGCCATTCTTATTTAATCTTTACTAAATTTCTTTTACCTGTCTTTACAATCATACCAGATTTTATATTAATTTCTAAATTCATATCACTTATTTTTATATTATCTATATATACTCCTCCACTCTTTATCAACCTTTTAGCATCTGCTCTTGAAGGAATTTGTCCAGTTAATGATGTTATAAGATCAAGTATTCTTGCTTTCTTTACATCTATTTCAACTAGTATTAGGTCATCAGATACAATCTGCCTATCTTGAACTGTTTTTTTAAAATACCTTTCCGCTCCAATTGCATCTTTTTTTGTTGAATACATTTTAGTTATTTCATATGCTAATATTTTTTTTATATCCATAATTCCCGAACTTGTAGAATTATTGAGATCTTTTTCTATTTCTTTGATATTATCATTACTTATTCTTGTTGCTATATTAAAATATTCTATAATTACGCTGTCCCTTACACTCATAACTTGACCATATATATCATTTGCTTTATCCGTTATATTTATCACATTTCCCCAAGATGAGGACATTTTTCTTCCATCAGTCCCTGGTAGAAGTTTTTTGGTTAAACATACCTGTTTCTTCATATTAAAATATCCTTGTATTTCTCGACCTGCCAGTATATTAAATAGTTGATCAGAACCTCCTAATTCTACATCTGATTTTATAGCTACAGAGTCATAACCTTGCATGATTGGGTATAAGAACTCATGTAGTCCTATAGGTCTATGATTCTTATATCTATCTATAAAATTTTCTCTTTCAATAAGCTGAGCTACCGTAAAATGTTTAGATATATCAAGAATATCAGAAAAATTAAATTTTTCTAACCATTCTGAATTATATCTATATTCAACTTTGGATAAATCTAAAATCTTTGCTAGCTGAGCTTTATAAGTTTTAAAATTTTCTTTTATCTCAATATCACTTATAACTTTTCTTTCACTATCTTTATCTGATGCATCTCCTACTTTAGCTGTAAAATCACCAATAATTAGTACAACCTTATGCCCTAGATCCTGAAAGTCTCGTAATCTTTGCATAGTTGATGCTCTTCCCAGATGTATTTGTTGTGCAGTAGGATCAATACCAAATTTTATACGTAATTTATTATCACTATCTAATAAATCCTTAAGTTCTTTTCTTGTTATCACCCTAAATGTTGCTCTATCTAATATTAGCTTTTTCTTATCTTCCTCTTTCATCTTTTTTACATCATATTATAATAAAACTATACATATCATAACAGAAAATATGGTATAATTTCAAAGTATATATGAAGATTAATAAATTCTTACTGAAAGCTAAAAATAGAACCAGCGGTAACCGTTCTTCAGGTTCCAAAGCTTTACGCAAGGTTAAAGTGAAGAATTCTAAGAATGTTAAGAATAAGCTCCTTATAAAGAAGATATTAAAGATATCATTGATGACAGTAATATTGATATTTTTAATCGGGGCTATAGGACTAACGATTCTGGTTATAAAATATGCTAATGAGTTGCCTCCACCTGGAACTCCATTTACTCGTTCATATGCACAAACTACTAGTATCTATTCAAGGGGTGGCACTCTACTCTATGCGTTTCATGGATCTCAAAATAGAGAATGGGTAAATATTAATCAAGTTTCAAAAACCATGCAATGGGCAGTAATAGCTGCAGAAGATAAAAATTTCTATCATGAACCTTTCGGGATATCATTTACTGGTATTGCTAGAGCATTCTATCATGATTTTATATTACGTTCTCCTGGTCTTCAGGGAGGTAGTACAATTACTCAACAGCTTGTTAAAGATACAGTATTATCATCACAAAGGACCTTCCAAAGAAAATTAGAAGAAATTATTTTGACTATAGAAATTTCTCAGAAATATAGTAAACAGCAAGTATTAGAAGCATATTTAAATGAAGTATACTTTGGAGGAAATGCCTATGGGATTCAGGTTGCTTCCCAAGATTATTTTGGAAAAAATCCTAATCAATTAACTCTTGCTCAATGTGCTATGCTTGCAGGTATAATACAAGCTCCTTCATTTTATTCTCCACTATTTGGGACTAATCCAAAATATGCTATACCAAGAGCAGATTATGTATTAAATCAGATGCTTGCTGATAAAAGTGAGACAGGAGTTACTGCAGCTGAGGTTAGTCAGGCAAAAAAACAACTTTTGCATATGCAATATAATACTTCAAGTCTTTCCCAAAATATCAAAGATCCTTGGTTTGTATATTATGTGAAAAATCAACTCGAACAAAAATATGGAATTAGTGCTGTTCAAGAAGGAGGATGGAAAGTGTACACAACCTTGTCTTGGAAAATGCAACAAGTTGCCCAATCTACTGTAACAGATGCAGTAAATTATCTAGTATCTTCAGGCTTAAATGCTCATAATGGATCATTAGTATCAGTAGACCCTAATAATGGAGAAATATTGGCTATGGTGGGTGCATATAAATATGGAGTATCTTTATATAATGGTCAAATGAATGGAGATTTTAATGCCGCCCTAGCTCCGAGACAGCCCGGATCCTCTATAAAACCTTTCCTTTACTTGACAGCATTCCAAGATTTAGGGTTTGCCCCTTCAACATTCATGCCAGATTTGTATATAGATATAAATGGTTATTCACCTACAGATTGGAATAATGTTTATAACGGTCCTATGAACATTAAAACGGCTCTAAGAGAATCAAGAAATGTTCCTGCAGTAAAAACTTTATATGCACTAGGTACCTCAAAGTTTATAACCGAGCTACATAAATTTGGATTTACTGGTCTATCTAGCTATCAAAATGATCTTTCTATAGCGATTGGAGCAGCAGATACTACTCTATTACAAAATACTGAGGCATACGGAGTATTAGCCAATGGTGGAGTTAAATACCCTACAGTCTCAATTTTAAAGATAGTAAGTCCTCAAGGTAAAATCATCTATCAGTATAATCCACAAAATGCAGGTACAAAAATAGTCCAGAGTAGATATACTTATCTTATAGATAGAATAATATCTAAATTCCCTACTCTATATTACTCACCTTCTCCAATATATAAGGGTTATGCCAATGCGATAGCTGCTAAAACTGGAACTACAAATAGTAATAGAGACTTAGTTTTGATGGGTTATACACAGTCCCTTGCAACTGGTATGTGGGCTGGAAATGATAATAATGCTCCTACTACGTATAATTCATGGGGAGAAGATTTATCACCTTTTTGGAACTCATATATGCTAAAAGTTTTACCTATGATGCCTGCAAGTCATCCATTTCAAGCCCCTCCTGGTATTACAACTGCCATGGTATGCTCGGATAGTGGTTTATTGGCATCAGCTACAACTCCTTGTAATAAAGTCGTTGCACATTTTGCTCAAGGTCAACTTCCTAAACCTGATAATGTAAATATTATCAAAGATGTATGTCCTCAAGATCCAGCAGAATTAGCAACTTCAAGTGATATTGCATCTGGAGATTATGTACAGAAGGTATTTATACAACTTCAAGAATATTCTCCAATATTCCAGCCAGCTTTAGATGCATGGGAAAAATCTGCCGGACCTGTATATAATATACCAACAACATATTGTACGACACCTCCACCTGTATCATCTTCTAGTGGAACTATCCAATTTACTGTGTCTAACCCTACAACAAATGAAAATTTTACTGTTGGCCCAAATAATATAAATGTTACAGGCTCTATTACTACTCAACTTGCTCAAGCTACAACATCAGTCTCAGTAAGCATTAATAACTCTTCTGGGTCATCTGTAGGTTCTGGTTCTACAGTTTTACCTAGTGGTAGTAGTAATTTTAGTATATCTATACCTACCCCTTCATCAACTGGACAATACAGTGTATTAATAACAGTTTCTAATGGTGGTAATACTGGGACTATGACAATACCTATAAATGTAGAATCTTCTTCTTCTAATTCAAATTTTCAGAAAGTCCAATCTCCAGGGAACAAAAGCAAGCTGAGTTTGGCATTACCACCTTTGTTGTAGTAATACTATCTAAAAGTAAGGGTGTCCTTAAATTCCTTCAATAATGTGTTTTTTATATCATCAATCTTATCTTTTATTTCAGTACCTAAAAATGTTTTCTCAAAGTTTTCAAACACCAATCTTATTGTTATACTTGTTTCATCATTTTTGATCTTGTCTCCGTTATAAATATCTATAATATCTTTTGTTTTTAGATTTGTGTCATTAATTTTATCCAGTATGTCTTTAGAATTAATTTTATTTTTATATAATATTGTTATATCTTCTTTTATTTCTGGAAATTTAGATATATTTTTTATATTAATAAATTTACCTATATTATTATGTAGATCTTCTATATTAATATCAAAAATTGATAAGCTTCCATATATCCCGAAGTTTTCTTTAACAAGTGAACTTATATCACCTATCTCACCTATATAGTTTCCAGATATATAAACTTTACTACCCTTATTCTTTAAAAATGGTTTCTCTGGGTTACCACTATATTCGAATGTATTATTCAAATTCAAATATAAATTTATGGTATCAAGGATTCCTTTTATATGGAAAAATGACTCCTCTTTATCTTTACTAAAATATGCAGTTATAAGATGTAACTCTTCTTTTGGTTGAATAGTATTGTTTTTTAGATAAATATTAGCTATCTCATATAATATAAAAGAATCCATATGTTTTTGGTTAGTACTTACTATATCAAGCATGGATGGTATTAATGAAGGTCTTAAAAGATCAAAATTGGGTGATATAGGATTTAAGATCCTTATTGAATCATTTTTGATTAAAGATTTATCCATTAAAGCCTGGTTTATGAAAGAATAGGTCTTTATTTCATAACCTCCAAGCGATGCGATGATTCTTATTATCTTATTATTCATTTCAAATGTAAGGTTCTTTCTTACAGGCATAATAGTCATATTGGAATCTTCAATATTAATATTGTCATATCCATATATCCTACCAATCTCTTCAATCAAGTCTACATCTTCTTTTATATCAAATCTTGTATCAGGTATAGTTGCAAAAATAAAATTTTTAATTTGTTTATTTTTAATATCTAAACTTGATAATATACTAGAAACATCATTTATAGGGATATTCATTCCTAAAACTTTCTCTATTTTAGAGATGTCCAATTTTATAACTAAATTATCCTCCAATTTTTTTGTTATAACATCAGTAACTAAGCTTGATATATTACCATTAGTAGTTTGTATAATTAGATCTATTGCATAATTTAATGCTTTTAATGCTAATGACTGTGAAATACCTTTCTCATACCTTAATACTGCTTCAGATCTTATATTCACTGATTTTGCACTTTTTCTAACAAGTGATGAATTAAAGGTTGCACTTTCTAGTAATATGCTTTGCGTATTTTCATCTATTTCTGATTCTTTTCCTCCCATTACCCCAGCTATTCCTATACTTGCATTTTTTGTTGCTATGACATAATTATTTTCTTTTAATAATCTTCTTTTTGAATCAAGGGTAATAATTTCTTCATTATATTTTGCTTTCCTTACATATATTTCTAGATTATTATCTTTAGATATTTTTGAAAGGTCAAAGGCGTGTAAAGGTTGTCCTAAATTTACCATCACATAGTTTGTTATATCTACTATGTTGTTTATAGGTTTAATACCTAAATTTTTCAATCTTTCTCTCATCCAGAAAGGAGATTCTTCAACTTTGAGATTGTCAATAGTAACTGCACAATATCTATAACAAAATTCTTTATCCTCAATATTAACCTTTAATTTGTTATCCTTGTTAGTTCTTATTTTGGGTATAACTTTTTCACTAAAAGGTTTATTTTGTATAGCAGCAAATTCCCTTGCAATACCCTGATGGGAAAATAAATCACCTCTATGAGATATAACTTTGTTGTCAATATCTATAATTGTATCTTTGATGACACTTTTGAGGCTTTTACCTATATATTTTCTAAATAACATATCTTCAGTAGATCCAGATCCAAGATCAAGAATTCCAGAATGGTTTTCTCCTAAACCTAGTTCTTTCTCTGAACACATCATTCCATAAGATATCTCACCTCTAAAATCATGTTTTTCTATATTCTGTCCATTTATCTTTCCTCCTGCCAAAACTACTGGGACTATCATCCCTTTATATACATTAGGTGCTCCAGTTATGATTTGTATTTCCTTATTCTTAATGTCTACCTTTGTTACATAAAGTCTATCTGCATTCTTGTGTTTATAAATCTCTTTTACTTCACCTATTAATATGTCCTCTTCAAATGAAGGATATTCTGTTATTGAATCAACATCCACTGATTTTATTGCGAATCTATCTATAAGGTTATAAAGATCGTTCCTATTGTCAGGGATATAGGTATATTTTTTTATTAAATCTAAAGATATTTTCATTATATGTTCCTAAATTGAGATAAGAATCTTATATCATTTTCATAGAAAAGTCTTGTATCATCAACTCTGTCTTTTATCATAACTAGTCTTTCTATACCTGTCCCGAATGCAAATCCTTGATATTTATTTGGGTCTATATTAACATTTCTCAGTACTTGTGGGTGTACCATACCAGCTCCTAACAGTTCTAGCCATCCTTTATTGGAGCATATTTTGCACCCCTTCATATCGCAAAATATGCAAGAACAATCTATTTCTATACTTGGCTCTGTAAAAGGAAAATATGAGTTTCTTATTCTTAATCTTATATTCTCATTATCAAATATCCTTTTTAAGGCTCCTTGCAATATATTTGATAAATCTTTTAAATTACTTTTATCATCAATAACTAACCCTTCAAATTGATGAAACATAAAGGAATGTCTAGAATCACTATTTTCATTCCTATAAACTTTTCCCGGTGCGATAATCCTTATTGGTGGAGCATTATTCTGCATTGTTCTTATCTGGACAGAAGAGGTATGAGTCCTTGGTAGTAATTCATCTTCCTTTATATAAAATGTGTCTTGCATGTCTCTAGCAGGATGCCCTATTGGTATATTTAATGCTTGAAAACAAAACCAATCAGTTTCAATTTCAGGGCCTTCTGCAATTTCGAAACCATAGACCGCAAAAGTATCTTCTATTAGTTTTATCATTGCACTGATTGGATGGATAGAGCCTATACTCAATGTTTTACCTGTATTTAATTTATATCCTGATATTGTAGTGTCTATTGTTTCACTATCCTCTTTGTCATAAAGAGTTTGTCTTAATTTCTCTTCTTGCTGTTTCAAATTATTGGAGATATTCTCTTTTACTTTGTTGGCAAATTGACCAATTTCTTTTCTTTCTGAAATAGTTAATTTTGATATATTTCTCAATATTGCTGATAAATCGCTGTTCTTTCCTAAATTAGTAGAGTGGAATTTCTTAATATCCTCTAGATTTTCTAGAGTTTCTATAGCACTTATAGATGTTTTCCATATTTTTTCAACATCCTTTTTTATTTTTTCCATTTGGTTATTCTTTATTCTGTACTGTATTTACAATACTTTTGAACACTGCATAATCTTCTGTAGCAAAATGAGCCAAAACCTTTCTGTTGATTTCAATCTTTTTATCCTTTTCAAGCTTAGAAAATGTTGAATAATTTATACTAAAATCTTTAAGTGCTGCATTTATCCTTATAATCCATAATTTCTTTATGTCATTCTTCTTTTGTTTTCTCCCATTAAATGAATACTGCCCTGCATGTAAAATAGCCTCTTTAGCAGTTTTAACTAATGCATGTTTAGTTAGTCTATAACCTTTGGTTTGTTTATGAACTTTATTATGTCTTGCATGTTTTGTAATTCCTTTTTTTATTCTCATGGTATTATTTTACAAATTTTAATATTTTTGAAGTTGCAGTCTTTGATAATACTTGATCTTTTCTATCTCTGTTTTTACGCTTAGAAGTTCTTTTAGATATAAGATGATTAACTCCTTTTATCTTATGTAGAAGCTTATTATTCTTTGTCCTTTTGAATCTTTTTGAGATAATTTTTTTTGTTTTTATTTTCATTTTTAAATCTATTCTATTATGTTATCGGTTGAACTTGAGCTATAGTATTCCTACCTTCTTGTTTAGGAATATTTTCTATTTTAGCATCGTCTTTTAAGCTTTCTATAATTCTATCCATAAGTATTCTGGAATTTTCTACATTTCCTCTCCCAGTTTGACGTATAACTATCTTTACTCTATGATGATCTTCCAAGAACTCTTTTATTTTATTTATTTTATTATTATAATCTCCTATTCCAATAAAAGGCTTGAATCTAATTTCTTTTATCTCTTTATGTCTATTTTTCTTGTTTGCCTCCCTATCCTTTTTACTCTGTTCATATTTATACTTTGAATATGACATTATCTTGCAAACTGGAGGATTGGCATTTGGTGCAATTTCTATTAAATCTAATCCTCTATCTTGAGCTTTTATTATGGCATCTTGTTTATTTAATATACCAAGGAATTCACCATTTTCATCAATAACCCTCAATTCATTGGCTTTTATGTAATTATTATAACTTATAAATCTCCTTTTCAGGTTAATAGAATCCTCCTTATTTGAACTAATAATATTGTGATAATATCAAAGATTTTTTTCTTTGTAAAGTAATATCATTCAATAATTTATTTTTTTATTATTTTCTTCCAGGAATTTTAAATTTGATTCAATAAAATGTGCAAATTTTTCTTTTTGTATATTTGATATCTTATATTTTTTACCAAAAATATCCTCAAAGGCTTCTGTCTGAGTAAAAATTTCTATATTAAGGTCATTATTTTCATGATACACAATTATTTTAGTGAAGTCTTCATTTTTACTTTCTATAGAGTATGTTATAGTCTCTCTATTTTCATCTATACTTACTATAATATATATAGGACTGGAATTTAAATCAGGGGTACGTATCCTAAATGCAACATACCTTTCTCCACTAATTTGTAATTTTTTTTCAATATCATATTCATTTTCAAGGTATATATAACTTTTATTATATATATTAATTAAAGAATAGAAAGAAGTAATCAGTTTTATAGCATATATGTCCTTACCTTCTATACTTTCTATAAACTTTAACTGATTAGTAATTTCTTTTTTGATATTGGAGACTATATAATCAAAAAGTTCTTTATCATAACCTTTGAAAGGATTATATATTTTTGTCTTAGTGAGAAGTTTTAAGTACCTTGAAATTACAAATTCATCCATATATTTTATTTGAAAAGTCATCAACAAAGGTGTTATATTCTTTTTCAAGAACTACTTCTTTTTCAATATTTTTTATAAAACCAGCATACTGCATTGCTCCCTTCAAAATATTAATCTTTATTTTTTTCTCTATTATAACTTTGTATCCCCTCCTCTGTTTTTTCTCAAGTTCGAAAGTGTAAATTCCACTATCATTTTTTATTCCAATAATAAACTTTGGTGTTAAGTGAATATACCCTTTATATGGTTTATTAAAGAATAAAATCTTATCAGAGTGGATTCCATTTCTAGTCTTTTTCTTTACAAGCATACTTTGCTTTGGATTTACTAACATATGCCTTAAATTTAATATTTCACTGCTTAAATTCTGACTTTCAAACTTTTTAGAGGTATCTATTATAAAGAGTTCTAGCTTATTGTAGAAAGAGACATTCTGACTCATATAACTCCATTATATATATAGTAATTATTCTTTACAATAGGAAATATTATTTAAAATAAGCTTATTTTAAATTACAAAATTATATCTTTTCACTATTTAAAATATCTAAAAGTTCACTCAAAGATAAATTATTAGAATATTTTAGATCTTCCCTCCAGTTTATTGTGAATGCCCACTCATTAGTATTTTTTCTGTTTAAAACTTCTTTCTCACCAATAACAATTTTTGCAGGTATTTTTTCTAAAGATGCAGTTCTTATCTTCTTTCCTATTCCCTCTTCAGTAATATCTATATCTACTCTTACCCCCAAATTTCTCATGCTGCTAGCCAATTCTATTACATTATCATTATACTTATCAGATACTGATATTAATCTTATCTGTATGGGTGCGAATTTTAATGGAAAATTCCCTCCTGTTTGTTCAATCATAAAAGCAATAAATCTCTCATAAGATCCTAATATAGATCTATGTATTACTATGGGAGTTTCTTCTTTCCCATACTTATTAATATACTTAAGGCCCATCCTACCTGGTACCAAGATGTCTATTTGTATTGTTGCTATCGAATCTTCTTTACCATATACATTCTTAATCTGTACATCCAATTTTGGTCCATAAAATGCTGCCTCTCCAATTTCTTCTTTAAATTCACTATGAGATTCCTTTAAGGCTTCTCTAATATTGGATGATGCAAAATCCCACATATCTTTATCTCCTTCATATTTATCTTTCTTAAAGTCAGGGAGTGATAATCTAAAATAGTAATTTTTAATTCCCAAATCTGTGTATACAGATTGAAATATAGAAAGAACATCCATAAACTCTTTTTTTAGTTGATCTTTTGATACATAAATATGAGAATCATTTTGTGTAATAGGTCCTCTGACTCTTATAAGACCTGTTAATGTACCAGACCTTTCATTTCTGTATAATGGACTTTCTTCTGCAAGTTTAAAAGGTAACTGTCTATAACTTTGTACCATTTTTTCAAATATCATATGATGATGAGGGCAATTCATTGGTTTTACATAAAAAATATTATTCTCCTTATCTTTTATCTGATACATATCTTCACTATAAAATTTCACATGACCAGATCTTTCATATAATTTCTTATTTGTTAATATTGGGGTAGATACATACTTATATTCTAAATTTTCTTCTATTTTTCTCATATATCTTTCTAGAAGATATTTTAATTGTTCCCCATTTGGTAAGAGTAAAGGTAATCCTTGTCCCACATCCTCTGATATCATGAAAATTTTCAATTTTTCACCTATTACCCTGTGATCCCTATTTTTATTCTCTTCCCTCTCTTTCAGATAATTTAAAAGGGTACTTTTATCTTTAAAACATACTGAATATATTCTTGTTAACATAGGATTTTTCTCATCTCCTCTAAAATATGCCCCAGCTATAGATGTTAATTTAAAAGGACCTATATCTTTTAATGATTTTACATGTCCACCTTTGCAAAGATTTATAAAGTCCCCTGTTTTATAGAATGTTACAGTATCACTCCCACTTTTACTTTTATCTTTAGACATCTCACTTTTATTTGTGCTACCCATACTTTCTATATCTTTAAGTAGAGATAAAGAATATGGCTGTTTCGTATCTTCTAGAAATTTTTTAGCTTCATCTATAGTCATTTCTATTTTTACAAATGGATAGTCATTTTTTTGTATTTCTAGCATCTTTTTCTCTATCTTTAGAAGATCTTCCTCTTGTATTTTTATATCCCCAAAATCAAAATCATAATAAAAACCGTCATCAATGGCTGGTCCTATTGCTAGTTTTACATTTGGATACAGAGTCTGTACAGCATACGCTAATAAATGAGCTCCGGAGTGCCTCATAGCAGTCTCATTTACTTTAATTTTATTATTATTTCCTCTCATTATTATTTTTAGATTTGAGTTCCTCTAGATCTCACGAATCTTAATTCTCTTTCTATAAATTATATATATAATGATCACAACTACAATAGCTACAGTTATAAATGTTAATGATTGTAGTATTTTCAACAATAAAGGAATATTTTCTCCTAGAGTGTATCCCAATATTCCATATAATGTTGCCCAAACTATTGCACCAGTTATATTGTATATAAAAAATTGCTTATAATCTAATTTGTGTATACCTGCTGTCACTGGAACAAACATTCTTAATAATGATACAAATCTTCCAAAAAATACTGTTTTCATACCATACCTTTTAAAAAATCCTCCTGTATATTCTAAGTAATCTTTCTTTAAGGAAAATGTTTTATGGATATATATTGATGCTCTCTTACCATATTTCCTACCTATTAGATATCCAAGATTATCACCTATAGATGCACCTAAGATTGCAAATAATATAACCAATGTAATATGAAATCTTGTAGGTGCTAACGCTGCATATACTGCCCCAGCAATAAGTGAAGTTTCTCCTGGAAGAGGAACTCCAAGTGTTTCGATCATTATAAATAAAGCTATTATTATATAACCATAATTATTTATAAGATTCATTATTAAATGTAGAAGCATATTTTCTCCTTTAATACTAGGGTATCTTAGTACTAGTATTTTTACTATCTATGGTGGGTCCGACAGGATTTGAACCTGTGACCTCAACAATGTCGATGTTGCGCTCTAACCAACTGAGCTACGAACCCCTAAGATTATCTTATTATTTTATCAATCAACCCATATTCTAAGGCTTCCTTAGGACTCATCCAGAAATCCCTATCGGCATCTTTTTCAATTTTAGATTTTTTAACACCTGTATTTTTTGCTAATATAGTATTGATAGTATCCTTTGCAGTCAATATTCTTCTTGCCGAAATCTCAATATCCGAAGCTTGGCCTTCTGCTCCACCTAATGGTTGATGTATTAATATTGAAGAATTTGGTAGAGAGAATCGCTTACCTTTTTTCCCTGATGATAGTAGGAAAGCACCCATGGAAGCTGCTATACCTATAGCTATAGTAGACACATCGGGATGTATGTGATTCATCGTATCATATATTGCCATCCCAGCGTCTATTGACCCTCCTGGGGAATTTATATACATTGAAATATCCTTATTTGTATCTTCTTTTTGCAAAAATAGAAGTTGCGCTATTACTAGGTTAGCAGTCTCATCGTCGATTACACCACCTAAAAAGACTATTCTTTCCTTTAGTAGTCTTGAATATATGTCATAAGCTCTTTCTCCTTGAGAGCTCCTTTCTATTACTGTAGGTATTAAAATACTCATTATTATTTTCCTTCGTGTCTAGACTTGTTGGGTCTGGATCCTTTTACAATATTAACTGAGGCAGTCATCACCTTATTATACAATATTGTGTTAAATATTTCTTCTAATTCAGATCTACTATCTTTTATTTGATTAATTTGCTCAGAAGTAAGACTAGATAATCTCTCTTCTATATCTTCTTTAGTTACAGTTATAGAGTTAGTTGCAGCAAAATCTTGTATAAATAAATCTAATTTTAATTGCCTTATTATATCTTGTTCAAGGCTAGCTACAACTTTCTCATGAGTTGTTCCTATATTTTTGAAATATTCATCCATACTTATTCCCTGACTCTCAACAAATTGTCTAGTTCTATCAATTGATGATGTAACATAATTTGTAATGATATATTCTGGAATATCTTCTTTTTTTAGTATTACTGCATCTATTATTGCTTCTATTATCATGTTATCTAGAATATTATCTATAGATATATCCTTATTATTTATAAAATTCTCATATGCAGATTTCTCTTCATCTGTCTTAGGATTCTTGTACTTTTCAGATGTTTTATTATACTCTTCTTCTGCTGTCTCCCTTGGTATATTTATATTATTTAGGTTAACTTTATTAATTTTAGGCTTTATGTAACCTGAAAAGTTTAATTCTATATCACGATCTTCTCTCATTTCATCTATGAAGTTTTGATTGATGGATATACTCATTAAATCTTTAATTTGACTAACTATAAAATCATTAATTATATGATTAATTTCATCATATGCATCTTTAAAAATAACTTCATTGTATTTTTGGAAAACTAATTTTTGTGGGGCATTTCCTTTTCTAAAACCCTTTATTTCAGTATTCCTTATATAATTATTAGTTACATCATCTATAGTTTTTTTTATTAGCTCTTTAGGAATTTTTGTAGTGAAAGCAATACTAGATTTCTCACCTTTATTAATATTTAATATCTCTATATCCTTGAGTCTAGATTCTTTGGATTTAGGTTCTCTGAGCTTAGACTCTTTAATTATAGTTTTTTTTGGTTTTTGTATCGTATCTTTTTTATTAGCTTTCATAATATTCTTCATCATCTAACTTAGAAGTTATGTTGGATATATATTCATCTTCTTCCTCAAAGAAATCATTATCATGTAAAGTATCTCTTTCTGTATCTAATAGATCGGTATTTCTCTTAACTTTTGGCTTCTTTTTTAAAGGTTTACCACATATTGGGCAAAAATCAGCCTCTAGAACGTCTTCCTTACAATTAACGCACTTAACAACTTTAATATCTGATGCTATATTAGGTATATCCTCTGTGACTATAGGGATTTCAGGTATATCAATTAATTCTTCATCGGTATTCTCATCTATTGCAACTTCAGGTATTGTATCTACTAGAATATCTTCATCTAAGAATATATTGTCAATTTCTTCCTCCCTATCATCACTTATTATTGGTTCTTCATCTTGTATACCGATCAATTCAGATTTCGATTCATTCTTTTTATTTGTATTTTTTTTAATTTTTGACATACCTTGGACGTATAATATATTTAAGTTAATATAACATTAATCTGTTTATAGATTCGCATTATATCAAAATTTTGTATCATATTGTATACTTCTTTATATATTATATATACCCAAAATGTCTAGTAGTATTATTATTACAATAAGTAACTTGATTATTCATGTGATAACTAAGTTTTCATATACAGGGATTTTTCTATTTATGACCATGGAGAGTTTAAATATTCCTATTCCATCTGAAGTTGTAATGACATTCTCTGGTTTTTTAGTGGCTTTCGGTAAATTAAATTTTTATTTAGTTGTTATAGCTGGTACATTAGGGAATCTTTTTGGATCAGTATTGTCATACTATATTGGAACTCTTGGTGAAGATTTTCTAGAAAAATATGGGAAATATTTGTTTATTAGTAAATCTGACCTTGATACTGCTCACATATGGTTTTTAAAGTATGGAGATGTAACCATATTAGTCTCTAGATTTCTACCTATTTTTAGGACATTTATATCTTTTCCAGCAGGGATAGCTAGAATGGATTTTAGAAAATTTATTTTATATACATTTATAGGTTCACTAATTTGGGCTATAGTACTTACTTATATAGGATTTTTATTTGGATATCAGTGGCAATATTTTGCAAAAATAATAGAATCTCTGTCAAACTATATTCTTATTGTAATTATTATCGGATTAATTTTTATCATAATAAGACATATAAGGAATGTTAGGAGAGAATGATGGTTTTGTGCATTAATTTTGTTATCTCTTTTGATGTCTTCTCCCATGTATATTTTTTAACTTCAATAAGTCCTAGTTTTATTAATTCATCACTATTTTCATAGGCAGTAATGATACCATTTGCAATATCAAAAAAGTTATCAGGATCAACTAAGACTGATGCAGATTCTCCAATTTCTTTGGTTGCAGATACATTAGATGTTACTACTGGAGTACCTGAAGAATATGCCTCTAGTATAGGTATTCCGAAACCTTCCTCTTTTGAAGCATATACAAATACATCGCTTTTGTGAAAATAATTTACCAATTCAGTATTTGATACGTATCCTGTTATGATTACGTTGTCTTCTACCTTTAAATCCTTAATTATCTTCTGTAGATTGATATAATCATCCCCATATTTACCTATAATTGTTAATTTTACAGTATCAAATTTATCCTTTAATATTGGTATAGTTTTAACTATATGAGTAAAATTCTTTCTCTTATTAATGGTGCCCACACAAAGGACTTGTAACTTCCCTGTTTTCTTTCTTTTTTTCTCAAATTTATATAAATTTCTATCACATGATTCATATATAATTTTGATCTTATTTTCCTTAATTTTAAAATTATCTAATATTTGATCTTTCGTAAATTTTGATACAGCTATAATCTTAGTTGCTGTATTTAGTGAATGTTTAATAAAGAATATAGTTGTTTTTACTTTCTTTGGGTTCATATATTTGAATGATAGATCATGTACTACAACTATGGATTTAATTCTGGTAAATAGTGGAATAGAAGGTACAGGTGAAAAAATTAAGCCTGGCTTATCTTTCCTAAGTTGTAGAGGAAGAAATAAATGCATCCAAAGAGGTTTATCCTTTATATATTTAAATTGTATATTTTTATATTCATGATTTTCATATTTATGGTTTATATATACAGTAAATCTGAAATCATTGTATTTATCAAATTCTTTTAGAATATTAATAGTATAATTTTCAATACCAGTTTCTTCTCTATTTAGTATATTTTTAGCTATTATCGCTATATTGTGTTTATTCATTTAATCTTAGAAGATATAAATCAGATGCTCTATGAGATGTTAGTCCTTTGTCTATCACTTGTAAATAAAGCCTACTATATGAGACAATTATAGATCATGTGAGGGTATAGCTCAACGGTAGAGCATCAGCCTCTTAAGCTGTTGGTTCTGGGTTCGAATCCCAGTGCCCTCAAGTAAGCGCTGTCAATAATATCTAAAGTATAGCAATTTATTGATTGAGTTAACATTTCCAAGGTATCTATATCAGAAGATTAGAATAAAATTTTAATTATTATTGTTTCTCCATAAAGCACCTAGAGAGATTTGAACTCCCGACATTCTCGTCCGAAGCGAGATGCTCTATCCAGACTGAGCTATAGGTGCAAAATCGCTCTCGGCAGGACTCGAACCTGCACTCTTCTCCTTAGAAGGGAGTTGCTTTATCCATTAAGCTACGAAAGCATAATATTTATGGGGTAAATGGTGGGGTTTGAACCCACGACCTACCGCTCCACAGGCGGTCGCTCTACCAACTGAGCTACATTCACCATCAACTCAAAGATCTTTACCTAAGTTAACTCTTAGATCCACTAATTCTAACATAAAGTATCTTAAAAATTAAATTATAATGATATATTCTGCCCTATTTTTATGTTGTATGTATTTACAAATTGAGGTGTAATCTCTATAACATATTTAGAATTATAATATGGAAAAAGAATTTTACAATAATTTCCTGTACAAGGTTGTGCCTGTATTATTTGGTTAATAGTTAAATTATTTGATATAAATAGCATATCTAAAGGAATTAGAGTATTTGCCATCCAGAATGGGTGAATTTTATAGTTTTTAAAATAGAAAATCATACCTTGAAATCCAGAATCTATAGGAATACTTTTTAGATACATTAAACCAGCATTTTGCTGTTTGGTTGTTAATGCCTCCTTTATAGATATACTTATTCCATTAATTTGTATTGTTTTTACTGGTTCCTCTGATCTTAACAAAAATGCTTCAGCTTTAGTTATAACATCACCATCAGTATTTTTATTTACATATAGATTCCCATTTTTATATATTGATGTATTATTGATAGTTTTATTAATTTTATGATTCTGGTTTGTATAGACAATGAATAATACTATTACTATAAAAATAAAAGGTATAGATATATATCTCGTGAATAGGTAGAAAAATTGATTATCTTTCATATATACATAGTCTATCATATATTTTATCTAAATTTGACAAAAAGTATTTTTTACATTATTCTCTCATCATTGTATGAAGCTAATATTTATCTCTGGAGGTGTAATCTCTGGAATTGGAAAAGGAATAACTGCCGCATCTTTGGGATTGCTTCTTGAAAAGCAAGGATATAAGGTCTCCTTTTTAAAGTGTGATCCGTATATAAACATCGATGCTGGTACCATGAACCCAATTGAACATGGGGAGGTTTTTGTAACAGATGATGGGTATGAAATGGATATGGACGGTGGTCACTATGAAAGATTTATGGGAATAAATGTTTCAAGGACTAATGCTATTACTACTGGTCAGATATATTCTAGAGTTATTCAGAATGAACGCAATTTAAAATATGATGGTGCTTGTGTAGAAGTAATTCCCCATATAAGGGATGAAATTGTCTCTAGAATAGAAGAAGCATATAACCATGATGAAATTCTAATAATAGAAATAGGTGGAACTATTGGTGAATACCAAAACGATATATATTATGAGGCTGAGAGATATCTAAAAAGAAAATTAAAAGAGGATCTTCTCCATATACATATATCCTATCTTCCTGTGCCAAAAAGTATAGGAGAAATGAAAACTAAACCTACACAGCAATCTGTTATGCATCTTAATCAGAGAGGAATATTTCCAGATATAATAGTTGGAAGATCAGATTCTCCTATTGATAAACTCAGAAGGAAAAAAATTGCAATTGCAACTAATGTAGAAGAAGATTGCGTATTTTCAAACACAGATGTATCAAGTATTTATAAAGTTCCCTATAATTTTTACTTACAGAAATTAGATATCAAAGTACTTGATTTTCTTAATCTTGAATCTAAAAATATTGATATGGAGGATTGGAAAGCACTTATATCTTCTATAGATACAAACTATAAAAAAACTATAACTATAGGAATGGTAGGAAAATATCATACAAGTGGTTCATTTTCATTAGAGGATGCTTATGTATCAGTCGTAGAATCAATTAAAATTGCATGCTGGAGTGAAAAAATTAATTTTAAAATAAAATGGCTGGATTCTGAAAATATAAATATGAACGTACTTAAAACTTGTAACGGGATTATTGTCCCAGGGGGTTTTGGTGAGAGAGGTATAGAAGGAAAGATTAAAGCTATTAAGTATGCTAGGGAAAATAATATCCCATATTTCGGTCTTTGTTATGGTATGCAACTTGCGGCAGTAGAATTTGCAAGAAATGTTATTGGTCTTAAAAAAGCGAATTCAGAGGAAGTGAATCCCAAAGTTCCAGATCTCATTATACATATTATGCCTGATCAGGAAAAAAAATTACTAGCTAAAGATTATGGAGGGAGTATGAGGTTAGGTGCTTGGGAATGTGTGCTTTTAAAAGATAGTATAGCGTATGAAGCCTATAGGAAAGACAAGATATCAGAACGTCATAGGCATAGATATGAGTTTAATAATAGATATAGAAAAGTGTTTGAAAATAAAGGTATGATATTCAGTGGTCTTTCCCCAGATTCTAAACTTGTTGAGATAATGGAACTTAAAAATCATCCATTTTTTGTAGGTGTACAATTTCATCCTGAATTTAAATCAAAACCACTCAGTCCACATCCTTTGTTTGTAAAATTTATTTCAAGTTGTATAAAGAATAAAGGAGGTCAAGTTTGAAATGGTACTATCTGATGGAGATATATTGAAAGAAATAAAAAAAGGAGAGTTGAAGATAAAACCATTTAAAAAGGATTCAATACAACCTTCATCTTATGATTTACATATTTCATCTAAATTTTTAATTTTTAAGAACAGTAAAATACCATACATTGATGTAAAGGAAGATATGGATAATACTGAACTTGTAGATGTTAAAGGTAAAGGTTTTTTTTTCCTCCATCCTGGTGAATTTGTACTATCTTCTACTTTAGAGTATATAAGTAATCCAGATTATTTGGTGGCTAGGATTGAGGGTAAATCATCATTAGGAAGGATTGGACTTATTATACACGCAACAGCAGGATTTGTTGATCCAGGATTCAGAGGAACGTTAACTCTAGAAATGACAAATTTAATCAACACACCTATAAAAATATATGTTGGAATGAAAATAGCTCAATTAGCATTTTTTACTATGACTTCCCCTTCCAAAAAATCCTATGGAGAGTATAATAATAAATATAACAATCAAAAAGATCCAACAAAAAGCCATTATTTTAAAAATTTTAGTAAATAATAAATAAAGTGAAGGATAAAGAAGTAGAAGGCCTTATTCTTAAGGAGGGTAAAAGACAAGATAGTGTTATAGAGCTTATTGCTTCTGAGAATTATGTATCTAAAGATGTCATGGAGGCACAAGGTTCAATACTGACCAATAAATACGCTGAAGGGTATCCTGGTTCTAGATATTATGGTGGTTGTTCAATTGTAGATGAAATAGAAAATATAGCAATTTCCAGGGCCAAAGACCTATTTAAAGTATCGTTTGTTAATGTTCAACCAAATAGTGGATCAGGAGCAAATCTAGCGGCATATTTTGCTCTTTTAAAGCCTAAAGATAAAATACTAGGTATGAGACTTAAAGATGGAGGTCATCTTACACACGGATCTCCCGTAAATTTTTCAGGAAAACTTTTTAATTTCTCTTTTTATGGGGTTGCATCTTCTGGTTATATAGATTATGATGCAATCTTAAGGATAGCCCAAGATATTAAACCTAAAATGATTGTATGTGGAGCATCTGCATACTCGAGGGCTATAGATTTTGCAAAATTTAGGGATATAGCAAATAGTGTTAATGCATATCTTTTTGCTGATATATCACATATTGCAGGTTTGGTTGTGACAGGTTTACATCAGTCACCTGTAGATTACGCTGATATTATATCTACTACTACACATAAAACCTTGCGTGGACCTAGAAGTGCCATTTTAATGACTAACAAAGAATCCATATTTAATCTACTTCAAAAATCTGTTTTTCCTGGATTTGGAGGAGGACCAATGATTCATACTATTGCTGCTAAAGCAGTTGCATTTAGAGAAGCATCTCTACCATCATTTTTAAAATATCAAGAACAAGTACTTTTAAATTCCAAATATCTTGTAAATGCAATGTTAAATAGAGGATTTAAAATAGTTTCAGATGGTACAGATAATCATATGTTTATAGTAGATCTCTCTAATTTTAATATTACAGGTAATGAAGTTCAAGATTTGTTAGATTCAGTCAACATTGCTGTTTCTAAATCTACTATACCAATGGACAGTAAAGGACCAAATATTGCAAGTGGTATAAGAATAGGCACTCCTGCTATAACATCGCGTTCTATGAGAGAAAGAGAAATGGAAAAAATAGCTGATTTCATTAATGAATCAATAAGAAATAGAGAGGATATAAAAACACTCGGTAAAATAAAGGATAGTGTTATAAAATTAACTAATGAATTCCCAATATTAGATCACTATGAATAATAAAATCTTTGATGGAAAAGTTGAATCTTTAAGTATAAAAGAAGAAATAAGAGGTTATATTAATAGTAATAATATATCTCCTACACTGGGGATAATACAGGTTGGAGATGATAAGCTATCAAATATATTTATTAGAGAGAAAATAAAATTTGCACAAGATGTTGGTGTAAAAATTGTTTATCATAAATTTGAAAAAGGTTACAATAAACTTTTAGACGCAATTAATCAGTTTAATAATGATATTAAGATAGATGCATTCATAGTACAATTACCATTAGTAGGACTAAGTGACAATACTGTTCTTGATAATATATCTCCAAACAAAGACATAGACTGTTTAACATCAATAAATTATAATAAACTTATACTTGGTGAATCCCTATTCTACCCAGGTGTTTATTCTGCATTTTTATACATTTTTAAAAAATGTAAATTACCAAAATCATCACATATTTTAGTCATAGGTTCAGGATTTGTGGGTTTACCTATTTCTAATTATTTAGTACGTAATAAATATAATGTTACAGTACTTGATAGATATGCCAAACAAAATGATATATCCAAATTTTCAAAATTATCGGATATGATAGTATTTACAGCTGGGGTATCAAATGTAATTAGAAAAGATGATGTAAAAGAAGGATCTTTCCTTATAAACATAGGTCAAAGTGCAAATTTCGATGGAAGTATATCTGGAGGTATTGATAATAACGCAATATCTAAATCTCGCTTTTTTGTCCCATCCAAAGGAGGGATAGGCCCTTTAACAGTTGCAATGTTATTCAAAAATTTATGTAATATTTTTTAGAATTGTCTGTATTATTATTTTACTTGCATTTTTTGGTAAATCTATTTTTTTTGTATTTTCCCTCTCCTGTAATTTTTTAAGCTCTACATTTAGTGTACTAAAAGATAATAATGATTCACTTATTATAGATATAGTATCAGAATATTTTCTTGCTATTTTTGCATTTTCATATTGCTCTCCAAAAGAACTTGACGTTATAGGTATTAATATGGCTTTTTTATTAAGGACTAATATCTCGTAAACAGTATTAGCCCCTGCTCTACTGACTATTATGTCAGCCTTTTTAAAGACCTCTCCTATTTCATCGCCCCATATACCACGGCGTATTATATATCTTGCTTTTAAAATCGCAGGTAGAGTCTCTCTTAAAATCGTAGCTTTTTTGTAGTCATCAAATATTGTGTTAGATCCAGTTTGGTGAATTATATTATATTGTTTTGATAACTTTTTTATATTTTTAAATACTATTTGGTTTATGATATGCGATCCTTGATTCCCACCTGTTATATATAACACAGGGAGATTTTTATTGAATTTAAAATTGTCAGTTTTAGATTTAAATATCTCTTCTCTTAAAATATTCCCCGTAAATATTATATTCTTATCTCTAATGCTTATTTTTTTAAAATATTTTTCTGTATCTTTCCAAGTTGTAAATATTGTATTTGAAAAAATTGAAGTTATCCTCGATGCCAAACCTGGGATTGAAGCTTGTTCATGGGTAAATACTTTTATCCTGAAAATACCACCCCAGAAAACTATTGGTACAGATACATATGATCCAAAGGAAATTATCATTTCTGGCCTATATTTCACTATATAATATAATGCTTGAAAAAAACCTATTGGAATTTTCAAAAATGATATTATCCCTTTCACTGATAAAAACCTATATAACTTTCCAGTATTTAATGGCAAGAATTTTATATTATTTTTTTGTGCAAATTGATATTCTTGAGACAGTGATTTATCAAATAATATTGTGTGTTTAATACCTACAAAGAATATATCCAGATTTTTTTTATTTTTGATACCATCATATATAGCTTGGGCTGGTGTTAAATGTCCTCCTATTAAAAAGATGGTATTTTTTCTTCTCATGTTTTTTTATTTATATTTAGTACAAAGCCTATTGCTGTTAATAGTATTATAACAGATGATCCCCCATATGAAATCAAAGGCAATGGTATACCTGTTAATGGGATTATCCCAATATTAGCAGCTATGTTCAGCATCGCCTGAGCTCCTATCCAGATACCAATGCCTGCAGCCATAAATTTACCAAATGAACTTCCAGATCTTATAGCTACCTTGAATATGAGATAAACAAGGTATAGGTATAGCACGATTAAAAGGATACTCCCGATTAACCCCATCTCTTCAGCAAGTACAGCAAAAATTGAATCAGTAATCGATGTTGTGCCAACTAGATATTGATTTTTCTGTACAGATTGTGTGAATCCAACGCCCAATAATCCGCCAGATCCTATAGCTATCATTATTTGATGCACTTGATATCCAGCACCCTGCAGGAAATTATTTGATTTTGATGAACTCAGGTAAGTTAGAAGCCTTTGTACTCTGTATGGTTCTATAACAATTGCTAAAACTCCAGCAAGTATAAAAGTGAAAAAAGATATTAATAAGTTAAGTTTAAGATATTTTGAACTGTCACCTAAAATCAACATGAATAATGCTATTAATATTATTATTATTGTTGTCCCTAAATCTTTTTCAAGTACAATTAATCCTGCTATAAATGCAGTAATTGCTAGAAATGGCAATAATAATTTTTTCAAATCATCACTAAATGTTTTTATACTATCTATGATCTTTTGTCTTTTTACAAACCATGCAGATATGTATGTTATAAAAGCAAATTTAGCAAATTCTGAGGGTTGAAAATTAGCAAAATTTAGTAAATTTATCCATCTAGCAGATCCATTAATTTTTCTCGATAGTACTATAACAACAATTAGTAAGAATATAGCTAATATCATGAGTAAAAATGAATATTTTTGAAATAGTTTGTAGTTGACTTTATATATTATAAAACCAGTTATAGCACCAATAATCATCCATAAGCTTTGTAGCAATATATAATGATATCTTCCAGCATATAACCCTAATGATCCATCAAACACCATAACTATGCCTATTATTGATATAATAATTGTTACTATGATGATTCTTTTTTGGAGATAATCTCTACTTACTTCCATACAATTTTTATATCATAGTACAAAGTAATAACTCAAATTATTTAATTCCCTTGATATCCTGATTCAATAATCTAGATCCTATTTTTGGTATGAATATTTTGTACTATACCTAGAGATATCAATATTGTTATTAAAGAAGATCCCCCATAAGATACTAATGGTAATGGAATACCTGTGACAGGTACAAAACCAATAGACATACCTATATTTATTACAAATTGGAAAAATATCATTGTTATAATTCCGAAAACCAAAAGGAATGCAAATTTATTCTCAGTATTCTTTAAAATAAATAATAGTCTTGAAAATAATACGATGTATAAGAACATAAAGACTATATCACCTATAAATCCAAAGTCTTCTATAAATGTAGAATATATAAAATCAGTAGTGTCTTCAGGTAAAAAATTTAAACTTGACTGCGTTCCTTTACCGTACCCTTCTCCCCATAACCCTCCAGATCCAATAGCAATTTTTGATTGCGTTGTCTGAAAATTTAGTGAGTTTGAATAATTATTTGAGGATGAAGATAGAAATCCAACGATTCTTTGTTTTTGATAATTTTTCATTAAATGATCCCACACAACAAATTTGAATGTAGATCCAAATAAAATCCCAAAGAGAACTATGCCCAAGAATAAATAGGAATACATCTTCTTTCTAGATAGTTTATATAATATTGTCTCTAAAGCTAAAAAAATTAAAAATAAGGCAATATTTATTTTAAAAAATATCAGGTTCAAGTTAGCTGAAAGAAAATTTATACCTATAAATACTGTTATGAAAAGAGATGAAACTATGAATGTTAGGAATATTATTATTAATTTTATTTGATCATAATATGCGGCAAAAACAATAGCAGCCCAAATCACTACAATAACTATAGACGTACCTAAAGCTGGTTGTTTAAATACAAGTGCAACTATAGGAAGGATTATTAAAAATCCTAAAAGTATTTTTTTAATTATTTTCTCCCCTTTTTGGAAAATAGTAAAAAAAGATGCAGTAATAATGATAATGACTATTTTTGCGAACTCTGCAGGTTGTATATCTATACCTCCAATCGTGAACCATCTGTGTGTATTATTTAATTTTATATTCAATATGTATATGAGTATAAGGAGGATAAAAACAGCAGTATATGCTATCATCTGAAGGGATTTATATTTATAGATATTATAGTCAATTCCTATTAGAAAAAAATAAATAATTAATCCTAATATCATAAATATAGTTTGTCTTTCTGCTATATAAGAATTATTGGTTGAAGATATAGTAACAATTCCTATTACCATCAATAGGATAATTGTTATAGTAAGAATGAAATCTTGTTTAATGAATGCTTTAAACATCTATTTTTACATAAAGGATTTTACTATCTATTTTAATAGCCGTACCAAAATTCCCCTCTTGGTTTGTATCTTTAGGTTTTGTATCAATAGTTAGCTTTTTTGATTTTATAGATTTTTTTATACTCTCTTTGAATTTTTTCAATACTTCTAATATATCATTGTCAGAAGATACTATCGTTATATTGATCTCATCTTTCATATTTAAATGCATATTAGATCTTAAATTTTGTATCTCACGTATAATCTCTTTAGATATACCCTCTTTTATTATTTCTTTGTCAAGTTTTGTGTTAATTCCTACAGATCCAAATTTATTTTGTTTACTTTTAAAATTTTTCATATCTTTAAAAAGTAAATTTTTAGTGTTTATCTCATCCTTTATTAATTCTAGAATCTTAATATTGGTGGAATCTTTGTCATTTTCTAAACCACTATACACGATATATGCCTCATTAATTGGTTGTTTTAATTTTATTGAATTTTCTACCCTTATACTTTGGAGTTGAGATATAGCATTTCTCGCAAGATCCATTTTTAAATTGAGCTCTTTATTAATTAATTTTGTATTAATTTCTGGGTAATTTTCAAGGTGTACACTGTCTAATGGACCTTTAAGTGATTGATAGATAAATTCAGATAGAAAAGGTAATATAGGTGCAGTTATAATAGAAAATTGCAATAAAGTATAATATAGAATATTTAAAGCCTCTTTGTCTCCATTAACAAATCTATCTCTTGATCTACGTATATACCATGTTGATAAATCTTCTATAAATGGATGGATAGATAAAGCTGCATCCATAAGATTATATCTTTCAATATTACCTGATATATCAGATTTTAACATTTCAACTCTTGATATCATCCATGAATCAAGAACATTATTGGAATTTATTAGTTTAGTTGGAGTGAAATCAAAAGTATTAGCATATATAGTAAAGTATTTTAAAGAATTGTATATTGTTAAAAATATATCTTTTATAATGTCAGATACACCTTGATCTTTGAAATTTAAGTCTTCTCCATTAACTAATGGTGACTTTATAAGATACAATCTTAAGGCTTCAGCTCCAAACTTATCTATAAGCAACATTGGATCTGTATAGTTTTTTTTAGATTTCGACATTTTTTGTCCTCCACCAGCTTGTACAAGACCTGTAGTTATAACATTTTTGAAAGCAGCAGAATCCATTAAAGCTGTAGAAATTGTATGCAGTGAATAAAACCACCCACGTGTTTGATCTATAGCTTCAGCAATAAAATCTGCAGGAAAAGTCTTGTTGAATCTATCTTTGTTCTCAAATGGGTAATGCTTCTGTGCATATGGCATAGATCCAGATTCAAACCAACAATCTAATACTTCTGGTATTCTTTTTAACTTACCGGTCTTACATTCTGTACAATCAAATTCTATATCATCTATGAAGTGTCTATGTATATCAGGTATAGTACGATTTGATAAATCCTCAAGTTCTTTAATTGATCCTAATACTATTAAATTGGAACATTTATCACATTTAAAAACAGGTAGAGGTGTTCCCCAATATCTATTTCTTGATATACACCAATCTGGAGCATTTTTAAGTCCTTCTTGAAATCTACCATGCTTTATATGTTTAGGATTCCAATTTATAGTCTCATTATTTTTTAGAGAATCGTCCTTTATCTTTTGGACATTTAAAAACCAAGAGTTCATAGAGTAGTTTAATAATGGTGTATCACACCTCCAACAATGAGGGTAAGAATGTTCTATTTCTATAGTCTTCAGAAGGTAATTGTTCAGAGAAAGAAATTCTATTATTCTTTGATTTAGATCTCTAGCTTCTTCCCCAGCCCATTCCATCATTGGGTATTCAGAGAATTTGCCTTCTATATTTACGTGATTTATATGAGGAGCCTTCAATTTTTGCCCTAATAACATATCTTCCTCTCCAAATGCAGGGGCTATATGTACTATACCTGTTCCTTCATTATCTGTTACAAAATCAGCTTCCGCTATAAACCATCCATCTTTTTTAATTATTTTATCGTACTTCTCTACATTAAATATTGGATTATATCTTTTTCCAATTAAATCTTGTGCATTTATATTCCTTAAAATTTTATACTCCATACCTTCAAATACATACTCTACCCTACTTTCTGCAAGGATATATTTTTCATTATTACTTTCAACTTCAACATATTTGAAATCTCTATTTATTGCAAGTAAAGTATTTGCAGGAAGTGTCCATGGTGTGGTTGTCCATGCCAAGAGATATTTGTTTTCATCCTCTAATTTGAATTTTACTATCACAGAGGAGTCTATGAGATCTTTATAACCCATCTGTACTTCTGTATTAGAAAGTGGTGTAGCACACCTTGGACATATATGAATGCTCTTATATCCCTCATATATAAGACCTTTATCATATATGGATTTAAATACGAACCATATGCTCTCCATATAATCTCGGTCCATTGTTTTATAATCATTCTCCATATCTACCCATCTACCCATTCTATTTGTTATTGCTTTCCACTCTTCAGCATACTTTAGGACTATTGCTCTACAAGATTCATTGAAAATATCTATTCCTAGAGTTTCAATTTCTTTCTTATTTTTTATACCTTTTATTTTTTCAACTTCATATTCCACAGGTAGCCCATGGCAATCCCACCCAAATCTTCGTTCAACATAATATCCTTTCATCGTGAAATACCTTGGTATTATATCCTTTATAGTCCCTTGTATTAAATGACCATGATGAGGAAGACCAGTAGCGAATGGGGGGCCATCGTAAAAAGAATATTCTGGATTTCCCTTCCTTTGTTCTAGGGATTTTTTAAATATATCTTTTGCTTTCCATATTTCAAGTACATTCTCCTCTATTTTAGGGAAATCTGGTTTTGATTCTAATTCTCTGAATTTCATTGGATTTTAAATCTTTAATTCATCTTATATATTTTATAACGACCATTTTACAATAAATATCACTACCTGTCCAATAGGATAAATCTATAGTATTTTGTAATTATCATTAAATTCTATATAATTATGCTATTATTTGACTACTTGGTTCTAATATCTCAATTTAAATATGATAAGAAAATTTTTTAAAATTTTTCCCTATATATTAACAGTACTTCTAAGAATACCTGCATTTTTTGAACCACATACTTATACGGATACAGGTATATATTCTGCTGTAGGTATAGGGTTAAATCATGGAGATGTTCTTTATAGGAACATTTTTGATAATAAGCCACCATTTATCTATTATCTCTATTCATATTTAGAAAGAATACCGTTCAGTTTAACATTTGAATACCAAATGCTATCTTTAATATCTACTTTATTAACAGAATTTTTAGTATATAAAATTGCAAGAATTAAATTTGGAGAAAAAGTTGCTATATTGTCAACCTTATTTTTTTCAATTTTCATTGCTAGTGCATTTTTTGAAGGTAATGTGGCAAATGTAGAAAATTATTTTATGTTTTTTACAACACTATCAATATACCTTATTATCAAGAATGACAAATTCAGAAAAAGTATATTATATACATATCTTCTAGGTGTAATTTTAGGATTAGGCGTGATGTTTAAAGTGTCTGCTATATTGGATGGTTTTTTTGTAATAGTGTTATTCTTTTTCATTTTTGAGGCTGATTCTCATGATTTTAAATCCTTTATAAAAAATAGTTGGTTTTATGGTATTGGTGTTTTATCCCCTATGATACTTTTTCTGTTATATGAAATTTTAATTCATAATTTCAAAAATGCAATAAATGCAATGTTCTTGTATAACATTCCTTATGTATCATATCAAGCTTCTAATAGAATCTTAGGATTTTCATATTTTAAATTCACACTAGTTATGTTCTTCATAGCTATAATTTTTATATATTTTTTATATAAAAAATTTAAGATTGATATTAACATTGTAATAATTATTCTTTGGTTTTTATGTGATTATTATGCGAGTGTTATATCAGGAAGAGGATATTTACACTACCTTCTCCAACCACTAGTACCCTTCTCAATACTACTAGCATATCTTATTTTCTTGGTAATTAGGTCAAACATTATCTATAAGATAATTATTGTTGTATCAACTACACTATTTGTATATATATTGTTATTTTATTTCCTTATTTACAAACCGTATTGGTTGATTCCAATACAATATCAGAATAAGGTTAATTATTATCCAACATTTATATCATATATAACGGGACAAAGTTCTAAATCTCAATACTATCATTTCTTTAAGGGTAATAGCTATGATAATATTGCCTCAGAATTGAATAATATTGGTGTTAAAGGTAGAAGGATTTTTGTGATGGCTAATTATCCTTGGTTGTATTATAAAACAAAAACTATACCAGATATTCCATATTCTGATGATTTCATGCTTAGGAATGGAGAAAGGACCTACTATAATAAAGCATATTTTTATTTAGAAAGGCACAACCCATATGTAATAGTATACTTTAATGACGGGCTAGATTTTACGCAACTTTTTACCTTAATTAAAGATAAATATACATTATTAAAAACAGTAGATGGAGTACAAATATATAAAATGAAAAGTTAATCTAAGCAGTTTTAACTTTACTGGATTTATTCTTTTTTCTTATTGGTGAGTTTTGTTTTTTTTCCTCTTTAACTTGTTTAACTATATTTGTTTTAATTTCATCAGCTTTATCTTGGAGTATTTGTTTTGAATCATTATATTTAGTTACAATTTCATCTCTATTTTCCTTTTTAGAGAAATAGGATGTCAATGTCCCAGCAACAACTCCTGCCACAAAAGTGAATAATAATTTTCCTCCATTTTTTTTGCTCTTTTGAATCATAATCCTATCCTCACAAATAATATACTATATTTTTAAAATTAAGTATATATTTAACTGGTATAATTTGTGTGTAACTGATTGAATATAAAATATTATATTGATAGAATAACTCTATAACTTTATTTTATTCAACATGAAATTTTTAATTTTTGCAGGTGGTAATGGAACAAGATTATGGCCTGTATCAAGAAAAAAATCACCTAAACAATTTCAAAAATTTTTATCATCAGAATCATTATTCCAACAAAATTATAATAGATTAGCCTCTCATTTTAATAAGGAAGATATATATGTAGTTGCTCCATCAGTATATGGGTCTATAATAAAAGATGAAATTCCAGGAATTTTGGATTCTAACATATTATTAGAACCTGAAACTAGAGATACATTTGCTTGTGTTGGATTTGCAGCATTTTTGATGGATGCAAAATTTAAAAATGAAGAAATTGCTATTTTATGGTCAGACTATTTAATTAAATATGATGAAGTATTTACTAATGCATTAGAGAGTGCTTTTAAATACTCTAAATTGCATAACAAGATTGTCGAGATAGATGTTAATCCTACTGAACCCAATGTTAATTTTGGTTATATAAAAATTGGAGATCAAGTTGACCATATTGGAGATTTTAATATACATGAATTTTTAAGTTTTAAAGAAAAACCTGATTATAAAAATGCGAAAGAATACTTTGAAAGTTTTGAATATCTGTGGCATACAGGATTAACTGTTTTTCCAAATAATATGCTTATATCCTTATACAGAAAATATGCAAAAGATATATCCTTATTTGAAGATATAACGAATAGGTATTTAAAAGGTGAAGATTTTAGAGATCTATATTTAAAAATTGAGAAGATATCAGTTGATTATGCAATTCTTGAAAAAATAAATCCTAAAGATATAGTTGTAATTCCGGCTGATTTAGGATGGTCTGATGTTGGAAATTGGAAGTCCGTTAAAGAAGTTTTAGAGGAAGATTTTGATAGTAATGTTCTACTATCTGATGCTCTATCTATAGATACAGATAAATCTATAGTATTCTCAACTTCCAAAAATAAGTTAATTACTTTAATAGGTCTTTCTTCCGTTGCTGTAATAGATACTGATGATGCACTACTAGTTTGTAATATAGATGATTCTCATAGGGTAAAAGAATTAATAGATAAACTTAGAGAAAAAAAGAAACATACTCTCCTTTAAACATTTACACTCTTTTTTGCAGTAGGTATATATTGTATATTTTTCCCCAATAATAATCTTGTTTGAGCATCAATAGCTGGAATAGATGAAAATATTATGCTCACAAGTGGATAAGTTACCCATCCTACATATGAAAATGCATTTTTTAGTATCTTCTCTTTGCCTCTCTTTGGGGCTAGTTTTGCTTCAAAAAATAATATGATAACAACAAGTAATGTAGATACAGTCATAATTCTACTTATTAGTGAAGGCATAGTATAAGATAGAGACAACTTTTGATAATGGCTATTTAGCTCTGGAATAAGATCCCCAAAGGTTATTATAATAGGGGCTAATGATCTCTCAAAAGAATTTCTTAGTTGTTGAAATAATAAATAGAATTTTTTATATCTAGATAATTCTTTATGTTGTATGACATTAGGTATGCTAAATGTCATTTCTGACGCTCCCCACGCCCACCTACGTAACTGTTTATATTGTTCTTTTATACTCTTCCAATAAGTATCACCTAACACTGCATCACCAAACACAGGTATATATAGAGGAATAACTTTTGCATCATCGCCATATTTTATGGTTGTTTTCCAGAATAATCTTTCATCTTCAGGTATTATATTAGTATCCCAATACCCTACCTCATTTAAAGATCTTAAATTTATTGCATAACATGAGAAATTGATGAATCTTTCAGGTTTGAATGTTACAGCCATTTGCCATTGTGCTGCAAATGTAGCTATTATTCTTGATACAATAGGAACTTTCCAAATGTTGTTATAGAAAATAGGTATTGGTTGGAATATTGCAGAATAACGTTTATCTGTTTTTAGAAATGTATATGTTAGATATGCAAAATAGTTGGGTTCATGCCTATAATCTGCATCATTGCTTGTGATTAGAATATTTTCTATTGGAATAGCAAATTTTAAATTTTGTTTATAAAATTCTCTTGCAGCAAAATTCTCATTTGATGCTTTTCCTGCTATCTCACCATCTTTTAATTCATGTACTGTGATTATAAATTTGTAAAAGTCATTTTTATAGATTTTTTGTAATTTTTTGGCAATCATTTCCCCATTAGGAAATTTTTTCTCAGTAGCTATTAATATAATTTTCTTATCTTTTGGGTAGTTTATTTTCTTGCAAGCTTCAATTGTAGGTATAAGTATCTCTTCACCTTCATTAGCTACTGGTATAAGCAAAACATTATATATATCTTTCCACCTTGGGTACTCTTTATCAAGTTTCTCTATCCAGTTGATTTTATATACTTGACTTATCCTCTTATTGGCCATAAATACCAGTACCATCATGGTCAATGACTGGTATACAAAATATGTAATATAGAGAATGACCAAGTAAATAACTATGGTAGGTTCAGTAAAAGAAAGTATAAATATAATGAGTATAGTACCCCAAAGCATCAACCCTGGTATCATCTGTATCAATCTTTCTCTTCTTTGTATTTTTTTGATATTTTGCCCGTACATAGATTTCTAAAATCAGACTTAAGCTTGCCTAATTCAAGCGATTTTAATTATAGCACAATTATTATATGTGGATTCTTATGCTTCATTGAAACTGATTTCTTCAGAATAATATTCATCAAAACTAGTCCATCTTAACTGGAATGATAATCATGATAATGTTAAAATCCTATTTATGCAAGATACAGAAGATATTGATACACCTGCAATGATTGAATATTATAAGATAAAGGAAGATAATCCTGGGACTATCATACTATTTCGTATGGGAGATTTTTATGAAATATTTGGGGAAGATGCCAAGATTATATCGAAAATATTAAATATTACACTTACATCAAGAGATAAGAATAAAAAAACACCCATGGCAGGATTTCCTTATCATGTTCTAGACTCTTATATACCAAAAATGATGGAAAAAGGGTTAAGAGTTGCAATATGTGAGCAGATAGAAGAAACCACAGAAAATTCAAAAAAGAGAATCATACGAAGGGAAGTTGTTAGGATAATAACTCCCGGAACCAATATTAGTGTATCTGACGACAATACAATATCAAATAATTATATATATTCTATATACCCTGAAGGTAAAAATGTTTTTTCTTCATCATTTCTTGATTTCGTATCTGGTAAATTTTATATATTAGATCTTATGGATGAAAAATCTTTAAAATCTTTTATGGCTACTATTAATCCCAAAGAGGTACTTGTTCCTGAAGATATTTTTATTCCTATAGATTTTAAACAAACTCAATACAACTATTTTAAAAAGGATGCTCTATATGATCATTTCAATCTTGATACTTTGAAAGGATTTGGTATAGATAATAGTCATTTATCACTAAAACCCGCAGGGGCAATTATGCATTATGTAGAAAATACCCAGAAAGGTACTTTAGATCATATTAAAACCTTAATTCATTTCAAATCAAAAGATTTCATGATACTTGATGATACAACGATTAGAAGTCTTGAGATAGTAGAAAATTTAAAAGATAAATCCTACAAAGGTTCTCTGTTTGAAATATGTAATATGACTTCCACAGCAATGGGTGCTAGAAAACTATCTTTTTTTCTCACTCATCCATTAATGGATCCAGCACTAATAGAGAGAAGATATGAAGGAGTCTCCGAGCTTATAGATTTAAATATATATGAAGAAATATCAAATATACTTTCAAATATGCACGATATAGAAAGGATATCTGCCAGAATAGGTACAACCTCCATAAATCCAAGGGATATGATATCCATTATGCAGTCAATTGATATATCACGTAATCTAATTGAATATTTAAAAAATGTCAAAAGTGAAATATTAATAGAAATATTAAATGTAGTAAATATATATAATAATCAAAGTTTAAATGATCTCTATGATTTAATATATAAAAATATTGTGGATTATCCTCCAATAAATATAAAGGATGGTGGATTTATAAAAGAGGGAGTAAATGAACAACTTGATAAGTATAGAAAAATAATACAAGATGGAAAATCGTGGATAATATCTTTCCAAAAGGAAGAACAAGAGAGACTTAAAATACCTTCTTTAAAGGTACATTTTAACAAAATCTTTGGATACTATATTGAAATATCGAATACAAACATTGATAAAATTCCTGAAGATTATATACGGAAACAGACTTTAAAAGGTGTAGAGAGATACATATCCTTAAAACTTAAAGAATATGAAGATATGGTTATAAATTCTCAGGCAAGAGCATTGTTTCTAGAGAACAATATCCTACAGGATATAAAGATCAGGATTAAAGATTTTATTCCAGTTATACAATCTTTATCTGATAATATAAGTACTCTAGATGTACTTACTTCATTTGCTAAATCAAGTAGATATTTAAATTTTATAAGACCTACGATTAATAAAGATAGTAAAGAATTGGAAATCAGGAAAGGTAGACACCCAGTTGTTGAATCTTTTATAGCACCTGATCCATATATACCCAATGATATTATTCTTGGAAAGGAGAACAATATATTACTTATATCAGGACCAAATATGTCTGGAAAAAGTAGTATATTAAGACAAACTGCACTAATAGTAATTCTTGCTCAATCAGGATCTTTTGTACCTGCAGAAAAAGCTAAAATCCCAATAGTTGATAGAATATTTACTAGAGTTGGAGCATCAGATAATTTGTCTGGAGGAGAAAGTACATTTATGGTAGAAATGCTTGAATCTGCTAACATCTTAAATAATGCAACAGAGAGAAGTTTAATAATACTTGATGAAGTTGGAAGGGGTACTTCAACATATGATGGTGTTGCAATAGCATGGGCAATTATAGAATATATACATGACGAGATAGGTTCCAATACGCTATTCGCTACTCATTATAATGAATTGTTAGTCTTAGAAGAAATACTACCAAGAGTTTTTAACATGCACGTGAAGGTTGTTGAAAAAAATAAAAAAGTAGTTTTCTTACGTGTTTTAGAGAAAGGAGGTACTGATAAAAGCTATGGTGTACATGTTGCATCTATTGCTGGATTACCAAGTAGTGTGATACATAGAGCATATGAATTGTTATCTGATTTTGAACAAAATAAAACAAAATATAAAAAGAAGTTATTTGAGCAAAGCATATTTACTGCCCCTCTAGAAGAAAGTTTAATTGAAAAAGAATTAAAAGCTATTGATATAAATACACTGTCCCCTATTGATGCATTTAATAAATTATTAGAGATTAAAAAAAAGATCAAATAAAATGATAGAAAGAGATATTCTACTGGAACTTAAACAAGGGTTAGATAATAATAAGACAACTATAGTTTTAGGTTCTCCAAGGGTTGGGAAAACTACTTTACTTGATATGATATCTGGATATATAAAAAATAAAAGTATAGGGAATTATGTATATATTGATTTTAAAATATATAGGAATGACTATTCAAAATTTCTAGTAGATCTAGATAATAATACTAAGAAATTAAAATTGGAAAAAAGTAATAAAATATATCTTTTATTAGATAATTTCAATTTAAATAATCTGGAAAATAAATTGAATTTTGATAATATTTTTTATAAATGTATTATAACAAGAGGTTTATTTGATGTAGAAAATACAAATAATATTGAAGTTTTAAAATTATATACACTATCTTTTTTAGAATTTGCAAAATATAAAACACATTATCAATACCCTAAGATGAATAATTTTTTCGATATGTATCCAATATTAGCTTTTGATATCTTTAATGAATATTTAAGGTTTGGAGGATATCCTGAAGTTGTATTAGAAGAGACAATTGAAGCCAAAGTAAAAGCACTTAAAGATATATATATTCAATCTATAGAGAAATCTAAATTCAAGAATATTTCTGGATTAGTAGATTTTCTAACATATATTGCAAATAAAGTTGGAAGAAATGTAAATACCGGATTCTTTACTATTGTTAGTGTATTCAAGGCTCAGGATATTATAGATTACTCAACCTATTTACAAAAAATAGGAATTATAAAGGAATTATCTGATTTTAAAAATGAATACCATCCAATATATTATTTTACAGATTTAGGATTACGTAACTACATATTAAATGAAAATTCAATAGAAAAACTTGATGATGACCATTATATATTCTCTAACTTTGTATTTATTATAATACTTCATATTTTTTCAAATTATAAAGAAGTTATATCAATAAAATATTTGAGAGGATATCAAAGAGTACGTTCAGAAATTATAGTTATAAGGGAAGATGGCCATGTTATAATAAGACCGACAATATGGAATAGATTAGATCATATTAATGATACAATAGTATCATATATGAGCGATAGTAGGTTTAGAAATTTATTTATAGTAACTATAGCTGGATATGATGATTTATTTTATGAAGATAAAAAAATTTCTAGAATTCCATACTATGAACTCTTTTATCTAAACCTTTTTTTAAATGATCAAAATACTCCAAGACAACATAGCAAATAAAATAGCAGCAGGTGAAGTTATTGAGAGGCCTGCTTCTATACTCAAAGAATTATTAGAGAATTCTATTGATTCTGGTGCTCTAAATATTACTGTAACAATTAATGATTTAGATATAAGAGTAGATGATGATGGAGAGGGTATGAGTAAAAAAGATCTTGAGTTATCTATATTAAGATTTGCGACTTCTAAGATTAGAAAGGAATCAGATTTATATAATATACAGACATTTGGATTTAGAGGAGAGGCATTACCCTCAATAGCATCAATATCAAAAATGAAATTAGCATCAAAGTATAGACAAGCTAGTAATGCATACAAATTAGATGTGGTAGGAGGTAAAGTAATTGATATATCAGAATTCCCTCTGACAGTTGGTACTTCAATAGATGTTAAAGATCTTTTCTTTAACACACCTGTAAGATTAAAATTCTTAAAAAGTCAAAATACTGAATTTAAATATATGCTAGATGTATTTGAAAAAGCCGCTTTATCTAGTCCTTTAATACATTTTAAACTTTTAAGGAATAACAAAATAATATATGATATGTATAAGGAAGACTTAAAAAAAAGATTTGAGCATATAATACCCAAGAATAATTATCAGTTTATAGATATAGATTTATCTGTATCAGGTGTTGATATTAAAGGATATATATCATCTTTAAACAATACAAGACCAACGAAAGATTTATTATATATATATATAAATAAAAGACCAATTTTTAATTCTGTTATTCAAAAGGCTATTATTGATGGATGTGGAAATCTACTTGAAAAGGGCAAATATCCAATCATTGTGATATTTTTAGATGTCCCTAATGATAGTATCGATGTTAATGTACATCCTAGAAAATTAGAAGTTAGGTTTAAAGATTCTTCCTATATTTTCAATATTGTAAAAACTGCTGTAAATAAATCAGTGATGGATAAAAAATTTCAGGAATTTATTCCTAAAGGATCTATTACAGAAGGATTAGCTTTTCATGATAAAGATTTTCAGTCCAGTAATTATGATATAAACACTAAAGGGAATACATTTAATAGTACAACTCATATACGATCATATTCTTTTTTTAAAGATAATAATTTTGTATCAAATGATCTTTATAAAATTAATGTTTATCAATTGTATGATAAATTTCTAGTTCTTGAAAAAGATGAAGGCATCGAGATAATAGATCAGCATGCAGCATCAGAAAGAGTCAGATTTGAGGAAATTAAAAGAAATATGGAAGATAATAATATAGAAAAGCAACAACTCTTAATACCATATTCTATAGAGTTATCTAAAAAAGCTTTTATTGAGATTAAATCAAAAATTGATATATTAAAATTGATAGGACTGGATATAGAAATATTTGGAGATAATATAATAAATGTTGTTACCATACCTATTTTTTTAAAAGATTCCAATATACAAGATATAATTCTTGAGATAATAGATGATATAGAAAATGGATCTAAAAGTTATGAAGATGAAATAAATATCTTTATGGCTACGATAGCATGTCATTCAAGTATTAGGTTTGGTGATCATCTTGCTACTAATGAAATGCAAAAATTAGTTGTAGATTTAAGGAGTTGCAAATACCCTTTTACATGCCCTCATGGGAGACCAACAACTTTTGAGATTCCAAGGAAAGAATTATATAAAAGATTTAAAAGGAATTGATTATCTCACAGTGACACTTTTTGCTAAATTTCTTGGTTTATCAGGGTTGTTTCCTCTTAAGATAGTTAAGTGATAAGCTAATATTTGAATGATTATGGTTGAAACTATCCACCAACTACTTTCTTTATATGGGACCAAAAAATAATCATCAAAAATTGGGTCTTCCTTATATGTTATTCCTATAGTGAAAGCACCCCTAGATTTTACTTCTCTTGTTGCAGATATTATAGATTGATAAGTACTATCTTTAGGAGCAAACAAAATACAAGGTGTATTTTTTTCAATTAAAGCAAGAGCTCCATGTTTTAACTCTCCAGCATTAAATGCTTCTGCATGTATGTAACTACCCTCTTTAATTTTGAGTGCAGTTTCTAATGCTATAGGGAAACTTTGTCCCTTACCTAAAGAGAATAAATGATCATATTTACTTATTTTTCTTGCTATATCAATAAATTTTTTGTGAGAATTCAAAGATAATATATTGTTTATAGTATTTATTGCATTTTCAATATCCTTTTCACCAGCATTTATATTCTTATTCAGATTATTATAAGTTAATGTTAGTATGCTTAATGTCGCTACAAAGGATTTTGTTGCAATTACAGATCTTTCCACACCAGCATTAATAGGTATACATATGTCAGATTTTCTTTGTAGACTAGAGAATATAGAGTTAGTTATTGAGACTATTCTCATATTATTTGATTTTGCTATTCCTATACAGTCTAGGATATCTAAAGTTTCCCCACTCTGTGAGAATGCTATTAAAAGACTTTCTTTGTGAATGGTTTTTATAAAATATGGGAACTCAGAAGCTATGAATACTTCACTAGAAATTCCGAGTTTAGTCAACATATATTTAAAATACAAGGCTAAATGATAAGAACTACCTGCACCTATCATATAAATATATTTTGATTTGTTTATCTCATTAGTTAATATATTTATATCTGATAATGATGTATCTAGAATTAGTTTTAAAACATCAGGCTCTTGTTCTATTTCTTTTAGTAGCCATGTTTCGTTGGGTTTTAGAGTGTCTTCTGTATAATCTATTTCAGCCTTAATTTTGTTAGGTATTATTTCTGTCTTTGTAATAGTGTCTATTATCTTAAAACCTTTTTTATTAATTTTGACCAATTGATTATTTTCTAGTATTACGAAATTTTTTGAAATTTTAGATAGTGAAGGTAAATCTGATGATAAATATGTACCATCATTGTTGCTTGTTACTATTATAGGAGAACCATTTGTAATACCTACTATCTTCTTATATTTTAAAGATAATACTACAAAAGCATTAATCCCAGATATTTTATTAAACGTGTTAATAACAGCATCTTCTAGGCTTTTACCTAACGATAACTCTTCTTCAATTTCATGTGATAACACTTCAGTATCTGTCTCGGAGATGAATACATGCCCCTTTTTTAGAAGCTCAGTTTTTAGTTTTTTAAAATTTTCTATAATACCATTGTGAACAACTGTAATACTTTTAGTACAATCATAATGTGGATGAGAGTTGATTTTGGTTATATTACCAGAAGTAGCCCATCTTGTGTGTCCTATGCCTATATGACTATCTTTGAATTCTAAATTTTTTTTTACAGAACCTATATCTTTTATATTTTGGATTTTTCCATTCACTACAATAGATATTCCCCAGGAGTCATATCCCCTGTATTCCAACTTTTTTAATCCTTGTAAAATTATATCTCCAGTACTATTGGATTCTCCTATATATGCATATATCCCACACATAAACTGATAATAACACTATATATATTTTTTTAAAAATTCTCCTGTATAACTATTTTTTTCTTTTAGTATATCTCTAATTAAACCTTCAAATATTAAACTTCCGCCATTTTCACCTCCGTCTTTTCCTAGATCTATTATCCAATCAGCCATTTTAATAACATCCATATTGTGTTCTATAATGACTACAGAATTACCTTGATCTACAAGTCCATTTATAACTATGAGGAGTTTTTTTATATCATCAAAATGTAGTCCAGTTGTAGGTTCATCGAGAATATATAGTGTTTTACCAGTAGCTTTCCTTGATAGCTCAGTTGCCAATTTTATTCTTTGAGATTCTCCTCCAGAAAGTGTTGTTGCAGGCTGCCCCAATTTCATATAACCTAATCCAACACTATTGAGTGTTTCCAATTTTACTTTTATAGAATGTATATTATCAAAAAATGATATTCCTTCACTTATAGTCATATCTAATATTTCTGCTATATTTTTACCTTTATATGTTATTGATAATGCCTCTTTGTTGTATCTTTTACCTTTACATATATCACATGTAACATATACATCAGGGAGAAATTGCATCTCTATCTTTATAATGCCATCTCCTTTACAATTCTCACATCTTCCACCCTTAACATTAAAACTAAATCTTCCCGCTTTGTATCCTCTTATTTTGGATTCTTTGGTTTTTGAGAATATATCTCTTATAATTGTGAACATATTAGTGTATGTAGCAGGGTTTGATCTTGGTGTTCTGCCAATTGGAGATTGATCAATATCAATAACTTTGTTTATCTTCTCTATACCTGTAATATTTTCATGCTCACCTACTTCTTTTTTAGTATGATAGATTACATTAGATAAATATGGATATAAAATATCATTTATAAGAGTACTCTTTCCTGACCCAGATACTCCAGTCACTATTGTTAAAGCACCCAAAGGGATTTTTACTGTTATATTTTTTAGATTATGTTCTCTAGCTCCTTCAATTGTTATAAAATCTGATATAGCTCTACGTTTTTTAGGGGTTTCAATTTTTCTTGTACCATTCAAATATTCTCCAGTTATTGAATTTATATCGTTTTTAATCTCATCATAACTACCTTTGGATATCACTTCACCACCAACTATCCCAGCTCCTTTACCCATATCTATTATAAAATCAGCATTCTCCATTGTTTCCTTATCATGTTCAACTACGATTACACTATTACCTAAATCACGTAAATCTTTAAGAGTAGATATCAATTTTAAATTATCTTTTTGATGAAGACCAATTGAAGGCTCATCAAGTACATATAAGATTCCAGATAATCTTGATCCAATCTGAGATGCTAGTCTTATTCTTTGAGCTTCTCCACCTGCTAGTGTTCTTGATGAACGTGATAAGGATAGGTATCCTACTCCAACTGAAGAAAGAAATTTTATTCTTGCTTCTATTTCTTGAAAGATCTGTTTGGATATGATTTTCTTATTTTTATCTAAGTTTTTTTTACTACTATCTAGCCATTGTAGAAAATTATCAATAGCTACCTGGCTTACTATATCTATAGATTTATTATTTATTCTTACATTTCTAGCATACTTGTTTAATCTAGAACCATTACAAAGATTACAAATTTTTTCTATCATATACTCTTCAATCTCTCTTTTTTTCTGATCAGATCCATTTTCATATTTATCTTTTAGATACTCTATAATTCCATGAAATTCTACATTATATTTTCTTCTACTTTTAAATTTTGGCTTATATGATATCTCATATTTCGTATTTCCTGTACCATAAAATAATATATTTTTTTCTCTCTCTGTGTATTTAGAAAATACTGTTGTTAAGGGTATGTTTTCTGCTATTGATACTTCTTCTAGTATTTTAATTATCCAAGAGTTTTCATAATTTGTTATTTCATGAGTCATGGGATATATTGCACCTTCCATTATAGTAAGGTTAGGGTTATATATGCTATTTAAATCTATAATATTTAGAGTCCCTAGTCCCCCACATTGCTCACATGCTCCATAAGGAGAGTTAAAAGAAAATAGATTTGGCTGAATTTCAGGAATTGCCAAACCACACTTTGGACAAGATAAGTTTTCAGAAAATAAAGTATCCTTATCCTCATCTATATTATTTATTATAACTTCACCTTCAGATAGATTTACTGCATTCTCAATAGATTCAAAAATTCTTGTTTTAGTTTCTTTACTATCACTATCATCACTTTTTATCACTACTCTATCTATAACAAGTTCTATGTTATGAATTTTATACCTTGATAATTCTATTTCTTCATCTAAGGAGATAAGTTTTCCATCAATTCTTGCTCTCTGATAACCTTTTTTAAAAAGTGATAACAATAATTCTTTATATTCCCCCTTTTTATTTTTAATAATGGGAGCTAATATTAGAAGTTTTTTATCTTTAATTGTCCATACTGTGTTTACTATTTGCTCAATTGTTTGACTTTCAATCTTTACATTGCAGTCTGGGCAATAAGGTATACCTATTTTTGAATATAATAATCTTAGATAATCATATATCTCTGTTATGGTACCTACAGTAGATCTTGGATTTCTACTTGCAGTTTTTTGGTCTATTGAAATTGCAGGGGAAAGACCATCTATATATTCTACATCAGGCTTCTCCATTACTCCCAGGAATTGTCTTGCATATGATGATAGAGATTCAACATATCTCCTTTGTCCTTCTGCATATATAGTATCAAATGCTAAAGATGACTTTCCTGATCCAGAAACTCCCGTAATAACAACAAGTTTTCCTTTAGGTATATCAACATCAACATTCTTTAAATTATGTTCTTTAGCACCTTTTATTATTATTTTATCCATAAATGAGAATCAAATATTTTAGGCTACACAAATCTAGTAAATTCCAATCCACTGATTTGAGTCCCACCTATTCTATCACAAAGTACCATGTCTATTCCATTTTCATTACTATATCAGTCTGTATATCAATTCATCCAATACATTTTAGACGTTGAATCTAAAGTACTTCCACGCGTAACGTGTTGTAAATCTGAAAAATTTAGATTATTTTTTTTATTATTTATGGTCACTCTTACTACAGCAATATCAAAAGAGTTATTAGTGAGGGTCATAAAAGCAAGATTATTCCCTGATGGAGACCATGTAGGATGAGATTCTATCCCAACGTAAACAGTTTGTAAGGTTTTTTTATAAGTATTGAAACTTGAAGTTTCTGTATGTGTTAATATATTCTGTAGATTAAATTTCATAGTATATAAATTTGCATTATTATTACCCTTTCTTTCTAAAAATGCTAAATATTTACCATTGGGAGATAATCTTGGTTGCATGGCTTCTGATTTTAATGGGGTAACAGGATATGATTGGCCAGTTGCAAAATCATAAAGCATTATTTGTGAATCTGGCTGGGCAAGATTTGCAGTCCAATATATATAACTCGTATATAGAATAAAATTAGGATTGGGCCATGTAACTCCCGCATCCCCTCCTGTATATGGATTAGGATTAACAAGATCAGTTTCTCCATAATAATTGGGGCCTAATGCTTGGTCTGAAGATAAGTAAGTTTGATTTGCAGATATCTGGAATATTCCCATTCCTGCTACATGTACACCTGTAAAAATCTTCTCCAAGTTTGTTAGATATGCTATATATTGACCATTTGGAGAATATGTTGGGGTAGCGGACCATAATTCATTATTAATGTTAGGATCTCTCCAATTTACTATCCTAGTAACATTTGTGCCATTGATATTCATTTGGTATAAATTTGAAAAATTAGTATGGAAGTGTACATAGGCAACTTTCTTGCCATTTTTAGAAATTGCTATATCTGATATATCATTTGTATGAGTAATTTGTATTGCTTTCTTACCAGTAATATCCCATAAATTGTTATTCTTTACAAAATACAAATTCCCTTTTAGATTATATGAATTTGTTAAATTGACAGTTTTAGTATTATATGATTGAAGGGCTTTTGGATTTAGTATCGCTGATAATAAACTAAAGTATCTTATAACTAAATAAACAAAAATAGCTAGTACCAGAATTAGGATAATATACTTAATCTTAAATTTGTGTTTTTTATCTGTTGTATTTTGTCTATAATTTTTATAATCCATTGTCCTAGTTTCCATATAGCTTTGAGAATAAATTATTAATTGCTGGCCAATTAGGTTCTACTATATCCTGTGTAATATACTGACCTAGTGTTGGGTCGTAGTTTGTAGTTGTAGATAAAGACGAATACTTAGGAGGTGATAATATTATAGACTGTATTGGTGTTGATCCCATACCTTTAGCCATAGTAGCTAGAGAAATTATATTAGGGATGGACATGTCAGTCCTTACATATTGAGTAAGTGAGTTAAATAATGATGGAATTGCAGAGATTGTTTCTGTAGTTTCTAGTTTCTTTTTTAATATAGTTAAAATTTGCTGTTGTCTTTTTGCTCTACCAAAATCTCCTTGTAAATCACCGTGTCTTGATCTTACATATTCTAGTGTTCTGAAGCCATCCATGTATTGAGGAGCTGGAGAGATATATAGATTTATTAAGTTATTTATTAATTGTGGATTTCCAGTTAAATCATTAGGGTAAGCCCAATCCATTACTGGATGCGTAGGTGTTACGTATACACCTCCAAATTTATTTATAACATTTATAAAACCATTTAATCCAATCCATGCATAATAATCTATCCTTATCCCAAAATATTGTTCAACCACTTGTCTTGTTAATTGTATACCTCCGATTTCAGATACAGTATCAAATTTAGAGTATCCCCCATTTAGTGTATATCCTGGTATTTTTATCCAAAAATCTCTGGGTATAGATATTAAATAAATCTTTTTTTGGGATGGATTGATGCTTGCTATCATCATAGTTTGGGTAAGTAAATGCTGTGGGTTGAATTTAGCATCTGAGTCAGAACCTAATATTAAAATATTAGTAAATGTGTTGCTTTTATCATATTTATATTTTAGTGTTTGTTCCACTTTAGTCTGTTTTATAGTATTCCCTGTTATTTGAAACAAATCAGATATTACTTGTACATATCCAGATTTTAAAAGTAGAAGAAAAATTATTAGTATGAATATAACAAAAATAGATAAACAACCTAGCCACCTTCTTTTTTTCCTTCTTGGAGATTTCATTATTGATGATTGTACATCTTGATGTTGACCATGTTGTAAATTGTCAAAGTCTATTACCATGATAATTAAGTCTTAAGTCAGTTTGATTTCTCTAATCTTATCTCTTATTGATGCTGCTTTCTCAAATTCCATGTTATCAGAATATTCTTTCATCTGTTTTTTGAGTTTTGCTATTATATCTTTTGTGTCTAGATAATTCGAATCTAAATTCTTTGTATCAGAAATTTCTTCTAAATTCAAATCTTTTGCTTTATTATAATTGGATCTTTCAAGTTGTACATCTATATTTTTTGTTATACCAAGTGGCTTAAATCCATATTCTTTATTATAACGTAGCTGAATATTTCTTCTTCTGGTAGTTTCTTTTATTGCTTCTGTCATAGATTCAGTCATTATATCTGCATACATTATTACATTCCCACTAACATGTCTTGCTACCCTTCCCATCGTCTGAATAAGACTTTGTTTTGATCTTAAAAATCCTTCTTTATCAGCATCAAGTATAATCATTAACGATACTTCAGGAAGATCCAATCCTTCCCTTAAAAGATTGATTCCTACCAGTACATCATAAGTTCCCAATCTTAGGTCTCTTAATATCTCTGTCCTTTCAATTGTATGTATCTCACTGTGAAGATACTGTGTTTTTAGATTATGGTCTTTAAAGTATGTTGATAATTCTTCAGCCATTTTTTTCGTTAGGGTTATAACAATAGTTCTCTCTTTCTTTTTTATTCTTTTATCTATTTCTTTTTTTATATCATCAATCTGATTCTTCGTTGGTCGTACCTCTATTGTTGGGTCTACTAATTTTGTTGGCCTTATTATTTGTTCCACAATGCCATTTTTGGGATAGTTTTTTAGATTTTTAGTACTTATATTAGATATGTTTATCTCAAAATCATTTGGTGTAGCTGATACATATATTACCTGATTAACTTTTTTCTCAAATTCATCAAACCTTAAAGGTCTGTTATCTATTGCTGAAGGTAACCTAAAACCGTAATCTACTAATGTTTTTTTTCTAGCATAATCTCCTTTATACATACCTCTTATTTGTGGTATTGTCATATGACTTTCATCTATTATCAATAAATAATCTTTTGGAAAAAAATCTAGGAGTGTGTATGGGGCTGACCCTTGAGCTCTACCTTCTAAATGTCTAGAATAATTTTCAATTCCTTGGCAATAACCCATTTCTTCTATCATTTCAAGATCAAATTTTACCCTCTGTTCCAATCTTTGGGCTTCTACTAATTGATTATTCTTTTTAAAGTGATCAACCCTATCTTTCATTTCTTTTCTTATATTGACAATAGCTTTTTTGATTTTTTCATCTTTGACAAGATAATGTTTGGCTGGATAAATATAAATTTCACTATAGTTTTCAATTATAGATCTAGTTAAGGGATCAACAAGTGTGATTGATTCAATTTCGTCGTCAAACATCTCAATCCTTATTATGTTCTCTTCATATGGTGGAAAAATTTCAATTATATCTCCCTTTACTCTAAAGGTACCTCTCTGGTATTCTATATCATTTCTTGAATATTGAATATTATTTAGAAGAGTAAAAAGCTCATGCCTTTTTATTTTATCATTCCTTGTGATTAACACTTTTAGCTCATTGTATTCATCTGGAGAACCTAATCCATAAATACATGATACAGACGATACTATTATTACATCATTCCTAGATTGTAAAAACTGAGTAGCTTTATTTCTATATTTTTCAATCTCCTCATTTACTCTAGTTTCTTTTTCAATATATATATCTTTTGTTGGGATATAAGCCTCTGGTTGATAATAATCATAATACGATACAAAATAAGCAACTGCATTATTAGGAAAGTAATTTTTAAATTCTGAAGCTAGTTGTGCGGCTAGGGTCTTGTTGTGTGCGATTACAAGTGTTGGTTTACCTATGTTTGCTATTACATTAGACATTACAAACGTTTTTCCAGATCCTGTTACACCCATTAAAGTTTGATGTTTAGCTCCTTCTTTTAAGCCTAGGGTTAAAGTCTCTATTGCTTGGGGCTGATCCCCTTCAGGTTTATATTTAGATATAAGATTGAAATTGTCACCTGATTTTATTGATCCCATTTGTCTATTTTATCATAGTTACTAAATTTTACATTAAATAAATATATTTTATATAACTTTAAATAATATTTATATCTATATGTATTGTACAAATTTGACATATTCTTAATATTTATATATCATTGTGTCATATTATAAAAGAATGTAATGGCAAAATTCGCAAAAGATAAAACAGGCACAGACAATGTTGAAGACGTAGTAGAGGTAAAGGTTCAAGAAAAGAAATCTTTAGCTAATAGGCTATATTCCAAGTCAGCATTTTCTAATAAGGAACAAAGACCTAAAGTTATTATATCTACTATTGTATTATTACTTTTTGTTATAGTGGTAGCTTTATTTTTTGTTATGTATAATTTTGGTACATATATACCAGGAGTTTCTACTGTTGTAGATAAAGTTCCTATATTATCTAATCTTGATAGATCAGCACAGAATATATTACCTAAAACTGCTACATCAGAACAAAATGTTACTGGATATCATTTTAATGTTGATTTTGCACTTAATTCTCAAGGTTCATCTACAACTAGTGGTAATATTGCACAATCGTTCTCTGGTAATGTAGATTTTTCAAATCCTAAGAATATACAACTTCAGTCTTTGCTTTCAGAAAAAATATCTAGTTCTAAGTCCGCTTTTAATATTGATGGAAAAGTAATACAGACAAATAATAAAATGTATTTAAACTTTTCTAAATTTCCTTCTGTATTGAATACAGGAATAAAATTAAATCAATGGGTTACATTACCAAAACCACAGTTTAATTTTTTGGAAGATTTAACAAATGAATCAAATATGCCTAACATTAATACTCTCCAAGTTGCAATGAAGGGAAATGAAATACTTAATGGTACATCTGTTACCAAATATGAGGTTACTTATCCTAAAGCTGATTTTTCTTCTATAAATCTTTCTAAGGCACTAGAATCATTGTCAGGAATGTCTAATATGCAAAGTATTATATCATCAAAGACTATAACAGTTGATGAATGGGTTGGGGTTGCAGACAATAAAATATACCAAGAATCTGTTAAATTTTCAGTTGCAGGCCAGACTCCTACAACACTGTATTTTGGTATATCAATGAGTAGTTTTAACTCACCATTTAGTATTACTGCTCCATCTAAGACTACAACAGTTTCAGGTAGTAAATCTACTTCGTCATCTGGATCTTCTGGATCTGGATCCACATCAAGTAAAAAATGAACAAAAAATATATAATTAGTGTACTTGTTTTTATATATATTGTAATTACAGGAGTATTGATTTATTTTATTTTGTATCAGAAATCCCATCCAGTATATGTATACAATGTTGAAAAACCATTAACGAATAATAATAACATATATAGAATATCCCTGGATGAGCAAATTATGCAAAATCTCAATACAATACGAAGTGCTTTTTTATCTACCCCTGGATATAACAAACTAAATGTATCAAGAGTATCTTTATTCAAACAGACATCTATTAATGGTGTAAGTGGTAGTGTACCTTCATGTTATCCTGTATATTCCAATGCAAGTGATAGATGTACTTCTCTATCTAGTATATATCCACAGATACAAAAACATTTGTCAAATGTAAGTATAGATTTCTCCTCTCCTCATAATATAAGTAATTATTATGTAGTTCTATATAACAATCATTATTATTTTTTGGATATTAACTATAGACATACAATACAAAACAATGGATTCCCTGTAATATATATTGAAAGTTGATTTTTAAGCTTCAATTATGCAATAATTCTCTTGTCATTAGAATAGAATCTAAATGTAATAACCTATATCTAAGGTTGCGTGGTGTAGTGGTCTAACATGTCTCCCTGTCACGGAGAAGATCGACGGTTCGAATCCGTTCGCAACCGTTTTTCAATGTAGGTAGATAAATCAATTTTAATCCTTTCATTGTTTATTACATTTTTATATAATAAAACAATGGGTGATAAAATTTTAAAAAATTCATATACTATATCCTTTATTATAGAATTTGCAATTTTCCTCGCTATTGGTATTTTTTTTATTGTAGTTATAATCAATACAGTTTTCCCTTATGTGAATAAAATTCATTTCTATCACACCCAATCATCAGTTTCCCTAAATTCTACTATAAATACTATTACTCCGAAACAAGAAAAAGTTAATAAAAATATTGAAGAATCTTTTGTTCAAAAATTTTATACTATCTTATCAACTTCTACTGGTTTAAACGATAATATAGGATCATATCTTACTTCATCATTTCAGGATACCATGATAGCTCAATATCAAAATTCTAATTATACTAAGGATATAGAACAGAATCTCGGAATCTCAGGATTTCCTCCTAATATACATTTTTATCAGAGTTTTGCAGGATATTTTGTTGTGTATGGCAATTATAACGGATCGATAGAATATCTTAATATATATGTACAGAAGATTAATGGAAAATACTTTGTGAATAATATTACCCTTTCTTCTGGTTAAATACCATGTATTTTTTTTATTGATTTTTTTCTATAAAATCCTTTATATGTGTTGTTCTTGTCTTTTGAATCAGTATTAAAGTACACACTTTGGGCTATTCTTGCTCGCTTCTTAATTCTAATCCCATTTTTATTTAAAACTTCAAGTATTGTTGTTATATAACCTTGATACCCTGGATCTATTAGTCCAGCTATGATTACTGCTCCACATCTATTTAAAGACGTACGAGACACTATATATCCTGCTATATTATATGGTATGTTTAGTTTTTCCTTAAATTCAACCATATAACTACCTTGCTTTAGGATATACCAATCTTTGCTAACCTTTATTTCAGATATTTTTGGTAATATTCTATCAACATTGTCAAAATCCACAGAGCCAATACTCTCCCACTCATATATTTTTTCTACAGTCAAATCAAAGCCAGCTTGTTGCATTTGTACATCATAATTAATATAGTTTGATATCAATTTATTAGATTTAATTGTATCTTTTGATAATAACATTTGTATATTTATATTAATTTTCAGCTAATTTAGATTCTCAGGATTTATATTCTTCCATGATACATATCCACCCTTTAGATTATATATTTTATTAGAATCTATAATCTTTTTATCTATGATTGTTTTAATCAATGCAAATGATCTTCTTCCTGTATGACAATGTATTACAATATCTTTTTCTTGATGATTATCTATGAAATTTTCTAATTTTACTATATCTATTGTTGATAAAGGTAAGTGATGATTTTCTGGTATTGTTCCATCTTTTAGTCTTTCATATTGTTCTCTAATATCTAAAACAACATAATTATCTCTATTGTTTATAAGTTCGTATACAGTTATTTCCTTCATATTATTAATTATATAAATATTATAGTGAGAGACGGGATTCGGACCCGCGATCTCTTCCTTGGGAAGGAAGCATTCTACCACTGAACTACTCTCACATTATTAGCCGATAAGCAGACTCAAACTGCTGTCTCCACTTTACGAGGGTGATGCTTTATCAGTTAAGCTATATCGGCACGTTTATAAGTTTATGATTGCAACACCTTATAATATTAGGTATTTTATCAAATTTTTATTTTTTATCACACTTTTGCTATAATGAGGTGATGACAGGAGATAATTTCTTATCAAAAGTTTTATTAGTATTCACAGAATCTTTAATAGTAGCAGCTGTCGGTGCTTACTTTTCTAAGTTTGTGCCATCTGGATTATTTATAATTATTTTCATAGTAGAGATAATCTTAATATTTGTTGTGAATAGGGTTCGTAATAATCCTATTCTGGCTCCCCTATTTCTATTCCTATTTGCCTTTCTGTCAGGTCTTACTGTTGGTCCTCTAGTCTATACCTTCATCAACGCTGGTGCAGCATCAATAGTTATCCAAGCATTCGTAATAACGTCACTAATTTTTGTTCTTCTTACAGCTTCAGTATTTGTATTTAAGATTAATATAGTTGGTTCAAAAAAAATCACTGGTTTTTTGTTTGTTGCTTTAATAGGTATTATTATTGCAAGTGTGGTGAATATTTTTTTACATAACCCTCTATTTCAATTCTATATATCTACTGCAGTGGTATTGATATTCTCAGGTTATATAATTTATGATATATCTAATATAGTAAATAATCCTAAAATGACAAATGAGTATGTCGCGGCTCTAAATTTATATTTAGACTTTGTTAATATATTCATAGCTTTATTGGAGATATTAGGGTTTCTCGAGAATAAAGGATAATTTTGGATATTTCTAAACTATTTTTCACAATATCAAATTTAATAACTATTAATGATATCACATTCATAGTAAATACTGTTGTACTGCCTAATCTTTATGTATTTATCTTTCTATATATAATGTTTGAAGAGATGGGATTCCCTATGATTATACCAGGAGAATTTTTTGTATTTTTAACAGGGTATGAAATAGCTCTTGGTAAAGCTGATCCAATAATTTTATTTTGTTTAATACTACTTGCTACTTTTATAGGGTCAAGTGTGCTCTATTCGATTTTATCATGGAAAGGTATTAATTTTATAGAGAAATATGGGAGATATATCATGATGCCTAAATCTAAGATCGAAAAAGTTCAGAATTGGTTTCTACAAAATGGAGTTAGAGCAATTATTTTAGGAAGATGGATTTTCGGTCTCAGGATTATTACGAATATAGTAAGCGGAATTTTTAGGTATCCATATAAAAAATTTGTATTTTTGACTATGTTTGCAACCTTCTTTTGGATATTATTCTACTTTATTTTGGGAATATTTTTTGGTAAATATTATACCTCTATAATATCTTTCTTAAGCCATTTTAATAGCATAGTTATAGAATTAGTTTATCTTACCTTTATAACTTCAATAACCTTTTTATCTCTACATATTACAAAAAAATTAGGAGAACGTAATAGACCTAATTAATACTGTTACAATCACCTGCTGGAATCTGAGTACTTCCTGATGGTATTAAAGTTGATGGGTATGCAGTTATTTTCATTTTAGAATTCAGTGGAGTTATGTATGCAATAGTTGAATTTGCTGGTATAGCTATGTATGAATAGGATCCTGTAGGTTGATTCTGTATTAAACATACCTCCATAGTTTGATTTGCAGAAGCTCCAGTTAATATTTGTAATTCATAATTTGCTGTTGTTATATTAGGTGAAGATGGCGTTATTAGACTATTTATATTTATTAAAAGATCAGGGAAAGATGAATGTGTACTTGAAGATGCTGTAGTTGTAACCTGTGCGTTTATAGAAGTATACTCTACTAAATCTTGATATCCTCCAAATGAAAAAAGGTCTGAAGCTCCTGATCCAGTATATACTGAATAACCCATTGCTGATGTTGGGGCAAGCATTGTGGTTGTAGGTTGCCAAGAAGATAAATTACTAAGCGTTGAATAGTATGTACTATTTGATACCTGTCCATTTAATATCCCTCCAAAAGAATACAGATAATTGGTACCTGCATCTGCTGGATCTGGAAGTATACCTATACCTTCATTGTAAATACCACCTGGGAATGTTGATTGTTGTACCATCTGTATTTGTGATGGTAGTACAGTCCCCTGATATGTTGTATTAGAGCTAGGGAATGAAAATCCTATATAACTAATTTGTCCTGTTTGGGGATTTGTTACCATTATTTGCATATTATCTCCTTGGTTCCACACCCAACTACCATAATCACCTCCATAATTAGCATAAGGATGATTAATAATGATTTGACTGTTATTCCATGATTGGTAATCTACTGTTACAACATTTACATATTGTCCACCTTCCCAACCCGCCATCCAACCACGTGTTTGATCAAAAAGAGAGAAATATGGGGAATCCCCTATTCTTGGAGATAGGTATCCTAGATTACAACCATTAATAATATATTCTGTATTCCCAGCACTACCACCACTTCCACTTGATACTACATCTAGTGATGTTATAGAGGTATTTGTACTACTGGTACAATTAGGCTGTGCAACTAGGTTGTATACATATATGGAATTACTTCCACCTCCTCCATTATTTCCTCCTACAATGTAAGCATATCCATTTGAGACGGATACTGTTATACCTGATCCATATAAGGATTGTGGGATTGTTCCTACTTGTGTCCAGCTAGATAATCCTCCGCCTGGTTCTATATTTGCTTCATATATTGTATTCAATGGACTCCCTTGTGAATTTCTACCTCCAAACAGGAAAATATTATTTTGGTATTCCACTGCTGATGCGTGGTATACATTTTGTGGTAAAGATGATGTCTGACTCCATGAAGCTATATTAGATAGTGGTGCAACATAAACATTGGTTGTAGGGCTAGAATAATAGTATGTGTATGATTCCCACTGACAGGTATATTCCCACCAATATCCATTGACGAGGTTAGTATGGACATAAACTAATTTCCATCCACAAACATATCTGCCAGAGACTGTATATGAACTATTTACTCCTCCGATGCTATAAATATATGAACCGTTCGTGACTACAGAATTATCATATACTGCACTTGGTAAGTTTGAGACATTGCTCCAGTTGGTAGTCCCAGTTTGAGACATAGTTGTTTCATATACAGAGCTTAATGCTGTGCTTCCATTTAGTCCTCCAATCATGTATTCATTTGATCCATAGCTTGTATTCCCTGCATTTGATACATCTTGTGGAAGTGATTGTGTCCCTTGAGATGTCCAATGATTTAGAGTGCCGTTATATGTAGTAGTTGTTGTTGTATGAGATGTTGATGTAATACTTCCTTGAAGATTTATTGCCATAGATTGTCCTTGGTTCACCGTTCCTAAAGCTTCATTTTGTGGAACTATATTATATGTACATGTAGGTTTTGGAGGTGTGGCCTTTATATTTCCAGTAGTACAATTGGTAGGTACTGTTGGTGTAGGCAGAGGTTGAGGAATAGGGTTTGTAGTACTTGTAAATTCATTACTCCCTATATATGATAGCCCATTTTGAATACCAGATTGTGCTGCCGAAAACGCTATTTGTCCAGAGTAAGTTAATGAATTTTGAGAAGTATTTAGTATTACTTTAGATGTCAGTGAAAGCATCATGATCAATAGGACTATAGCAATAAGCATAACTATTATAAGGGTCTGTCCTTTTGAATCAATTTTACCTATATTCACAATTATAATATAATATATACCAAAAAAGTATGCAATACTATATTGTGATAGTATGTTAGGTGTTATTTATGGTCTTTTAATATGAAACATTTTAAAATGAAAATACTACTTAGAATTCTCTTATTAATTGTATTTATAGGACTCGCTATATTTATATATACTTATTCTAAAATCAAATATGTAAATATTAGTGGAAGCATATATTCAAGCAATCTATCTTCTTTGAATAATCAAATAAAATCTACTATAAAAGGTCAAAATATTTTTTTTACTTCTAATAAAACTTTTTATAATGATATACAGAAAGTATATCCTTTCTTTAGTTTTAATGATCTTAGAATAGAAAAAAAATATCCAAATCAGGTATCAATATATATAAAAAGTTACAGAGTATTATTTTCATATAGTTTTAGAAATAATATATTTTTTGTATCTAATAATGGTGATACTGTTAAGGCTTATAAAGACAATAATATAGTTAACATAGTATCTTATATAAAACCCAAACACACACAAATTTTAGATATGGTGAAACTAGTTACTGATGTTAACAATGAATATCTATTATCTGTCTCATCATATAACTTATATAGTTCATATGTACAACTTAATATGGGATCAAAAACAGCAATTTTAACATTTGAAAGATCTATAAAATCCCAAGTATTGGAACTAAATGATGTTCTTCAGACAGTAAATATGGCAGGATGTAAAGTAATCAATGTTGAATTTAGCAGGGTGTTCTGTGGGGCTTAGATATTTAAAGTATGAATATTGAAGATAAATGTATTTTAATATATACTATCTATTAATATTATGAAAGGCATTATTACAGGCATAGATGTAGGATCTTCAAAAATTACAACTGTAATTGTTAATGTTGATGAAGAAAATATATCAGTTATAGGAGTTTCTACCCACCCCTCGGAAGGCTTAAAAAAGGGAGTCATTATAAATATAGATGCAGCGATAAAAGCTATATCTGAGTCTGTGGAGGCTGCTGAAAGGATGGCTGGAGTGAGAATTCAAAATGCAGCGATATCTCTTGGGTGTAAACATATATCTTCAACTAATAATAAAGGAGTTGTAGCAATATCTAGAGATGAAATATCTGGAGAAGATGTATTACGTGCTTTAGAGAGTGCAAGGACTGTATCTGTTCCTCAATCAAGAGAAATAATGCATGTGATACCAAGAGAATTTATAGTAGATTCGCAGGGTGGTATTAAGGATCCTATTGGTATGTCTGGAATTAGATTAGAGGTTGATACACATATTATAACCATTACAAGTATGGTATTACATAACCTGACTAAATGTATAAATCAAGTAGGTCTTTCTGTTGAAGATATCTTGTTTTCTGGCTGGATTGATGCAGAAGTTATTTTATCATCAACAGAAAGAGAACTTGGAGTGATACTTATTGATATTGGTTTTGGAGTATCAGATGTTGTCATATATATTGATGATTCAATATCATATTCTTTTTCAGTGCCTATAGGTAGTTCAAATATAACTAATGATATAGCCATAGGATTACGTTTATCTATAGATGATGCTGAAAAGGTGAAAGTATCAATACCGACCCTTATAAAAAAAGCTCAACAAAGGCAAGAGCAAGAAGAAAAAGATAAGAAATATACTTACCCTAAGAAAGAAACTTCAGATATAAAGGAACAAGATCTTATGTTGAATCTTTCTGATATAGGAATACAGACGGAAAACGGCTATGAAGAGATAAAAAAAAGTATGTTAGATGATATTATTGATGCTAGGTTAGAAGAAATATTTTCAGCTATTATAGATGATATAACAAAGTCAGGCTTTGATTACAAAATGCCTGCAGGAGTTGTATTGACTGGGGGTGGTTCTAAGCTAGCTGGGATATCTAAAATAGCACAAAAATACTTTTCTTCAGCAGCAAGAGTGGGATATGCATCTAACCTGAAAGGTCTTACAGAAGAAATATCTGGTCCAGCCTATACTACGGTTTATGGGTTAATTAATTCTGTTATTAAAAATAGTAATGATGGAAGTAGAAACAATAATTCTTTAGGTAAGAATGGTAGTGGGTTTAATGCATCAAAGATTATAGATCTTATAAAATCTATAATGCCTTGATATTTCCTATATAATATGGAATAATTGTCAAAGTATAATCTTAATAATAATTTTGTATGTTAGTAAAACCTCAGTCTCTAGATAATAACGCTAAAATAAAAGTAGTTGGTGTTGGTGGAGGTGGAAATAATGCTTTAAATACAATGATTTCTGTACACAATATAACAGGGGTTGATTTTATATCTGTTAATACTGATTCTCAAGCACTTAAAAATTCTTTAGCAGAAACAAAAATTCAAATAGGATCAGAACTCACCAAAGGTTTGGGTTCAGGAGGTATAGCATCAATAGGAAAACAAGCCGCTGAAGAGAGTGTAGATTTAATTCATGAATCTCTATCTGGTGGTGATATGGTTTTTGTTACTGCAGGTATGGGTGGTGGTACTGGAACTGGGGCTTCTCCTGTAGTTGCTGGTATAGCAAAAAATCTAGGTGCTCTAACTGTAGGCGTTGTAACAAAACCTTTTACTTTTGAAGGGAAAAGGAGGATTCAAACAGCAATTGAAGGTATTGAGGATCTAAAAGGTAAAGTTGATACACTGATCGTTGTGCCCAACCAAAGACTCCTTGATATTATTGATAAAAAAATTTCTTTTTTAGAAGCTATGAAAATAGTTGATGATGTTTTAGGTCAAGGTGTAAGAAGTATATCTGATCTTATAACTAAATCAGGGATGATTAACGTTGACTTTGCTGATGTTAAGGCTATTATGTCTGAGGCTGGTACAGCGTTAATGGGTATGGGTATTGCTACTGGTGACAATAGAGCTAAGGATGCAGCAAAACAAGCTATCAATAGTCCCCTATTAGAGTTATCCATTAATGGAGCAACAGGTATCTTATTTAATATAACTTCTGGACCTGATTTATCAATGGTTGAAGTTGATGAAGCTGCAAATTTAATATCTGAAGCTGCAGATACAAATGCAAATATCATATTTGGAGCGACAATAGACGATAGTATACAAGATGCTTCAATAAGGATTAATGTCCTTGCTACTGGTTTTGAAGAAAAAACCCAGGATAAGATAATAAGAGATAAGGGCTTTAATAGGCCTACAATTACACAAGAAGCACCAAAAAAGGATACCTATATTCCCGATTATGACACCAAAGATATTAAAGAGGATGTTATAGTAACTAATAATGAGGATGAAGAGGATGATGAATACGAGACACCTGCTTTTTTAAGAAGAATTAAGAAATAATTTAATGAATTTAGACTTAGATTTGAACTTAAGTTTATTCAAATACTCTGTAGATATTATTACACTAAGCTCTCTTTTGAACTCTCTTGAAATTCCAAAAAAAATTACAGATGATCTAACGATCAAAGATTTTGATCAGTTTGCAAATTTATTAAATTTAGATGTATCTAATACTAATATACGTGATTTTGCTCTAGGATATCACAGGATTGATACTGGTTTTGCTAATACAATGCTTAGTTCTTATAGAAGTATCAATGAACTTGTTAGATCTTTGTATCAGGATAAAGGGAATGTATTTACAGTATCTACAATATTAAGGATGAATAAAGTCTTAACTGATAAAACATTTGAAGTATGGGAGAGTGGTAAATTTAGGACTATTGAATTTCCTTATCAAGGAGAATACGATTTCATAAGGGGAGAAGATTTATCATATGATACAATCTCAACTGACATAAATATGTTAGTCGATTTTTATCAAGATTCACAATATCCTAATATATTGAAAATACCTATAATTGGATACAACCTTTTAAAACTAAAGCCATTTTCTGTATTAAATGATTTCACTATACTTTTTATAATGAAATCTTTGATGATAGAGATTGAGATATTTAATGATTTATCTCTAGTAAAAATATTTTCAGAAAATCTTGAAAATATGCAAATTTCGAACCAATCTTTAGATACATGGGTTGGAAACTTTTTTAAATACATATACATTGAATTATTAGAGATTTATGATTTTATAAATAAATATATTTCATTAGAAAAACGAAGATTAAATTCAGATAAAATTGTATCAATACTGTCGGATAGACAAAAGAAAGCATTTTTGTTTTTTGTAGATCATAGGACTCTTACAAGACAGGAGTATTCGAGGATGTTTAAAATATCTCCTATGACAGCATTTAGAGATTTAGATATGATGAAGGAGTTAGGAATACTAACTGTTTTTGGTAAAGGTAGAGGTACTAAATATACTATAATGGAGAAATATTTATTATAGATAAGATTTTATAATATTTGCAAAATAGCTGTATGAATATGCACCTAAAATTAATTGTCCTTGTACTTTGTTGTTCTTAAGTCTACCTATCACGATTGTTGGAGTTCCCTGTATATTGATCCTATTACCACTGGCTATATCCTTTTGTATATCCAGTTCATAAGTTTTATTAGTTACACAGGATGCATATTTATTCATATTAAGTCCCATAGTTCTGGCGTAACCTGAAACAATAGAAGGGGTATTACTATTTTGTGCTGTTGTATACATTTTATTATAATATTGCCAGAACTTACCTTGTGCTGCAAAGCATCTTCCTTCTATGGCCATTTCAGAAGATAATGGATGTATATTAGTTAATGGGTAATCTCTGAAAGCGAATACGGCTTGACCAGTTTTAACAAAATTTGTATATATAGAATTTCCTGCTCCATTTGCAAATTGTTTACAGAAAGGACATTGGAAATCACCATATTCTACTATTCCAACTTTTGCAGTCTTTAAATTGCCTTCAACTGGATAAGAACCAAGTGATACAGTTACATCTTTGTTATTTGTAGGTGGAGTAGCAATATTGGACGTTTTTGTTGATGTATTAGAATTGTTGTTTCTTGACGCTGTATTGCTAGATAATACTATAGCTGCAGCTATAATGATTCCTGCAATAACTATTGAAATTGGTAATACCATTGGGTTGGTGTGCTTAGTATTTAGATTATCCTGATTCATATCTACACATTATAACATACATTTTATACTTGAATCCATATTTCTATGTTTAAGAATCAGTATTGGAAATATTATATCTTTAGTGTTTAACCTTGTTAATATTGCTTGTTTATTGATATAATAATTTGTATGATAACAAAAAAAGATATACTCCATATAGCAAAACTATGTAATATCAAAATAGAAGAAAGTGAAATTTCAAAATTCCAAAATCAATTGGCTCAAATTATAGATTATATAAATATATTAAACGAGGTTGATACAGAGGATATAGATTCATTTTTTGAAGTTAATGATTTAGCTACTGTTTTACGTGAAGATACGACTGATATTTCTTTAGATTTTGATGATATCAAGATAAATGCTATTAATACAGATAAAACTCAAATAAAGGTTAACAAAGTATTATGATTGATAAACTTAAAGAACAGATAGATAATAAAAAAATTAGTGTAGAGGATGTTGCCAAAGAATATATATCTAAAGCTAAAAAATTGAATCCTGAACTTAATGCTTATATATCTATAACTGAAGATTATGCTCTATCTCACTTGTCTTATAGTCCGCAAAATAAGCTTTCTGGAATACCTGGAATCATAAAGGATAATATCAATATAAAAGGGTTGAGAACCACTGCAGGGTCACGTATACTTGAAAATTATATATCCCCCTACTCTGCTTCTGTAGTTTTAAATTTGTCTGATTTTACATTAGTTGGAAAAGGAAATATGGATGCTTTTGCCTTTGGGTCTTCAACTGAAAATTCAGGATATGGGGTTACTCATAACCCATTAGATAAAACAAGGGTGGCCGGTGGTTCTAGTGGTGGTGTTGCAGCAGCAATAGCGTCTGGTTCAGCATTGTTTGGTATAGGGACTGATACTGGTGGATCAGTAAGACAGCCCGCATCTTTTTGTGGGGTTGTAGGATTAAAACCAACATATGGATTATGTTCTAGATATGGTCTTATTGCAATGGGATCATCTTTTGATACTCCTGGTGTAATAACCAGAAATGTATATGATTCTGCTTATGTTCTAAATGAGATTGCAAAATATGATAAAAAAGACTCAACTTCTATGAAGGTTGCAAAACAAGATTATACAAAATTTAGGGATATTAAAGATTTAAGGGTGGGAGTTTTAAATTTTTCAGAAGAAGGTGTTGATTCTGATGTAATAGATGCATTTTCAAATAGTATTAAAACTATAAAATCATTGGGTTGCAAAGTAAAAACAATTGATCTACCTCATTTAAAGTATTCTTTGGCTGTATATTATATTCTTGTACCATCAGAAATAAGTGCTAATTTAGCAAGATATGATGGAATTAGATTTGGTAATCATCCAGAAAAAACTGAAGATAATAATTTTGAATCATTAAGTGATTTCTATGTAGAGGCTAGATCTAAATTTGAAGATGAAGTTAAAAGAAGAATAATAATAGGTACATATACATTATCTTCTGGTTATTATGATGCATATTTTAATAAAGCTTTAAAAGTAAGAAACATAATAAAACAGGAGATTAAAAATGCTTTTCTAGATGTTGATGTAATCATATCACCTACAACACCCAGCGTAGCTTTCAAAATAGGAAAGAAAATAGAAAACCCACTTAGTATGTACTTGTCTGATATATTTACAGTATCTTCGAATATTGCAGGTATACCAGCTATATCAATACCAAACGGTTATTATAATAAACTACCTACTGGGCTTCAGATTATGGGGAGGTCATTTGGGGAGAGTACAATACTCTCATTAGCTAATTTTATAGAGCAAAAGTTATGGAAGTAAAAACAATTATAGGGCTTGAAATACATGTACAGTTAAAAACAAAATCTAAAATGTTTTGTTCTTGTTCCTCTGAATACTTTAATGATATTCCTAACTCTCATATGTGTCCTGTCTGTTTGGGGCTTCCAGGTGCATTACCTGTTATTAATAAAGAAGCTGTAGTACAAGCTATCAGAGTTGGTGAGGCTTTAAATTTAGATATAAATAGTAAATCCAGATTTGATAGAAAAAATTATATGTATCCGGATCTCTTTAAAGGCTATCAAATTACTCAATTTGAATTTCCAATAACAACTTCAGGATACGTATACATAAATGTAAATAATGGAGATAAAGGATCCAAATCCAAGAAGATAAGAATTCTAAGAGCTCATATGGAAGAAGATACTGCAAAATCTACTCATTACAGTGATCATACACTCCTTGATGGAAACAAAGCTGGAGTACCTTTACTTGAAATTGTATCTTATCCTGATATGGAATCTAGTGAGGAGGCGAAAGAATATGCCAAAAAGATTTATAACATAGTTCGATTTATACAAGCATCAGATTGTGATATGGAAAAAGGTCAGATGAGATTTGACTTGAATGTGAATTTGAAAATTACAAAAAAGGAAGGAGGCTCTGTAGTGAAAGAATACAGAACGCCTATTGTGGAAGTTAAAAACCTTAATTCTTTTAGAGCTTTAGAAAGGGCAACTTTATATGAAGAGGAAAGACAATTAGAAGAATTTAGAAAAAATGCAGAAATTGCTCAGGTTGGTAATAAAGTAACCAGAGGATGGAATGATAATCTATCTAAAACTTTTTTTCAGCGTGAGAAAGAGGAGAGTAACGATTATAGATATTTTCCAGAGCCTGATCTACCACCGTTATATCTAAATAAGGAATTTATAGATAATGCAAAAAAGAGTATTGGAATATTACCTGATGAGGCTTTAAAAATACTGGAAGATAAGTACAAAATAGGGAGTAATATAGCTACTACTATAGTAGAAGATAGATCATACTATAATTATTTTTTAAGTGAACTTATAAAATATAAAGGATCTCCATCAAATCTTGCAAATTGGATAGCTGGGTATATAGTAGGTCTTTTAAACGAATCAGGAAAAAGTATATTAGATATAAGTTCTGGGATGCTAGCAATATTGTTGAATCTTGAAGATGCAAATAATTTATCTTCTTTAAAGATAAAAGATATTCTAAAAGAGGTTATTTTAGAGAATTCAGATTTAGATAAACTTATAAATGACAATATTATAATTAAAGATGATAATATGTTAGATACTACGATAGATAACATTTTAGCTAACAATAAGGAGGAAGTTTTAAAATATAAGTCTGGAAAAGATGGTATATTGTCATATTTAATAGGACAAGTTATGAGGGAAATGCAAGGAAGGGCAGATCCAAGCAGTATAAAAGAAAAATTACTAAAAAAGATAAATTCTATCTAAAAATCCAATTATATTAAATTGTAAATATGATGAATTTTTGATATATTCTTTATATGCAGAAATTGAGTATATCAATGGTTTCATTAGTTTTTATTGTGATATTTTTTTCAGCCCCTATATTCGCATATTCATTTTTTAATGTTAAAATAACTTCTGATGGGCAATCCCCTCTTAATAATTACATTAGTCTTTCATCTTTGATAAAATCAGAGAGAAATTTTAAATCAGTAAAAATCACTTGGGATTTGCCTTCTGGTGTACTTTTAAAATCTGGATCTCTAATACAGTATTGGACTAGTGTAAGCCAAGGTTCTTCACTACTTAATAGTATAGAAATACTACCCAATAATCCTGGGGTATACAATGTGAGCGTCGCTGCAGTAGCATATACTAATTCAGGATCAAACTATGTCAACTCTGATCAAGAAACTTTAGTTGTGAATAAGAATTTGTATCTAGAACCAGTTACAACGCTTTTTAATATAGAGGTTTGGGGTCTTAATATATTTAAAGTAGCTTTACTTTTGATATATCTATTTATAGTATATAAGATTTTTATATTCCTATATAAAGAATTTAGAAAATATATTGATTCATGAAAAACAACGATTTTACTCATTTACATATGCATACTGAATATTCCCTTTTGGATGGGATGAGTAGTATCAAAAAACTTGTAGAAAAAGTTAAATCTTTAGGTATGACAAGTTGTGCAATTACAGATCACGGTGTTTTGTATGGAGCTCATGAATTTTATGATGAATGTAGAAAAAATGATATAAAAGCAATAATAGGTGTGGAAATATATCTTGCTAATGGATCAAGAAAAGATAAAACTCAAAATAGAAATGAAAATTATAGCCATCTTACGCTTCTTGCAGAAAATGAAGAAGGTTATAAAAACCTTATCAAAATAGTATCCGATGCGAGTGTTAATGGTTTCTATTATAAACCAAGAACAGATATAGATTTTCTAAAATCTCATTCACAAGGTATTATTGCATTGTCTGGTTGTCTTGGTGGTGATATTGCAATACAAATATTAAAAGGAAATATAAAAGAGGCATATGGTTATGCTGAACAATTTATAGATGTTTTTGGAAAGTCCAACTTTTATCTTGAGGTTCAGAGGAATGGTATTAAAGAGCAGGATAAGGTCAATGAGGTATTGTTTGAAATGGGTAGAGATCTTGATATACCTTTAGTTGCTACTTGTGATTCACATTATTTGGATAAGGAGGATAGTTATGCACATGAAGTCCTACTCTGTATTGAGACTGGAAAGACAATTGATGACAAAGATAGAATGAGATTAGGATCAAATGAATTTTATGTTAAAAGTCCTGAAGAGATGATTAAACTTTGGGAGGATCGCCCTGAGTGTATTGAGAACACTAATATTATTAGGGATAGATGTAATGTTGAAATTAAATTTAACGGCTTTATATTCCCGGATCTAAGGATACCACAAAGATATAATGGAGACTTTGGATTAAGGTTAAGAGATTTAGTGTTTAAAAGAGGTAAAGAAAAGTTAGGAAGAGATTTTAGCGAGAATGAGCTTGAAAGGATAAATTATGAACTTGATATTATAATATCAAAAGGGTTTGCGTCATACATGCTTATGGTAGCAGATTTTACAGATTATTTATCTAAGGAGGATATACCTACTACTACTAGAGGTTCAGCAGCAGGATCATATATAGCTTACCTTATAGGTATAGTACCTATAAATCCATTAATTTTTGGATTATCTTTCGAAAGATTTTTAAATCCTTTAAGACCAAAAGCTCCAGATGTAGATTTAGATATAGCGAGTGCTAGAAGAGAAGACGTTCTAAATTATGCAGTATCCAAATATGGATATAATAGAGTTTCACAGATTGTAACTTTTGGTAGGATGAAGGCAAGAGCTGCGATTAGAGATGTGGGCAGAGTTTTAAAAGTACCTCTATACACAGTTGATAAAATTGCTAAATTAATACCACAGGGAGAATATACTATCAAAGAAGCTATAGAGAAAATTCCTGAAATCAAGGAAGCAATGAAAGATCCTACTATATCTAACATGTTAAATATAGCGCAAAGAATGGAAGGTATAGCAAGACATGCCTCAATACATGCTTGTGGAGTCTTAATTACTCCAGAGAATTTAGACAATCACGTTCCTATATCTTTTGATAGAAAATTAAAAAGATTCGTATGTCAATATAATATGATAACACTAGAAGAACTTGGCTATATGAAAATGGATTTTCTAGGTTTGACTAATCTTGATATCATTTCGGAGTCCCAAAGACTTATACTGGAGAATAGGAATGAAGATATTGATTTTTCTACTATCCCTCTTGATGATAAAAAAACTTTTAGAATGTTAAAAGACTCAGATACACTTGGTGTATTCCAAATAGAATCTAGAATAATGAAGGATGCTATAAAAATATTGAAACCTGAAAATATATTTGATATCTCTGCTTTGATTGCATTGAATAGGCCTGGTCCTATGGCTAATATCCCTCATTACGCTGCACGAAAGGAAGGTAGAGAAAAAGTAGAATATATTGATCCTAGGATGGAAAGTTATCTAAAGAGGAGCTATGGAGTTATGGTTTATCAGGAAGATTTATTACGTACAGCTATTAACCTTGCTGGGTTTGATTGGGGTGAAGTTGATAAACTGAGGAAGGCTACTGGTAAGAAGAAACCAGAAATACTCCTTTCAATGAAAGACTCTCTGATAGAAAGATTTATTGAACATGGAATGAAAAAAGAGGTGGCAGAAAAATTATTTGAATTATTTATGCCATTTGCACATTATGCATTTAATGAAGCTCATGCTGCATCCTACTCTATTATTTCATACAGGACATCCTATATCAAGGCTAATTATCCAGTAGAATTCTTAGCAGCATTACTCCAGTCACACCTTGGTAACTTAGAGAAAATAGCGGAAATTATTCTTGAGGCAGAAAGGAAAAAAATTAAGATACTACCTCCTGATATTAATAAAAGCATGCCTGAATTTCACATAGAAGATAATAACATAAGATATGGACTGAATAGTATAAAGGGTCTTGCAACTTTGGCAGTCAAAGAAATCATAAAAGCTAGAGAAGAAGGAGGTGTATTTAAATCTTTAGATGATTTTTGTAATAGAGTCAATATTTCTTCTTTAAATAAAACTTCTTTTGAAGTATTAATAAAATCAGGTACTATGGATGCTTTTGGTAAGAGATCAGCATTACTTAAAGATTATAGTAAAATATCTCTTTTATATAATGATAAAAAAATCAACGATCAAATTGGACAAATTGGTTTTTTTGAGGATGATAATGAAGATGATATCCCATACACAACTCTTTCAGATATTGAAGAGGTATCTGATTTAGAGAAAGCTTTATGGGAAAAGGAATTACTGGGAGTATATATTACATATCACCCACTTAGAAAATACATTTTATATTTTAAAAATAATCAAATACTGGCTCTAAATGATTTTGAAAATATAAAAAATGGTACAAAAGTCTCTGTTGGTGGTTTAATTCAAGGTATAAAATATCATATGACAAAAAGTTCAGGGAAAAGGATGGTATTTGCCCATATTGAAGATCTTATATCTGAATGTGAAATCATAATATTTCCTGATACGTATGAAAAAATAAAAGATAAAATCCCTAGTAATGGTTCAGCTGTAATTGTTAAAGGTGTTGTTAATATAGTGCAAAATGACAGAGTTGTTGACTCTTTAGATGAAGATATTGAAGCAATTAGTACATCTCAAGATAAAATAGAATATAAGATAATAGTAGATGATATTATTACTGTTACTGATGAAGACTTAAAAAAAGATAAAGAAAAGATCATTGATAAAGTTGAGATTAATGTGGCTGATAAAACAACAAAAGATCAATTAATAAAGCTAAATGAGATGATTAAAGATTTTGAAGGTGATATTTCTGTACTTTTGAAGTTAGATGGTGATAGAGTTGTGAATTTAAAAAATAAAGTTATTTATAATGAGGAATTCAGATCAGCTATTGAGAGTATTGTCGGTATCAATAGTATTAGTCTAGTTTATACATAGAAATTTATGATTCTATTTTGATTTTTACCTTATCATTCCTCTTTGTCAATACAATAGATAATAATCCCAAATTTACAATCATTCCATAATTTACATATGAAGACTATATATAATTTTTTAAAAAACTTTTTCTATGAATAGTACAGATACCGTTTTCTTTAATTAATTCTATATGTTTTTTTGTTCCGTACCCTACATTTTTATCAAACTCATATATTGGATATATTTTAGAATATTCTTTCATTATTTTATCCCTCTCCACTTTTGCAATAATTGATGCTGCTGCTATAGAATAATGAGTAGAATCTCCTCTTACAATCATACTATAATTGGTATGAAATTTTTCTTTGAAATAACCATCAATTAAAGTATATTTTGGATCCAGATTTATTATTATCTCATTGATACCTTTTACTATAGAGTTAGAAATACCAAATTCATCTATATAGTCATTAGGTATTATACTTATATGATAACTTCCTTCCTTTTTGAGAAAATCACTTAGTAATTCTCTCTTTGCCTTACTTATTTTTTTTGAATCATTAATACTAGGATTTACTTTTGTGTCACTTAACAATTTATAGCCAGCTATTACTACTGGTCCTGCTAAGGGTCCTCTTCCTACTTCATCTATTCCTATAATATTTGGATATTTTAAAAGTAATTCTTGTTCAAGACTACTTTTTAACATTTTCTTTTACAAGTAGAGCTTTCTTACCTATCCTATCTCTTAGATAATGTAATTTGGCCCTTCTTACTTTACCTTTCCTTATTATTTCTATTTTAGCAATGTTTGGAGAATGTAATGGGTATATTCTTTCTACTCCAATACCTTTGGATATCTTTCTTACTACAATATTTTCATGTGTACCAGAATGACTTCTTTCAAGGACGATACCTTCAAATATTTGTATTCTAGCTTTTTCACCTTCTATAATCTTGTTATGAACTTTAATAGTATCACCTACACCTACTTCTAAACGTTCTTCTTTGATATGATCTTTTTCTATTTTATTTGTTAGGTATGTATTCATAATTCTATTACATCAATAGCAAATGTATCTTTTTTTACTTTAGTCATATGTCTAAAAAACACCTTACCATCTATTTTTGAATAGATAGTGAAATCCCTACCCATTCCAACATTTTTCCCAGGATGGAATTTTGTCCCTTTCTGTCTTACTATAATAGTTCCTGGTTTTACTAACTCATCAGCGAATCTCTTTACCCCTCTTCTTTTACCCTTAACATTACTTCCTTGATTGGCTTTACCTCCTGATGCTTTTACATGTGCCATAGTTTCTTATTGTTTTTCAAAAATAAATATTTCTCTCGATACAATTGATCGATCTCTATTATATAGATAACTTGATATTGTATCAACCTTTTTACCATCAAATATAAAATCTTTAGGTAAAAGTGATATTTTTAAAAGCCCTGGGAAATGTTTTTCCCTAGCTTCTAACTTTATTATATCATGTTTTGTTCTAAAAGTAGGAATAGTTATAACAAACCTCTCCTTTTCTTTTAGAATCCTAGACATACTTTTTATGCTACTTTGTATTATAGCATCTACTTTGGCAATTGTCTTTATATTCCTAACATTTTTTGGGATAGGTTTCTTCCAATTTTCTCCCATATAAGGTTCAGTTGCTATTGCAATATTGAATTCTTTATTCATTAATCTATCAGGTTGGCCTTTTGCATCATGTTTAAAAACTTCAATTTTTAAATCTAGGTCTTGAGAGAAGGTTTTTTTTGCCCACTTCAAATTCTCTAGAGTCCCTCCTATTGCTACTTGAGATATATCTGATGCACAAACATTATATCCTTGAGATATAGCTTCTATACATATAGATCCAGATCCACAGAATGGGTCGTAGATAGTATTAGTATCTTTTGTAATTGAAAGATTAACTAGGATTTTAGAAAGTTTTGATGGTAACATACCTTCTTTGGGATTTATGTAAGGTTTTTCCATCTCTTTCTTTTTAAAATCATAAATATCTTGCTTCGCTACTGTTTCTCCTAATACCACCTTATCTTCATAAAGATTGATCCTAAACTGTTTTTTTATTTTTTTTGCATCCTTTCTTGGCACTATATCATCAACTCTGAATATAGAGATTGTTCCTCCCAATATTTTAATCAATATATCTGGGTATATAACCTTCTTTATATTTAGATATAAGAAATTTTGATCTGCTAATATTACAGTATATTCTATATCTCTACTTTGAAATACTGAAAATATTTCTGCAATGGATAGAAGTGGATTTTTACCTAGGGAAAATATTAAGTTCATCGAATCTAGATTCATTAGATAGATTTTGATTTTTAAACCTTATCAATTTTTACTCGAAGGTAATTTTGTCTATGTCCTACACGCCTTCTGTATCTTGATTTTGCTTTAAATTTAAGTATATTAATTTTTGGCCCTCTTATTTCCTTCATTACCGTTGCCTGAACTTCAGCTTTATCTACATATGGAGTTCCAACTACTACACGGTCACCTTTTTTTGTTAGCAATACTTCCTTAAAAATTACAGGATCATTTTCTTTTAAATCTTTTATAAGCTCGATCTCTATAATATCATCTTTTTTGATAACATATTGTTTACCACCAGTTTTTATAACGGCTAAATCATTCATAGTGAAAAATATAACAAAGTCATTATATAATATGCATGCACTATATTGCAAATATCACATCATTTTACTATTTCTTTTTTTATAATTTTGATTATGTTTGTTATGTGTTGCAATGTGTAGTTTTATTACAGATAATCTTGATCGCATTCTTGATGTTTCATGTTTGGATTGTTCTTTTTTCAGGTATTCTTCAATATCTTTTTGTTCTTTTTCTATTTTGTCTATGTCTATTTCATGAGGATAAATTCCAGATACTATTGATAAATACATTTTGTTAAAAAAAACTCTTAATAATCCTTCACTGACAGCTAATATATGTTTTTCACCTTTCTCATCTACAAAAGATAATTCCCCAAGTGCTATAGAATATATAAAAGGCTCATAATTAGGGAATATACCTACCTCTCCATTTGGTGTAGGTATATACATTTCTTTTATTTTACCTTCAAATATTTTCTTGGAAGGTGTATATATTATAGTATCTATCATTTCTTTTTAATTTCAGTAAGGTCCCCTATCATATAAAAATCTGACTCATTGTATTGGTCATATTTACCATCGACTATAGCTTTAAAACCCTCTATTGTATCTTTAAGTTTTACATATTTTCCTTGTTTACCAGTAAATGGTTCTGCAACATAGAATGGTTGAGAAGAGAATTTCTGTATTTTCCTTGCTCTTGATACAATTAATTTATCTTCATCTGATAGTTCATCTATTCCAAGTATGGCTATAATATCTTGTAAATCTTTGTATCTTTGTAGCACTGATTGTGCTGCTCTTGCCACAGTATAATGTTCTTCACCAACGACATCTCCATCAAGTATTCTTGATGATGATGATAGAGGATCAACAGCAGGATATATACCCTGTTCTGCAATGGACCTTTCCAGGTTTAGTGTACCATCAAGATGGGCAAACGTTGTTGCAGGTGCAGGATCTGAAATATCATCAGCTGGTACATATACTGCCTGTACAGAAGTGATGGATCCATTTTTAGTAGAAGTTATTCTTTCTTGTAGTTCTCCCATCTCCGTAGCTAGGGTTGGTTGATATCCTACTGCAGAGGGGACTCTACCTAAAAGTGCAGATACCTCTGCCCCAGCTTGAGAAAATCTAAAAATATTATCTATAAAAAGTAATAAATCTTTATGCTCCTCATCTCTAAAATATTCTGCCATAGATAAAGCTGCTAGTGCTACTCTTAATCTCGCTCCAGGTGGTTCATTCATTTGTCCAAATACTAAAGCAGTTTTATCAATGACACCTACTTCATGCATTTCATTCCATAACTCTTCACCTTCTCTAGTCCTTTCTCCTACTCCTGCAAACAGTGAAAATCCTCCATGTACAGACGCTATATTTCTTATTAATTCTTGGATGATTACAGTTTTACCAACTCCAGCACCACCAAATATCCCAATTTTTCCACCTTTTAAAAATGGAGCAAATAAATCAATTACTTTAATTCCAGTTTCAAATACTTCTGCTTTTGTAGTTTGATCTTTGTATAAAGGAGATGGTTTATGTATTGATGAAAACTTGCTAAATTCTATTTTTTCTCCATCATCAATTATATCTCCAGTAAGATTAAACATCCTGCCTAAGATCTCCTTTCCTACTGGTACACGTATTGGACTCCCAGTATTTATAACATCCATACCTCTCTTTAAACCTTCTGTAGGATTTATTGCTATACAACGAAGCATATTATTACCTAAATCTTGAGATACTTCCATAGAGATTGTAATATCATTATTTTGAACCTCTAATTTAGTATTTATTGAAGGTAAGTTATCTTTGAAATATACATCGATAATAGGTCCTCTTATTTGTTTAATTTTACCTTTTGTTTTTTTATTTTTTGTGTCCATATTTATATATTTGAAGCAGATGCTATTTCAATAACTTCTTGAGTTATTTGTGCCTGTCTTTCCTTATTATTTTCTAATACAAGTTCCTTATTTAAATCTGTAGCATTGTCTGTAGCATTTCTCATAGTTATCATTCTTACTGCATGCTCTGTTGTGAGAGATTCTGTAACTGCATAAAAGATTTTTGATGCTATATAAAATTGTATTGCATTAGCATATATTTCATCAAATTTCATATCACAAGAGTATATTGAGGGAGGATCAGTATCTTTTTCCTTGATATAATAAATCTCATCCTTTTTTGATTCTTCAATATCTATAGGGAATATTTTGTCTATTTTTATTTCATTTGTAATTAAATTTGTAAAACTGGAGTATTCTATATAAACTGAATCTATATTCTTACTCTCTATCTCAGCTGTTATTAGATCAGATATATTATATATATCTTCTATAGATGGTGATGATGGTAATTTCTCTGTATATGAAATTACTTCTCTATTTAAGGTGAATATAAAGCTTGCTGCTTTTTTTTCCACTCCCAATAATTTAATATCTAGTTTTATATTTTCGTCTATAAATTTTCTTGCTTTTATATCAAGATTGTATACCAAAGATCCAACAAATCCTTTTGTTGGAGTTATTATTACTAACAATGCATTTTTTTCTTCACCCTCATTTAAAGACTCTCTATATAGATTTAGTATTTTCATTGTATAATCAACTTCTTTTATATATTCTTGATTAATATTAAGTAATTCTTGAGCTCTTTTCAATTTTACAGCAGAAACCATTTCCATAGCATTAGTTATTTGCTTTATATTTTTTGTAGATTTTATCCTTCTTCTAAGTTCAATTAATCTAGACATAATTTTTAGAAAATTCAGATATTTCTTTTATAAGTTTTTCTTTTAAATCATCATCAATATCTTTCTTTGATTCTAATTCTTTTATAATATCTTTGTGTAGAGATTGCATATATTCATGAAGAGAATTTTCATAATCTGAGATTTTATCTATTTCAACCAAATCAGTATTTCCTGAAGTTACTGCTAGTATAGATATTATTTGAAGTTCACTTGACATTGGTGAATATGGCTTTTGTCTTAATATCTGAGTAAGCCTCTCTCCTCTTTTAAGAACTTTTTTTGTCTCGTCATCAAGGTCAGACCCAAATTGAGAAAAAGCCGCAAGATCCCTAAATTGTGCCATCTCTAATTTTAATGAACCAGCAACTTTTTTCATAGATTTTTCTTGAGCATTAGACCCTACTCGCGACACTGAAAGACCAATATTTATAGCTGGTCGTATTCCTGAGAAGAATAAGTCTGTTTCCAAAAATATTTGTCCATCTGTTATAGATATTAAATTAGTAGGTATATATGATGAAATATCTCCAGTCTGAGTTTCTATTATTGGTAATGCAGATAAAGATCCACCTCCATATTTATCTTTTAATCTTGCAGCTCTTTCTAGTAACCTTGAATGCAGATAAAACACGTCTCCAGGATATGCCTCTCTCCCAGACGGTCTTTTTAGGATTAAAGATAGTTGTCTATATGCCCATGCATGCTTTGTAAGGTCATCAAAAATAACTAATGCATCCATACCATTATCTCTGAAATATTCTCCAATTGTTACTGCTGTGTATGGGGAAATATATTGTTCAGTGACTGAATCTGAGGCAGATGCATTGACTACTATAGTATAGTCCATAGCACCTTTCTCTTTTAGTCTCTCTACTAATCTAGCTATTTTTGAGTTTTTCTGTCCTATTGCACAGTATATACAGTATACATCCTTTCCCTTCTGATTTATTATTGTGTCTATAGCTATAGTAGTTTTTCCAGTGTTTCTGTCACCTATGATTAGTTCTCGTTGTCCCCTACCTATTGGGATTAATGCATCTATAGCTTTTAATCCAGTTTTTAAAGGGACGCTTACGCCTTTTCTTGTTATAACCCCAGGAGCAATCTTCTCAATTGGTGAGAAATCTTTTATTTTTAATGGTTCATCTGTATCTATTGGCTTTCCTGTGGCATTTATTACTCTTCCAAGAAGTTCCATACCAATTGGAGTTGATAATATTTCTCCAGTAGTTCTTACCATATCACCTTCTTCTATATCATCAAATTTACCAAATATTATTACAGAAGTTTCATCTTCTTTAAGATCCATAGCCATACCATAGATTGTTTCTCCTTTTTTTGTTTTTATCTCAACCCTTTCTCCGTTTGCTACATCCATAATACCAATAACAGTACATATTCCATCATACACTGCATCAACTATGCCTATTTCTTCTTTAGCATAATCAGTATTGATTTTTTCAATATGACTCTGTATCTGTTTTAATATATCATTTTCATTCATAGTTCTTATCTCTTATTTTATTTAACTGTTGTTCTATTGAAGTATCTATTATTTCCCAACCCTTCTTTATCCTTAAGCCTCCTATGAGATTATTATTATATTTCCATTCATATATCATTGGGTTACCTAGACTTTCAAGTATTTTCTTCTTGCTATAATTATTTTCTTTAGATGCATATTCAATAATAGTATTATATTTTTTTATATCTCTTCTAATTTTTAAAAAAAGAACTCTTATATCCTTTAGATCTAATATATTAGACTCTATTATTTTTCCTAAAATATCTATGTTTATTGTATTTTCAACTTCTATTTTTGATATTATATAATTTAGTATATTATTACTTCTCATCTTGTTTTGGATTCAAATTCTTTATATATTTTATGGTGTCTTTTGTAATATTAGCTTCTATTTCTTTAGTCATATTCTCTCTTAATACCTTTTTAGTAGTAAATAAGACAATATCTAAAAGTTCTTTTTTTAAAGTTATGTACATTTTATCATGAGTATTTTGTACTTCTTCTTCAGCTTTTTTTATAAAAACTTTAGCTTCATTCTCAGCATTTAATAGAATATCTTGACTTAATTTTTCTGCAGAAATCTTTGCTTCTCTTATCATCTCTTGCACTTCTCTTTGTGTTTTATGCATTGCTTCTTTATACCTCTCATCCATTTCTTCCTTTTTCTTCTTTATAGCTTCAGCATATTCTAACGATTCTACAATTTTTTTTTCTCTTTCATCTAAAATTCTAAATATTTTCTTAAAAAGAAATTTTTGGAGTATATACAATATTATAAAGAAATCTAGAGTATAAAAAATTAAATATTGTATGTTAATTCCAAATTGATTAAAAAAATTCATAATTTAATATTCATAATTTAATATTGCAATTTATTGCAGTGCAAATATAAGTGCGTAGATAGCTATAGCTTCAGTAAATGCCATTGCAAGAATCATAATACTAACTATTCTTGCTGTCATTTGAGGATTTTTACCTATTGCCTCAACAGCCTTACCACCTATGTAACCAACTCCTATTCCAGGTCCTATTGCACCAAGTCCCATTACTACTCCACCTGTTAATGTAAAATTTGTTGTCATAAAATTCACCTCCTTATAAATTAGCTTGTTAATTCATCTTTATCAGTCAATATTGTCATGAAAGATAATGTAAGCATAGCAAATATTCCAGCTTGTATTATATCTATTAATATTTCAAAAGCTAGAAACGGCAAAGGGAGGAAATACATTCCCCCAAGTTTTGTAAACAAAATTATAATTACATCACCTGCATATATATTACCATACAACCTGAATGATAGCGATATTAATTTTGTAAATTCTGATATAAGCTCAAAAATTCCACTAAAAATATTTAATGGTTTAGAAAAGTTAAAATAACGTTTCAGATGTTGTAATATACCCATCTGTTTGATAGCTAGATACTGTGTAACTATTACGGATATAAGTGTCAGAGCAATAGTACTGTTTAAATCTGAATTTGCTGTTCTAAATATTGGAACAGTAATGCCTGCATGTTTAAAATAAAAGGATATTATACCCACAAATGGTAATATTTCAAAAAGGTTATTTAATGCTATAAGTATAAAGAAAGTAGCAACCCATGGAAAAAAAAGGTTTATTCTTTTTACGTCTCCTTGAGTCTGCTCTGATACTATCCCCTTTATGGAATCGATTAAAACCTCAATGAAATTTTGAAATTTTGAAGGAATAACATCTAACTTTGATGATAAGTAAAATGCAGTTACAATAATTAGAATAGATACTATAGTAGCTGTAAGGACTGTATTAGTGAGTGTAAATCCTAATATATTGGCTATTACTTGGGGGGCTCTTGGTACTATCATTAGATTGTGTATATTCTAATATTTAATTTATTAAATCCTTTTTTTATCATCTCCTTATATATTCTATAATTATTAATTTTTGATGTATATACTTAACATCTTCAATTTTATGCAATGTTCACACCTTTTTAATATTATCAAATATCATAGTATTTAGGAAATACTTGAAATTTGAGGTCGGCTATCTTAGGTATCTTATTTTGTATATTAACTATAGTTCAACGGATCATTATATATGTATTTATATATTCTTTGCAACAGTGTATATATTGTTACTATTTTATTTACTATGATTGATTGAGAGTTTTATTAGATAGGATAATATAGAATATGTATGTGGGGAACTAATTTAGATATGTGATTTTGCTTCTAATATTTCTAATAAATCACACATAATTAATTTTTATTATATGTTTTAATAGCATTGATAAGGCTTGATGCTATATATTGATCACCTGTATTATTTGGGTGGATACCATCAGTATTTAATATTCCCTGCATATTTTGCATTGAAGATTCTACATTTATATATGGGATACCATATTTGTTTGCAAGTCCTTGTATTATATTGTTAAATTCTGTGAGCCGTCCAAATGATCCTGCAGAAGAATTCGTTCCACTAAAGTTTGTTAGGTATGGTATTGAGAAAATAAACATTGTTCTCTTAGGACCTGGGTTAATATCCTGTATAATCTGTTCGACATTATTTTTGAATTGTAATGTTGAAACGTCCGGATTTTGTGCTGTTCCATTCCTTAGGTCATTTGTTCCTATCATTAAAGATACTAAATCTGGGTTTTGCTTTATTAGTTCCTCTTGTATTCTCGAAAGAAGATTATATGTAGTATTACCACCTACTCCATCGTTATATGATATTGTCTGTTCAGTATTTTTTAGATAGCTTGAAGTTAAGTCATAATAAGATACCGTTGTCTCATAACCTTGGGTTATACTATCTCCAAAAGCTGAATAAACAGAATATATGGGATGGTTTAAATCTATTATAGGTGTGGTATATGAATTAAATGTGGCAACTGTTATTGTATTTGATTTAGTAATTATATTTCCACTTTTATCTAAGGCATAAATTTGATAAGTATATGTGTATTGAGGTATTAAGTCTGTATCTATAAAACTGTGGATGTTACTTGGAACTTTAGTAAAATATATCCCATTCCTTATAATAGTATAATTATAAATACCATTTGTGCTCAAATTGCCCCACATTAAGGGTATGGAATTTTGTTGATATGATGATTGAGGTATAGTATTAAGTTCAATGAGGTTTTTGGTTTGTATTGATGCAGAGAACAATGTATGTATGGTAGACATCAAAACTAGTAGTACTGTAGATACGAATACTGCAGATAAAAAGGCATATATTCTTACATAATTTACAGATTCTATAGGTTTTTCATTTTTTTTACTATTTATATTTACACTCATTTTATCTATAATTTATAATTTCTAGAATTATAGCATCTTATTGACCTAAAATCTATACTTTTTACTGTTATTCTGCTAATATATTGATATGAATAATTTCTTTAAATTTCTAAGAAGAGCATATATATGGTTTTTATATAAAATAGAAATGCATCCTGATATGGATGTGAGAATCAGGAAACTCAAAGAATTAGGGTTTTCTATAGGTGAGAATGTTTTTCTAGATAATGTTGAAATAGAAGATTTGTATCCAGAATTTTTAAAAATTGAAGATGATGTGGTAATAGCATATGGTACAAGAATCCTTGTTCATGATAGTTCTATGAACAATTTATTTGGTGATCCTATAAGATTTGGTAAAGTAAATATAAAAAAAGGTGCATACATAGGATCCAAATGTATTATTATGCCAGGAGTTACTATAGGTGAAGGTGCTCTTATCGGTGCAGGATCATTAGTTACACATGATGTTAGAGATCACTTTGTAGCATTTGGAACACCTGCGAAAGAATATATGAAAGTATCTTTATATAGAGAAAAATTTCTTAAAAATATCGACAAAGATAAATACTATTACTGGGAAGTTGCTCCTTTCTCAAAAAGGATATTGGAGGAAAATTGGTTAGAAAAAGAGAAGAAATCTTATAAGAATTTTATTAAAACAAAGGTTGATAAAAAATAAATTTAAGTAATCTATATTATTAGTTGATGATCTGAACTGTACATTTCATGGACAGCTATCCAGCCTGCCATAGTATTCATATCCTTTATAGGACTTTTTCTACCAATATTTTGTTCCATAGCTTCTACAAAATAAGGATCTTTGTATCTTAACCGTTGACTATCTATCTCTTCATCTTGTTGTAATCCCTGGATTCTTGATAGATATAGAGGATACTTTGGTTCATCAATTATTAGTAATATCTTATTTCTGGCTAATAAAAATTTTCTAACATCTTCAGTTTCTTCACTTGTCAATTGGTAACCTTTATTAATGAGAATTTTTTTCAGCCCTATTTCTAATATATCCATATTAGTGCCTAAATTTGGAGTTGCTCTTATAACTTCTCTTATAGCCATTTCTATTGTATGCCATTTCTCTTGTTTTATTCTCAAATTATTTACTACACTAACAAGTTCGCAGTGATCTCCCTCTAATGTTTTTACTATATCAGGGCTGATATACATTTGCCTGTTTTTCGAGTTTAGGGATGTCAATTTTAAAGCACTACCTACCCCTTGGAGGAATGCTAATGTTCCATAAGGCATCTCATCAATAGCTTGTTCACTTATTGTTGGAGTTATATAATTTAAGCCCCCAGGTGTGGTATATTCCTTATATAGTCGTAAACCTATAATTGAACTCAGGGCTCTAGCGAATGCTGGATCAGCTTTAAATTGATCTACTATTTGTTCTCTAGTTTGAAGGAATGTCATATCAACAGTGTCACCTTTTTGCCACTCCACTAAAGTATCTTTCTTTATAGGGAATATACCTACACTTTTTGGTTCTACTTCAATATTCATTATAACTATTGATTATACTATATCCTATAGTTTTTGTCAAAGAGGAGTTTATTAATTGTAAGGTTAGTTTAAATTATAGCAATGTAATCCAGATTCCTAGTATTGCTAAGGCAAATGATAAAAGCCATAATCTCATTACAATCTTCTCTTCTGACCATCCAATCAATTCTAAGTGATGATGCAATGGTGCCATTAATAATACTTTTTTATGTAGATACTTTTTTGATATCTTTTGAACAATGACGCTCATTGTTTCCATCAGAAACACCCCGCCTACGACTATTAGGATTAATTCTCTTTGAAGTATTATAGATATTATTCCCAGTAGAGATCCTAATGCCAGAGTTCCTATATCCCCCATCTGTACTCTCGCTGGTTTTATATTAAAATATAAATATGTGATTAAAGCACCTACAACAGTAGCTGTAAGCAGTACCATAGGTTCATTCTTTTCAGTTAGGGCAATTGCAAAAAAAGCCATAAAAGATGCAACCATTACTCCAGCAGATAATCCATCGAGTCCATCTGTTATGTTTACTGAATTGGCGGTGGCAATAATAATTAAAAGAATAAGAGGTATCATCCATATTCCTATATTTATATAAGTATTTCCACCTATCCAGAGGGTATGCATTCCTTTTTCAAAATAAATATAATACACAGCTATAGCTCCAGCTACTAATTGTATTAATATTCTTTCATGAGGATAGAGGCCAGTTCCATATCTAGAACCTATTGGATTTATAAGATTTTTATAAAAAGCCCAAGGTATTTCTATAAATAATATTATCCTTCTTGATAATTTTTTATGATGTAAAGCTAATTTTAGATGATGTTTAAAAGTTGTATGTCTCCTTTTCCTTTTACCAAATATGTTCAAAAGATCATCAATAGCTCCTAGTGCTGCACATATAATGAATATTATAATTGGAATTTGAGTATAACTATTCCAATTGAACGCTATAGTTACTAAAAGTACTGCAATTATTATAATTATACCTCCCATCATTGGGGTTCCTAATTTATCTTTCCTTGCCTTGATTATTTTTATAGAATCATCTGCACCTCTCATTCTAACGACTTTCATCTGATATAAGATATCAATAATAAAAGGTGCTATTAAAAGTGAAATTAATGTTGATAGTATTAGAAATGTAAATCCTGCTTGCATAATATTTAGAAAAGTTTAAATTTTAGTCTCCTTATACCATTACTATTTATTTTTTTTCTATATAAAGAATATGTTTGATATTTAGCATTAGGTATTTTTATCCATTCCTGTTCATCTAATCCCTTATTCTCATCCTTTATCTTAATCTCTCCCTCACAAACACCTATCCCTTCTGTTGAATGCCAATATCTAATTTTTGATACCTTCAACCCCAACTTCTTATTTTGTTTATATTCTACTTGAGATATTATTGCAATATGCCTTCCTCCGTTAATTTTAATTAAATCTCCAGGTTGTACATCTTTCACAGCAGCAATCTTTATAGTATTTATGTTATTGGTCAGTGTATAAGCGTTCATTTTAGATGTGGTAGGTTTTATCTTATACGCTAACATTCTCATAGGATTAATAGATCTTTTTTTTATAATTGTCCATATATGTAGATTAAATTTTTTTTCTGCTCTAGAATCTAATATATATGTTATGAAACCAGAGCAATCAATCCCTATGTTATTCTTCTTTAGAATATCAAATCTCTCTTTTCCAGAAAGCTTTTTATTTCCTGATAACCTATAAACAAGCTTATCTATTTCTTCTGGTGAGCCCTTACCAACATATACAGGTTTTTTCAATTTTGCTGAATGCTTATTTATATAGTATGGAGTATTCAAAAATCTTTTATAAGTATTTATAACTTCCACAGGTAATTTCTTAATATTACCAGAAGTTACTTTGCTCTTTTTTCTTAAGTCTTTTTTATTATTCAAAATATATTTCAATTAACATATATGGCGAATATTATAGGACATTTGATATATTTTTGTCAAGCTATCATATCTTCCACAAAGGACTATCGAAAGTTTTTATTAATTTTTTCTTCTGGTTAAAAGCATAAAAAGTATCATTGATTAAATTATCGATTACATTACTAAATGGTGTTCCCTTGGCTTCCCATAAATAAAAAGATAAAGAACCTGGTATAGTATTGATTTCTATTAAATAAAAATTATTATTTTTTTTATCAATTAAAAAATCTAATCTTGCTATCCCTCTAGCGTGAAGTATTTTATATGCTTTAATTGTGGATTCTTTAATTTTATTATCAAGATTATGTTCAACATTTGCTGGTATTATTTTTTTTGAATCCATCATTCCTTCTTGATTATGGTTTTTTTTATTTCCTTTCAAGTATTTTTCATCATAACTAAATAGTTTAATATCATCTTTATTTATCTCTTCTGATTCTGATAATTCATACTCCTTTATATTTTGCATTATAGAGTAATTTATCTCTTGCATATCTTTTCCGAATTTTTCAATTATGACATTATTATCGTAAAGAAAATCTTCTGATAGGGCATCCTCTAATTCTTCTTCATTCTCAACTTTTTTAACTCCAATACTAGAACCTAAAGATGATGGTTTAACTATATATGGGAAGTCAGATATATTTTTTATTTTTTTCATACATTCTTTTTTATCACTATTCCATTGATCTATATTAATATATGTCCATGGTAGTATAGGGATATTATTTGATTCTAATATATACTTCATAACTACCTTATCCATTCCATAGACTGATCCTTTTAACCAAGAGCCTGTATAGGGTATATCAATCATATCTAAAAACCCTTGTATTGTACCATTCTCTCCATAACCTCCATGAAATGCTAATAGGCATATATCTGGTGATGGTATAGTTTTTAATTTACCTAATTTAAAGATAACTTTCTTATTCTGAATTATTATTGTTAAATCTTGAATATCTAATTTTTTAAAATCTTTAAATGTATTGAATCTTTCAAAATTTGATATATATTTAAATTTATTATTTTTATCCAGATAAATAGGAAATACTGTATATTTAGTTTCATTAATTTTTTTTAATATTTGTTTTGCTGTTATTATAGATATCTCATGTTCAGGGGATTCTCCACCAAACATCAAATATAAATTGATTTTTGACATAGATATTTATATATAATATAAATCAGTAATCTCATTTTGCATTAGTACAGTATCACCCTTTTTAAGTATAGTATATTTTATATTATCAAATTCCTCATAGTTCTTTACATATACTATCTTTTTTTTATCTTTAATTCCATTCTCTATATATTTTCTATATGGAGTATCAAAAAGGAATACTATATCAATTTTACTCAATAATTTTCCGTAATCTTCATTAACAGATTTACTTTCACTTCCTCTTTCAACTATTCCACCAGTGACTATAATAGTTCTAGATGCTACTTTTTTAGATTTTAAAAATTCTAGAACATTTACTGCTATTGTAGCAGATTCAATACCTATATTATATGTGTCATCAATGAACAAAATATCCCTTTCATAATAAGGAGATAATCTTCTTGCCACGGGCTTTATTAATTGTAATTTACCTTCAATATTAGGAATATTAAAGAGCTCAGCTATATCGATTGCTATACTTAGATTAGATATCATGCCCTCTCCAATAAGATTGGTATGGTATGTTTTTTCACCTTTTTTAAAATATGTTTTAAAATTTTTAAAATCTATAATTTTTGGATTTATAATCCTATATATTTTTGTATGAATTTTAGGAATATTTTTTATATCATATACATCTTGAGGTAGAATAACTGTAGATTTAGGTTTTGCAAATTTTATATTCTCTGATTCTGCTGATATTATATTCTCCATAGATTTGAACCTTTCTAAATGCTGTGTACCTATAGATGCAATTACAGAAATATCTGGTGGGAATATTTTACATACACCTGCAACGTCTCCTTTCTTATATGTACCTATCTCTAGCAATAGTACCTCAATATCTTGTGGCATTTTAGAATTTATTTCTTTTGCAATTCCAAGTATTGTATTTATGCTACTTTTTGGCATAAATACTTTTTTATCACCTTGTAAAAGTGTATATACAAATGATGTAGTAGATGTTTTACCATAAGAACCAGTAATTGCAATAATTTTTAAATCTTTTATTCTTGAAACCTTCCTTTTTGCTTTTTGAATGATTATACTTTTTATTATAAATGAAATAGGTTCTAGTATAATTGATGATAATATAATGTAGATAGGAGTAAGAAAATATATAAGTACTATAAATACTATTATAGGAATAATATTTTTTGCAGATAATATAATTGGATATAATGTTAGTATCTGTAGAATTATTGTAATTACAAAATAAGTTTTAATTTTACTTGTATACACTAACCTGTCTTTAAATTGATATTTTTTAAAAATTCCAGATCTTAAAACAAATAAGGTAAATTTATATAAATCGTATTCATATAATTGTAGAATATAAAGATATTTGTAGTATGAGTTATACATTTTTATTCTTTTTTAAATATTTTTTTATGATACCTGTAAAAAGATAAGGATCCTCAAGGTGGGCAAAGTGTCCATTATTGGGCATAATTTCTAAAATGGATTTTTTTATGCCATTTTTAAATATATATGCATCTTTTAAATCTAGTTCTCTATCCTTATCTCCCCACAATATTAATGTAGGAGTTTCTATCTTATTAAATTTTTCTTCAGCATTATAAGATATGGCATTTAAAAACAAATTTTTATATTCTTTTGCATTTTTATAATCATTGCTCCTTAATTTTCCTGCTATATAGGCTGATCCTGGTATCTTTTTTAAAAATTGTATTTTTCTGTATGGATTTTTATGTATTATACCCGCAGATGAGAATAAAATTAAATTTGAAACAATATCTTCATGTTTTGCAGTGAAATCTATTGCTATTCTGCCACCAAATGAATGAGCAAGTATATTAATTTTCTTTATCTTTAAATCATTCAGGAAAGAAAATAAATAATTACTATAATCTGATGTTGTAAAATTAGAAAAGCTACTATCTTTACTGTCTCCAAATCCAGGTAAATCAGGACATATTATATCCATATCTTTAGATAATAGTTCTATAATACCTTTCCAAGATTCTTTATTCTGCATCCATCCATGTAATATTAAAAGAGGTATTTTTAAAGAGCCATTTCTAGAGTAAAAATAAGACATTTTTTTATAATACATATTCCGTAAATTGCTCTTTAACATAACTTTGATTATACAATAAGATACTATTCAATTAAAGTTAAGACTGATATATAATTGTTTGAGTATTTTCTTATATAAATTATAATGAGTATATTTTTAAATCTTCTGTTTGGTTTTATTATATCAGGGATAGCATTTATTCTTATTATAGTGTTTGATTTTATAGCAAAATTTTTTATTGATAATAAAAATATAACTAGAGGTATCATACATATTTTTTTTGGATTAGTTTCAATATTTTTGGCTCTCCACCTTCTTACAGTATCTTTTATTACCATACTAATTTTATCTTTTTTTATAATATTCCCATCATATAAATTGAAGCTACTTTCATCAATCCATGGAGTTAACAGGAAAACCTATGGAGAATTATTTCTACCATTAGGTATTTTATTTGCATATATATTCTCTTTTTCAAATATGCATTATTTTATAGCTGTGGTTTTAATACTCACATTTTCTGATCCTGTAGCAGGATTTATTGGAAGTTACGTAAATAAAAATAAAAAAACTAATATAGGATCAATTGCTTTTTATATAGTAACTTTTGTGATTCTATATACAATGTTTCATCAATATAACATAATATATATTGCTATAATAGGATTAATAGTTACTTTAGTTGAAAGAGTTTCTATCCTTGGAGCTGATGATATTACTATACCATTATCTGCACTTGCACTTATTTATCTTCTTGCACTATTTTCATAATACTTCTTGCTAGTTTTTGACTATCATGTCTTATTAATGCTCTTTTAGTCGTATCCCCTTTTTGTGGTATTACAGTTTTTTGAGATATAACATTAAAGCGTCTTGCTTTATCATTATCTGATAAATCATCTACGATTGGATATCCCCCTTCTTTCTCATATTTTTTAAGTATATTTTTAGGGTACTTTCCATTATTTAATAAAACAAAATCTATCAGATTTTTTCCAATATATTTTTCTATATCTTTAATATAATCAGAAGCTCTATATTTATAGGTTTCACTCTTTTTAGATATCAAGTTCATAATATATATAACCTTGGCTTTATTTTGTGAACCATTTGTATTAGTACCTTTGGCCTTTTTGATGGCGTTAATTGTTCCTTTTACAATAAAGTTTGGAAGTATACTTGTATATAAATCACCTGGACCAATGATTATATAATCAGCATTTAATATAGCATTCTCAGCATCAAAAGAAATCATTACTTCTGGTTCTAAATACAATTTTTTTATTCTGTATACCTTCTTATTATAATCCTGACCTGTCCCTATATCATCATCTCCTTTTACTATTTTACTGTTTTCAAGTTTGGCTACCAAAGTTGCCTTTTGAAGGGACACTGGAAGTACAGTACCTTTTATGTGTAATATCTTTCCCATCTGTTTTATTGCCTCTTGCTCAGATCCTAAAATTTCTATAAGTCCTGTTAAAAGCAAATTACCTAGACTATGTCCTTGTAATCCCTTTTCTCCTTTATCAAACCTGTATGTAAATAGTTGCCTAATCAACGTTCCGTCAGGAGATAAAGCCGTTATACATTGCCTTATATCTCCTACAGGTAAGATACCAAATTCATCAATAAGCCTACCGGTTGATCCTCCATTATCAAAAGTAGTTACTATAGCCGATATATTACAACCTTTAATCCTTTTTATTCCCGATAATAATGTGAAAGATCCAGTTCCACCTCCAATTGTTACTATGTTAATATTTTTTTTCATATATAATTGATATATTAACAAATTTAGATATAAAAATAAATTTCACTATTCCTTATATAGTCCTATTTTAGATATATATTTTTTCACTAGATCCTCATCTATTTTTTCTCTTGACTGTATTCTTGCAATCTCAATGTTAGGGTTTATTAGACCTTTATTTTGTAATAATAATAAATCATCTTTATTGATACTTGTTACATCATAACCATCTTTTATCTTTTCAAAATTTCTATTATATATTCCGTTAAAATTTGATTCCATTTCTATAGCATAATCTTTTATGTTGCGGATAATAAGTTGATTTAAATTATAATCATCAAATAATGATTTATTAATTTTATCAATATTTATAGAATATTCTTTATTTAGAAATTCTAGAATGTGTATTAATTTAAAAGGTATTTCTCCTTTCTCCTGTTGTATTTTTGAGAAAGTAGGCATAGTAGCGTTCTCCCTTGCATTAATTTCAACAAGATATATGCCAGTATCATTTACTATGAAGTCAGCACCAAACATACCTTTATACTTATCATACTTTAATGTATTACCTATATTTATCATTGCATTTTGCAATAAACCTTTATTTTTTATAGATAACTTAGTATTCCAATCATTACCTACAGTACCACCTTCATATCTGGTTAAATAAGATACTCCAGTTATCTGTTTTGTTAGATTACCAGTTAATATTCCATACCTTGTGACTACACCATTTAGTGTATAATATTCGCCGTCTATAAACCTTACTGCTTTTGCGTATCTTTTTGCGTATCTTGTACTTATTTTATAATAATCATCTTCATTTTTTATGAAAAATGTTGTATTTCCACTTTGTCCTCCTTGGAATTGAATTACAAATTTAGTACCGAATATATTTTTTAAGGATGCATACGTGTCTTTCTCTAAGTTAACTATTTTTGTCTCTGGGACTAAATCTTTAAAAATTTTGACTATTTCAAGTTTATTCTCATACTTTCTATTTAATACCGCTTTTGTATTCAGTATATTTTTATGATTTAAAGTTACTTCTATATTAGGAGCTATTTTAAAAAACATAAAATATGGGTTTTTAAATTGTTTGATAAATTTTTTTGCATCACTCTCGTGTAATAATTTATTTGAATTTCTAAAGATTCCTATATTTGGCTTATCTTTTTTTAGAGAGTAATATGATTTAATAAAATTAAGAATGTATGAATCATCAATACATAATATATGATAGTTTGGAATGATATTCTCTACTCCTAAAGCTCTTTCAGGATCATTAGTTACATAAATTATATCTATATTATCTAATTTATTCATCTTGATCCTGTAAATAAAAGTACTACCCTGTTGAATTTATAACCTTTTCTAACAGCTTTTTTAAGTCCAGCTACTGTTAAAGCTCCCTCTGGAGAAGTGAGGATATCATTTTTTATAAGTTGATCTTGTGCTTCTTTTATATCTTTATTCTGTATTGTCCATCCCCATCCCCTACTTTTTTTTATAGCGTCAATTACTTTCTTTTTCCTTTCAGTTACTCTAGCTACGATAGAATCACATAAAGAATTATCTTCTCTAATAAAATCATTATCATAAAATTTTGATATTGTATTTATTTTTGATGTCTGCACTAAATGGATTTGGCATTTGGTTGAAAGTGACTGTGATATACCATACAATGTAGTACCACTTGATACTGGAATAAATATAGCATCCGCTCTAATATTTTCGATCTCTTTTGATATAGTCTTAAATCCCTCCACAGCATATTTATCTTTGGAGCCTCTCAATATCGGAATATTTTTTTCTTTAGAATATTTGAACGCATCTGATAAAGGTTTTTTTGATCTGTGGACTCTAATTCTACTTGAATTTTTTCCTGTATATTTATTTAATCTTTTTGTTTTTTCTAATGATAATTTATCTGATATGAATATCTCTATGTTGATATCTGCAAGAACAGAATATGCTATTGCAGATATTGCAGTGTTACCAGATGATGGAACGATAATATCTTTAATATTTTTAGATTGCAGATAAGATATAAGAAAGGCTAAAGATCTATCTTTAGCTGATCCAGTTGGATTTTTATCTTCTCTTTTTGCATATATATATGGGATTCCTGTTTCTTTTTCTAAAAAACCTAATCTTAAAACTGGTGTATTTCCTTCATTTTTTGTTACTCTATATTTTTCTGGTACATTATATGAGAATAACTCTTCATGTTTCCAAATCCCTTGTGTTCTATTATCTTTCATGAATTAATTTTATCATAAATATGACTATTTAGTATTATTTAGGTACTAGAACCTTTGAATCCATACTTTTTGCATCCTAAATCCTTTGAGTCTGGCTCTTTGGAATCCCATATTTCTTTTTGAATTCATTTAATCTTTTTAGTTTATCTTTCCCATACGGTCTTAGTTCTGTTTTAATATCATCAAATGTGCTAAATATACCTCTTTTTGAGTGAAAATTATCAGCATAGCATACTATTTCTTCCTCTATAGTTTCTGGAATAAAATCTTTTATAGGGAGTGGTAATTTTAATCTCTTGATATCCTCTTTGGATATCCCTACACCAGTATGATGAGATGCAAATCTAGCAATTTTTAAATCTATTTTATTATCTATTAAAAATTGTTCTCCTAAAATACCATGCATTATATATGGTATTTTTATGCTGTAATCTCTATTTAAACAAAAATATGCACCTATATCATGTAATAATGCGCCATCTATTAATAGATTAATATCAATATCTTTAATTTTTTTGTTTTTTATTATCTCTAGACTAAAGTTTTTTATTATATTAGAGTGTTTTAAAATTATATCTTCTTGTACCCCAGTTATATCTGATGCAATACGGTGTAATTTTAAGATTTCTTTATATATCATCGAAAATAATATTTATTATAATATTTTTCTTAAATATAACCTTTCTTATGTCTTTCTCTTTTATCTTATCTTGAAACCTAGTATCCTTTAGAAGTATTTTTATTATTTCGTTCTCTTCTTGGTCTTTTAGTACTTTAATATTCCCTCTATACTTACCATTTATTTGTATTGGTAAGTTAATATACATGTCATTTTTATCTTCTTTAACTTTAATTATTGTGGGCCAAGATTGTTTATGTACACTGTATTTCTCTCCTATAATATTCCATAATTCTTCAGCTATAAAAGGTGCAAATGGTGCCAAAACTAGAATGAACTTTCTAAATGAATCTTTAGATATGGTATCTAGTTTTTCGACTTCATTTAAATATTTCATAAATTCTGAAACACATACATTATATTTCTCACTCTCTATATTTAACGATATAGATTTAATAAGATTATTTATATTCTTTGTATCAATATTTTTATTTAATGTATTTTTATCTAATATATTTTGTAGTTTCCAAACCCTATCTATGAATCTTCGAACTCCAATCATAGAACGTGTATCCCAACTGTTAGATTGTGATAAAGGTCCCATAAACATCTCATACATTCTTAAAGAATCAGCTCCATAAGTTTTTTCTGCAAATTCTGCAGAGACTACATTACCCCATCTTTTTGACATCTTTCTTCCATCTGGACCAAACAGTTTACCTTGATGTCTTAACTTTAAAAATGGTTCATTTATACTTACTATACCCTCTTCATTTAATACTTTGGTTATAAACCTTGAATATAGTAAATGTCCAGTTGCGTGCTCATCTCCACCCATATAAAAATCTATGGGTAGCCATTTTCTAAGTAATGTATTATTTCCTATACTCCGATTGTTTTTCGGATCTATAAATCTTAAGTAATACCAAGAAGAATCCACGAAAGTATCTAGAGTTTTTGGTTCTCTAGTTGCCGGCTCATGACATATAGGACACTCTACTTCCATAAATGATTTAGATGAAGCTAAAGGTGGAGTCCCTTTAGGTCTGTAATCTTTTATATCTCTTGGTATTAGTATTGGTAGATCTGTCTCAGGGACAGGGACTTCACCACACTCCTTACAATATATTATTGGAATTGGGGCTCCCCAATATCTTTCTCTCGAGACTAACCAGTCTCTTAATTTATATTCTATTGTTTTCTCTGCCATTGATGATAAATCTGAGATAATTTTATTTTTAGCTATATCAATAGATATACCATTGTATTTACCATGGTTTATAATACCTTTTTTATAATTAACAACCTCAATACTTTTAATTCCATGTAGTTTAGCAAAAGCTTTGTCCCTATTATCATGTGCAGGTACTCCCATAACAGCTCCAGTACCATATTCCATTAGAATATAATCAGATATATAAACTGGTATTTCTTGACCATTTATGGGGTTTATAGCAATAAGTCCAGTTTTTAAACCAGTCTTTACATCTTTCTTTCTTGTGATTTCTGATTGAGGGGATACATTTTTTATATATTCCTCAATCTCCTTTATCTTTTCTTTATCTTTGATTAATTCTATATATTTAGATTCTGGAGCAATAGCTATAAATGTAGTTCCATATATTGTCTCTATTTTTGTTGTGAAAATGTCAATGTATTCTTTGGAATCTTTAATTCTAAATTTTACTCTAACACCTTCAGACTTCCCTATCCAGTTATCTTGAGACACTTTTGTGCTTTTAGGCCAGTCTAATGATTTAATGTCATTCATAAGATTATCTATATATTTTGTAATTTTAAAGAACCATTGTTCTATATTTTTAAGTTCTACCTTTGACCCACACCTTTCACATAATCCCTGAATTACCTGTTCATTTGAAATTACTGTGAGACATGAAGGGCACCAATTTACAGGAGATTTCTTTTTATATGCCAATCCTTTATTATATAATTTTAGAAAAATCCATTGAGTCCATTTATAATATGATTCATCTGATGTATCAAATTCCCTATTCCAGTCGATTCCAATTCCTGCATTAATTAATTCTTGTTTAAAAGCTCGTGTATTCTCTTTTGTAACGTCAAATGGATTCTTATTAGTTTTAATTGCGAAATTTTCTGTAGGAAGTCCAAATGAATCCCAACCCATAGGGTGTAATACCTCAAAATCTTTCATTCTCATGTATCTTGCTACTATATCTGTTGCTGTATACCCTTTTAAATGTCCAACATGTAATCCCACTCCAGAAGGATATGGAAACATATCAAGAATATAGAATTTAGGTTTTAAAGAATTTGAATCTGTACTATAAAGATTATCCTTATACCATATTTCTTTCCACTTATTTTCTATTTTTTTATGATTATATTCTAAATTATCTTTCATTGAGTTAAAGTAATTATTTTAGTTAATACTGTTTTTCTATATTTTATTTATTATATACATTCCCCCTGTCATAAGGACATAATATAGATTTGAATAATAAAAACGAGACGTTTTCTTATGTGGAAAATCATTTCTTAATTTCTCTATATCATCATTAGACATTCTAAATTTTAGAGATCCTAAATTTTCCTTTAAATGTTCTATATTTCTTGTCTTTGATATTGTTACTACATTATTTTGAGATATTAACCAATTTATCGCTATTTGTGAATATGCTTTATCATATTTTTTGGCTATTTTATCCAAGATGATTATTTGATTTTTATTATATATTCCTCTATGAACTGGTGTATATGCAATTATCATAATGTCATTTTTCTGGCAATATTGAAGAAGGCCACTATCTTCTGGAAATCTAGATGTCAAATTATATAAAACCTGATTTACTACAATCTTATTTTTTGTTTCATTTTGAGCTTTTTCTAATTTTTCTATACTAAAATTACTAACACCTATATTTTTTATAAGTCCATCACTTTTTAATTTATCCATACCTCTCATTGTTTCTTTTATGCTAATAAGAGGGTTATAACTGTGTAGTAAATATAAATCTAAATACTTACTATTCAACCTCTTAATGCTCTCTCTAGCAGATTTTATAATATTATTATATGAAAAATTTTCTGGTTTTACTTTAGAGGTTATAAATAGCTTTTCTCTATCATATCCTTTTATACTTTCACCAATCAATTCTTCTGCATGACCCCGTGCATACAATTCTGCAGTATCTATATGTGTAACACCCATATCTATTGCAGTTTTTAGTGCATTAATATCAGCTTTATCATATGCGTGATTTATTTTTCCAGCATCGCCTCCTACATACCAAGTACCTATGCCATATAATGGTAGTTTAAATCCATTTTTTAGTTCTTTTGAAGGTATATCCATAATATACTATTATACACTATTTTTTCTTCTATATTGAGGTAGATTTATTGTATATATTCTAGCTAACCTTTATTTTCTCATTGATTTCTGATATATTCAGTATAATAATTTTATTTTTATAAATTTATGAAGGTTACATGTTTAGAATGTCAAAATGAATTTGATATTGAGAAAGGTATAGGAACAGGAGATACTATAGAATGTCCATTTTGTGGTATTGAACTTGAATATAAAGGTAAAGATAAATCAGGTAAGGTAAAGCTTGAAATTATTGAGGAAGAAAAATAAATTTTGATAGTTAAGTTTTAAAAATCTCCTTTTAATATTATCTCGAGGGTTAGTTCTAAATTAAATTTTTTTAGGGCTTCTTCTTTTATCTTTTCAATTATTGTTTTTACATCATTTGATTTTGCAAAGCCTAGGTTTACTATAAAATTAGCATGGTTCCTATATACTTCTGCACCACCAATTCTAAATCCTTTAAACCCTAATTGTTCTATTACCCATCCAGCCGAATTCACTGGTGCTCCAATTTCCAGTTTTTCCTCATCTGATATATTTTTAAATACTGATCCACAAGATGGGAGTGTTGGTTGAATTTTATGTTTTCTTTTAATCCACTCTCTCTGAATGTTTTTTGCTTTCTCTGTATCACCTTCAAATAATATTAATTTTAAAGAAAGCAATATATATTTTTTTTGGTGTAATATACTAGTATCATATCCAAATTTAAAAAAGTCATAATCAACCTCACTCACATTTCCTTCCATATCTATTATTGTAGCTGAGTGTAGAAGATTGCCTATGAGTCTAGTTCCTCCATGTATATTATTAAATATGGCTCCCCCAAGCGTTCCCGGTATACCAGCGAAATATTGTAATCCAGTTAATCCTTTGGAAATTGTATCATTTATTAAATATGCAAGGGATAATCCTGATGAAACTTCAACAAGTACCTTATTATAGTCTGATTCATTATCTTCTAGGTCTTCAAATTGCATATATGATCCTTCTTTATAAAAAGATTTCAAATTTTTAATATCAAAATTATCAACATTAATATCTTCATGAATAATTATTTCTTTTGTAGCATTTTTTACCGTTAAACCTCTTATTCCTTTATCTGATACTAATACATTGCTTCCTCCTCCAATAATATCAAAAGGAATATCATTGGAATATGCATATCTTACTAGATATTTTAAATTATCTTCTGTATATGCAGTGGCAAATAAATCTGCAGATCCACCTATTTTATATGTTGTGTATTGTTTTAAATCTATATTTTTTAATATATCAACCATAAATATTTATATCCTTAATATAATCTTTTAAAATTCTTGCTGATTTCTCCCAAGAAAATTGCTTTAATACCTTCTGAGATTTTTTTACTAAATCTTGTCTATATTTATCATCTCTAAGAATTTTTCTTATACCTTTTTTTATTTTGTCTAAGGATAAAGGATCAACTAGTAATGCTCCATCTCCTGCTACTTCAGGAAGAGACGTTTTGTTAGATGCAAGAACAGGAATTTTATAACTAAATGCTTCAAGAATTGGCAGACCAAATCCTTCATAATATGATAAGAAAACAAAAATACTAGCATTTTTGTATAATGCTGCTAATTCATTATCTGTAACTTTACCTATAAGATGTACTTTATTTTGTCCTTTTAGATTATCAAATTTAGAAGATTGTACAGTTCTTATACTATCTCCTACTATAATTAGATGTTCCTTAACCCTAGATTTCACGAATGCCTTTATAAGGGTTTTGTTATTTTTTCTTGCTTCTCCACCACCTATTGCAAGAATATATGGGAAATTAATTTTTAAATCCTTTAGTATCTTATCTGTATTTCTGACTATTTCAAAAGGAGATACTGCATTGGGTACGATGAATATTTTATCACTTTTTATTTTAAGTTTTTTTACTATCTCATTTTTGGAAAAATTTGATACTGTAAAAATTCTATCTCTATTTTTTAATAATTTTAAAGATAGAATCTTAACTTTATATTTTATTTTATCATACCTTCTATCATAATAATTAGGGATTCCAAGAGGTATTAAATCTTGTATTGATACAATAGTAGTACCTTTAAAAAACAAAGGATAGACCATGTTTTCTACAGAGAAAAACACATCTATTGATAACTTATTCAAAATTCTTGGAAGTATGAATAATTGCCATAAATATGTAAATCTTTGATCATTACCTCTTCCTATATCAAATTTCTCTATATCTAAATCTGGGAAGGGATCTTTGTTGTGGAATAGTACTATGTAATGATTATCTCTATCACTCTTCAATAGATTATAAAAAAGTCCATATGTGACTCTCCCGGTTCCTGTATTTATATTTGCAAGTCTTGCATCTAATGCTATTCTCATTCTAATTCATGATTTTAATTATCTCTCTAATTATCTTTTTTCTAGAATTTGTATCTTTAAGTTTCAACATGTTATTTTTCATTTCATCAATTTTTTTAGGGTTATTAACTAATTCTTCTATAACTTCCAAATAATTTTGTTCTGCTATTATACCTATTTTCTCTTTTTTAATATATTTTATATTACCTTTTTCTTGTCCATTTATAAATTCTATAACAATAGGTATAACTCCTTTAGATATTAGTTCTTGTAAAGTTATAGCACCTGCTTTTGATATTGCAAAATCTGATATTGACATTAATTCATACATATTATCAACAAATCCAAAATTCAAAACCTTTATTTGTTTTTTCATTTTAGCTATTGAGTCCTTTGACTTTTGATTCTTACCGTTTACTACAATTATCTGATATTTATCATGTAGATAATCAAATTTTTCAATAATTTTTTTTGCTTTAATCGTTCCAAATCCTCCGGAAGTAATAAGAATAGTTTTCTTATTTTTAGAAAGTTTATATTTTTTGTAGATTTTATCTCTATTTATTTTAATAGAAAATTTTGGATCTATTGGAATAGCATAAGTTTTAACATTTAATATTTTATGTTTTAAACATTCTTCCTCCACATATTTTGTAGGTGCTATATGTAAAGTTGAATTTTTATCAAACCAACTTTGGTAAACATTCAATAAATCAGTAATTAATATTATAAATGGTATACCTTGTTTATTTAAAGTTTTTGATATCACATGATTCAATAATGGATGTACTGAAATAACAATATCAGGATTATATTCTTTGATAAGTTTAGTTATTTTATTTCTAGTTTGTATTTTTAGAACTGCAAGAGCAGGTAAAAATCTTTTTTCACTATCAGTTGCATAATATACGGCAGAATAAATTGATGGGGCATGTCTTATTAATCCAGAATATGAGTGTATTGATTTTTTTAGTATTTTTGCTGAATAATTCTCAAAAAAATCTATAATTATAATATTATACTGACCTGGATATTCAGTATTAAAAGTATCTTTTAAACTATTTGCAATACTTATGTGTCCATTCCCCGTTGTTGTTGATGTCAATATTAGTATAGTTTGTTTATGAATCATAACTGTTTTTTAATTATCTCTATAATTTTATCTATGGCAGGGGTCTTTGTGTCAACTAAATTCATATTTAATTTAATTTTATTATTCAGTATGTCATATATTGTTTTATCCAAGTCGTCTAAATCATCTACAAGTACACAAGCATTATTATCAATAAAATAATTTATATTCCCCTTCTCTTGTCCACTAGTCTTTTTATATAAGACAATGGGTATTTTAGACACAGCAAATTCAGTCAATGATATTCCACCAGCTTTAGATATTACAACATCACTCTGGTCTATATAATTTTTTATTTTATTAGTATAGCCAATTACTACTACATTATTAATTTTTAATTTTTTTACTTTATCTTTTAAAACTTTATTACTACCCGCTATAAAAATTATATTATAATTAATGGATAGTCTTTTTAAAATTTTTATAGGAGAATTGAAAACTCCATCTCCACCACCCATCATAAGAATAGTTTTTTTAAGAGGGTCTATATCTCTCATATATCTTCTCTTTTTCTGGTTATAAAATTCTTTTCCAATAGGTATACCTGTTACATATATTTTATTCTCACTAAACCCATATTCTAATAATTTATTTTTTATATTCAATGTTGCAACAAAATATCCATCAATATTTTTATTAAACCACTCTCTGTGTATTTCTCCATAATCTGTAGTTATAGTATACTTAGCTTTACATTTTATGTTTGAAAGTCCGACTGTGGCATTTGGAAATAGAGATATAAAAATTGTATTTGTAATATCCCCCCTTAGCTTCTTTTTAATGGCCCTCAATGCCATTCTATCGAATAAATTCCTTGTTTTTAAATCAGTAAGATATTTATATCTAATGTCATATAATGTAGGTAGAAATTCTCTTGTTAAATTATATATAGATGTTGCAATCAGCTCTATGTTCTTACCATAAAGTTTCATATAGTCTATAGTTTCACAATGAATACCCAAGTTTTTATTAATTTCTTCTTTAAGGTTTCTTGCTATTATGTTATGACCTTTCCCGAAACTCGCTGTTAAAAGTACTACTCTTGTTTTATCCATAAAATCTATTTTAATTTATTAAACTCTGAGATTAGTGTTTTTGCGGTATTACTCCAATCAAATTCTTTCAATCTCATAATCCCTTTCTTAACTAGTTCTTTCTGTTTTTCTTCATCCCTTAAAAGCATAAACATAGCATTTTCTAACTCTTCCTTCTTATAAGGGTTTATTAGTATTGCAGCGTCACCTGTAACCTCAGGTATAGATGATATATTTGATGTAATCACTGGAGTTTTATGTTTGAAAGATTCAATAGGTGGAAGCCCAAATCCCTCATATAATGATGGATATACAAATATTGTGGCATTGGAATATAATGCTGCAAGTTCATGATCTTTTACTTCTCCTATAAAATTTATCCTATCTTTAAGTGATTCTGGGATCGTGACAATGCTTGCTGGAATAATATTAGACTCTTTATTGCCTACAATAATAAGAGAATGTTTTAGATCAGTATTTTTTTGCATCAGGGAGATAAATGCTTCTACAAGGACCTTATTATTTTTCCTAACCTCCATTCCTCCTATACCTAGTATATATGGTTTTTCAACACCCAGGGCATGCAGAGTTTCCTTTGTGAATTTTATATCTGATATCCTATTATCCACTCCTTCTTTTATTATAAATATTTTATCTCTTGATATTTTTAATATCCTCTCTATCTCTAAAAGTGAAAATTCTGATATAGTCATTATCCTTTCAGGTTCATTAATTTTTGCAAGCAACACCCGAAATTTATATTTTATATTTGATTTTTTACTCTTTAAGTATTCAGAAAAAACCATTGGTATTAAATCTTGTATTGTCATTATAGTCTTTCCTCTATAAAAAAATGGAACTATAATAAAATTGTTTGGTGAGAAAAAAATCTCTATCTTCTCTTTATTTAGTATGTATGGAAGATATATGATCTGCCATAATATTTTTCTTTTTGTGGCATTTTTAAACGTTATCTTCTTTATATTCTGGTATTTAATATCAGGGAATGGATCCACATCATCAGTTAAAACAACATAGAAGTTTTCTCTATCAAGCTTTAATATTTCAGATATTAGAGAATAAGTAAGTCTACCTATTCCTGTTTTTGTGTTTGCAAATCTTGCATCTACGGCAATTCTCATATACTTTCTGTGGGTCCAGACCCTGAAGATCTAGACCCTGTGGAACCAGCTCCTGTGGAGCTAGATCTAAATCTTAAATTATCTTTTATGAATTCTATACTTATTCCTTTTATTAAGATAAGTATAATAAAGTATACAATAATTCCTATTACCAATAAAGCTAATACATTCAAGGATGATAGAAATATAAAAACTAAAGATGATAAACCTGCTGCGATTAATGGACGTATGATATATTTTAATATACGTATCTCAAAATCTCTTTTGAATAATATATACGCATATGTCCCTATGAACAATTCTGTAAACACTGCTGCTGCTGCTGCACCATCTGCTGCAAATTTTGGTATTAAAAGGAAGTTCAATACTACATTTATTATCATTGATAAAAATAAACCCTTAAGTAATGTTTTTTGTTTATCCACAGCCCCAAAGGCATTACCTATAAGTGCATTTATAAATATTAACCCAGTAGATATTGATAAAAATTGAAGTGGTAAGACTGAATTTAGATATTTATGTCCAAATACAAGTAGTATAAGTCCACGAGATAAAAACATCATCTCAAGAACAAATATAAATGAAAGTATGACCATCAATTTTATAGCGTTATTTAAAAGCTCTAAAAATGCTTTTTTATCAGTCTTGAACAATGCAGAGAATGATGGAAATAATACCCCTATTAGTATTCCTATTATAGATATGATGACTCCTGTAGTGGAACGTGCTATACCATAATATCCAACCTGTATTATTGGTTTAATACTTCCTAAAATAACCTGATCTATAGAAAAATATATAGTTACGACAATTGATGATACTCCGTATGGCCATATCTCTAGTAACATATATTTCCAAAAAGCTGTATCAATATGTAATCTAAATTTGGAGAATTTTTGTCTTATTATTTTTATTGCAAGAGCGAATCCTATTAGTGAAGTTATAGCGAATATTACTGTATAAAGAAGAAGGCTATTATAATAAAATAGTGCTATAAAACCAAATATTAAAAGTAGAGATTTCTCAAATATTATTGTATATGCTTCATATATCATTTGATTATGAGATCTAAAAATTCCTCTGACCAAATAATTAAACCCAGAGATAATATTATATAGACCTAAAAATAACATTATTAACTCTATATTATGATATTGTCTTACAAAAAAGGATGTTATAATTATGAGTGAAAGTATTATCACACCTATGATTATTTTCAAGAAAACAAGATTATCTAAATATTTTTTTGTTAGATTTAAATCCCTTGCCACATCTCTTATTAAAACTGTAGACATACCAAAATCTACAAAAATACCGAATATTGCAATTATTGATGTGGCATAGTTATATATACCGTTATATGTAGGTCCAAGATGTCTTGCTAGTACTATATTAAGTATTAAACTTGCAAAAATAGTAAGGCCTTGGGCTGTTAGAAGCCAAAATGTATTTTTTCTAAGATTTTGTATCATTGAATCTTGATTCCTTGGATCTGGATCTGTCAGATCTAGGCATATTAAGGATATGGTAAGATATTAAGTAAATCAACATCACTACCAACCATATTTGAAGTATATACAGTGTGGAGAATGTCATATATTGTAAAAGAATGCCTACAAAAGCTGCAATAGAGGATATTAAAGTGATTCTTAAAAATTTACTATCTGTGCTTTCATTTCTATTTTTCATTATTGATGCTTTCGTACCTTTATATAGAACAAGGCCTATTAAAGATATGAATGCTATAAATCCCAAAATTCCTGTTTCTGTAAGGATCTCCAAGTATTCATTATTTACTATTGCCCATCCATATCCTTCAAATTGTTTATATAAAGGAGGAGGTGTTACATACGGATTTATTGACATATATGGGCCAAAACCTCCTACTCCAATACCCAGTATTGGATGAGTTAAAAACGCCTGTGTTGCATTATTATCTAGAAATACTCTATCTGGGGATGATAGATTTTCAGCTCTTTGTGCTAATTTCGCTGCAAAGTGAGGTAATTTATGAACAGATTGTAGTAGAAAGAAAGTTGATACAAAAATCACAAAAATAACTATTATGGTGAGTATAATTTTCTTATTAATGTTATAGATATATGCTAGAAATCCTAAAAGTATCACTATCGCAAGAATCTCACCAATCCAAGCTCCTCTTGCATATGTAAGTATCAAATTAATACCTCCTAAAAGAAAAGCTAGTATAGATAAAATAAATAGATGCTTTGATATAATCTTATCTTTTAAATTTTTAATATTTTTGTCTTTTAAACTATATTCCTTTATATGTGTAATTATATACCCTAGAGCTAGTGTAATTGAGAAAATCAAATAGGTTCCATAATATAATGGTTCAACTTCAGTAGCCTGTATTCTTGGATATCCTAAAACATCTTTTACATATGGAGCTGATAATCCCACTACAGACCCTGGTAAATTAAATACTAAATTACCAAAATATTGGAATAGTCCAAAGATTGATAATAGTATTGTTACCAAAAATACTATATAAGGGATATATTTTACATATTTAATATTAAAAAAATTGAATGGAACAAGAAAATATACTATATATGTGATGAATGTGAATAATAGGATTTCAATCTCCCTTGATATATTTACTGCGTTTACTAAAGATAATATATTTACTGCAAGTAATATTAATATAACCATAAACACTGGATCTTTTTTAATTCTAAATTGCTTTAGAATTAGTGCAGAAATTAGAAACACAAAAACGGCTATACCTATTATCAACTGGTCAAAACGTATATGTATAGAATGATAATAGAATCCACCTATTCTCTCAAAAGGCATAAGAGCAAAGGCCATTAATATACCTAAATTTGGATTTTGTAATGTGGCTGATACAGCTGAGAAGAAAAAGAATATTAAGACAAATATAAATGGTAATACCATAATTGGTAATACAAATATTTTATATGATAATACCAAAGTTATGATATCTATTATTAAAAATATAGACAAAATTTTATAACTTGGATATATGTACCTTATTAAACTCTTCATTTTATGACACTAAATTTTTTAAATTCATTTTGATATTTAAGGTATTCTACTCTAAAATCATGAATAATCGTTTTATTAGTCCCATGTTCCATCCATTGGGTAAGTTTCTCAATTGCGTTATATGTACCCTCTAATTTAGCATCAATTGTACCATCATCATTGTTTTTTATCCAACCAGTAACACCTAATTCATCAGCAAATCTTTTTGTGGATGTATCATATGAAACATTTTGTATGATACCAGATATAAATACGTATACTTTTAATTTCACATCTTTAATACTATCAACTATATATAAATTTTTGATCTTACCTTCATAAGGGAATTCTTTTATAACTATATTAGGGTTTCTTTTCAAGAATGTTTTTTTTTGTAATATTTTAAATAAATTATATATATCTGTTTTATTCCCCTCCAATATACAAAAATCTCTGGAAGATTTTATGTAGCCATATACGTTTTTATTTTTTAAAATATGAGCAATATTTAAATTTCCAGAAATTTCAACTTTTATATTTTTCATAACATAACAATAAAGTGAATGGCAGGAATTATTCTACTTATTAGAGTTATTTAAAACAGTCACAAGATCTAGATCCACAGAATCTAGATTCACAGGATCCAGATATAGACTCTTTCACACATTCTGTATTATTGCAATTTTTATTTTTTTGTTCAGAACTCTGGCAACTGCATCCGTCACAATTACATTTATCCATAATTTCATAAATAATTAAATAATTCTATCTATAATCTTGATTGTATATGAAAATACATGATATTTCTAGTTTGTATATAGGGGCTTAGTAATCAATACCTTTTTTTGCAAGTTTTCCAGAGCTGAATGCGTGCTTTATTTCTTTCATCTCAGTTACAGTATCAGCAAGTGCTATAATTTTAGAATCTGCATAATTTCCTGTTAAGATAAGATCTAAATTCTTGTTTTTAATTTTTATTATATCAATAACATCCTTTACTCTAATGAGTTTTCCTTTTACAGCATAATTTATCTCATCAAGTACAACAATGTCATTTTTATTATTTGTAACCTCTATTTTGGCTCTTTCTACAGCCTTCTTTGCTGCATTCTTATGGTCTTCAAAAGGTAGTTTATCATCTATAATACCTACAAACCCTTTGCCTAGAGATAAAAGTTCAAAATTGGGTGCTAATCTTTCAAAACTTTCTTTCTCTCCATAAAACCAAGATCCTTTTATAAACTGAATCATCACTCCATGCAAGTTATATCCACAGGCACGTAGAAGTATACCTAAAGCAGCTGTTGTTTTACCCTTTCCTCCCCCAGTATTTACCACTATTAAACCGTCCTCCTTATTTAGATTAAGATTTCTAGTCATACTGAACAGTATGAATAACCACAATATGCACAAGTTGCACAACCCTCTTTCATCTCCATTTGAGCCCCGCATTCAGGACAGTCTATTTTGGTTATCTTTTTTTTAGTTTCTTGTTTTTTTTCTATGAGGTTTAATACTTGAACCTCTCTTGATCCATCTCTATATACAGTGCAACCTTTACATTTTAATTCCCAAGCAAGGAGATATCCATCTATGACATCTTGTTGTGTTGCATGATTTGGGAAATTTATAGTTTTTGATATAGCATTATCAGTATGTTTTTGGAAAGCTGCTTGCATTCTTATATGATCTTCTGCTGATATATCCATTGCTACAACAAATACATCCTTAATATCCTGAGGTATTTCCTTAATATTCTGTATAGACCCAGTTTCTGATATTTTTTCTATAAGTTCTTCAGAGTATAAACCTCTTTCTTTAAGGACATTTTCAAGGTGTTTGTTGGTGTAGTAGAGGTTTTGTCCTCCCATCACTTGTTTGTAGTAGGATAATGCAAAGTATGGTTCGACTCCAGATGATACATCAAACATCATCGAAATTGATCCTGTTGGAGCTACAGTTGTTAGAGCTGCATTTCTCATTTTTACTCCACTTCCTTTGTAGATTGAAAGATCATAATTCTCAAAAATGCCCTTTTCTTTCGCAAGTTCCTGCGACATCTTGTGAGCTTCTGTATTTATTATCTTCATTACTTCTTCTGCAGTATCAATACCTTTTTTAGAGTTATATCTTACTCCCATAAGATATAACATGTCTGCAAACCCCATTATTCCTAATCCTAATCTCCTATTCTTCCTAAATACATTATTCACTCTATCTACATGGAAATCTGAAATATCTATTACATTATCAAGTAGTCTTACAGCACTTCTTGTAACTGCTTTTAATTTTTTCACATCAATTGTTCTATCCTTAGTAACGAATTTCTCAAGGTTAATTGATCCTAGATTACAAACATCACCGTCGTGTAGGAATTGTTCCCCACAAGGATTACAAGCTTCTATTCTTCCTAGTTTAGGTACAGGGTTTGTTTTATTTACCTCATCAAGAAATACAACACCAGGTTCACCGTTATTCCATGCTGCAGATACTATTTCTTGGAATAATTCTCTTGCTGTCATAGTGGTTTCTTTAACATCAGTTATTATATGACTATTATCTCTTGTAATAGTTCTTGGTTTCATTTTTACACCAGCAAATTGGCACATCCATGGTTTTTTAGAATTACTTTTTACTTCTTTCATGAATTCATCTGTTATCCCAACAGATATATTAAAATTTCTTATTTCCCCCTCAATTGCTTTACAATGTATAAAATCTAAAATATCTGGGTGGTCAACTGACATTACTGCCATATTTGCTCCATGCCTACCTTGTTGTTTAATAATACCAAAGGCTTCATTATATACTCTTAGAAAACTTACTGGTCCTGAAGAAACTCCTTTTGTTCTTATAGTTCTTGATCCAGCAGGACGCAATAAATGGAAAGGGAATCCTAGTCCTGACCCTAATTGCTGTAGCAACGCTGCATCTTTCAGAGTTTGAAAAATACCTTCCATACTATCTTGTGGATGCAATACTATACAGTTTGCTACAAGGGCAGTATCAGAACCAGCATTTGTAACAGTTCTACCAGCAGGTGTAAATTCAAAATTACTCATTATAGAATAAAAATCTTGTTTTATGGCTTCTATTTCTTTCTTACTCTTTTTATATTTTTTCTCAACATTTGCTAGTGCATCTGCAACTCTAAGAAACATATCTTCTGGTGTTTCAGTTATCTTTCCAGTTTTTGCATCTCTTTTTAGATATCTTCCTGCAATAACTCTCAGAGAATTTTCTGATAGGGGTAAATTTGTTGTAAAACCCTCCATTATCTCTTTTTGTCTTTCTCTTGCTTTGTTATGTTCTTCTCTGTACAGAATATATGCTTTTGCAGCTTTTGCGTGATTTTTTGCTATAAGAGCTATTTCTACTATATCCTGTATATCTTCTACTGAAGGGGTCTTTGACTTATATTTTTCTCCCAAAATTTGGATTACGATGGAACTAACTTCTCTAGCTTCTTCTCTACCAAAATCTCCTGTTGCCTCCCCTGCTTTAAATACAGCATTTACAATTTTTTTCTCATCAAAGTCTACTATAGAGCCGTTACGTTTCTTGATTTTTGTAACCATAATGAGTTGGGACTAAAATTAAATTTTTATATACATCGAGTGTAAAATGTGAGCTTGTAAATGTCAATAAAATGTAAATTATAGTGCTACAACAACGGATCATCCCCACCTTTGGATAGTGGGTTGCAGCGTAATATTCTGTACATTCCTTTTACTCCTCCCCTTAATACTCCATATTTTTCTATAGCCTCATATGTGTATTCTGAACATGACGGGTTATATCTACAATATCCCTGAGGATACTTCTTAGAAAATATTCCATGATCTGGAGATAATGTTTTCTGATACAGTCTTATTAATTTTAGTGCATATTTTTTCATCTTTTAAAAATTTTATAGGAATATTAAAATTGATGCTGTTACCATTATTATAACAGATAGAATACCAAAAAAATTATCAAACAAATTATTTTTCAAATGCCCCATGACTCTTTTTTTATTGGCTATAATTATGATTAACGTAACTATTATAGGTGTTAATATACCATCAAGGACTTGAGAATAAAATAAAGCAGATATAGGCTGTACTTTAAATATTGTAAATGCAAATCCAGCAAGGAGTGATAATATAATAATGTAGTAAAATAATTTTGCATCTTTAAACCTATGTGATAAAAATCCATGTTTTTTTGTTAACTCTGTAACAGCATATGCTGATGATATTGAAAGTACTGGAATTGCAATTAACCCTGCAGAAATTATCCCAACAGCAAAAAGTTGACCAGCAAATATTCCAGCTAGTGGTTTTAGAACCTGTGCTGTTGTTATTGCAGGATATTGAGCATTTAGAATATTTATGTGATGTTTATATAGAGTAGCTCCAGCTGCTGTCATTATAAAAAGTGTAACAACTTGGGAGAATATAAAACCGTATGTTATAAAACCTCTTTCTTTCTTAGCAAATGTTAATGGTCTGTGTTCCTCTACTTCTTCTTTCTGTTGCCAAAATAATAAATAAGGAGATATAGTCGTTCCCAAGATCCCGGTTGCTACTATTGCATACCCTTTATTTGAAAAAAGGCTTCCTATATCTGGGATGAAAGTTCCTTTTAAAACGCTCAACCAATTTGGCCCGGCAATTATTGCAACAAAAATATATGATATAAACACTAGAGATCCTATTATCATAAATTTTGCTATTTTATCGTAGCTTTTAAAAATGATTATATATGTAAGGAAGATAAATAATGGGATAAGTATATATTGGTAACCAATAGTGCTATTTGTAAAAAACATTGTTATTGATGCTGAGGTTGCAAGCATATCTGCACCTACTGTGAATGTGTTGCATATAAGTAGAATTAGAAGAATTATATAAACAGCTACTATTCCAAATTCAGCTTTAATAACCTCATTCAACCCTTCTTTCGTTATAACCCCTATTCTTGCTACCATTCCTTGTACTGCTATAAGCATTGGTATAGAAATTAGCATTATCCAATTTTGTGAATACCCAAATTGTGATCCAGATATAGAATAAGTGGATACTCCCGCTGGATCATTATCAGCAGCCCCAGTTATTATACCTGGTCTAACTTCCTTGATGTAATTTGCTAATCTTCTGTGCACTTTCATTTATTTTGAAGGTGTTACTAATTTAGATTGTATCTTTATTTTTTTTAAATCTGAACCTATAAAAGGAGACAATATTTTTGTGTCTTCCTTGACTATAATTCCACCTAAATAGGATTTTCTTATTGTATTCTGTATAGTTGTTTCCCCCTTATATATGTTTATATTCATTATCAAGAATATAATAAAACTAACAAGAATTATACCCTCAAGGAGGGATAACATAGCTCCAAGATATTTATTCATTTTTGCTTTATTTAATTTTTTTGGTATAAATCTTTTATATATTATTGGAGATATAAAGTGTAATGCTATAAGGAGTATGACAAATACGACTAAAATTCCTAGTGGTTTCTCTAGTGAAGTAGGAATTTTAGAGTAATGCTTTAAAATATCATCTCCCAAGAAATATAACTTAAAAGAAATAATATATGTAATAATAAGACCAATAAACCCTGTAACAATCTTTATTAAACCTTCGGCATATCCTCTCTGGATATAAATTACAAATACTACTATAATTATAATGGTTGTTAAATCCATACCTTATATATTAACAGTTTTACTATAACTTTCAACATGTCAAAAGATGTATAGCAACTTAATTAATATTTAATGTTATTTTAATACTATGTCTATATAAGTAGTTTGGATTACAAATTTTATGTTGCAATTCTAATTATTATTTTATTATTTTATTTTAAGATACTATGGATGATACAAAAATAACAACATCTACTCCTATAGAATATATATCAAAGAGTGAATTTAAAAGAACTATGTCTTTTGTTGTTGTATTAACATTGGTTTTTGCAACTTTGTTTGGTGGAATTTTAGGTTTTCTATCTTCTCAGTTATATAATATTGGTACTAATAGTACTATAGCAGGAACATCATCTGGAATTGTACAGAATCTACCTGTTGTAAATCAAAATTCTGCTGTAGTTAGTGTGGTAAAAAAGACCAATCCTGCAGTTGTAAGTATAGTAATCTCTCAATACGTCTCGAACAATAACAATAATTTATTTGGTAATTTTTTTGGATTGCCATCTTCTGGATCTGGTGGATCTGGATCCGGATCTAGCTCTGGTAGTACAAAGCAAACAGTAGGAGAAGGATCTGGTTTTATTGTTCAATCTAATGGATATATTATTACTAATAAACATGTTATTGTGAGTCCTACTGACTCATACACAGTAGTAATGAATAATGGTAAAAGTTATCAGGCCAAAGTTGTTGGAACTGATCCAACAAATGATATCGCTGTAGTTAAGATTAATGCAACTAATTTACCAACTTTACCTTTAGGTAACTCATCTGGCCTACAACTTGGGAGTGCTGTTATTGCTATTGGTAACGCACTTGGTCAATATCAGAATACAGTTGATACAGGTGTTATTTCTGGATTATCAAGAAGTGTTCAAGCACAAGACCCAGTTACTGGGGCTGTAGAAAATCTTACTGGGATGATTCAGACTGATGCAGAGATTAATTCTGGTAATTCTGGAGGACCTTTATTGAATCTTGAGGGCCAAGTTATTGGTATTAATACTGCAGTTGCATCTACTGCACATGGAATTGGATTTGCTATACCAATAAATCAGGCTAAATCAGATATACTATCAGTGTTAAAGAATGGAAAAATAATAAAACCTGAACTTGGTGTTGATTATGAATTAATAACTCCTGCGATACAACAATCTCAGCATCTTAATTATTCTTATGGTGCATATTTAGTAGGAAGCAGTAGTAGTCCTGCTGTATTACCTAATACTCCTGCATCAAGAGCTGGACTGAAAAGCCACGACATCATACTTGAAGTTAATGGTGTTAAGGTTACCGAATCAAACTCATTAGGGTATCTTATAGGTATGCAACAATTAAATTCTACTGTTACACTTAAAGTTTATCAGAATGGTAAGGTTCAGAATATAAGTGTTACTTTAAATAAAGCTTTTAGTTAGGATTCAGATTCAAGGATCTATCTAACAATATAAAGTACAAATAATTATGAACAATACAAACAAAATATTAGTAATTGAAGATGAAAGGAAGATTGCTAGTTTTATAAGAAGAGGACTTATTGAGGCTGAATATGAGGTTGATGTTGCAACTAGTGGACAAGAAGCTTTGGAAATGGTTCAGGAAGAGGAGAAAGGCTATACTTTAATACTATTAGATTTGATGTTACCAGATATGGATGGGTTTGATATTTGTGCTAAAATTAGAGCAGATGGAGTTCAGACACCAATACTTATTTTGACTGCACGTAACTCTACAGAAGATAAGATAAAAGGTCTTAATATGGGTGCTGATGATTATTTAACAAAACCTTTCGCTATAGGGGAACTTGTAGCAAGGGTTAAGGCATTGTTAAGAAGAGGACCATCAGTAGTTGATGGTATTTTGAAAATAGGAGACCTAACTTTAAATACAAAAACATATGAGGTATACAGAGGGGATAAAATGATAGAGTTGTCCCAGAAAGAGTTTGCTATATTAGAGTATATGATGAGGAATGAAGGTATAGTGTTAACTAGAACAATGATAGAAGATCATGCTTGGGATTATGAATTTGATAGTTTCTCTAATGTTGTTGATGTTTATATAAGGCTTTTGAGAAAAAAAATAGATGATGGACATAAAAACAAAATTATTAGAACCGTTAGAGGAGTGGGTTATAAAGTTAAGACATAATCCTATATTTTTGTCCCTAAAATTCAAATTTCTTTTCTGGAACCTTTTGGTATCGCTGCTTACTATGGTGATAATATTGATAGTATTCTTTGAAACTACTAGCTATGCCCTCTACTCTCAATTTGACTCAAATATTATATATAACGCTCATGAAGTTGCCAATGTTGTAAATCATTCAAGCGGATTGTCTTCTAGTAAAATAGTAAGGTTCTATGACAAAAACCTCATTGGATATTTTGTTGTTATACTTAACTCTAATGGGAGTATTGTTGAAGAGTCAAATAAATATAATTTAAATAGCAAATTCATACAGCAAGTATTTTCTGCAGTAGAAAAGAAATCTATATCCTCCGTATTTACACAACAAATTGGAGGATCTGAAGTTAGGATGGTTTCTTTGCCTGTGTTCACTAATGGACAACTTGATGGAGTTGTTATAGTTGGAAATTCATTTGATGTGATTAAAGAAGCTTTAAATAGACTGTTCGATGTGATGATTATGGTAGCTTTAATCTTTATTCTCCTTATATTTATAATAACCTACTATCTTTCTGAGAAGGTTACTCAACCACTATATGAAATAACTTCACAAATTGTAGCGATAACAGGGTTTAATTTAAAACAAAGATTGGAAACTGAAGGCTATGAACTTGAATTTAAAGCTATGGCCGAGGAGTTTAATAAGCTTTTTGACAGATTAGAAGATACATTTGAGAGAGAGAGAATATTTATAAATGATGTGGCTCATGAGATTAAAACGCCCCTTGCTATAATGAATGGGGAAACTGAACTTGCCTTAAGAAAGAAACAGAGTTTAGAACAGTATGAAAAGATTTTAAGGGCTAATTTATATGAAAATACTAGGATAGCTAAGGTCATTAATGATGTTTTATCTTTAGCTAGATTGGAATATCAAACATCAACGGCTAAAAATTCTAAATTTGATCTTTTAGATGTAACTAATGCTATTGCAGAAGATCTTAGAATACTTTCCGATGCAAAAAAATTGAATTTTGAATATCAAATAAAAGGGAAAAATTTCTATATGTTTGGTAGTAAAGATGCCATAAGGAAATCTATGTATAATATATGTACTAATGCTTTAAAATACACAAAAAAAGGTACTATAAAGATAATATTGTATAAAAAATTAAAAAGGATATATATCATTGTTGAAGATACTGGTGTAGGGATAGAAAGTCGGGATATAGACAAAATATTTGACAGGTTTTATAGAGGAAAGAATACGAAAAACTTTGATGGTTCTGGTTTAGGACTCTCTTTAGCTAAATCAATTATTGAGAAAAATAAAGGTACAATATTAGTTGAAAGTACTGTTTCAAAAGGAACTAAGTTTGAAATCTCGTTTCCAGAGTTCAAATGATGAAATTTCACTATAAATTAGCCTTATGAGTACTTTATTTGATCATAATATTGCCTTTGTAGTAACTTAAAATACCCTATATATATATTTATGTTTACATAATACATCTCTTTATGTATAATAATTTAGATCTGCCTTAATTTAATTTGATTATCTTAATGTTTGATATTGATGATGTGGTTAGACCTCGGATATGGGGTCTTGATTTTAAAACTAAACTAAATATATTTGCTCAACTCTATAATTCATTACAAACATACCTTGATGATAGGTCTGTACTACTCTCTTACTATATACAAAAATCTAATAGGGTCGTAACAAAAATCAACTTTATAAAGGTTAATTTGTTACAAAAGTTCTATTTTGAGAGAGGATCTTTATATAAACCTTTATTGATGTTTTCAATCTTATCTATATTCATCTTCTCATTTTTTATGTTTTTTATGATGCATATAAATGATATGAACAATAAGAGTATAGGTATTAAGAAAGCCTACGCTATAAAAGCTAATATTCAAAATAGTATTCTATCAGATGTGAGTTCAGAGACCTCAGGAAATAATTTAACTAAATCAAGCGTAAAATCTGATAATTATGCATTAATAAATCTGTATACAGTAAAAAATGGTGATACTTTGCAGTCTATAGCAAAACAATTTAATACATCAGCCAATGTTATACAATGGTCAAATAATCTAAAATCATCCTCTATTTATCCTGGTCAGAAGCTTAACATAGTCCCTGTTCCAGGAAGTACATATACAGTGCAACCTGGTGATACACTCCAATCTATATCGACAAAGTTTAATGTTCCTGAGAGTAGTATTGAAAGCTGGAATACATTAAGTTCTTCCACAACTATATCAATAACTGCAGGTACAGTAATATTTATTCCTAGTCAAACATTGTCTCCTACGGTAACGACACCATCAAATGTTAATAATCTTAGTCAAAATAATACAGCGCCACAGTCTTCTACTACTACGTTGCCCCAAGCTTCAGCTACTGGTACGCAGCTAGCTCAAATATCAAGTAATGTATCTTCAAAGCAGCATATTGTAGCCACTCCAGAGGGTTATTATTATAACCAAGGTAATCCTGCTTGGGCTAATATAGATGTAGGTTACAGTGGCTATACTATTGGAGAAGTTGGATGTTTAATAACGGCTGTAGCTATGGATGCCAAATATTATGGTTATAATGTTACTCCAGCTACAATAGCAGAAAATCCATCTAATTTTGAGGGGCCATTATATAACTGGAATGGTCTTGGAATCTTCAATGTTACACCTCTTGGAAGCTTATTTGGAGGTTATGTAAACTGGGGAGAGATAAATGCTCAACTTAGTCAAGGTCACCCTGTCGTTGTATCAGTCGGATATGGCTATCACTATGTGTTATTGACTCAGGTTCTATCTAATGGAGAATATTTAATGAATGATCCTGCTCTAGGACCAAATTTGATTTTTAACCAACACTATTCCATATCATCTGTGACTCAAGCCGTATTATTCACCCCTAACTAAATTGTAATGTTGTTCCTGAGGTATTGTATATAGTATAATCCTATATTATCTATATTAGTGTTTATTATGGAGGAAGAAAAGATAATATATGAAGGACATACTGAACGATTAGATGTACCAAGAGATTTTAAGTTTGGTGCTGGGGTTTCTGGTATGCAAGTAGAAGGTGATGATTATAATAGCGACTGGTCTGATAATTCCCCATTTGGGAGAACTGCACAAAAAAGGGCTAGAGATGCTTCTCAAAGTACAGATCACGGTAATAATGCAGGAAGAGAATTACCTCAAGAGCTATGGGATAGGATAAAATCTAAAGCTAAAGATCCAGATAATTATGTAAGAGGAAAGTCTATTGGCTGGGAAGACGATGGTTATAAAGAAGATTTAGATATAGCTCAAGATCTAGGTTTATCTATGGTGCGTACATCTATAGAACGTTCAAGGTTAGAGCCTGTAGAGGGTGAGTTTGATCCAAAAGCTATCCTTCATTATAGACAGTTTATAGAGGATTGTAGAGAAAGAGGGATTGAACCTGTGATAACTTTATTTCATTTTGCAAATCCCTTATGGTTATCAAAAAAAGGAGGATTTGAATCTCAAGAAGTGGCTCAGAATTTTGCAAATTATGTAGAAAAGTTATTACAAGAATTAGATAGAGATATAAAACATATTATTATACTTAACGAACCTGAAATGTATGTATTTATGGGATATCTATACGGGGGTTGGCCACCAGAAAAGAAAAATAGTCTTATTACTGCACTCAAAGTTAGAAGAAATTTAATCGAAGCACATAAGAGATCCTATCAAAAAATTAAATCATATGAAGATTCCATAGAAGTTTCAACATCTGTGAACCTTGTCGATGTGGAACCTAAATCTAGAAATATACAGGATAGATTAGGTGCAAAGTTATTCAGTAGGTTAAATAATACTTTTCTGCCTAAAATCAAGGGAGATATTGATTTTATAGCCCTAAATCATTATATGCATAATGTTAAAAAGGGTTTAGATCCACGTAGTGGTAATTTCCAAAACGAGGATAGTGAACCAATATCAGATTTAGGCTGGTATATAAATCCAGAAAGTATTTACAACATTATTATGTCTCTAAAAAAATATGATTTACCTATAATGGTTAGTGAGAATGGTCTTGCAGATTCAGAGGATAGGTTAAGACCTTGGTTTTTAAAAGAAAGTATTTATCAAGTAATGAGAGCTATACATGAAGGAGCCGATGTTAGGTCATATCTCCATTGGTCACTAGTAGATAATATTGAACTACATGAAGGTAAATGGCCTAGGTTTGGTCTTATTGGCGTTGATTATGATACAGGAGAGAGAACTATAAGATGGAGTGCTAGAGAATATAAAAGAATAATAGCATTAAGAAAAGTTTAATTACATTTTATCTACTGTTTTTATACCCAAAAGTTCTAACCCTTCTTTTATCGTATCCATAGTCTTTTTAGTAAGCATAAGTCTTGAATTTTTAACTTCTTCCTTCTCTTTTAGTATATTATATTTTTGATATATACCATTGTACAATCTTGCTATATCAAGTAAATATTCTGCAAGTATGTTAGGTGATAATTTAGCATCCTCTATAATATTGTTAAAATGGTATAACTTTCTGAGCAAAAGAATTTCTTCTTGTTCATTGAATATCAAATTATCTTCCTTTGATGTTATCCCTCTAGTGAGGCTTTTACACCTTACATAGGTATACTGGAGGTATACAGATGTATTACCATTAAAATCAAGTAAAGTTTTCCAATTAAATTCAGTATCTTTAGAGTAATGTTTTTTTAGAATATTAAATTTAATAGCTCCCACAGCTATATTCTCAATGACACTTTTGTCATTTATTCCTCTTTTTACCATTATACTCTGTGTCTCTTTTTCGACCTCTTTTATTACTTCCTCTACAGTTATAATATTCCCTTTTCTAGTAGATAATTTTTCTTTATTTTGTAATTTTACGAACCCATTGAATATAAGATATATTTTCGCTTCTTTCGTATACCCAAGCATTGTTGTTGCTTTTACCATCTGTTCAATTGCATGTTTCTGCTCCACTCCTATCTCATAAATTATAATATCCTTCCCCATATTCTCACATCTATATTTTAATGCAGCAATATCTCTTGTTGAATACAAAGTTGTACCATCAGATTTTTGTATTAGTAAAGGAACTTTTTCTCCAGTATCTATAACTACACTTCCATCTTTATCTCTTTTTGCAATTTTTCTTTTAAGTGCATCTTTTATAATTTTTTTTGAAGAAGCTTCATAAAAACTTTCGCCATGCTGATTCACGAATTTTATATCAAGTATTTTATATATTCTCTCGAGTTCTTTAATACTCCAAGATTTATAATCATCCCAAAGTTTCACTAATTTAGGATCACCTTCCTGCAATCTTTTAAAATATACTTTTCCCTTATCTTTTAGTTCATTATCATCTTCCTCTTCCTTATGGAATCTAATATACAGTTTTAAAAGTTCTTCACTTTTATTTTTCTCTATTTTTTTACTATCTCCCCAACTTTCTACAGCATACAATAATTTTCCAAATTGTGTTCCCCAATCTCCTAAATGGTTCTCATTAACAGTATCATAATTTAGATATTTATATATTCTATATATTGAATCCCCCACTATTGTAGATACCAAATTCCCTATATGTAGTGGTTTTGCAACATTTGGTGACGAATATTCAACAATAACCTTCTCGTTTTTTTTCTCTATGATTCCTTTTGTAAAAAGATTTTTTATCAATGTATCTTTAGGTATCCATATATTTATGAATCCATCTTTAACTGTGCACTCAAAACCTTCCAAATATGATTTTATATTTTCTGCAATTGTATTTGGATTTTCATTAAGTTTCTTTGCAAGTATAAGTGCTATATTTGTAGAATAATCACCATGGCTTTGCGCTGGTACAGTTATTTTTGGTATAAATGAAGGTACCAAAGTATCTATGTTATATTGACTCTTTAGTATATAAATTAGTTTATTTTTAATCTCTTCTTTCATTAATATAGAATCCTTTAACAAATTTTAACACACACACAGTATTTTTTATATGTTTTTGACTACATTTTTCATTTAACTTATAATATTATTAATCCCCCATTGATGTAATTTAGATTATTTTGGAGTTCTACTATTACTGGAGAACAAATAGAAATACAACATGATTTTGTGAAGGAAGATTTTGTACAGATGGAATTTCCTTTTGGTTATGAGATTCCTTATTTTGTTGAAGAATTTAGTGAAGAGGAAAAAAATATATTACGACCATTTTTTTCTAATTTAACTGAACCAATATATATAATGCATAATTTACCAGAAGAGATAATTGGGGCTTTATCATCAAGATATTCTAGATCTACAAAATCTCTAAGAAGGCTTTTTCTTGATGAATATATAAGTCCAATATTGCATCCAGAGGATACTCCAGAGTGGGCTCACGAAAATAGTCTAGAGAAAAAATCACGTATTGATGTTAAGGATAATCTTTCTAAACTAATTGAATTTTTAAATTTAAGAGGTGATTTAGATAGCGTTTTAAATGTGAAAAAGGGTAGAGAATTTTTTGAAAAATGGCTAGCATTATATGGAGATGATTCTATTGCTGAGATGGGGAATCTTCATATATGTATAGAAGGTGTTTCTAATGTAGCAACCAATGTTATTGAATCACAAAGAGTGGGAGTATCTCCGATTGAGAAATCTTCAAGATACGTGTCTTTTGGAGATCAAAGAAAAGATTCTAAATACCAATATGTTGTACCTGATATTATAGATGTAGGATTAAAGCAGGAGTATATAGAGGTTATGGATGAATTATTTGGACTATATTCTACATTATCACCACTATACCTTGAATATATTAAAGATAAATATCCCAAAGGAAGTGATGAGACTGATAGTTCTTTTAATTCGTCACGCTCATCCAAAAGGTTTGATGATTTAAGAGATATACTTCCCTTTTCTACCCAAACATCATTGGCAATAAACTGCAATGGTAGAGCTTTAGAAGGCTTAATTAACAAGATGTTAGCATCAGAAAATCTTGAGGTTATTACAATAGCAGATAAAATGATACAAGAAGTTTCAAAAGTAGCTCCTTCATTTTTAAAAAGGGTTAAAACTACAAGAGGAGAAGAAGTACAATATTATAGAAGAGATTTAAGATCTCTTAGTAGGGGGTCTCTTAGTAGCTTATTTCAATATAGCAGTGAATCTAGAAAAAAACCTGACAATTTTGTAACATTTATTGATTCGACTAATAATGCTGAGAGAAAAGTCCTAGCATCTTATCTTTATGGTGATAATATTGTTGGTGCTTCTTATGGAGATATTATTAGAAAAGTTAATAAATTATCTGATAATGAAGTATCCAAAATTTTTAAGACATTATTTGATAAAAGAGAACGATTTGATAGATTAAACAATGGTGATAAGATCAAACGCGAAGTTGTAAGGTTTCGAAAAGTACCTAGAGCCTTTGAAGTGGCATCCTATGCTTTTAGTGTGATAGCAAGGGGTGGAGATTTCAGAGATTTACATAGACACAGACAATTAACATCACAAAGGAGTATTTTTACAACATCTCTTGGTTATGACTTTGATCAAGATGTTATAGAATCTCCTTTTTTTGAAGATATAAAAAGAGTCTTTTCTAAAGTTGATAGTCTATGTAAAAAATTGTATCAAGAATCTCCCGAATCTTCTCAATATGCTGTTCCATATGGTTATATGCAAGAATGGTATATAAATGCTACAGCAAGAGAAATATTTTGGATGGTTGAGCTTCGAACTGGTCCTCAAGGGAGACCACATTATAGAAAGATAATGCAACAGATGGCAAAGATTGTTAAAGATAGAGATCCTTCCCTATTTTCAGGGTTACACTGTGATTTCTCAGATTACCATATTGCAAGAAGAGAATCCGAAATAAAGATTGAGAACAAAATGAAAAAGATTAAAAGAAAATAATTACTTTTGAGTTTTATTTTGCATCATTTGTCTTCCAATAAATGCAATAACTAAAAGTCCCAATATTACAAGTATTATATCTTCAGTTGTAGAAGAGTTATTTTTTGTAGTAGTTTTAGCTGGGGCGATGTTTTTTTGTAAAGAATTTGTTGGAGTTGCTATCACCCACCCAACCATTGATACTGGATTCTGATGTGTTAGGGTGGTTCCTATTATCGTTGCTAAAACTGGGTTTTGAACAACTTTTAGTGGAGTTGTTGGAGTCACATTATAATAAACACTCTTTGAATCTATATTACTATTTTTTACTGATATTGTTAGAGGTTTTTTGAATGCACCTATTAGTTCTCCGTTGGATGAGCTAGTCACTTTGAATGCAAAATTTGTAACTAAAGTATTTCCTTTTGGTAATAATTTACTAAAAGTATTATCCATACCCATTAATAATTCAAATTTTGCATTCTCTCCAAATGCTCCAACTGGGATTGTTACTGTTATTCCATCAGATGTAAATGTATAACTTTTAGCATTATTAACATTTACAGTTTTTAAAACATTTGGGAAACCGAGTTTAGAAAAATTTGGAATTACTGTAGTCGCAGCAAATGCAGTTGATGTGAAAAAATATGAAACTGCAAACAAACTTGTAAAAAATACAGATAATTTAATTCTCTTCATAATTCTTACTTTGTTAAATGATTCTGTACTATTTTAACATCAATGATCAGTTATATCAACAATATTTGAGTTTTGCAGTATACAATGGTATAAATGCACAATATGGAATTTCAACATAATGAAATGTTAGAGGAATATGGTAATTTCAAGGTATCTGTTATAGATGGTATTGATGGATCAGGAAAAGGTTCTGCAACAGAGGAAATGGCAGAGATAATTTCAGGTTTAGGATATAACGTATTAACTGTAGACTATCCCCAGTATGATGCCTTGTGGGGTCAAATAATACAGAAACTTCTTGATACTGATGATCCAACTATTGACATATACCAAAGAATGGCTATATATGCTCTAAATAGATTAGAAAGTGTACCTTCTCTAAAAGCACAAATGAAAGATATAGGCTCTTTTTATAATACTACATATGTACTTTTTGATAGATTCATAACATCCAATGCTATGACATGTGCATATTACTCAAAAAAAGACCCAAAAATATTAGATGATATTGAATCATTATATAAGTTCATGTTTGATTTAGATTCTACTTTTCTATCCATCCTCCATATTCCTGATTTTCATGTTGTTGTTCCTACAATTGATCATGGAAAGGCTATGCAGGCTGTGGAGAAAGATACTCAAAGGAGTGGGACTGATTTGTATGAACAAGTGGATATTTTAAAATTGGGTAATAGGATATATCATGAATTTGCTGTACTTGATCCACGGAGATTTACTCTTTTAAATCAAGATTCTTCATATGGTAGAAGAATGTCGAGAGATAGGATAGCACGTGAGATTATTAAGATCCAATTCGGTGAGATAGCAGAATATGGGGATAGGAAAGGGAGAGTTTATAGATTCCAATTTGACCAATCTAAAGTAGATACCTCTTTATTTAAACCTATATTAGATAGATTCCCTTCATTAAGATTACTGAATCCATATAAATAGATTTATATTTAATATTTGAATTTAAAAATTTTTTTATATAATATATGTTTTATGGATGAATCAATTTTTAAAGCTTACGATATACGAGGTATTTACAAAGATCAGATAAATGAAGATATCGTTTCAAGAATAGGTTATTTCTTCGTAAAATATGGTAATTTAAAGAATATATGTGTTGGTAGAGACATAAGATCGTCTTCTCCATCACTATTTCAGAGTTTTATAAAAGGTGCTATTTCTGCAGGAGCTCAAGTTACAGATATAGGTATCATATCTACAGACATGATGTACTTTGCTGCAGGATATTACAAATTTGATGGGGGTGCTCAAATTACTGCGTCTCACAACCCAAAAGAATATAATGGTGTCAAATTAGTACTAAAAAATGTAGATCCTATATCTGGAGATAACGGTATGTATGAATTACGTGATATGGTAAAAGATAGTTTTCTTCATGATATAGGTTATGTAGATACTATAGAAACAACAAAAATAGATATACTTAACGATTATGTTGATCATGTACTATCCTTTGTAGACAAAGATAAACTAAATGGCTTGAAAGTAGTCGTAGATGCAGGTAATGGTGTGGCTGGATATGTAGTGGATGCTATATTTAAAAGATTGAATTGTGAGCTCATCAGTATGTATTTTGAACCTGATGAAAATTTCCCCAATCACCCCGCTAATCCTATGGAAGAAGCTAATCTTAAGGATATAGAAGATAAAGTTATTGAGGTGCATGCAGATTTGGGGATAGCCTTTGATGGAGATGCTGATAGATGCGGTTTTGTTGATAACAATGGTGTTTCATCAACGGGTTATTTTATAACAGCCCTACTCTCGAAAAATATATTAATTAAAAATAAAGGAGCTAAAATAATACATGATCCAAGACAGATTTGGGCTATAGATGACACTGTAAAAGAGATGGGAGGTATACCAATTATATCTAAAGCAGGGCATTCATTTATTGCAGCTAGAATGAAAAAAGAAGATGCTATATTTGCAGGTGAAATAAGCTCTCATTTCTATTTTAGAGATAACTTTTATTCAGATAATGGAATGATTCCTATGCTTATGATGATGGAACTTCTGAAGGCTCAGCATACTTCTTTCTCTTCTCTACTCTCGTACTACAGATCAAAATATTTCACATCTCCAGAGATAAATTATGATGTCCAAGATACAGATAGTGTACTTAATAGTGTAGAAAAGAAATATTCAGATAATGGTGACTGTAAAATCTCACATATTGACGGTTTGTCAGTAGATTTTAGTGATTGGAGATTTAATTTAAGAGGTTCTAATACTGAACCACTTGTTAGGCTTAATTTAGAGGCAAAATCTAAGGATCTTCTAGATTCACATCTTAAAGAAGTAGAAAATTTTATTAAAGAAGATATTTAATAAATGTCCTTTTAGTGAGTCATTTGTTTCCCAGTGATTAACCTATAGTTTCAAGGTAAATACTATAGGTATTGATATGTATTGTCATTTAATATAAATTATTATTATGTTAGAAATTAATAATCTCTCAAAATCATTTAACGGTAGAAAGGTTCTTCATGATATCAACATTAAGGTCAAAGAAGGTGAAATATATGGGTTTTTAGGCCCTAATGGTGCAGGAAAAAGTACAACAGTAAAAATAATGGCAGGTATATATATACAAGATAGTGGTAATGTACTAGTAAATGGTCAAGATAATAGAAATATCAATGTCAAAAAGATTATTGGATATATGCCTGATGAGCCATATGTATATGAAAGACTCAATGCAAAAGAATTCTTATCTTTTGTAGCAGATATATATGATATTCAAGATAAAGATAGAAAAATCAAAGAAGCGTTGAATCTTTTTGATACAGATGAAAATTTGGACTCTGATGATTCAAATTTAAATATAGAAAACCTTTCTAGAGGTTCTAGGCAAAAGCTTGTTATTGCAGCTACATTGATGCATGATCCTAAGATTTTGATAATAGATGAGCCTTTAATAGGTCTAGATCCTAAATCAGTAATCCAGTTTCAGGCTATATTAGAGAATTTTTCAAAAAATAAGGGGATTATATTTCTATCAACTCATTCACTAGATATAGCATCTAAGATTTGTACTAAGATTGGTATAATCAATCATGGGAAAATTATTGATGAAGGTACCATAGATGAATTAAAAGATCAAACTAAGAAAAATAATTTAGAAGATGTCTTCTTAAAACTTACATATGAAGAGTAAATATTTCATTAAGTATGCATTACTTGCAAATTCAAAATATTTCAAAGAAAAAAATATCGCAAGGAAAATTGTTATCATATTATTTTTTCTTGCAGTCATAGCTTTATTATTGATAGAATTTATACTTTATTTCTTTCTTCTTACCATACTCAAACAACATAATGTTAATATTGATGTTGTAAATGCAATAATATCAGATTCACTGTTTTTTATATTTATATTCTCACTTATATCATCATGTGCATTGCTTTTTAAAACATTCCTTATCAATCCTTTCGAAAGTTATATTCTAACATTTCCAGTGTCTAAAGAAGATATCATAATATCAAAAATTTCACATATATTCTTTACAAATATACTAATAATATCTCTTTTTTCATCTCCAATAATATTTACATACATATACATATATAACATACAATTTTTTAACATACCTTTCCTTATTTTGATCATTATACTGTTTATCCTATCTTCTATATTTGTTACTTTATTTGATGCTATATGGGTTATGATTACCAATCAAATATTACCTACACTAAAGGAAAATATAAAGACAAACTTTTCTTTAATAGTGATACTTTTTCTAGCATTTCTCCTAGCTTTAAAAAGTATTCCAAATTTAGAACTGTTATCTAAATCAAAAAATGTTGCTATGTTTACCAATATAATGATGCAATCAAAACCTCTAAGCATACTACCTTCCAGTCTTATATCTAACGTCTTAAGTTTTAGAGACTATACACAACTTGCCATTCTGATTTTTGAGGTAATAGTTCTGTATATTATTTTTGTTTTTCTTTCAAAAAAAGTTGTCTTTAAGTTATCAACACAGATAAAATCTGATAGGAATATTAAGTATTTTAAGAACTTTATTCTAAATAAAGAGCTGAATAATTTCTTTAAACAGGAGAAAAATCTAATCAATTCTCTATCAATATTTTTCCTTTTAGTAATATTTATAGCCTTAATAATAAGTATAGGAAATGCTAATATATCTTTGAAATACTATAGTTTATTTTATGTGTTAATTCTCGGAAGTTTCGCCTATATATTAACCCTTTTGTCATTATATTTTATTTTTCCATCTTTATCTATGGAGAAAAAAGGAGGATGGATAATATTTCAGGCACCAATAAAAAGAAGTGTTATATTAAAATATAAATACATAGCATCAACTGTATTTATGTTTGTACAGACCATAGTATTATATTTGATTTTTCAATTTTTTCTAAATTTTAAAGGAAACTATTTTTATTATTTTATAGTATTCACAATAATGACATTTATAACAATTAATATAATATTTTTATCACTAGGTACTATTTCCCCTAATTTTAAAAATAGAAGTCTCCAGGATTTGTCCACTACCCCATCAGCTTTATTTGCAACTTTCTTAAGTGTTTTTTATATAGTATTTCTACTATATATATTATATAAATATGGATTTTTGTTATCTTTGATCCTAATGGTTATAATATCAGGATTCATCATTTTGGTATTAATGAATAAAGCATTTTCGAAAATTAATACTATGGATATTGATTTCTGATATTTTCACCTAATGTTTCTATTTTAGTATTTAATTTTATCTATAGGGAATATATTGAATTCTTCTTCGTTCCTTTTTTTTATCTCCACTCCACCACTCTCTAAACTTCTCTTAGTTACTAGAATCCTCAGAGGTATTCCTATCAGGTCTGCATCTTGTAATTTCTCACCAATACTTATATTTTCTCTATCATCAAATAAAATAGATTTACCTTCTTTTTCCAATTTTTCTGCTATCTTAGTTACTATATCAAGATTTTCATTACCCACATTTATAATATGAATATCATATGGTGCTATGGATTTTGGCCAAACTATACCATTTTTATCATTAAATTTTTCTACTATTATCCCCATTAATCTACTTATCCCTATACCATAACAACCCATATAGACTTCTTTATTTTTGTTATTTTCATCTTTGAATAGGTAATTAAATGGTTTGGAGTATTTTGTATCAATCTGAAAAATATTCGCTGCTTCAGAAGCCTTTACTGGTTTAGTAGATTCTCTTAGATCCTTTGGTACTATTTCTTCATTATAGTAAATATTATTTTTAGAATCATAATAAATACTGTCTTCTCCTGTATTACATCTAACTTGAAACTCTGTGGAGTAATTTTTTGTGAAATCTCCTCCAGATGCTAAAACTTCTACAGTATCATTTTCAAGTTCTAATTTTTTGAAAATATTCCAATAATATTCTTTTACATTATCAAAATATTCTTCTAAATCTTTTTTACTCTTATGGAAACTATATAAATCTTTCATTATGAATTCTCTTCCACGTAATAGTCCTGATTTTGGTCTTTTTTCATTTCTAAATTTTGTTTGTATCTGATATATAGCAAATGGTAGGTCTTTATAACTGGAGTTATATTCTTTAGCTAGAGGTGTAACGATTTCTTCGTGAGAAGGGTTTAGAATGTATTCGCCCTCACTACCTTCTTTAGATAATTTATTCCCTCCACTTGCTTTAAGTATAACGTCAAAACTATCTAACCTACCTGTTATTTCCCATATATTGGTAGGAGATATAGAAGGCATTAAAATTTCATTTGAAATTTTATCCATTTCTTCTCTTATTATGTTCTCTATTTTTGATATTACTTTTAGTCCTAAAGGTAAATATGTGTAAACTCCAGCCATTTCTTGATTTATGAAGCCTGATTTTTGGAGAAGTGTAGCATTTATAGAATCAAATTCTTTTGCTTCTTTATTAGTTTTTCCAAATAATTTTGAATATCTTTGCATTGTTTTTCAACCTAGATCTTCTATTATATCATTATGTACAATAAAGAGGAACGAGACTATCTAGTTATTAGAATCCAGACTAAATTATATTTATAGTTTGATAAAACCTTTTAAATAGGATAAAATCTCTTTATCATGGCAACATTTGATGAGTTAAGACAACAAAGACTAGATAAACTTAAACTTCTTAAGGATAAGGGTATAGATCCCTACCCCATAAGATCTAGGAAAGATTATACTAATAAAGAAGCCTTAGATAATTTCACTAAATTTGAAAATAAAACAATATATCTTACCGGCAGGGTTGTAGGAATAAGATCTCATGGTAAAATATCATTTTTTGATATTGAAGATGACAGTTCGAAGATACAACTTTTTTTATCTTTAAAAAGTACAAAAAATTATGATTTATTAGAGCTCTTCGATTTAGGTGATCATATAGAAGCAAAAGGGACTCTATTTAAAACGAGTGCTGGAGAGATAACTTTGAATGTTGAAGAGTATAAAATGCTTTCTAAATCAATACGTCCTCTTCCAGGAGAACATTTTGGATTACAAGATGAAGAGGAAAAAGTACGAAAAAGATATGTGGATCTTATAACAAATAAAGAGCTAAAGGAAAAATTAAGGTTAAAATCAAAGTTTTTTCAGGCATGCAGAGACTATTTATTGAAGGAAAACTTTCTGGAAGTTGATACACCAATACTTGAGCTTATCCCTGGTGGAGCTGAAGCTGAACCTTTTATGACTCACCATAACTCTCTAAACCAAGATCTATATTTAAGAATAGCATTAGAACTTTATTTAAAAAGACTTATGGTTGCAGGATTTGATAAAGTTTTTGGAATAGGCAAAGTTTTTAGGAATGAAGGTATGAGTATGCAACATCTTCAGGAATTTACAATGATGGAATGTTACTGGGCATATTCAGACTATGAAGATATGATGGAATTTGTTCAAGGTCTATATACATATATGATTAAAGAAACTTTTGGTACACTGATCATTAAATATAAAGATGAAGAGATAGATTTTACTCCACCATGGCCTAAGGTGAAATACTCTGAATTAATGAAAGAAGTTGGATGTGATCTTTCAGAATATGACACATTGGAGAAATTGAGGAAAAAAGGATTGGAAATAGGATTATCTGATGATAGTAAATTAGATAAGAATAGATGGATAGATAGAATATATAAAAAGATAGCAAGACCAACTTTAAAAGGTCCTGTATTTTTAATAGATCATCCAATAGAAATATCTCCTCTTGCAAAATCAAAAAGAGATAACTCTGCATTTGTTGATAGATTCCAAGTATTGATGTTTGGGGCTGAGGTTGGTAATGCATTTTCTGAACTTAATGACCCAATTGATCAATTAAATAGATTTAAAGAGCAACAAAATATGAGAGATAAAGGTGATAAAGAGGCTCAAATGATGGATCAAGATTTTATAGAAGCATTAGAATATGGTATGCCTCCAGCTTCTGGATTTGGAGTAGGTCTTGAAAGATTTTTTATGATTGTTGCTAATTTATCTAATATAAGAGAAACAGAATTCTTCCCTATTATTAAAAAAGTTTAAAAAACTCATCAATAATACTATGAGTTGACAAAAATTATTACTTCTTTTAAAATAAGTGTCTTAATTTATCTATTAAAAAAAATGTCTCCAGAAATTTTTACAAATCTGCATCAGCTAGGAAACCCAGATTCTCAGCACCCAGATGATTCAATTATAGTGGATAGTCATAAGAATACATATGCTTTAGGATTAGCTTTAGAGGCTTCTGAAATGGATAAAAATGGAGATTTAAATCCAGATGGTTCACTTGTTAAATATACTGATATTATAGATATATTAATAGCTAGGATAAAAAGAAAAATGTGTTTAGATATTTCTAGAAAAGAAATGATTTGTCATGTTGCACAGCATAAAATTAGTACTGAAGATGATGAGAACAAAATATTTGCTGAAATAGAACGTAAATGGGTTGGTAGTCTTTATTAATAGTTCTTTATGGACTTTCTAAATTAATAGGATTAATTATTAAAGTTCTCCATTTATGTATCTAACAATCTCATTCCAAGAATAAACCCTTTTAGTATTTTTGATTTTTTTCATATCTTGATTCCATGGAGCATCAAATATTAAGGTTTCAATACCTAGAGATGATACCTCTATAACATTCTCTACTGCATCATCTATAAAAATATTAATATTTAAATTATTACATACCTCTGCTTTTGATCTTATTTTATCATTATCATACCCTGTAAAATGTACATCTTTATAATATCCTTTAAAATGGATATCTAGATTTTTTAGAGTTCTATCTTTTAAAAATAATGATCTTGCTGTTATTAGGTATATATCATGATTTTTAGATAGTTTGGCCAATCCTGCCTTTGATCCCTGGATTGGTTTAAGATTTAGAAATTTTTCAGAATTATGCCACTTCTTTAATTTTAATTCATATTCTTCTATAGAATCCCACACGTTATGAAGTGCATAGATTTCATTTATGGGCAAAGATTCTTTTTTAGAATCATATATGTACTTGAGTGATGATATCTCATCTAATATAACATTATCAATATCAACACCAATTTTTAATCTTTTTCTTATCATTAAGTTTTATTAAAAGGATTTATATAAAAGTATTATAAGTTGCTTACCAATTGCTGATACAAAGCAACGTATTTTTCTGCAGATCTACCCCAAGAAAAATCTTCATTCATTGCTGTTTGTATCATTTCATCCCATTTTGGGGTATTGAACATGGATAATGCCTCTTTTAGAGTGTTTACTAAACTCAATGGGGAATATTCTTCAAATGTAAATCCAGATACCAAACCTTCTACTGAGTCCTTAAGTCCTCCAGTCGATCTTACAATAGGCAGTGTTCCATACTTCATTGCAATCATTTGTGTTAATCCAGATGGTTCATATCTTGAAGGTATTATTAATGCATCAGCACCTGCATATATTTTTTCAGCTAATGTTATATCAAAAGTGATATCAGCAAATAAAGAAGGATCCTTTGTTCCTAGAATCTGTAGTTGATCTTCAAAATCTTTGGCTCCTGTACCCAATATGATGAAATTTGCATTTTTATTCTCTAGAGTCTCCATAGCTTTGATCAATATATCAATACCTTTCTGATAATCTAGTCTTGATATAAAAGCAAAAAGAGGAGCATCAGTGCTAAATTTTAAATGTAATTCATCAATAAGTCTTTTTTTGTTTTCCAGTTTTCCCATCTTATAATTGGATATATTATATTTGGAATAAATTTTATCATCCTTATCTGGATCATAAATTGAATAATCTATTCCATTCAATATTCCATATAAATTACTTTTTCTAAGTTCCATAAAATCTTCTATCTCTCCTCCGTATTCTTTTGTTAATATCTCTTTAGCATAAGTAGAAGATACTGTGGATACAATATTTGCATTTAATACACCTTGTAATAGAAGATTAATTTGGTTATCTGATTTATCAATCTCTATAGTTGAATGATATTTTTGAAGCTTTAATGCATCTAATATTTCAAGTGAATATCTTCCTTGGTAGGCTGGACCTAAATTATGTATAGTTAACATAGTTTTTACATTATTTAATCCTATGTCTTTTAGAAGTATAGGTATTAATGATGTGTGATAATCATTTATATGGACAATATCTACTCTTCCAAATTTTTCATCTTTTATGTCTTGAACTACCTTTTGTGAAAACATTGCAAATCTTATAGGGTCATCTGGATATCCATAAACGTTATCTCTTGATGAAAAATATTCTGGTATATCTATATAATTAATTTTTACATCTGAACCAGGGATTGTTGCAGGCTGTGGTGTAGGTATTATTTTATATTTAGGTATTACTACTTGTATATTAATAAAGTCTAATAAACATTTTGGTAAAGCCCCTGCAACATCTGCAAGACCACCTACCTTTATTATTGGTGCAAGCTCAGATGAAACAAATAAAACATTAATTTTGTCCATGTTTTTTATTATAGCCTATTATTCCTTTTTGTTTCAAATAAAGATTGTTTATTCTTTTTCTGAACTCTTCTGCTCTTTTAAAATTTAATTTTTCTGCTGATTCAAGCATTTGCTTTTCAAGATGTTTTATTATGCTATCATATTCTTTAGGATCAGCATCATATGATTTAGTTTCAATAATTTCACCAGCTTCTTCATCAAAATTATTTGCCATTCTATCTATAACTCCTTCTCTTTGCCATGCAAATGCAGTAAATATTATGTCTTTATATAAATTTATTGCCCTTTTTTTATCTTCATCCTCCAAATCAGGTAAGTTAAGGATACTCTCTCTAAGTTCATATGCTCCCTTTTCTATCATTTCTATACTCCACCATGGTCTTGCTGAAGCCCACCAATATTGATCGGAATGTATTGCTTTATCAAGGATACTTCGTGCTCTATACCATTGTTTTTCTTTTATACTAAGCTTTCTATTCTTATCATTCAAGTCGTTAAACCTATATTTTGAGGTACTAACTTTTTCTATTGCAAAATGTGTAAGCTGCCATTGCATTTGATTTACTTTATTATCGCGATTTAACCACCTTTGGTATGGTTGGTCTTTTAATAGTTCCGTTGGGATTAAAGCCCAAGTAGAGGGAACTATTGATACACTATCTCCAATTTTAAAAGAATCTAGTAGATCCTCATATCTTGCAGTTTTGATCTTATCAGACTTAAATATATCCTCAAGTAGTAATTCAAGCCCTGGTCTGTGATGGCCAAATGTTTCTCCATCCATTGCTGTTGGCAGATAAATATTCTGATTAATCAAGTCTTTTATTTCTGCTAAGAATATATTTCCATTTTCAAGTTGTGCAGATAATATTTTAAAACTGATATCTCTATCTCTAAAAAAACCTACCATGTTGGTTCCTTTAATTTTATATAATACGTCATGTTTTATATCACCTTTATCTTTTTCAAAGGCTAACTCATCAAATAACATCCATTTATAACCCATCTTTGAAACAACATTAACAACTTTTTCTGATATTCCAAGTTCAGGAGAAAAAAAACCTTTTGGGTTATATAAAGGTCCATATACTGATTTGTTTATTTTATGGTTTAATTCTATCTGCCTTATTATTTCATCCTCTGGGATTAGTGGAAGGAATGCATGATATGCTGCTGAATCAGTTAATTCTATTTGTCCTCTTTCAAGTAATAACTTTATATCCTCAATCAGGTTATAATACTTATATTTTATAAATAACTCTGTAAGTGATGCGTTTATATTTAATGTGATTTTACCTTTTGTATTTTCTTTTAAGGTATTTAGAATAACACTATAACTTTCATCTGCTATAAGATCTAGCATTTCTTTTGTTTGAGTGGGTGGTTGATATATGTGTAGAAAATTTGCCCAAATCATATATTAATTTTTATTTCCTAAATTTAATTTTTCTTGTTTGATTTCCTCTATCCTAGTTTTTAACTTATCTGCTATGTCATACTCTCTATTTTTTGATGCATTGTACATTTCTTTTTCTAATCTTTTTATTGCTTTATCATATCCATTTGGATCTGCTTTTTTATTTGAAATTTCTTTATTGCGTTCATCAAGAAAAAATTGTGATGATAGTTTTTTTATTTTTCCTTCCCTTTCCCATGCTATGGCAGTTAGAATAATATCTTCATAATATGATCTTCCTTTATCTTTGTCTGATTTTTCTGTGTCCGGGACTAAATCGATTACTACTGAAAGGTTATATGCACCTCTTTCAATCATTTCTATATCCCATACAGGTTTTGCTGATGCAAAAAAGAATTGGTCATGGTATAGGGATTGATCGAGCAAGTATCTCGCTTTTAGCCATGTTTTTTCCCTTTCTTGAAGATAAGTATAATCTATATCTACAATATAAGGATCTTCAATTTGATATATAGAATTATACACAGATTTGAATGCTAAATTAAGTAATCTCTGTTGCAATTGATGAATTTTATTATCTTTACTCATCCAACGTTCAAAAGAATTTTGTTCATTATATAAAGGTACAGTCCATGTACTTTGGTTAGGTTTTATATCAAATCTTTTTTTAATCTTAATTATTAAATCTTTAAACAAGATATAGTGTAGAGATTTTTGATTATATAGATATTCAAACATTTTTATATACCCTATTCTTTGATGTCCAAAAGTTTCTCCATCTTCTCCTGTATATAAGAACTCACCATTTTTTATTTTATTTTCAAATGAAGATATTAAATCTTCTTTCTTCTCCATTTGGGCAGTTAGGATATAAAAGCTAGATGCTCTATCTCTTATAAAAATATCTAGTCCATCGTTTTTATATATACATGAATGATCTATCTTTCCATTTATTGCAGTTTCATCAAGTAGTATGTATTTATAGCCTGAAGATTCTAATCTAATATTTTTGATAACATCAAAAGATTTTTGGTCATATGCCATTGCTGTAGGTAGAAAACCTAATGGTTCATAGTTTTTAAAATACATTTTATTAATTTTTCTATTTAACAATATTTGCCTTTCAATTTCTTTTTTAGGTAACATTGGAAGGAACGCTTGGTAAGCTGGAGTGTCTATAAATTCTATTTGCCCTTGTAATGATAATTGAGATATTGTATCAAGTAAGCCAGTATACCCTAATTTATATAAAGTTTCTGTTAAACCTGCATTTATTACAAGATTAATTTTTGCATTCTTATTATTTTTAATAACATTAAATAGAGGTATATAGCTTTCTTCAATAACCTTCTTTAGGATTTCATCTTTTTGTGTAGGTGGTTGATAAATGAATATCAGATTAGTCCAGTTCATGATTAGAATATTTGATAGTTCATCCCTAATTTGTCTATTGGTCCATTAGTTATATTCATTGCTCTTATATATATATCTATATATTTCCTTGCAGAATTCTCCCAAGAGAAATCTGTTTTCATTGCGGATTCTACTATTTTTCTCCATAACCCTATATTATTATACTGATCTATCGCCCTTACTATCGTACCATATAAGGAATATGGATTATAATTATCAAATAAGAATCCATTACCAGAAATATTCTCCATATTAAAATCTGTAATAGAATCTGATAATCCACCTATGTTTCTTGCAATTGGAATACAACCATATCTCATTGATTCCATTTGTGTTATTCCTGATGGTTCAAATCTTGAAGGTATTAGTATCATATCGGCGCCAGAAAATACTTTTTTAGGCAAAATAAAATCAGCCATCAAATGAGTTCCAACCCTTTTTGGGTATTTCTTTTCTAATTTCTGAAAGTATGATATGTATCTCCCATCTCCACTTCCTATTATTACAAACTGTATATCTTTGTATTCTAGAAAAAGTGGATCCAGTATTTCTATTACAAGATCTAATCCTTTCTGATCATCTAATCTTGTAACCATAGAAAGTATAGGGCCATTAGATTTTTCTAAGTCAAATTCTTTTTGTAGAGCAACTTTATTAATATGTCTTTTTATTGAACTTCTCCAATCATAATTTTCTACAACATTTATGTCTGTTTCAGGATTCATATATGTATAATCTATACCATTCAATATCCCTACTAATTTAGTTCTAACTTCCTTTAAAAGATGTTCTAGTCCTTCTGAGTATTCAGGAGTTAAAATTTCCTTGGAGTATTTTTCAGAAACTGTTGATACTATATCAGCATACATTATTGCCCTTCTCATAAAATTTTGTTTTTGTAATGCTGGATCAAACAAATCTGCTATCTCTCCTCTCCCATTATCAAAATCTAGATCATTGGTATTTTTATGATCAAATAATCCTTGATGTACTATATTGTGTATACTAAATACTGTAGATATCTTTGATAGTTTTGGGTCATCTTTATAATTTACTTTTAACAAATTTGGGATGTGTCCTGTATGCCAATCTGCACAATTTATTACATCTGGAACCCATGTAGATATCTTTAGAAACTCCATTATTGATAATGATAAAAGAAGAAATCTGATATGATCATCAGAATATCCATATACATTTGATCTAGTTTCATAGAACTCCTTGTTCTCTATAAAATATACAATAGGTTCTTCTTCACTTTCTTGGTAAACTTTTATATTGCAAATTATATCTCTTTGTGATTGTGTTGGTATCTTCAATCCTTCATATAACATTTTAAGGGGATACCTTTCTTCGTCAATATTCCCATATTTAGGCATTATTATTCTTGCATCTACACCTTCTTTTTTTAATGCTTTTGTAAGAAAATATGATACCTGTCCAAGACCACCTACGCCAGCGTAAGGGTAAACTTCAGCAGAGGTATATAATAATTTTATATTGTTCCTAATTTTCATTAAAGAATTCATTTTCTATTGCCTTTTTTGTATCTTCTGGAAACCTATCTATCACAAATCTTCCCATCAATTCTGAATATGCAAGATCAGATTGACGAGGCATTATCATTATGTACATTCCAGCATTGGTTTTACTGTTTGTTCTTTTTCCTAAAAAATTAATATTTAAGCTTCTAATTCCAGCATTAACATCTTCTCCATCCTTATTTTTAAATTTCATTAAAGAAAGAGCTCTTAATACTTTATACAGTATATTCGATAACTCTTCAATATAATCTTCATTTAATGAAAATAAATTTCCTATTTCTCTATTTTTTGCTTGTATTTGTATTTCATCTTTGAATCTTGGTGAAAATGGCGTAAATACTATAAAATTATCTGTCTCATGTATGACTAGACTGCTAGATCTTAAAGCTTGATTATATAAATCTATATAGTCTACACCCTTTTTGAAAAACTTATTTATGATATCCTCATATCTATCATATAAGGGAAAGAAACTATTTTTATATACAGCTCCAATCTGTGCATGTAAATGAGGTTGACTTGCACCTGCAGGATATTTTTCTTTATCAGTACCAAAATTGATTCCTGCTGCAATCTGATTAACATTATCTTTTAGAGTAATTTCTTTAGATCTTTTTGATAATGCAGAAATGAGCCCAAATATGTGTTTTCTCTCTATATCTTTTATATCATCTATATGATCTTTCAAAACTATAAGATCATGAAATCCTGGATTGAATGCAAAAGGATTTGGGGCTTGATAAACTCCCCATTCATCATACTCCACAATAGGGTGAGCAACATCATCAAGATTGTCAAATAAACAGTACCCTTCTTTGATATCTTCAGGTGTTTTAATATCTGGTTGTGGTCTTTTTGACCTAGAGTATGAAATTAAGGTTGAATGATTTAAAAAAGGATCTACCCTCTCAACTACTTGATCTGATACGACATTCCCTTTTAGTGTAACCTCTTCTTCAGTTTTCTTTACAAATTCTATAAAGTATGGAGGTGTTTCAGTTATAAGGCTCTGCTTACTATCTTCGTTGCTATTAAAAGGTATTGATTTAATCATGTGTTTATTAGGTTTTTGAATCTACTATTGCAAGATTAATATAACAGATTTAGAATCATTGTACAATAATTATTTAATGTAATGTTAATTATTTTTAAATATAAAATAATTATATGTTCACCAATATATTATAGCGAGTAAAGTAATAGGATGGTTATTAAAAAATATTTTTTAAGTATAGTTCTAATCACAGCATTATTTCTGTATTTGATGCCTCTATCCTTATATGCTGCTTCTAACAATAATATCCCTTTAAATACTGTTTCAGTAGGTACATTAGGTGGTGCAGTCCAAAGTGGTAACGTCACAGTATCTTTTCCATCTAATGAATTTCCGGTTAGTGAAAATGTAGCCTTATCACCTGTGGGTAATAGTTTTCTACCAGAGTCAGTTCCTTATGTAGTTGAGTCTTTTAGTATTTCAGTTGGATCTGATGGTCCACTTAATAGTAGGGATTTGACATTACCAAGAGAGATACAGATACAAGTTACTCACGTACACGCAGCATATCTATATATATGGGATGCAATACGAAACAGATGGTTTCTCCTTACTAACGTACAATATAAAAATAATACAGTCACAGGATATACACTTATGAGAGGGGGAACTTTTATAGCAACAAGCCAAGAATTATCTTCTTCATTTGCATCAAACAGTCCAATATCCCAGTCTACTAATTCTACTAATGTTCCGATATATGATGGATTTGGATCAATAATAAAATATACTGCAATAGTTATTGTTATATTTGTAATTATTGGATTTTTCTATTATAGGAGGAGAAAAAATTAAAAAAATACTATCTGGTGTCCTTAACCCCAATTTTTGGACAAATATCTTTTAATATACATTCATTACATTTAGGATTTTGAGCTATACATGTAGCTCTGCCATGCGCTATTATCAAATCAGAGAAGTGTAGATAAGAAGATTTTTCAACAATTTTATTTAAAACAATTTCTATCTTTAAAGCTGATTTACTCTTTATCAATTTCTTTCCTATTAGTCCTAATCTTCCGGATAGTCTGATCATATGCGTGTCAACAACAACCCCAGTATTAAAAGAGAAAGCATTCATCAAGACAACATTTGCAGTTTTCCTTCCTATACCTGGTAATTTTACTAATATATCCATACTCTCAGGAACTTTTCCATCATAATGGTCTACAATAACAGTTGCTAAGTTTTTTATATTTTTTGCTTTATTTTTATAAAAACCAGTAGAATATATATCTTTTTGAAGCTCATCTATATTGGCATTTTTAAAATCTAGAGGTGTTTTGTATTTTTTAAATAAATCTTTTGTAACAATATTAACCCTTTTATCTGTACATTGGGCAGATAAAATTGTTGCTATTAAAAGTTCAAATGGATTTTTAAAATTTAAAGAAATTTTGGCATTAGGGTATAAAATATCTAATCTTGTTATTATTTCTTTAATATATTCTTTTTTATTTTTTATCATCATAATACTTTAGGATCTAAATTATGTAATCTAGATCTTGGATATAATATATATGATTATTGTTAATATTATAGATAGCAATATAGAGAAAGTTAAGGGAAAATAAAAATTAAAATCTCCTTTTTTAAAAACAAAATTACCTGGAATATCATTCCAAATATTAGGAATGTGCGATTTTTCAGCAAGATAAAGTACTATTCCTACTATAGTTATAAATAATCCTATGACTATGAATATTTTACCATACATAACATTATTATAACATTATGCAACTATAAAAATGGATATAAGTAGTATTATAAATACAGTTAAAGTAGTTATAGATAATATATAATCTTTATTTTTTAAAAATAGAAAAATTGACAGTAACACTCTTGTAACTGGAGTAATGATCAAAATTATAATAGGAATAAATAACAAAGTTAAAAATGAAAAGTGTCCAAATATAAAATTCAGAAAAGTGAAAGTATTTTGATAAGATCCTGTGTAATAATTCACACTACCTCTAATAAATATTAAAATAAGATCAATCAGTGCTAAAGATATACTTATCAACACTCCAGTTCTAAGTGTATAACCTATTATTATTTCCATATCTTTATTTCTAGGTTTATCAACTTTCGATTTATTCATAATATATTCATTGCTCTTAAAATCATTTCTATTGCTATAACTAATATAACTAATATAAATATTTTCTTTAAATATACATTAGATGTGTTACCAATTAATTTAGTTCCATAATATGATCCCACAAATACACCAATCATTACAGGTATTGCAATATATGGATCTATGTATCCATTTATAAGATATATGAATGCACTGGCAGCTGCAGTCACACCAATCATCATGTTAGATGTTGTAGTTGATACTTTCATCGGAAGTTTCATAACATCATCTAAGGCCAAAACTTTAAACACTCCACTCCCTATTCCCAAAAGTCCAGATATTAATCCGGCTATATACATTATTACAAACCCTCCTGGTATATTTGTTACATTGTAGTGCAAAGTTTTATTTTGTTTTTTATCATAATATGATGATGATAATTTTAAATAGTTCGCAATATTATCATTTTTAACATTTTCATCAACTTCTTGATCCCTATTTTTTAAGAGAGGAAGTATTGATATTAAAAGAACAAATGCAAATATATAAAGTAAAACAGTAGTATTTAATATACCCATGATTTCTGCTCCAGTTATTGCTCCTATAGTTGTTGCAATCTCTAAAAGCATGCCTACTCTTATGTTTATTATTTTATCTTTTAGATAAACTGATGCAGCAGAAGAAGATGTTGCTATTACAGATATGATGCTTGCTCCAATAGCAATTTTAATATTTATATGAAATATGAGGATAAGAATAGGTATTATTACAATTCCACCACCAATTCCTACTAATGCTCCTATAATGCCTGCAAGGATGGAAAATACAATTATCCCAAAATAAAAAATTAACATAACAATATATTAAACGTTATTATTGATGATTTCAAATATGATTAATATTAAAAATATTATAATTCGTATTAATATCATACTTCATAAAAATGTTAAGTGTTTCAACTGATTGTTTTAGTCTCCCTGTCTTGAAATATAATAGAGATAAAATAGCGTTATTATTATCTAGATTATTTGTGAAATATACCATGTTATTACCGTAGAAATTAGTTTGAAATATTATTTTTTGATTATATATTTGTTTTTGTATTTTATTATTATGAATCTCAAAATATGGTATCAATGCTGCATATAAAACCAATGATTCTTGATAATCACGTATTTGACCATTTATTGAATACTGTGAAAATATTATGTGAGAATCATTCCATTGATTAATGAAAAATTTAGTTTTCTTAATATAATTATATGCTTCCTTACTATTATTTAAATAATAGTCTAGACCAGCGTTCCATAATACCTGATAAGCATCAAGAGCAAATCTAGTTGAAATATTTGACTCACCAAATCTTCCATTATTGTTAATAATACAGTAATTCACTGGTAAGTATATATTTTTATTATTTAGTGTAGAACAATTATTTATAACTCTATATGATGTATTTACTATGTTACTCCAGTCGTGTGAAGGATCAACAAAAGCAAAAATCCTGTATTGGTAAGGAGCTAAATATGAAGGATTGAGTATGTAGGAATTATTATTCTTAGCCCAATCACCAGCGATGACATATCTTTGATTATTTATTTTGACGGTTTCATTTTTCCATATGCTATTTAGGATAGCTTTTGCCTTAATAATATAATAGCTTTTTCTCCACTTATATGCTGCTAATATTAATGAATATGCAATATTTTGATCTGCATTTACAGAAGATTTTGTATTTATAACTCCATAACTTCCATTTGCATGTTTTCCCCATGAACTCACAAAAAGATTGTAATGTGGTGCTGAAGCATCTCCAGTCTTAGTCATATTTCCATATGTCCAATTTAAGATATTATTAAACATATTTTGTTTATTCATATATAAAGTATTTAGGAGTGCATATGATTGGAATTTGGAGGAAGTGATATTTGATTTTGTAGAAACATTGCCTATATAGTTTAAATATTTAATTTTGTAATATGACCAAAATTCATTTAAAATTAAATTTTCTGTATCTAAGTTTGACTTGTAATATATGTTACTAGTTAATTTACCTGTTAACACGGGTATATTAGTCATATTTATATTATTTTCTAAAGTAAATGTTTTAACTTTAGTTTTATTAAATTTTAGAATCTCATAATCTTTGTTATTTATAATTTTGTAATAATAATTGTAAAAATTTTTATCAGATATCCCATATAATTGAGATTTTGGATAATGTTTATTAATTATAATATAATTAGTATAAATCCATGGTTCCTTTGTGAGATATTTGTTGTTATTGATTTCATTTGTTGTTATTAAAAATTTATAATTTATTTTTATATTTTGTAATAATTCTGAATCATCATTAATATTTGCAAGGACGAATCCACTTTTATAATCTTTTTGAAATTTATCTACTGTAGTTTTGAAATAACTTCCATAATTATGTTTATATATTTTATTATGGTTGTTTAAATAATAAGATTGATATTCTATATTTAATAATGAGAATATAATCACTAATATAAACAATGTGTATTTAAAATATCTTTTTAGATATATATTATTTTTATAATCTATTGATGCAAAAAATATTGCTGGAGGAATCGCAATAAATGGAAGTAGTAGCAAAGTTAATTCTCTGTTTGGATTTTGTAAAAATATAGATAATACTAAAAATAATAATGGTATTAAAACTAGTATCAATATGATTATTGAGTTATGTTTGTTAGTTTTTTTTATCCTAAAGAAAAAGCATGCATAAGAAAATATTGAAAGTATAATAAAGAATAGTCCATATATTGAGACTATATTTTCTGCCAAATGAATTAGATTTATTAATATATTTTGTGAATTTATTACTAGATTATAGTTGATGTTTCCAATGAAATTTTTATAAATATAATAGTTATAAATTAATATATACAATATTGGTATTATTGCAATAAACAAGAATAGTATAATTGTTGCTTCAATTTTTTTAATGTCTTCGTATTTACATTTTTTTTCAAAGTAAATAAATAATGGGATTATAATTATATATATTATTGATATAATATTTAATAGAATTAATCCTGCAGTTAAAACACTTATTAGGAATAATTTCATCTTTCTATTAGTATTATTCCATGTTATTAGATAATAGAAGAGCATTATGGATAGCAATGAGTAAATTATAAAATGTGACCCTGAAGAAACAAAATATAATATATTGGGATTGAATGTAATTATTAAAGATGATAGTAACCCAGCAATTTTATTTTTAGTTATATATTTTATTAGAATATATAAATATACATTCAAAATTGAAAAAAATATTATATTTGGTATTGCTAAAGAAATTCCCGAATTTAATAAATATTGATTTATAGAAAATATTGAGAATATTATATTATATAGTAAGTGATAAGATCCTAATTGTAGTGACCCAGTATAAATTTTATCTAAGAAAATTTTAGTATTTTCTAATTGTATGTTTGAATAATTGCTTAAAATTAGTAAATTACTCTTTACTAAAAAATATGTATAAAATGAGGATATTAGAAAAGAATATATAAATATAATCCTCTTTATAGGTGATTTGTTAATATTTAATTTTTTTGAACTTAATTCTTTAATTTTATATGCTATATTCATTTGTTCACAAGATTTACAATAGGAATTAATGTCTTATTTTCATTTATAATATGCTTTCCATGAGTAGTTTTTTCCCAAGAGTAAGGATTGATCACAATTTGATACATGGCTCTAATAGTAGCTATAGAAAGTACTATCCAGTAAATTGGAGATAAAAGTATATATTTAACAATTGAAAATCTATCTCTAGAATATGATCCTATCAAATTTAGATATGTAAAGATCAAGTTACCCAGTACAAATGATATAATAGAGATAATAAGTATCGGTTCTGGGAAGGATTCCTTAATAAGTGGTGATGATGTGATAAACCATATTAGAAGTAGTACCCAATAAATAAAATTAAATGCATTTACAATAACTGTTCCAGGGACTGTTATTAGAAATCCAATAAAATTTTTCCATCCTCCAAGTTCATTTTTAGTTCTTATAGGTTCTCTTAGGTTAACTATACTAGTTTGTATGAACCCTTTCATCCATCTTGTCCTTTGTTTGATCCAACTATTTATATCTGACGTTGCTTCCTCTTTACTCATAGAATCTAATATACTTGTTCTATAACCATTTCTCCTTAATCTAATACCTATATCACAGTCTTCTGCTACATTATAAGGATCCCAACCTCCTATATCTTTTATTGCAGATATTCTAAAGTGTGTACTATGGCCTGATAAAGGGATTGGAAAATCAAATTTTTGTAATCCAGGTAAGAATAAATCATAGTAAAATGAAAATTCGCTATTGAATAAACCAGTTATTATATTTTGATCTGCATTATAATGATCTAATCTTGTTTGAAAACATGCAATGTCTGGTTTCTTTAAGAATGCTAAATATGCTTTTTTAAGTTGATTTTTATCTGGGATTATTTCCGCATCATAAATTACTAAAAACTCTCCTTTTAATTCTTGTAATGCTACATTTAAAGCTTTGGGTTTAGTTTTGGGTTCTACATTTGGTAGTATAAGTTTTCTAAAATTAGATGGGAAGTTTGCCCTATCTATTGCAGCTATAGTCTCATCATCATATTCTTCTAATGTTATTATAAATTCTACTTTGTCTTTAGGATAATCAATATCCATCATAGCTTTTTTGATTTGGTTAACAACCTCACTTTCTTTATATAATGGTATAATTACTGAATAATATGGTAAATCATTCTCATTGATTAAGCCTATATCTTTATTAGATATATGTATAAAATCTGTTGTCTTAGATTTTAATACTACAATCACTTTGAAAATCATGAAAATGAAATAAGTTATTGCTATAAATGACGAGATATATATGTATATAGAAATATTACTGAAGTATGATAACAATGTTAAAGAAATTAATATTATGGCAATAATTATAGCTAAATTTTCTATTGGTTCTTTGTAAATATGTCTTTTTGAAGAATAGATTAATGGTAAATATAAATAATCTTGAGTATTTTTATAATTTACTGTATAGAATTTTTCTAGTCTAGGAATAGACATTATTTTTTTTACTATATTCTTTAGATTATTATATATAACCATTTTCTATAAGGTAGTAATACATAGATATATTATTATTTATACAATATAAATTAATATTTAGTAATAAACAATAAGTCGTAATTATATATTATTATGAGATAAAATTCAACCTTGTATTATATATAATAAGTGGCCATAAATATGAAATCTGTTTTTCAGAATATATATTTATTAGTTTCAATTGATTATTTTAAAAATTGAGATTTTAGAATATTGATTATATAGTGAATATATCAAACCTTAGGGTTTAAACCTTCTATAAAATGCATAGCATCCATTGCTGCTATACAACCAAGACCAGCAGATGATATTGCTTGTTTGTATTTAGGATCAGATACATCGCCTGCAGCAAATACACCAGGGACATTTGTTTTTGTAAACTCATGGACTTTTATGTACCCATTATTATCTGTATCAATAAATTCTCTAAATATCTCTGTATTAGGTGTATGTCCTATTGCTATGAATACACCTTGTACTTTAATATCATTAATACTATTCGTTTTATTATTCAAAACTTTTACTCCTTCTACAATATTTTCGCCATAAATATCTTGAAGTTCAGAGTTAAATAATATCTCTATTTTAGGATCTTTCAAAACTCTATCTTGCATAATTTTAGATGCTCTAAATTCGTCTCTTCTGTGAACAAGATATATTTTTTTTACAAATTTTGTGAGAAATAAAGACTCTTCCATTGCACTATCCCCACCCCCAACTACAACTATATCTTTATCCTTAAAAAATGGTCCATCACAAGTAGCACAACCAGATACTCCCTTTCCCATCAATCTTGTTTCTCCGTCAAGTCCTAGCCATTTTACAGATGCTCCTGTAGAAATAATTACTGTTCTAGTCTTAAATTGTTTATCTTCAGTAAAAATGGTAAAGGGTCTATTTGAAAAGTCAACTTTTACTACCGTACCATCTTCAAATATAACACCAGTATTTTCTGCCTGTTTTTGCATTTTTAGCATTAGCTCTGGTCCCAATATGCCATTTTCAAATCCTGGATAGTTTTCAACTAAAGATGTTATTGTAAGCTGTCCTCCTGGAGTACTCCCTGATACTAGTATAGGTTTCAAATCAGATCTTGCTGCGTAAATCCCTGCAGTTAATCCTGCAGGTCCAGATCCTAAAATAACAACGTTTTTAATATCCATAATTAAAAATCTTATAACACATTTATTCTACCATAGTAAGTACATAAAAACGAAATACACTGAAGGTTATATACTAATTAATGGTACATTCATATTTTAATAGTATCTTAATGATAGTGAAGATATAAGAACAAGCAGCGCGTTGTAAATATTATTCACTAAAATTAATTTTATCTATACAAAAGTATGTATATGAAAATAAAGGATATGAAATTACGGAGAATTATAGATATATTAGTAGTAAGGGGGAGCCGAGTTGGGGCTCCCTTCCATTTTCTTGAGTAATCATATAACATTCAGTTGTATTATTCCTATAATTAGTTAGTTATGAATAGATATCTTAAAATATTCCCTTTTTTGTTAACAATACTTTTAAGACTACCTGCATTTTATGAACCTCATTGGTATGAAGATACAGGTATGTATTCAGCTATAGGTGTGGCTTTAAACCATGGTGCGATATTATATAATACTGTATTTGATAATAAAACACCTTTTATTTATTATCTATATGCTTTGTATGAACGTATTCCATTATCTTTGACACTTGTTTATCAATCTGTTTCTTTAGTTCTTGCTCTACTTACCCAATACTTTATTTTTAAAATAGCTCAACTAAAATTTGGTAATAAAGTGGCATTGATATCATCAATATTGTTTGCTCTACTTATAGGTAGTGTTTTTTTAGAAGGAACATTAGCTAACGCAGAAAACTATTATATGTTCTTTTCTGTACTATCTATATATATAATTCTGAAGAATGTTCCTGATATAAGTTTTCTAAAATTATATATCGCAGGTTTAATTATAGGCCTTGGATTAATGTTCAAAGTGTCAGTTATATTTGATGCATTCTTTATTGTTGTATATTTCTTCTTCATATTTGATTTTAGAAAATACTTCAAATCGTCATTTTTTTACACCTTAGGTTTGTTCACCCCACTAAGTATTTTTCTAATTTATGAATTTTTTACAAATAACCTAGTGAATACTATATATGCGATATTTCTATATAATTTTGGTTATGTTGAAAAAGCAAAACCATTCCTTGGATTATCAATAGTAGAATTTCAAACTATATTACTTTTTCTAATTCTATTTTTATTTTTTGTATTTTATAAAAAAAGGAAAATTAGAGAAATAAATCTTTTTATATATTTATGGGTTACTGTAGATCTATACAGTGTATATCTATCAGGAAGACCCTATTTCCATTATCTTCTCCAAATAGCTTTACCACTATGTATTCTACTCTCGTACTATATATACAGGATATATCAAGAAAAATGGTATAAAAAAATACTTATTATATTTCTTGTTAGTATATCTATATATCTTGGAGAACTATATTTTTTTAGATCAGAGCTCTCATGGCAAATATTTCAACAACTACAGTTTAAATATGACTATTATCCTAATTCTTATGCATATATGTTAGGTCGAGAGAAGAGTTCACAGTATAACTCTATTTTTATATATAATACCAATGTTATATTTGAGAAAACTGAACAAAATGCAAATATAGTATATCAAATTGCCGATACATTAAAATCACTAAATGTTCAAGGTAAGAGAATATTTATAATGGGTAATTTTCCTTGGGATTACTATATGACAAAATCTATCCCTGGTGAAAAATACGTAGTAGATTTCCAGATAATAGGAAAGAAAAGACAAAATACTGTTATGTCAGAAATACAAAAGAACAAACCATATCTTATACTCTATTATAACGATAGTTATGGATTTTCTGGATTAACAAACTTTATTAATAGGTACTACAGATTAGCAAAAATCTCTAAGGGAGCCTACTTTTATGTAATTAAAAGTTAGATCTATGAAGTTTAGATTAACAGAGTTACAACTCAAGGTATACTTGCTGTTGTAGAATTTAATGTTGGATAAGTTGGTGTAGGAAAATTTACAATTGGTAGATTATTATTTTGTATGTAGTCCATAATAAGCCTATGTGCCATAGGTCCAGTTTGGAATGCTCCTACTGCATATTGTGACATTAATGAATCATTTATATTTCCTGCCCATACCCCAACTGAAAGTTGTGGTATAAACATATAATCTGTAATATCTCTAGGTCCATTTGATGTACCATCTTTAGATCCATATGGTCTTCCTTGAACAGAATAGTAATAGGTGTGTGATCCATATAGAGGTTCTTTTAATGCTGTATCACCAAGTACTGCGTCCATCTCTGCAACAGCGTTAGCATCTAATATCCTATTTTTTGGAGGATTAGTATTATTTAGGATTGTTTGATTGTTATATACAATTTTAATAAAGGGTGTTGATTGAGCATAATAGCCTCCATTATCAAGAGCATTATATGCTCCAACCATTCTAACCAATGGTACCCCTGCAGCACCTAGTACTAAAGGTAATCCTACATATACTTTTGGATTTAGTTGTATTCCTTCCTTTATAAGTGTATTGAACCCGTTTTGATAACCTATCCTTGCAAGCATTTTAATTGCTGGGATATTAATAGATTGATTTATTGCTCTGTCTATAGAAACCCATCCAACAGTGTATCCTTCATAGTCTGTAGGACAATAATTACCATAACATATAGGTGAATCATCAATCATTGTCTGAGGAGAGTACCCCATTTCAAATGCTTTAACATAAATTAATGGTTTCATAGCTGATCCCTGTTGCCTTGGTACATCTGCCATATTAAGGTAAGCTCCATAATTAGGACCTCCTATCATTGCAAGCACATATCCATTTGTTGGGTTATCTGCTACCAACGCTGCTGAATCAGCTCCTATTGGAACATCATATTTTTGAAAATCACTTGTTACTATTTGTTGAGCAAGTGTATTCAAGGTTGGGTCTACTGTGGTGTACACTTGTAATCCACCTAGAAGAAGATATTTTTGATAATTTTGATATAGTTTATGAATTACATATTCTGTAAAATATGGTGTGTGAAGAATACTAAAATACGGAGTATTAGTATTTTGATTTGCTAGTGCTATATCATTTTTCGTTATTGCACCCCCATTATATAAAAACTGCATAAAGTCATTTTTTGCTTTCATAGCTAAAGATAACGTATCTGGATTTGATGAATATGGAGGAATATTTATAAGATGATAAAGTATAGAATCTCCTGCATATGCTGAAGGATTAGAAACATATTGATATGCTTTCATTTCTGGCCCATATATTTTACCTATAATCTCATTGTTAGATGCATATATTGTAGTCGCAGCTTTTGGTGGAGATAAACTTTCTACTGGGTTAAATCCATTAAATGAGGTAAATTGTATAGCTGGGCCAGTAACCGTTTTAAACAGTGTATAAATTATACTAGCAAGTAAAAATATTAATGGTACTGCTATAAATTTAATTGTTGATTTTAGAATTTTACTTTTCAATTCCATATATTTAATTATCTAAATCTTGATCTAGATCCGGATATAGGTCCACTTCTTCTAATTCTTTATTTATAAGAGTAATTTTATTTTTTGTACTATTCAAATACTTAATACATTCCTTATATAGTTTTGTTCCTTCTTCTATTTTTTTTATTTGATCTTCAATTGTTAATTCATCATTTTCAAGTTCTTGTATTATACTTTCGAATCTTTCATATTTTTTAGAGAAGCTTATTTCAGAATTTTCTTTATTTTTTATATTATTGATATTTTTTTTAGCCATTACCTTTCTTATCCAAAATATTACTTTCTAGTTCTCCTTTAGCAAGTTTAACTTTTACTATGTCTCCAATCTCGATATCTACGATAGATTTTATTATTTTATCATCCTTATATACAATAGAATATCCTTTATCTAAGATATATAATGGGTTTATAGAATTGAGTATTGTAATTTTATTATTAATCAAATCAATCTTATTGTCAATCATATTTTTCACATTTATAAATTGTATTCTGATTTTATTTTTCATATCTATTCTAATATTATATAAGGAATTTACTTTATCCTTCAAAAAGTAAGAAGATTCTTTCAGATATTGTATTTTTTCATTAATAGAATATTCTATATTACTTTTTGAACGCAACATTAAATTTTCTATTAGAGTGTATTGACCTACTATTTGAGAATTAGATTTTGCTATTTCTGTTTGTATACATTTTTTTAGATACAGAGCAATATCATCTTTTTGCGGGGCTAGAATATTTGCTGCATCTGTAGGTGTTATAGCATGTACATCTGATACTAGATCAGAGATAGAAATATTTCCTTCATGTCCCACTGCCGATACTATGACTTTTTTAGATTTATATATACTATCTGCTAGAAGTTCAGAATTAAATGGCATCAGATCTTCTATTGATCCCCCACCTCTAGTTATAACTATTACTTCTATATTTTTCATTTTTTCAAAATATTCTATTCCTTGAATTATTTCCTTCACCGCTGTATCCCCTTGGACTTTTACATCATAAAGGTAAATGTGAGTTACAGGGAACCTTTTTTTATATGTATTTAGAAAATCTCTATATGCCATTGAATGTTTGTCCAAGGATGTTACCACCCCTATTTCTAGAGGGAATCTTGGTGGTTGTTTTTTTCTATCATCACTAAAATATCCCTTATTTAAAAGTTTAACTTTCAATTGTTCTATTTTTTGATAGATGTCTCCATCACCTATTATTTTTATATCTTCCAGTACAAGTTGAAAGGTTGCTCTCTTTTCAAACAAAGATAATGTTCCTTTAACTATAATCTCAGATCCTTCTTTCATGGAGTCTCTATATTTTAATACCTTCTGTCCAAAGTCTACACACCTTATAGAAGATGTTTCATCTTTAAGTGTGATAAATACCCAGTTTTCTTTAGTTATAGTTAATTCTGCAATTTCTCCTTGAATAAAAATACTACTGAAATTTTCTCTTAAGTGTTTGGATACAAATTTATTTATTTGACTAACTGTAAAAATGTCTTCTTCAAACATGATTGTTATTACTTTCAAGATATTCTTTTAGTGCTAATGCATTATTATACTCTGATGATGATGAATAGATTAAAATAATATCTTTATCCTCACTAAGGTCTATGATTTTATCTATATTACCTTTATTATTATGTAGTTCTGTAAAATATTTTTTTCTAAACTCATCCCATTTTAAAGGATCATGATTAAACCAAACTCTTAGTCCATCTGATGGAGCTATCTCTTTTAACCATAAATCGACTTTTAAATCCTTTTTCTTGACACCCCTTGGCCAAAATCTCTCTACAAGTATCCTGTAGCCACTAGTATTTATTCTATCATAAGCTCTATTTAGCATGATCATTAATTTAATATTTTTGTTTGATATAAATTTTGTATTATAAAACCACGTTTCTTGTAATATTCTCTTGTCCCAATTCCAGATATAACTGATAAACGATCAAATCCATTATCTTTTGCAATCTTCTCAGCTTTAATTAACAACTTTGTACCAATACCTAAATGTTGGGCTGATTTCTCTAAATCTTGATTAGATATATCATGAATTCCTAATGCTTGCCCGTATACATGTACTTCTCTTATTATTGCACTATTATTTAATTCATCCAGATAATGACCTTTATCTTTAGGTATAGATAATCTTAAAAATCCTAAGAGTTTAGATCCAGGTCTAGATTCGGATGACTTATCGATTGTATTATAGGATAAGAATTTTTCAAAAGTTTTTGTTGTTTCATATTCATATACATCATATGTAACATCTCCTATATTACTATCTTTTATTTCTCGACAACGTATGCACTCACATTTTAAACCTTTTTCTTTCATTCTCTGTTGGACAATTTGTCTTAAGTTTGTTTTTTTATTACCATCCATTATGTATGTTGATGGAATATCTCTAATAATTCTATTTATTCTGGAGTATTTTTTAACTTGGGATTTTGCATGGATTAGAATGTCTATTAATTCTTCCTCAGAGTATGGTTGGTATTTTTTTGATTTCCAATAGTCATATAATTCTGCTGTCTCAATTATTGAGCAAGGATATATCTTTATTTCATCTGGCATATATGATTTATCTTTATATATGGTTTCAATATCTAATTTATCTATATCAGAGATTGATCCATATAAATTTGGCATCCAATGTATCTGTATTTTAAATCCAAAACTACGTAATATGTCTATAGCATTCTTTTGATCTTTGGATGTCTCTCCTCGTTTATTGATTTCTAATATTCTATCATTTGTACTTTGTATTCCAAGTTGTATTTTGGTAGCACCAAGTTCTCTTAAATGCTTTGCCTCAGGATTACTTATCCTATCTGGTCTTGTCTCTAATGTTATTCCTATACACCTATATTTAGAGTTTTGATTAATTTCTTGTGCACTCTTAAGCATCCTTATATTCCAATCTGCTGGTGGATCTATCTCATCTTGGTGAGTGTCAAAATTAACAACATTCTTTGTATATTTTGCTGTTCTATATTTATATTTAAATTCATTCATTGCATCTAGACATCTTTTTATAAACCATTCCTGGTATATTCTTGGGTATACAGACCATGTTCCACCTAAAACTAAGAGTTCTATTTTTTCAGTTTTGTGCCCTATATTTTGTAAAGCTTGAATTCTATTTTTAACTTGAAGATAAGGATCAAATTTATTCATTAGTGCTCTTTGAGCACCTGGTTCACGTGATAAATAACTTTTTGGCATCATCACGTCATCTGGACAAAAAATACATTTTCCTGGACATGGAAAAGGTTTAGTTAATACTGTTATAGGTACTACTCCAGATATTGTCCTTATAGGTTTCATTTGAATTTTTTGGATTAGAGAGTAATCCTCTTTAATATTTCTATCTTTACATAATTTTTTATATAGAGTTATGACTCTACTTTGTGATAAATTATGCTCTCTAAGTAGTGTCCTTATATTAACTTCTGGGTTATCAAGAAGTGTTTCTATTATATCCTGGTTTGAAAAATTTAAAGGTAAAGGCTGTGACATATTAGTATCTAATAAATGTTTTTTTGCTGATGTATAATTATATCATATATAAAAATGCATCTTATGAATGAACATACGCTACTTAAAATTAATAAGGATTTTTATAGGAACTATGCTGAATCATTTAATAAATCTCGCAAAAATATCTGGAGTGAATTTGATGTAATTCTAAAATATATAAATTCTGATGATTACATTTTAGATGTAGGTTGTGGAAATGGAAGATTCTCTAAATTTTTTAATAAGGATAAATATATAGGAATTGATTTTTCTACACCACTACTTAAAAAAGCAAAAACATATAATCCTTTATATAGATATATTAATGCTGATATAACAAAACAGGGTTGGGAGGAAAAAATAAATAGTAAATTTGATGTTGTGATACTTATTGCTGTTCTCCACCATATTCCATCATATAAATTGCGAATTGAAGTACTTGAGGGGGTAAAGACAATTTTGAATAAAAATGCTATAATAGTAATATCTTTGTGGCATTTTCAAAAAAACAGTTCTAAATTTAGAAATATAGGTGATAATAATTACCTGGTATCATGGAATAAAGAGACATATAGATATGTATGCTATATTGAAGATTGTGAAATTGAAGAATATATTAAAATTTTAAAATTAAAAGTACTTCACAAATTTAATGCAAGAGATAATATTTATTATATATTGAGAACATAAAGGATCTAGATCCAATGATAGTAAAAATTTCAAAAAATAAAAAAGTAATAAGTTCATTCTTTCTATTTATATTAATAATTATTATAGTTATATTGTCATTCTCCAAATTATTAGCATATTTAAAATTTCCTGCAACATTGCATGATATTGCCCTTGCTATAGTTGTATTCTTGATTGGATATTTTATTATCAATTTTATAGATGAAAGGATTATTAAATCTATAGAAAAGTATTCAAGAAGGAAGCAAGTTAATATGTTAAGTTTTATTTTTCTTATAGTCTCTTATATTGTTTTAATAATTGTTGTTCTTGATATATTAAATATAAATATAACAAATATACTTTTAGGGGGTGCTTTTTTGGGTGTAATATTGGCTGTTGCCTCTCAATCCATGCTATCGAATCTATTTGGAGGTATTATTATATTATTATTTAGACAATTTGATCCAGGAGATAAAATTAAAATTACTACATGGCAGTTTAGCTTTTTACTCCCAGCTTACCCTAATAAATTCTTTTCTAAAGATTTAGTACTACCTGGCTATGTAGGCACAATAGATACTACTGGATTTTTCTATACTACTTTTATAGGTGATGATGGAATTCCTTTTAAAATTCCTAATAGTATATTAATACAAGCATCTATTTTAAAATTAGATGATATAAAATATTTAAACGTACAGATTAAATATGAAATAAAAAAAGAACTGTCTTTTACAAAAGCTAGAAATATAATAAAAGATGTAATAGAAAAAACTAAGAAAGATCACGGTTTTGAAGTAAATAACTTTGACATCTATATAGATGAAACCTCACTTATAACATATGTTGTTGTAATAAAGATCAATGTACAAAATATTGAATCAGATTTCAGTATAAAGACTACTGTACTAGAAATGCTTATTGATAAAATAGATTCCAACTATTCCTAGATATTACATAATTAAAGTCATTTGGTAAATTATATAGGTTATGATATAATTGCTTTATGGAGATGGAAGAATTTGTTACAACTGAGGGAATAGTGGTTTTATCTACAGAACTAGGCAGATATGAGTGTCTATATGATGAATTTGGTAAGATTAGAAAAAAAACATATATTGTACCAGATGGAGAAAAGAGGGAGTATCATTTTGATATTTTTGGTAAACTTATAAAAGAAGTATCTGTTTCTTCTAGTGGACAACAAAGTATATCTGAGTATATACATGATGATAAAGGCAAATTGATAGCTAAAGTTAACCATCTAAATGGTAGAGAGTATAAATATATATATGATGAAAATGGGCGTCCTATAGGAGCTATGTATACTGATAAAAATAAACATAGGACACTAACAGAATACATATATAATGATGAAGGAATATGTATAAATAGGGTTAGGACACCTATAATAAAATAAATGTTATAAAGTTAAATGAATGTAGAGTCAATACAATATAATCAAGATAGTGATGTAGATACTTTTGTAGTTGAAGATGTTCTTGTTAGAAAAGAATTCGGAGTAGATGGAGTCGTATCAAAGGAGGTGGTAACATTCCCTGATGGAAAAATACACTCTAGGGAATATTATAGAACAGAAAAAGGAATTATTTCTAAGATAGTGGATTATTATTCTAGTATAGGAACGACAGAATCTCTACATGATGACGAGGGACGAATTAGATCAAAAATTTTCAATCCAATTTACGGAGACAGTATTGAACATAGGTATGACAGATATGGTAGGGTTACTATGGAAATTAGAGTTTCACCTAATGGAGCTTTAAGCACTATTAAATATACTCGTGATAAAGAAGGTAACATAGTGAGGTTAACAAGTATAACTAAAAGAGAAATTGTAAAAGATATATTTACAAATGCAGACTAATATTCCTAAAGAAATTGAAAACTGTTATTCTTTTTTTAAAGAATTAATTCCCTTATTTAGTGTTTTTATTATATCTGCTTTGGTTTGGTGAGTTAGAAAACTACATGCGTTTTTATGTCCTCCCCCATTAAAATCCCCAAATTCTCTTAATCTAAATAAATCTAATTCATTAGAATAAGGATTCCCTCTGATTGATAGTATAGTAAAATCTTGTTGTTCACTAGCAATAATAAATATTGAATAATCTTTAAATGTTGTTTGAAAATTGTTTCTATACATATCCCTAATTTGTTTTAAATCTTCATTATTTATTTTTAATTTTTTCATCATAGTTTTACTTATATAAAGTAATATATATCTAGGTCTTTTATGGAATACTGTCCTTTTTATAAACTCAATTAGATATGGTACCTGCTTTTCAGTAGTATTATCAAAATATTGGTCCATTAATTTTTGATAGTCAACGCCAATCTCTAAAAGATCAGATGTATACCTTAGTGTTTTTGGGGTTATTTGCCATCTAAAAAATCCTGTATCTGAGGCTATTGCATAATATAAAAGTTCAGCTTCTTCAACTGTAGGAATATAACCTTCACTTTTCAAAAATTCATATAAAAGTTCTCCCGTTGAGGATGCACCTTCATCATAAATACTATACTTTGCATATTGTTGGTTTGATGCGTGATGGTCTATAGCTATAATAGGTGTACCTGGTGGAAAATGGAAATCAGGATATTTTTCGCTACTGTACACTTGAGATAGATTACCAGTATCTACAGTCATTATAAGGTCATATTGTGATAAATCTAATTTTGCTATGTTTGCAGGTTTTATCTCGTCAATGAAACTTAGAAAATTGAACCTAGCATCTATTCTTTTATTTGAATATAAATCAGCTATCTTGTATAGACTTTCTAGATACCTTCTTAAAACTATACCAGAACCAATGCTATCACCATCAGGTTGAGACATTAATATTAATATCTTATCTGATTTTACTATTAAGTCTTTTATTTTTTTTATATTATCTTTATTATCCATTTAATTTAGATCCATTATTTTGTACTCTCTACCCTAACCCAAATATCTTTGAATTTCAATTTTCTAATTCTAATATCTATAGTAATAATTAACCATAGGTATATTCTCATTAAAAAAAGACACATTAGATAGTAGTATTCCTTTATATTTTTTGGGTATTTAAAAAATAACTTAATACCCCCTATAGCCTCCTTCTTAAAACTCCTAGTTTTAACTTCTATATATTTTTGTGTGTAACCTCCTGTCGATCTACGCTTTTGTTTTAACCAATCACTAATTGTAGTTGGATATTTTACATAAACTTTAGCTTTGTCAGTATACCTTATTTTATATCCTTTAGTATATATTTTATATGAAATATATCCATCTTCAGAGAATATATCTTTTGGTATTTTTCCTATTAATGATTTTCTTACAGCCATTAAATATCCTGTTCCTTCAAAATATTCTCCATTTCTATTTTTTTCTTCACGCATTGAATTTGCAGCAAAAACAAGAAAATGTGACCAGAACCCAAGCATAGAATTTCTATTATTTACTGATATAACTTTTCCTGTTACAAGACCGGTTTTACTATCAAAAAGTTTTGTGATCTCTTTTAGTGCATTATTTGATACATATACATCTCCATCAGTCAAAAAAATGATTTCTTCTTTTATCTTTGAGAATGCTAAATTTAAAGCTTGAGGTTTACCTTTTCCTTTATCTTGTATAATTTTTATTGTTTTAACTTCGAGACTTTTATTTTTTAATTCTAAATCTTTGTTTGGGGTTACTATGTATATAGGTACTTTGTAGGAAGAAAATGATTTAATAGCCTTATTTATATCTTCTTTTCCGGAAGTTGTTATTAATACAGAAAAATTCATATAAGGATTATATAATATTTATGGTTTTAATGCTATTTTAGAACATTAAAAGGTTTAAAATAATTTTATTGTTTTATGCTATATTTAAGGTGTTGCAGAAATAGTAGTTCCATTTTTTAGCTTAAGGAGATATTCTACTGTATTATTGCTATTAGTGCTTTTTCTAATTGTTGCATCTAGTTTTTTTGCTAATTTACATATTTTTTCAGGGCTTTTGCAAGTATTTATTTTTTTTGTTGTATTTATAGAATTTGTAGGTTTTTTAAATGCTATAACAAAAAATATCAAAGATAGAGTAATGAATAACATAATTCCCAATATGATTATTGTATTAACTTGCCACTTTTGTATACCTCCTATATTTTCTATATTTGTGGTTTTTATATTTTCACCTTTACTTGTATTGTTCATATTAACGATTCTCAAAACTCTATATTACAGCCAACAGGGCAATGGTCAGAACCATATATCTCATTATATATTGTACTATTTATTAAATTCTTCTTTAAATTTTTACTTATCATTATATAGTCAATTCTCCATCCTACATTCCTTTCTCTTGCGCGTGATATAGGATCCCACCATGTATAATTATCAGGTTCTTTATTAAAATGTCTGAATGAGTCTATAAATCCCAAATCTATAAAAGCGTCCATAACTTTTCTTTCTTCTGGTAAGAATCCAGAGATATTACTATTTGCTTCTGGTCTTTTTAAATCTATAGCTTTATGTGCAATATTAAAATCTCCCATGACGATTATTTTTTCTCCCTTATCTAACAGAGTCTTTAGATACACCATCAATTCTTCAAAAAATTTCATTTTATAATTTAATCTTATAGAATCTTTTTTTCCATTTGGAAAGTATATATTAAAAAGTCTGAATTCATCATATATAGTTTCAATTACTCTTCCCTCAATATCAAATTTATCTATACCAATACCTAGTTTAAAATCTTTGGGTTTTTTGCTAGAGAATGTTGCTACCCCACTATATCCTTTTCTGTCTGCAGAGTTATATATTGTATGATATCTATTAAAACATTTCGGTAATTCTTTAAGTTGATTTTTTTCTACCTTTATCTCTTGTAATCCTAAGATATCAGGTTTTTCTTTTTCTATAAATTCATCAATTCCCTTCTTTAGAATGGCTCTAAAACCGTTTACGTTCCATGAAATTATTTTATACCTACTCATAATTCCTATTATATTAGAAAACTTTTTTTTTATCACTATACTAGACTTTTTTTAGAAAAACCATTATGATATGTTCATGAATCCAAATATACCAAATATGTATCCCCCAATTAATCAGAATAATCAAGGTCAACAAAACCAAGCTTATCAACCTCAACAACCTCAGGAGGTTGATGACCCTATATTGTCTGTAAATATGGCTGTTAGGACTATGACTATATTAAGACCTATATCTCCAATACAGTATAATATTCAGGCTAGATCTATTGAGAAAGTCACTTTACATTTGCACGGCATTACGAAAAGTATTGAAGTTATAGGAGTGAAAACTATTGATCAAGTTAATATAGAACAGGGAATATTTTTTGGTAGGGTTAGAATAATACATATGGACAAGAGTGAAATTAGAATAGATCAAATATCAAAATCAAACGCTATGAAAGTGAAAACTTTCTTCGAACAGGTTGTAGCATTCCAAAGAAGTCATGTTGTGAACGTAACTGGGGACTAGTTTTTCTAGATTAATCAATATTCACATACATCAATTTTTTATACTTATCCCTATGTTCTCTAATATCTTTTTTGAGTTTGAGATCATAATCAAGAGAATATTCTACTTTCTGATTATTTATAAATTTAGCATTCACGAATCTTACTTTATTAATTATTTTATATTTATAATTTTTTAAAGATATTTGTTTTCGTGATACCTGTTTTGGTTTTAAATCTTTATTTAGTTTGCTAATTAATAAATTGATTTTAGTATCTTTAGTTTTTTTTATTTTATTAAAAACATATTGATCATATTCTAATAAATCACTCTCTTTTATTATGGATAGTTTTAAAGCTCTCTTTATAACATCAGAAAGGATATAATATGAAGTTCTGTTAACAATATTGTTGTATATATTTATATCTAGATTGAGAAAATCTCTGCTATATTCTATTGCTATATCCTTATCATCAAACATTATTTCATTGTTATACTTTATTAAATGTTTGAAATATTTTTTTGCTTTACTTTTCTTATTTTGGTATACATATAAACTTCTTAGAGAATAGTCTATTCTGTCTGCACAAATATCAGGTAATGGTTTTTCAAGAAGAGTAAAATTTTTTTCATTCTCTATATAGTCTACATTAAGATTATACTTTTTTAAAATGTTAAGAATATTAGATTTATATATGTAATCTTTTTTTATAAGCTCGTGATAGCTTTCTTTGTTTTCATCTTTTTTATATACAACATCTCCAACATGTGAGAATGCAGTATGCGAGATATCATGTAGGAGTGCTGCTATTTGTTCATTCAGAGAACCACCAAGATATCTTATTAAAAGCATACATCCAATTGAGTGATCATATCTTGAAAAATCTTTATGAATTTTTAAAATATCAATAGTTCCGCCTTGTGTTACTTTTTTTAATCTTATGATACTTGGATCTTTTAAAAGTTCTACAATAACTTTGTCTTCAATTTTAAATTGACCATATATAGAATCTCTTACTATCATGATGTAGTATAGATAAAATAGATTTTTATTACAATAAAATCAGGATCTGTATTTTTCTATTGCCATTTTCAAAACAATTTGTTCTTGTTTTGGTAATTTTACTTTTGGGTCTATAGTTGGATTTAATATTCTTTCTAATAATTGTATTTCTGGAGTTTGTCTATGATATCCTCTTATATCTACCTCTTCATCCCCTTTATCTATATATATCTCTGGTATTCCTATTCTCCTGTTTTCCAATATACCATTCTTCAAATCTTCTCCAATAGAGTGGAATTTTAATTTATCTAATTCTGTTAAATCAAAAATTATTCTGTATAAATGGGTATTATTTTCATCAGCATTATCTGTAAAGACCATTTCCATTTTTGTGTATTTTAATTTGTTAGGATCTATTATGTGTTTTACTTTATAAACGTATCCACTTAATGAGACTGCAAAACCTTTTTTTGATATAGTTCTTGTAACTTCAAAATTAAATATTCCTGGTATTTCTGGATCTTCTATTGTTTTAACTTGTGGCGGAATTTTTCTTAAATCAAGATACATATCAAATAAAGATCTATATATCTCTTCTGTTGGATAAGTATTTCTTTCTATAGGTCTATTTGTAAAATCTTCTTGCTCATTCATAATATATATTTAAAAGGATTATACTAAACCTATAATATATTGTCAAAAAAACAATATTTTTATTCTTTATCTAAATAATATATTATATATACATAATGGTTTATAATGAAACTGATTTAACAATATATTTGATTAGACATGCAGAGGCTACTAACAATATACATCCTGAATTTATATCTGGTAGGACTTATACTGCAGAATTAACTAAGAGAGGTATAGAACAGAGTATTTTTTTGGGAGAGAGATTGCTAAAAGATAATATTTTTTTCAATACTGTTTATTCATCACCAATAAAAAGAGCTTTAGATACAGCAAATATTGTATCAACAATATTGTCTATAAAAACCAATGCTATCATAAAGGTAGACTCACTAGAGGAGCTTGATTTTGGAGATTGGGAAGGTAGACCAGCTAGTACTATATACACAAAAGAGATACTTAAATCTATTAAGGATCATGGAGATTTTTTTACACCACCAAATGGGGAATCAAAAGCTATGGTAGAGAGAAGAGTATCAGAATGGTTTGATACCACAATTTTAAAGAATAAGAAATATTTGAATTCAAAAACAAAGATTGCTATATTCACACATAGTTTTGTTATAAATGTTCTCCTACATCATATATTAAAGTTTGATGATAGAGCTATATCTAGGATAGAAACTTCCCCATCCAGTGTATCTATTCTCCATTACAAAGACGACAGCTTTTCTGTAGTATCAGTTAATGATATTTGTCATCTTGCTTGATGAGTCTAATTTTTAAGTCTACTTTCTCTTGGCTCTTTTAGTGTTTTTGCCCACCACTCAATATCTTCTATAGTTGCATCAAGATGTGCTGCTTCTTTTGTTTCTTCTTTTAAAAGCCCTTTATCATCAATTTGAGTGAATATTAAAGGAATATGTACAGATGAACGTATAGGAATCATTTGAAGTTCAATTAAGACTAATCTTAATTGTTCTACAGCTCTAATACCACCAGATATACCTCCATATGACACAAATGTTGCAGGTTTTAATCTCCATTCATTATAAAACGTGTCAATCATATTCTTTAGTACTCCAGTATAGCCATGGTTATATTCGGGCATTACAAAAATAAAACCATCAGCTTCATTTATTTTTTTTGATAATTTTTCTAAATCTCCAGTGTATCCAGGATTATCCATATATGTAGGATTCATAGCTAAATTAAAAAATGGAATATTATATTCCTTGAGATCTATCCCCTCTACATTAATGTTAGGATTTTTTGAAGCCTCATTAACTACCCAGCTAAAAACTTTTTCTCCTAATCTATTATCTCTTGTACTGCCTAAAATTATTTTTATATTTGTCATAATTCTCCTCCTTAACCTAAGTTCTTAGACTTTGGTCCTCTAAAATAAATATATCTTAGTATACATTTTATACTTCATTTTGTAAAGTACTTACAAAAAGTATAGTATTGAAATTCTTTATTTTGTGGTATAATATATCTTTAATGAACATCAATTGTGGAGTAGAAAAGACAATGAAAATAATAGGCAAGAAATGGTCTATCCTTATACTTCGTGATCTTTTTGATGGGAAGAGAAGATTCTCTCAACTTCTTTTATCTTTAGATGATATTTCTCCAAGAACTTTATCTTTAAGGTTAAAAGAGTTCGAAAAAAATAAAATTATTACTAAAAAGGTTTATAAGGAAATACCATTACATGTAGAATACTCTCTTACTAAGAAAGGTGAATCACTACACGAAATTATAAAAGACCTAAGATGTTGGGGTGAAGAGTTTGGCTAAACTGGTTTAGGAAACTAGTTTCTTAAAAATTCTAAAGTTCTCTCCAATGAGTCATCTGCTGCCTCCTTGTTATACATGTTTTTATTCGTATCATTAAAGAAAGCATGCCCACAGTTTTTATATATTACATATTGAAACTCTTTGTTATACTCATCCATTTTAGCTTGTATAGAACTCACTGAATCTACAAGATCTTTATCGTGTTCTCCATAGAATGCAAGAATAGGAGTATTTAAATCTTTTATACTATCTAGATTAGTAGGAAATCTGCCATAGTAAGGTATGGCTCTTTTTAAACCTTTCTCTCTTAGTGCTAATGAGTAAGCATAAGTGCCCCCAAAACAAAATCCTATTATAGAGACATTTCCATCTGTATTGTCATTATTTTTTAAATATTCAAAACAATCTTCAAGCTTATTTGTCGTAATCTCTCCAAATTCTTTTGAGTTTATAGGAGCCAAGATTTCTCTCATCTTTTTTTGTGCCTCATCTTTCTTTTCTGGATCTCTCATTTCATCTAATATACTTTGATCTATTTTCCCTTCTATACCAGTTCCACTAAGTAGGTCAGGAGCAAGAACCACAAAACCTTCATTTTTATATCTTTCTGCAACATCTTTAATATGATCATTTAATCCCCATATTTCATGAACAATAATTAAGACTTCATGTTTGAGCTCATCATCTGGATAAGTAAAATAACAAGGGATTGGTCCTTCTTTGGTATCTATATTAATCATTTTATTATTCATACCTATAGATAGTATGTATACTATATTAATAACAGATTAATTTAGTCTCTTATTTGGATTTTTATAAAGGCTTCAGCATACTTATATTTTCTTGATTCTCTACCTACCATCTCACTCATCATCATTATATGTGACTTCAGGTTCTCAAAATTATCATACTGACTTTTATGCTGTTTCAACGCTTCAATTTTTAATTCTAAAGTATCATTTATATCAATAAACGTATTAAGTCCATCTCTATCAAAACTAACTAGATACAACTCTTTTACTTTGTGAGGTTCTAGACCTTCTTTTAGAAGCTCTGGATATGACATTAGGTTTCTTGAATATGGGAATACAGAAAACATTGTAGCTTTTCCTGCTTCAATATGATCGGGATGGTTGATATATCCAAATTCAGCATTATATAAAATTTTAGGATCCATTGTTATTACAATATCAGGTTTTATAGTCCTTATGATCCTTACTATTTTCTCCCTCACTTCATCGTTATCCTTCAACTCACCATCTTTAAAATGACCAAAAAATACCTCTTTAACTCCCAATACCTTTGCTGCATTCTGCTCTTCACTTGCTCTTATTTTTGCAAGATCACGGCTTTTAGTACCTTCAATATTTGATCCCCTACTTCCATCTGTTAGAATAAGGTAATATGCGATAGCACCTTCCTTAATCCATTTTGATATTGTTCCAGAGCATCCAAACTCTAGATCGTCTTCATGTGCAGATACAGCCAAAATAATTTTATCTTTCATTATATTCTTAAAAAAATAATTGGATTGTTTACCTTAGTCTTATCCTATCCTCTCTTCGAGTGCTTCATCTATAATATCCTTCATGTCCCTTGGGTCTCCTCTTTCTCTTGCTTGTTGCACTATGTTTAACAGTGGTTCCGGAATATTAAAGCTAGGGTTTTCTCCTCTATACTTTTTATGACGGAATATCGGCCTATTAACACGAATGCCTATAGGTGGTAATGGTTCAAATCTTTCACTCTCCATAATTCGTATTATAATACAATTCTCTATAAATATTCAATTACTGGTTCTTCTTAATCCCACATACATATCATTCCAGTATCATACTTCTATTTAATAGTGCATAATAACCTTCATATAGAACTCCAAATAGAGTCTCTGATAACTTATCATTCATATGGTGTGCTCTATCCTGAGAATTCTTAGATAACACAGATAGTTCTACCAATATATCATCTAAACTTGTGTCTGATTTGAATAATTCTGTCTGAAGAGATACTAGTAATACTCCAACTTGATGTCCCAAAGCTTTATTTTCAGTGTCACTATATATTTGTGATACTTCATGAAATTTAGATCGGATACTATCTATCGGTGATTTCTCTTGTACTTGTAATGCTGTTTCTTGCTCCATACTGTATTATATAATAAAATAAATTAGTATAATGATATCATGTATAAAATTGTATTAGTAGGGTCTGGAGAATTCACATCTTCAATGTATGAAGTTGATAAATTTTTGATTTCTCAATTTCAAAAAAAAATAAAAGTTATGATAATTCCAACTGCAGCAGGACAGGAAAAAGATTATAGAAAATGGATATTAGATGGTAAAAAACATTTTGATCAGTTCAACATTGAATCTGTGGGAGTTGATATAATAAAAAAAGAAGATGCTTTCAGGGAGGATTATATAAAGTTACTAGATGATGTAGATTTTGTATATTTTTCAGGTGGGGATCCTATTTATCTTTTAAATACTTTGAAAGGAACTCCGTTCTTGAATACTGTAATAGATTATTATAATAACGATAAAGTGATAATAGCTGGCTCATCAGCTGGAGCTATGATTATGGGAAGTTTTGTTCCATCAAATTTATTTAAAAACCTAATCACCTTAAAAGGATTAAATATAGAATGGAATGAATCTTTAGGTCTAGTAAACTTTATTATTATTCCCCATTTTGACAGATTCTCGAAGATTATAAATTTTAATGGGTTTGTAAGTAAATATTTTAAAAATAAATTTATAGGAGAGTTAGAAAATACTAATATAATTGGTATTGATGAAAATACTGCACTAATAAGTAAGAATAGTGTAGAATTTAAAGTGATGGGCAAATCCAAAATTCATCTGTTCTCTAAAAATCTAAAGGAAGAATATAAATCTGGAGATATATTCAATATTAATAACTTGCTATAAAATTGTATCTGATGCTATCATCAGTATACAATGTTTGATGTTATATTTAATAGAATATTATCATTCAAAAATATATCTACTAAAAACTCAACGCCGAGCTTTATAAGAGATTTTATATATAGTCAGCTATCCTTGTTATTATTTTTGTTTGTATGTTTTCTAATTACACCTATAGTCGTATTTACCAATGAGGGTGTTAGCGCTTTTGGAGTTAATATACAAACTATAGTTCCATATGCAATTGGATACTTTTTATGTAGTTATTTCCTTGGTAGGTCAGTCAAGTATATGATACATGATGGTGAACCATATAAATTAATATTTTATGCTATAAATTCTATAGCAATATTATTTATTGCTTTAGTATTCACTCCATATGCTATAAATACACCTTTTAACTGGATACATACTATTATATCAACATTATTATTCCTAATAGAACTTGGTCTTGCGATTTATTTAATATCATTTAGTAAGAAAAAATTTATAAATATATTACTAATTATTGGTCAAATACTATCTGGGATTATTGCCATGTTTTCGGTAAACCCTTCTTCAGTAACACCTGGAGGATTGGATCTTCTATTGCAAGGTGAAGTACTCTTCCAACTATTTTTTGTATCTATAATACTAAATACTTTATCTAAATATAAATTTAATTATATTAATTAGAATTAGTTGATTTCTTCCCTGAAAAAGACCTTCCTATGGCTATAAGGATTACTGCACCAATGAAAGCTACTAGTATACTGTATAAATTAAATCCTGTAACTCCTGAAGCTCCAAAAAAATTCATAACAAAGCCTCCTACAAAAGCTCCTACTATACCTAAGATTATATCCATAATGACTCCACCCGATCCCTTAGAAACCATTGATGCTAACCATCCTGCAATTAATCCCAAAATAATCCATGTTACTATACTCATAAATGTGTTATTAAAATATGCTACAGTCTAACTGTTTAACATTAATTTTAGATTAAATATAGATTAATTATAATAACTAGAAAAATATTGAAAAATTATGTAGAATCGTATCTTATGAATAGAGTAATTCTTTATTATAAATATATAAAAATAGATAATCCTAAAGCTTTTTTGAAAAGTCAGAAAAAACTTTGTTTAAGATTAAATCTCAAAGGTCGTATCATTATATCCTGGGAAGGTTTAAATGGAACATTATCAGGATTAAAAAATAACATAGAGATTTATAAAAATATCTTACTAGAAGATACAAGGTTTGAAGATATTGTATTTAAAGAGAGCGATATTAAAGGTGATATATTTCCAAAACTATCAATAAAAATAAGAGATGAGATAGTGACATTGAAAGAAAAAATTGATATTGTATCTGAAAACAGTCTCAAAGGGAAATATATATCTCCTGAAGATTTCCATGATATAGTTTTAAATAAAGATGGAGATACCATAATTTTAGATGCTAGAAATAACTATGAATCTTTAATAGGAAGATTTAAAGGTGCCTTAACCCCTGATATTGACAATTTTAGAGATTTACCAGGATATATAGAAAATCTCAAAGAATATAGAGATAAAAAAATTGTAATGTATTGTACAGGAGGTGTTAGATGTGAAAAAGCATCTGCTCTACTTATAAAGAGAGGATTTAGAAATGTTTATCAGTTAAAAGAAGGTATACTAAATTATGCTAAATATTATCCAGAAGATTTTGAAGGAAAATGTTATGTCTTTGATAAAAGAATATCAGTACCTCTAGATAAAAATAATGTAAAAATAATTTCAAAATGTAAACACTGTAACATCATATCTGATATTTATATAAATTGTGCTAACAAACAATGTAATATGCAATTTATATCATGTAAAAATTGTATTGAGAAATTTCATCACACATGTTCATTAGATTGTAAAAGTTTTATCACTATCCATAGTTTTAAAAATTTAAATAAATAACATATAAATTTTGGCTTTTTTAAAATAATATTTTATATGTTATTGTAAAAATAAATATGTTATGATAGTATCACCTGCAATGTATAAGTATAAAATATTTATAACGTTACTTGTAATATTATTCCTTGCCCCATTATTACACACTAATGCTTTTGCACAAAGCTATACACCTTCTGAGGTTAGATCCATGAGTGTAGATTCCAAAATAGTTCCAACAGGAAATGGTACTGGTTACTATATAGTATCGAACCAAGGGATAGTTCAATCTCTAGGATCTGCTAAATATTATGGAGGATTAAATAATATAGCTGTAGTACCAAATCATAATGTTGTAGATATGGTTGTAACACCAAATGATGGAGGTTATTATATTTTAACTCAAGACGGAGGTGTTTATAACTTTGGAAATGCTCAGTTCTATGGATCTCTATATAACGTACAGACTGTACCAGTAAGAGTTGCTGTAAGCATGAAACTTACAACAACAGGAAATGGATATTATATAATGACACAAGAAGGTGGTGTATACACCTTTGGTGATGCAGTGTTCCAAGGGTCTGCATATACTTACCAGAATTCTCCTACAGTTAATGCTGTATCTTTCCAAGTAACAAATGGAGGTTACTATATCCTAGAGCAAAATGGTGGTGTATATACTTTTGGTAGTGCACCTTTCTATGGATCAATGTTTAATGTAGTGGGGAATATTAACAGAACATCAATTGGTATGCAGTTAACTTCTCAAGGTTATATGATACAAACTTCTGATGGTGGGGAGTATACATTTGGTAATGCACAGTTTTATGGAACTATCTTTAATATTGTAAATCCTCAATCAACAGTAGTTTCAGATACAGCAGTACTTCCAGGAGATGGAGGTTATTACGTTCTTGTATCCAGTGGAGCAGTATATACATTTGGTGATGCAATATATCTTGGTAATTACACAACTTTGGGAATTTCTAATATAGGGGTTATTACAAATACAGGACCTTTAACGGTTACTGGAGATACTGCTTTGAATGGCAATCTATCTGTTATGGGTGTTATTACAGCACCATTACTTGATATAAACAATATCAATATATTAAGCAATATATATTTTACAGGTTCAAATCCACAGATAGATACAGGATCAAATTCTCTTACTTTTAATGGTAATGGTTCTACAGGTAGTGTATGTTTCTTTAAATGTGCAAATAACGTATCTTCAGGAGGTTCCCTATCACTTCTTGGTGGAGAGTTACTTGGTGGAAATCTTAATGTAGGTGGGAGTAGTACTAATATACTAAATGGTAATACTGAGTTTAAAGATAACCTAACAGTATCTGGTAATACAAATACTTCTGGTATAACGAATACTGGTCTTCTTACAAACAATGGTAATACTATGCTGAATGGAACTTTGAATATAACAGGAAATACAACTTTAAGTAGTAATTTACAGGTTAGCGGTAATACAAATACTCACGGTATAACGAATACAGGTTCATTGTTTAATGGTGGAAATTTATTTGTTGCTGGTAATGTATTTGTTAGAAATAATCTAGAGGTACTCCATAATGTACATATAAATCATAATCTAAAAGTTAAAGGTCATACCAAGACTCATGGTATATATAATAAAGGAACGTTGAGGAATAATGGCATTATAGAAGCTTTTGGTACTAGAAGAACTAGATATACTTCTTTGGTTTCATTTGGTAAAACAAAGTTATTTGGTGAATTGAATGTTATCGGTCAAACTACAACTCGAGGTATAAAGAATAATGGGAATATTTCTAATAGTGGTGATTTATCAGTTCATGGAAACGTTGCATTCTTTTCTGATATGGAAGTAGCTGGTAGTACAACTATTGGAGGCATATTAAATGTTACAGGCCAATCAACATTTGTTGGTAATGTTACTTTAGCTCAAGACCTCAATGTTGGAGGAATAACAACTACTAATGGGTTGATAAATAATGACAATTCGGGAATCACAGGTAATTTAAATGTTGGAGGTACTGGAACATTTGGAGGTAATTTAACTCTGACAGGCACCAATCCTCAAGTCAACTCTACAGGGTCAAATAATCTGACATTAAATGGTAATAGTAATACAGGAGATACATGTTTCTACTCATGCGGTAATAATATAATACCTAACGGATCTATATCATTCTTGGGTGGAGCCTTACTTGGAGGAAATCTTAATGTAGGTGGCAGCAGTACAAACATATTTAATGGAAATACAGAATTTAAAAATAATATTACTGTATCTGGAAGTACAATAACTAATGGTGTAACTAATAATGGTTTGCTTACAAATAACGGGAATATTACATCTACAGGTACAGGAGTATTTTCTTCATTTGTATCAGCATCTTTATATCAAATAGCTGGTGTTACAGTATTATCTAATGCAGGTACACAGAATATATTCTTAGGTCAGGCTGCAGGATTAAGTAATACTACTGGATCTAATAACTCATTTATAGGTATGCAGGCAGGACAATATAACACGACAGGATCTAATAACACATTCGTGGGTCAAGATGCAGGATCAGGTTCAGGAATTCAACTTAATAATTCTACAGCAATAGGATACCAGGCATTAGTATCAGAGAGTAATGCAGTGGTACTTGGAGGTATAGGTTCAAATGCAGTAAATGTAGGTATAGGTACATCTACACCAAATGCAACATTAGAAATTACTGGGGTATCTGGTCAATCCCAAAATTATTTTGATATAACATCAAATGGAGCACCATCTGGTAATGTATTTTCTATAGATATGAATGGAAATGTAACTATATCTGGTCATATAATAGTACAAGGTGTAACACCAACATTAGTTGAATATCATGGTAATACAGCATCCTTGTCTGATGCCACAGATACATCAGGAGTCCTTCAGTTACAACTGAATGGTATAGCTGTTAGTGGATCAGAAGTTGAGGTTGTATTTGCAAAACCTTATCAAATTCCTCCTAATGTTGTAATATCACCTGATAATCCTCAAGCTGCGTTAGCATTTTCTAACCAAGATGCTTATGTCATATCATCTAAGACAGGTTTTACTATAGTATTTGGTAGTTTCATTGGACCTCTACCTGCTCTATATGATTATCTTTGGACTTATCAAGTAATACAATAATTTAGTTATTCTTATAATTCTTTAATATTGAAAAAGCTTTATCAACGTCAGTACCACTAAATACTATTGTTAGTTCTTGATATGTTGATATTATATCTGTGAAACTTATATTATTCCAAGTTAGAAGTTTTAGTATAGAGTAATATACTCCTGGTGTATCCACAGTCTCCTTTGACAATAATATAGTTATAGATGATAGATTGTTTATTCTTGAGATTAACCTCTCACCATAAAAGATAGTTTCTACATTTTTTGCTATCTCATTCCCTACCACTAGCATTGTTTCTCGTACACCCTGAGTTAGATTACACAACACATCTTTCCTTTTTTCTGAAACAAGGAATATTTTTTTATATTTCTCTACAATAGTATCAGAATTTAGATATGTAAATTCAACTAAATCAGAACGCACAGTAAGTCCGTTAAAATTTACTATGTTCTCAATATTTACTTTCTTTTGTTTTAAGTTTTTACTAATTCTTTTTAAGGCCATTACTATAGAACCTCTTGTTATATCCTTCATAAGGTCATCCTCAATTTGAGGTTTTATTTCTCTTGCAAGAGCAGAATAACTAATTATGCCTCTTGATAAACCATCTTCTAAAAGAGGTTGTTTTTTTACTAAATTTTGCACTACTTCAGATGTACTTAACATGTTACAAATGTAACATTATATATTAATTTTGTCAAATTATTTTAAAAATTTGACCTTATTTTGTATATACGTATAATAGGCTTATGAATATTAAAGTGATTTGTCCAGTATGTGATGCAGATATACTACTTAATAATGATACCAAGGTGTCTGAAGTTATTAAATGTACTGAATGCGGAACAGAGCTTGTAGTTGATAAAATTGATGGAACGGATACACTACTATCTATAGCTCCTGAGGTTGAAGAAGATTGGGGGGAATAGGTATGTTTACTCTTGGTATACTACATTCCACCATTAGATCTGAAGAGAAACTATTAGATAAAGAAGCACAAAGTAGAGGTATTAAGGTAGAACTTATTGATGTTAGAAACAAAATTCTAAGCCCCAATTTTAATAATTTTAAGATTGATGTTGCTCTTGAAAGGTGTGTATCAACAGTTCAGGGATCATACGCAATAAGTTTTCTAGAATCCTTGAATATTAAAGTCATAAACTCTTCCTTGGTAGCGAATATTTGTCAGGATAAGTTTCTGACATCATTAGTTTTAAATAAGGCTAATGTTAATACTCCGCCATTTGCATTAGTATTCAGCGTAGATGAAGCTAAGGAAGCTGTAAGAGGGCTTGGTGGATTTCCCATTGTTATAAAACCAAATCTAGGCTCTTGGGGTCGATTACTTGCAAAAATAAATGATGATGATGCACTAGAATCTGTTATTGAACATAAGAATGTACTTGGTTCTCCACAACAAAAACCCATATATATTCAAAAATATATAGATAAACCAGGTAGAGATATACGAGTTTTTGTTATAGATGGTAAGGCTATATGTGCAATTTATAGACAATCCAACCATTGGATTACCAATACAGCAAGAGGTGGTAAGGCTTTAAATTGTCCATTAACAAAGGATCTTATTGATATATCCAAAAATACTTCTATAGCTTGTGGAGGAGGTATTTTAGCCATAGATGTATTCGAGACTGATAATGGTCTTAGTATCAACGAGGTTAACCATACTATGGAATTTAAAAATTCAGAAATACCTACAGGGGTTAGTATTTCTGGTGCAATTATAGATTATTGTATAAAGGTATACAAAAATTATGATTAAAGTTTCAATTATTGGTGGATCTGGATATGCAGGAGGAGAATTACTAAGGATTCTTCTAAACCACCCAAAAGTTACAATAGGACAAGTCACTTCTAGACAATTTGCTGGAGAATTAGTCTCATCTGTTCACCCAAATTTAAGAAAAATGACCAATTTAACATTTACCCATCCAGATGGTTCCCATCCAGATGGTTCCCATCCAGATGGTTCCCGTCCAGATGGACATCCAGATGTATATCCAGATAATTTATCACATTGTGACCTTCTTTTTGTAGCTTTACCCAATGGTATATCAATGGGTAAAATGAGAAATTATATGGATGTTGCAGATAGAATCATTGATCTTGGATCAGATTTTAGAATTCATGATAAAGATATCTTTTCAAAATGGTACAAGAAAAATCACGAAGATCCAGAATTACTTAATAAATTTGTATATGGTATCACAGAACTACACAGAAAAGAGATAAGAGAAGCTAAATATGTGTCATGTGGAGGTTGTGAGGCAACTGCCTCTATACTTGCTCTATACCCACTTTATAAGAACAATATTATTAAGGACGAAGTAGTAATAAATGCTATCATGAGTAGTTCCCAATCCGGAATGTCAGTATCCTTATCATCCCATCATCCAGAACGTTCTGGAGTAGTAAGGTCATATATGCCAACTGGACACAGACATACAGCAGAGATAGAACAAGAGTTAGTAGGGATAAAACCATTAATATCAGCTACATCCATTGATATAGTCAGAGGACTACATGTTACAATAAACACCACACCAAAAATTCCAATCACAGAAAAAGATATCTGGAAAATCTACAGACAAGAATATGGAGATGAACCATTTATAAGGATAGTAAAAGAGCGTAGTGGAATCTATAGATACCCAGAACCAAAGATCTTGCAAGGCACTAACTATTGTGATATCGGGTTTGAACTTGACACAAGCCTGCTTGACACAAGTCCACCTGGTACAAGTACAAATAGACTAGTTATAATGGCTGCTATAGATAATTTGGTTAAAGGTACAGCAGGACAGGCAGTACAAGATATGAATGTGATGTTTGGGTTTGAAGAACGAGAAGGACTAGAATTTACAGGCTTACACCCTATATAAAGATTATGAATGTATCAGAACTTATAGTTAAAATATTAGAAAATGAAGGAGTTGATACTATTTTTGGTATTCCTGGAGAAGAAAATGTGACTTTTATGGAAGCTTTATATAAAAGTCATATCAGGTATATACAAACTGCAGATGAGAGAGGTGCAGCTTTTATGGCTGCCTCATATGGAAGATTACGTGAAAAACCAGGTGTTGTGTTTACAACATTAGGACCTGGAGCATTGAATATCCCAAATGGGGTATCATTCGCCAATATGGCAGGTATACCACTAATAGCATTAACCTGGCAAAGAGGCATTATACAAAGTAATAAAGATAACGGTTTCATGTATGTAGATATAAAAAAGGTTTTAAAACCAATAGTGAAATACCAAAGTACTATATCATCTTCTAAAGATGTTATAAATACAATACAAAAAAGTTTTTTAATATCAAAAACTCCTAGTCAAGGATCATGCCATATTGAAATACCAGAAGATATTGGAAAACAACAGGTTAAAGAAGATATAATACTGAAAAAGCCAGTTGTCATAAAATCAAAAAAAATCAATCTTCCAGACATAAATAAAGCTGGGGATATAATTTCAAGTTCCAAAACTCCTCTTATACTTATAGGTTTTAATGCTAGTAATAATCAAGTAGCTAGGTTAATTAGAGACTTTTCTCAAAAAGCAGATATACATGTTATTACTACTCCTATGGCTCAAGGTATGCTACCATCTGACCATCCCCTATCCTTGTATTCACTTATTCATACTTCAGATACCCTACTTCAAAAATACTTAAATAGTGTTGATACTATTATATCAATTGGCTATAACCCAATTGAATTTTCTCCTAGATTTTTTAACAGCAATAAATCTAAGAATATAATACATATAAATTCAGTAAATGCTAAAATTCATCCAAACTATACCCCACAAATAGAAATAATTGGGAAAATTGATGAGGCTTTGGAATTATTGATAGAAAGAGTTGATAAAAAAGAAGGATCTTCAATAGTATTAAATGAACTTAAAGAAAAACTAATAAAAAAAAGAAACCATGATTATGCATATCCTATAAAACCAGAATATTTGGTAAATATGCTAAAAAGGGTATCTAGAAACGCTATCATAGTACATGACAATGGGATGCATAAACTATGGGTAACCAAGTTTTTTCGCCCTGATAACCCTAATCAAATTATTCTTGATAATGCACTAGCCAGTATGGGATCTGGAGTTCCCAATGGTATATCTACAAAGTTAATGTATCCAGAGAAAGATGTGATTGTTAATACTGGGGAGGGTGGACTATTAATGTGTCTTGGTGAGATTTCTACTGCTATATCATTAGATATTGCAATTGTAATATTGGTTTGGCGTGATGGAGGCTATGGAATGATCAATTGGCATCAAAAATCAAATAATCTACACTCTTTTGGTGTAACTGTGAAAAGTCCTGATTTTGTGAAATTTATAGAAAGTTTTGGGGGCGTTGGGTATAGAATCAATAATGCTAAAGAATTAGAAGGTGTCCTTATTAAAGCTTTAAATAATAATAAGTTAACCATTATAGATTGTCCAGTTGATTATTCTGAGAATATTAAAGTATTTAATAAAAATAATTATGAAGAGGATTAGCATGAATTATTTGATAGATAGTTTTCTAAATTATGGGTTATGTAGTAATAAAGCCTGTCAATTATATATGTCTCCATTCTATTCAGAGCAAAGATGCCCTATCTGTAATGAACCATCTATTATCCCATCACAGCTTGCACCAATAATAAATAAAAATTCAACAGGTAACATTTATAAACGGTATTTTAAAGACTATGTCGTGGAGACAATAGATAAAAATGATTTTCTAGAATTATCTAATGGTATAGGTAATACAGATATGATACTGAATAAAAATTTACAAAAATGGACAGGAGTAAATAACTTATACTTAAAAGAAGAATATTCTAATCAATCTGGATCCTTCAAAGATAGAGGTACCTTTATGGCAATAGCGTTACTAGAGAAGAAAAATAATTATAACCCCTTTATACTTGGTACCGTATCTACGGGTAATATGGCAATATCAACTGCGTATATGGTTAATTATATAAACATAGAAACTGGATCTAAGCTTAAAAGTTTTGTTGTTATAGATAAAGATACTAGGGATGAAAAAATTATGGAGATAGAAAAAGCAGCTGGTAAAACTGGTACTACAATTTTTATAGTTGATGGTAAATATTACAAATTACATAAAGAAGTATATAAAGCATGTCTTAGATTAAGGGAAGGTAAAGTTAGTGCCTATGCTCAATTAACAGATGATATATTTCGCATATCTGGTTATGCCACTTTATTTGGAGAAATTGTTGAACAGGTTAATACACCTGACATAATTATTCTACCTGTTGCATCAGGTGCTTTGTTTAGGGTTGCTGTTTTTGCACTCGAGTCTTTATATAAAAATAAATATATTAAAAAAATTCCTCACGTGGTATTAGTTCAGGAACAAGGTGCAGACCCTATTGTTCAGTCCTTCCAGAACAATTTATCCAATATATCCAATATAGAGAATCTTGTCATTAAAAAAAATAATTTTCAAAATAGGCTGATAGCTAGTGGAATTGATGTTAGTTTTTCTCACAGTGGATTACCAACTTTAGATATATTAAAGGAGAATTATCACAAATGTATTAGTGTGACATCAAATGAAATAAAATGTGCTTATGATGAATTGAACAAAGAAGGTATTTTTGCTGAAGAAGCTTCTGCTGCAGCACTCGCTGCTGTATTAAGATTAAGAAAAGATTCATATATAAAAGGAAATATGGAAGTTGTGTGTGTGCTCACTGGAGGGAACATTAATAAGAGACAAATTAAGGATTCTGGAAATAATTCAAAAAGAGTTTTTTGTAATATAAAGGATCTTCAAGAAGTAATTATAAGTACATTTAATAATGGATAATATACATTCACTAGTAGAGAATATAAGAAAGGATGAAGAAGAATCTGTTAATACGTTACATCTTACAAGTAATGAGAATAGAACATCTAAACTTGCACAGTCTTTTTTATCTTCTCCTTTATCTTTTAGATATATTTTTGGATCAACCCCTAGTGATGTTGTTGAGACTGTCACAGGCCTTATGTTGAAGGGTATGCCAGGTGTTGTGAGCTTTGATAATATTGCTCAACAGGTAGCACAAGAGATGTTTCATGCTTCTTTATCTAATTTTAGACCAACTTCTGGTCTGCACACAACTTTTTGTACAATAACTGGTGCTACTGATGTCGGTGATGTGATTTATTCTATAGATCCAGAGGATGGAGGTCATTTTGCAACAAGACACTTGGTACAGCGTTGTGGTAGAAAGTCTGAATTTATACCATGGGATAACAATAATTTATCTTTGAATCTAGATCTCTTTAAAAAGAAGATTAAAAAGATACCTCCAGATGTAATATTATTTGAACATGGAACACCACTATTTAACCTTCCTATAATGGAAGTTAGAGAGATTGTTGGAGATAAAGTGTTGATAGTTTATGATGCGTCACACACATTAGGCCTTATCGCTGGAGGTTTTTTTCAAGATCCACTTAGAGAGGGTTGTGATATATTACAAGGGAATACACACAAAACATTTCCAGGTCCTCAGAAAGGGATGATACATTTTAAAAATCTAGAATTTGGCCAGAAAGTTATTAAATCTATTGGTGATGGACTTGTATCGAGTCAACACTTACATCATGCAATTGCTGAGTATATTACAGTTTTAGAGGTTAAAGAATTTGGACATGAATATGCTAAACAAATGATTTTAAATGGGAAAAAACTTGCTGAAAGTCTAGCTCAGGAAGGATTTGATCTTTTCAACAGGGATGGTGTATATACTACATCTCATGAATTACTTATTAAAGGTAGTTCAACGGGAGGACATTTTCAAGGATGCAGGAGGCTACTTCAATCAGGAATTAGTGCTAATGCTAGAGTAGCATTCAAAACTGAGGTCGTAAGGTTAGGAACACAAGAAGTTACAAGGAGAGGTATGATGGAAGGTGATATGGAATATATAGCGAAACTATTTAGGAGAATTATATTAGATAAAGAACCGATTGATAATGTTAAGAAAGATGTTATTTCTTTTAACAATAGTTTTCTAAATATACATTATTCATTCGATAAGGAATTTAATTATTGGCAATATTAACTATGTTACTTATAAAAATTGGAGGAGGAGAAAAAATTAATATTGATTATATATCTCAAGATATAAGGACTCTTATTAAGGAAGGAAGAAAAGTAATAATAGTACATGGAGCAAGTGCTACAAGAGATAAAATAGCAAAGAGACTTAATATTCAAACACGAACGATTACTTCACCTTCCGGTATAAGTAGTGTTTACACAGATGGGGATGCAATTGATGTATTTTTGATGGCATATGCGGGGTTAATTAATAAAAAGATAGTTGCAAATCTTCAAAAACATAATGTTAATGCTATTGGATTATCTGGTGTTGATGGTAGATTATGGGAGGCAAAAAGGAAAAATTCTGGATATTTTATTGAAAATGAGAAGACAATGTTTTATAAGGATAATCTAACAGGTAGAGTAGATAAAATTAATGTATCTTTATTAAATTTGCTGCTTGATAATAAATATGTTCCTGTAATTTGTCCTCCAGCAATCAGCTTTGAAAATGATATTGTGAACACTGATAATGATTTTGCAACTGCAACAATGGTTAGGGAGTTAAAGATAAATGAGATGGTTGTTTTATTTGAAGCTCCGGGAATATTGAGGGATTTAAATGACAAATCAAGTGTTATAAAAAAAATCAAAAAATCTGAAATAGATGAATATATGGTCTATGCTCAAGGAAGGATGAAGAAAAAGTTATTAGGGACAAAGAAAGCTTTCGAGTCTGATCTTTTTGAAAAAATGTATTGTGGAGATGGTAGGGTGAAACATCCTATCATTAATGTTTTAAATGGTAAAGGGACAACCATAGATTATGGATATTAATGTAAAGGAACAACAGTATGTCATAAATACATACACAAATAGAAAAATAACTTTAGTTAGAGGAGATTTGGTGTATCTTTTTGATAGTAATAATGAGAAATATTTAGATTTTATGACCAATTATGGTGTTAACATTTTTGGATACAACCAAAAAACAATAACTGTAGGATTATCTGATCAATTAAGACAATTAACAACACTGCATGGTAGCTTTACAAATGATATTAGAGCTAGAGCATCAGAGGAGATAATAAAACGTTGTGGAGGACTATATAGTGGAGTATTTTGGTCCAATTCTGGTTCAGAGGCAATAGAGGCAGCATTGAAATTTGCGGTATTAAAATCTGGTAAAAAGAATTTTATAGTGTGTTCTGATGGATATCATGGAAAAACTCTTGGAGCCTTGTCTGCATCGGGTAATTTAGCATATACAAAGATGTTCTCACCTTTGTTATGGGATTTTAAAATCATTCCTTTTAATGATACAAAATCACTTGAGACTGCAATAGATAATGATACTGCAGCTTTTATTGTAGAGCCTATTCAAGGGGAAGGTGGAATAAATATTCCCAGTCAGTCATTTTTAAAAAAGGTTAGAGAGATATGTATAAAATATAACATACTTCTTGTTATAGATGAGATACAAACTGGTATGGGGAGGACTGGTACATTTTTAGCAAGTTCGAATATCCAAGCTGATATATTATGCCTTGGTAAAGGACTTGGAGGTGGGATACCTGTTGGTGCAACAATAGTAACTAGAGAGGTTCAGAATTCTATTCCAAAACATATTCATACATCTACCTTTGGAGGAAATCCTCTCTCATGTAGAGGGGTCTTAGAAACATTGAAACTTCTTTCGGGTAGTAGATTATCTCATATTAATTCTGTTGGAGAATATTTCATAGAATCCCTATTATCAATAAATTCAAAATATATTTTGGACGTTAGAGGTAAGGGTTTGATGATAGGAATGGTAGTTGATACTCTAAAAAGAGATACAATATTAAAGTTATTACAAGATAGGCATATTTTGGCTATACCAGCTTCAAGTAATGTAGTAAGGTTTCTACCTCCTTTTATTATAGAAAAAAAGAATATAAACATATTAATGAAAAATTTAAAAGAGATATTTGATATTTTATAAATTTATGTGTAGATTCATTATTGTTCATTCCAAAAACAAAATTAATCCTGAAAAGCTAATGAATAGTTTTTCAAATATGGCCAAAGAAAGTAATGCTTTAGATGGTGATTGGCAGGGGGATGGTTGTGGAATTGCATGGATAAATAATGAAGGTAAATGGAGTCTAAAAAAATCTTTATTACCAATTTGGGAGGATAAAGGTCTATTTAGTGGAATAAGTAAGACAAATATATTTATAGCACATGCAAGGAGTGCATCTTTTAAAGAACAGAAAGGATTTATAGAATTTAATGAACCATATATCAATAAAGAATTTGCATTTGTCTTTAATGGTATTCTAAAAGGTGTGTCTATAAAGTCTCCTGGTAAAATTGGTGCTCAGAAGATATGGCACCTTTTAGAAAAGGAACTTGAACAAAATGAACCTAATAGGGCTTTAGAGATAATAAAGGAATTACTATTGAAAAATTCAAAGGAAATCGTGGCCTTAAATATTGGTTTGGCAACATCTAAAAGTATATATTCCTTATGTTATTTCTCTAGAAATCCTGAATATTATAATCTTTGGAATTATAAAGATAAGAACTTAGAGGTTATATGTTCTGAAAAGATACCTATTATATAATAAATCTAAGCATTTTTATCTATTACTCCTAGGGTAATGGAATAATCAATCTCTTCTGTTTTCGTTCCATCTAGTAAAGTTAATCTTCCGGAGTCTACTAATTCTTGTATTCTATCCTCATCTATCCTTTGTACTCTTTCCATATTGGATACTTTTTCTACATCATCTTCACTTACACCTGATATTCGTAAATGTTCTTCTATAACTGTATTTAATCTTATAGCATCAACACTTGGAGGTGGAGAGACTTTAATAACAACGTCTTCATGTACTAATGTTGGATAAGCATCACCTAAGGATTCTCTTAGTAAATCTGGATTCCAGACTACTTTTTTTCTTGGGATAACAGTTAAAACTAAATTGTCTGAAACAGATTTTATACCTCTTAAACCTTTATATGTTTTAACAATATTTTTTATACCTCTATCCTCCCCTAAGCGTGCTTCATCAAGAACACCAATCTTTTTTTTCAATCTTGCATATCTTTTTGCTCTTTGGAGAAATATACCTACCATTCTTGGTGGTATTTGTACTTCAGTATCAGGTTCTGTTCTTAGAAAGACTCCTTTTCGTCCAGTTCTTTGCAAAGAAAATCTTTCTTTTCTACTATTTTTAGGAGTTTCGGACTGTATTTGTGGTTCTGATTCTAAATTCATTATATATTTTATTTGATGTTCCAAATACTAGCATAAATATACTATAAAATCAACAAATATATACACATTTTTATTGCTAATTAATGTTTTGATTAAATATAAAATATAGTATAGAATTATAACAATGAATAAATTAAAAATTGGTGATAAGGCTCCTCAATTTACACTTAAAAATTCGAAAGGTGAAGATGTATCTTTGTCTTCATATAAAGGTCAAAATGTAGTTTTGTATTTTTACCCTAAAGATGGAACTCCTGGGTGTACAATAGAAGCTCAAAAGTTCAGGAATGATTATAAGGAATATTTAGATCATAATACTGAGATAGTGGGAATAAGTGTTGATGGAGAAGAGTCCCATAAAAGTTTTTCTACTAAGTATGAATTACCATTTACACTTTTATCAGATAATAATAAAGAAGTTGTGAAGCTATATGGGGTATGGGGGAAGAACTTACTTTCTAAAGGAACTTCTAGGGTGACATTCCTTATTGATGATAATCAATTGATTTCTAATATATGGTGGAAAGTAAATGTTATGAATCACTCTAAGGAAGTTTTAGATTTTATAAAAAATAGATAAATTTGTTAATCAAAATATATGTCAAAATCATTTGCATCATCTTTATTCAAAATGGCAAGAACAGTTGATAGTGTTGAGACTGTTGCATCAGGAAATCCTGGAAAGATTGCAAGGAGAGCTAAAAATGTCACTTTAGGTAGAGTACTTGCTAAAAAAGGTTTTTGGAAGATGTTATTTGGTAAATAATCATTGAATCCAGATCCAAGGATTCAAATCCAGGGACTCAAATCCAAGGATCCCATATCTTTATTCAATAATATATATTCTCTAGATCCTAAATCCAAATATTTTATCAAACAGGCTCCAAACATAGTATTTAACGAAACTTATTGTGTCGTTATATATATATGTATCAGGAAAAGCATATAGTGTTCCATCACTTGAACCTATGTAAATTTCATTATCAACCAAAGCAGGGTTTGCTCCAGAAAACTGAGCTGTCTTCCCTACTCCAAATCTATGTACTCCAAGTACATCCCCGTTCTTAGCATTTAGAGCATAAAAGTTCTCAAATTCATCTCCAAAATATAAAACACCATTTGAATAAACCGCTCCATCTTTTACATCACCATAAACTTTTGTCATCCAGTTCATTTTCCCCGTATTTATATTAAATGAATAGAATCTACCTTTTCCAATAGGATTACCAACATATATTGATTTTCCTACTATTATAGAATTTGCTGTTTCCATAGCCATAGGATTACTACCAAATCCTAGTATATGATCCCATGCTATAGCTCCAGTTTTTTTGTACAAAACATATAAAACTTCATAAAATTTATTAGGTGTTGAAGAAAGTGCCTCTCCAGAAATTATTACATATCTTGAATTTGATGATGGAGAGCAATCGGTTAATCCTCCAAATGATTGAGGCATAGGTCTTTGCCATAATATTTTTTTAGTAACTACATTAATTGCAGCTACATACTGAGTCTGATTTGGCAACCCTTCTCCAAAGTAGGCAATATTGCCATTTAAGTTAATAGATGACATTGATACATATCCTTTTAGATTATCTACCCAATTGATACTGCCTGTTTTAGCATTTATAGAATAGAAATGTTTCCCTCCATTAGCAACATACAGATTCCCATGTTTATATGCAAAAGATGGCATATCTTCTCCAACTGTAGTTCTCATCCATACTATTTTCCCTGTTTTAGCCGATAAAGCATAGATGCCATTACTTCCAGAACCACGTACTACACTATTTTTTCCTGTTGCATTAACAGATGTGAGTGATTTTGATCCTTTAGTAGAAGTTTTATATAAATTGTTTCCTGTACCAAAATATACCATACCATTTACTACTAGAGGTTGGTTCATAATCTCATTATTAGTCTTAGTCTTCCAGATTAATTTTCCTGTAACTGCATTAACTGCATACAAATTAAAATTATTATCTCCGAAATATATAACTCCATTTACAACTGTAGGAGTAGATATTATTTGATTGTGTGCACCTTTAACAAGATCACTAAATGAAAAATTTTTATTTATAACCCCGTTTCCATAAGTATCATTTCTAGAACTACTCATACCTTGTTGATGTAGAGAATTATTAAATGATACTATAGTTTCAGTCGAAGGATAATATCTGCTATTTGAGATATTAATAAGGTAAATTACAAATAATAAGATAAGTAAAACTACTATTGTTACAACAAATTTTAGAATATTTGATTTGCGCATAATTTTATGAGTTTAAAAGATTTTACAATATATTTCAACCTAATACAATAGGTATACTATATATAGGCATAGTTATAGTTTATAGTATTTTATTATTATTTAACTTTCATCATATCCTGATCATTCTTATTTGTGGTACATAAATTTTAGGATTAATCCTTTCAAGAACTATTGGTCTATGTTTTTTACTATATGAGAATCCATATTTTTCATAAAAGCACATAGCCTTCTTATTATATGATACAACATCAACATAAATCTTTGATGGTCCTAGTTTATCAATCATCCTGTTCATTAATATAGAACCTAACCCATTTCCTTGATGATTGTTATCTATATATAGAGTATCTATAGATTTTCTGTGATATCTGTGTTTTACTATTGAATAACCTACTAATTTATCATTATCAAGAACAATAAAAAATGAGGAGAAATTTTTGATGTCATATATATATTCTCTATATTTTCTTACTTCCTCATCAAACTCTCTAAAATTCTCTGTTATTTTATCTTTTGTGATACCAAGTTCTTCATTTACATATGTACCAAGCCATATCATTCTTCTTAACTTTGATATCTCTACCACGTATTTATCTAATTCATGAATTGACTTACCTTCAATATTAACTACTTTATAATTGTCCATACCTTAATATACAATGGCTCAGATATTATTGTTTCATTAAGATACTTTATGGGTTCTTTTTTAAGGCAATGTTGAAGGAAAATATACACCATCATATATTCCTGAAGATACTAGTTTAGGTATTCTGCCTGATACATCATATAACCCTTCCTTATAGGAATAGTATTTTACTCCAGGAACATCAGGATTTGCACTTCTAAATACAGCAAGTATTGTTTTAGAATTATATCCTATTCCATCTATATATTGCTTATCTATGGTAATTAAATTTTTATATTGTAATGTGTTTAAATTTATATAATCTATACTTGCATTGTATAACCCAGAAGGTTGAAGGTAGTCTCTAACAAAATAGAGGTTATTTTTATATCCTGTAACCCCATCCGCATATCCACCTACGGATATAACACAAGATGGAACATTTAAGTTTAGTGTATTGAACTTAATAAGAGTACAAGATTTACCTTGATAAGGATAAGAATGAAGGTTTATGTATAAATAATTATTATAAAAATAGATGCCATGAGGATTATCTAGTCCTGTTATTATTGATGTAGCAGTAAAGGTAAGGAGATTTATTTTAACAATGGCTCCGTTTATTACATCTGTGGCATACAAATATCCACCATATAAAGATAAATCTCCTACTCCTTGAAAATTGATAAAACTTCCATTAGATACGTATCCATTTATAGTTGATAAGAAATCACCTTGAGAACATTTGGATCTTGATCCTGAGGATCTTGATCTTTGTCCTAGTACACATATATTAATAGCATTACTTTCATTAGAGATTGCATACTCATTTTTCTTAATCATAAGTACAGAATCGGCAGCTTTACCTGAGCCTAAATATCCACTTACTGTGTTTTTTATTCTGTTTTTAATGTTTATAGAGTATAGATAATTCAAACCTGTAAAATAAGCAGTATTATTTATTTGAACCTGTGATGGTATAGACCTAGTATTGTTACTACTATCTTTTGGAGTATTAGCTGTTTTTAGATAATTGTAGGATATAAATATAAGTACAAGGATTGTTAGGAGTACTATAAATTTGTTTTTCATAAATAATTTAATACTAGATTTAATAATGGTTTATATGTAATAATGAACCTCATACCATATTGTTTTATACCATAAATTCTATGAAAGGGTCTAATTAGAGTGAAAAAAAGAAAATTAATTCTACCTATTATAATCATTGTATTGTTACTTATTGTAATAACTCATATTACCAGTACAGGTAAACAGGTTTCAAAAGGTAAGGTTGCAAAAAAGATAGTAGTAAAAAAATCTAAAGTTGCGATAGCATCTAATCCTCTGGGTGTTAATATTTATATTTGTGATTCTAAAAATAATAGGATTATAGAAGTTAACCCACAAAAACAAATTATATGGCAAATGACTGGTATACAGGATCCAGATGATGTACAGGTATATAAACCTAATAGGTTAATAGTGAATCAAGAGAATTATAATAGGGTTATTGAAATAAATACACAAACAAAACAAATCATCTGGAGTTATGGCCATTTAGGTATACCAGGATATCAATCAGGTTATCTTGGTAGGTATTTAGATGACTCTTTTAAGCTACCTAACGGAAATGTACTAATCACAGATGCTGGAAATATGAGAGCTATTGCAGTAAACAATATCGGTCAGATAGTTTGGCAATACGGTCACACTGGAGTGGTTAGTACAAACCCTGGATATCTAGCTGCACCAGATGATGCTATGCCAATACCAGGTCAAAGTATACTGATAACTGATGTTGCTAACCATTCTGTAATAGACGTAAATCCTAATGGCAAAACAATAAATTGGAAGGTTAGTATTCCAGAATTTTATCCCTCTGATGTAGTACCCCTTCCTAGTGGTAATCTACTATCTACAGATTGGGTTACCCCTGGTAAAATACAAGTTGTGACAAAACAAGGACAAGTTATCTGGACATACCAACCTCAAGGTGTAAATACTCTAAATCATCCTTCTTCTGCTCAATTACTTCCTAATGGGAATTATCTTATAGTTGATGATCGAAATAATAGAGTTTTTGTCCTAAATCCAAAGACAAAACAAATAGTTTGGCAATATGGCCTCACTGGAATTGCTGGTATTGGACCAGGAATGTTAAATGATCCATCAGGAGTAGCTCTGGCTACTCCAATGGAATCTCCTGCCTTTGTAAAATAACACTTCCTATAAAAAGATCATATTTTTTCATATATAAATAATGTTAATATAATAGTTAAATTCATATTGTATTTACAAAATTATAAATAAGTTTAATATATTATCATTACTTTGCATACTAATTTTTTTATGAATACAAAAATAAAAAGTTTTTATTTTGTTTTATTTTTTCTTTCTTTCTTTTTTTCCTTTTTATTTATTTATATGTTTTCTGCAATTAAGGTCTCTGCTGATGCACCTGATGCTGCTCAAATTGGAGCTTTAAGTAAAGATGCAAAAATAGTGGTACTCCCAACACAACTTTCAAATGGGGCTCCAACTGGATATTATATTATAACCAAGACTGGGAGTGTATTATCATATGGAAATGCCACATTCTATGGTGATTTATCTCAAATTCCAAATATACCAAATAACCAAGTAGCAGATATGGTTGTTACAGCAAATGATCTAGGATATTATATTTTAACTAAGGATGGTGGTGTATACACATTTGGTAATGCAGTATTTAGAGGTTCAGTGTTTAATATATCATCTGCTCCAATAAAAAATGCTGTATCTTTAAAATTGACACCTGATGGACTAGGTTATTATGTATTAACAGAAGATGGTGCGGTATATACTTTTGGAGACGCTGTTTTTCAAGGATCAATGTATAACATACCACAAGCACCAAATAAAGTTCCTGTATCTTTGAGTATCACGCCTAACAATCAAGGTTACTATATTCAAACGGAAGATGGAGGGGTATATACTTTTGGAAATGCTCAATTCATGGGATCTGTGTACAATATTCCCCAAGCACCCGATAAGAGTGCCATGGGTTTAAAACTAACACCAAATGGGCAAGGTTATTATATAGAAACTACTGATGGTGGTGTGTATACATTTGGGAATGCACAATTCTATGGTTCTATATATAACATCCCTAAGGCCCCAAGTAGTATAGTTTCTGATTTAGCTATAACACCAAATGGGCAAGGTTATTATGCTCTAACTGCTGATGGTGGTGTATATACATTTGGAAATGCTGAGTTTGAAGGATCAGATGCAGGAGATGCAGCTGAAAATTCCCTTACTGTTAAGGGGTATATACAGCTTCCCTATAATACTTCTACAAATACTGGTGTAGTTGAAGGTGTAGTACAGAATAATTCTAATTCTACAATGAGTAACATATCTTTGACAGTTACTGGAGTTTTCGGTTCTCAAAAGGTTACTCCATTTTTCACTACTCTAAATCCTGATCAAAAGACTCCATTTATATTTTCATATCAAGGGACATATTCACCAACTTTAACATTTTCTGTTACTGGCACTCAGACAAATACATATACCAATCCTTTGAGTATAGGCAATATTCAAGTAACAAATAATAACAATTCAATAACAGTGTCTGGAGTTGTTACAAATAATTCTTCTATGACTATAAGTAATCCTAAGGTTTCAGTGATATTTTATGATTCCAATGAAAATTTTGTATCAGTGTTATATCCAAGTAATTTAAGTAGTTCTATGTTACAACCTGGTGCATCCGCAACATTTAGTGCAACACTTACAGGTAGCTATGTATCTCAGGTGTCTACAAATACGGATAACGCAGTGAAAGCATTAGTGACATATTAACTAGGTTATTAATAAAATAGAGTAACTCCATTGATGGAGTTACTTTTGTTATTTTAGACTGTAAATTTTAATTTATATTTCTACGTAAATATCATTTCCTTTTTTTTCAATCTTGTACACACCTAGTTTTTTCATAAATCTTTGAGCTATATCTGTCATAACCTTTGGACTTTTTATGTTCAACCCTGGAACTGTCTGTGGTCCTTGAAGTACATCTCCATCCTTAAGATTAAATACTGATTTATGATGAGGACAAGTAATTCTGGAATCTTCTACAATCCCTCCTTCAAGAGACAAATTAAGATGTGTGCATTTTAGCCCTGTAGCAAAGAATTTATTATCACAATTTGTAATTAAAATATCATGTCCTTCAATATTAAAACTCTTAGAAGAGTTTAATGATATATCTTCTATTGTACAAACCTTCTTTAATTTATTATCCATAATAATATTTTACATATAAATTAAAAATAATAAAAGAGTTTTCTTTAATTCATTTTAATCTACAGATTACTCCTCTACCAAACATCCAACCTTTTGAAACATTTTGAAGAAAGGTTGTGTATTATAAAGTATGTAATCAATTTATATTAGAATTTATGCATATATGAAAAATCAAAAAATAAGAAACATTGTTATTTTAGTTGTTGTAGCAATTGCATTTGGTGCTATAGGGTATTTCATACCACACAAAGTTACACATCATAAAGGAAAGAAAGGTGTAGCTGGTGGTGCTATAAGCGCTACTAAAAATAAAGCATCTTCCAAAGTAAAGCATATAGCTTTAACATACATACAAGGAAGTATAAGTAGTATATCTACCACTGCTCTTACAGTTAATGGCACAAATATAAAAGTTACAAAAGGTACAAAAATATATAATGCTGGTAATTTAGAAAATGTCAGCTCTCTTTCAAGTGGTAATACGGTAAGCGTAGTAGGAACACACACACAAAGTGGAATCGTGGCTAGATTCATAATTGTAACGTAAAAAAAATAATGAAAAATTTTATAAAGCATCTGGGTGCAAAGCATAGTCTTATTGCAAAAATAGTACTTGTGGTCCTTGTTTTAGGGCTCATATATCTAGGCTATTCATCAATTGTAAAAACAAAACAAAAAATTGTGAAACCATATACTGTAAAGAGTGGAAGTATAACTCAAAATGTTTCTGCAGTTGGTAATGTTGTATTTGGTAATATGGCAGAGCTTAATTTTCCAATTTCAGGGAAACTTTCCCAAGTATATGTTAAAGATGGGCAAAGTGTACAATCTGGAGAAAAACTTGCATCTTTAACTACTACAACGTTAGAGGAGAATGTACAGACAGCACAAAATAACTATGATATAGCACAGCAAAAAATAAATGCTTTATATGGGCAAGCATCCTCAGATGTACAAACCGCACAAAATGCTCTTAGCCAGGCACAAGCTACACTAAATTCAGATCAAACTAATCTTAACTCTACACCTACCACATCTTCAAATTATCAGACCCTTCAGGCAAAAGTACAGACTGATAATACTACAGTTAGTGTAGATCAACAGAACCTCCAAAATGCTCAACAAGAACCCCTATATTATAACCTTGCACCTTTAGTAGATTCAAAAAATAATGCATATATAAATTTGGAACAGGCACAAAGTGCATTAGCAGAAGCTACTCTAACTTCTCCAATTTCAGGAACTGTTATATTCCTTTCATCTATTGCTCCTAATGAACAAGTGGGTGCTACAGCTCAAGGTGGATCAAAAGGTATAGCTTCTGCAGAGAGTGGAGTTTCAAATGTTGCAGGTAATTCATTCGTTACAATAGCAAATACTAAATCTGCACAGATATTTGCATATGTGGATGAAAGTTCTATTGCAAAAGTTAATACAGGACAAAATGTAGATATAACTTTAACTGCTTATCCTAATCGAACATTTAAAGGTAATGTCATATCTATAGAACCATCATCTACTATAATACAGAATGTAGTAAATTATGGAGTAACTATAAGTATTAACAATGCTCCATCAAGCATTAAGCTAGGAATGAGTGCTAATGTTAATATAGTAACTGCACAAGCCTCGAATACATTATTAATACCAAATTCTGCGTTAGTATACACAACATCAGGTAAACCATTAGTCATATTAGATTCTAATGGTAAATATATCAAAAAACCAATTCAAACTGGGATTAGTAATATATACTTTACTCAGGTTACAAGTGGACTTCAACGTGGAGACAAGATAGTGGTTAATGGAAACAGTTCGTTTAAAATCAAATCTACTGGCACAAAAGGTGCTCTGGGTGGGAAAGGGAAAGGAATTGGTAAACAGTTTGGACTATGATCACTTTAAAAGGTATATATAAAATATATGGTGATACTGGAAACGAGGTTACTGCTCTTGATAACATCAATCTTACAATAGAAAAAGGAGAATATATTAGTATTATGGGGGCAAGTGGCTCAGGCAAATCATCCCTAATGCATATAATGGGACTTTTAGATAAACCAACCAGAGGTGAATATATCTTAGATGGAGTAAATACAAAGGATATAAAAGAGAAAGAATTATCCACTGTGAGGAACAAGTATATAGGATTTGTATTTCAAGCATTTAATCTTCTTCCTCGTACTACAGTGATGGAAAACGTAATCCTTCCATTAATATATAGAGGAGAAAACAGAGATAGTGCGGAAAAAAAGGCTATGAAGATTCTCCAAAATTTGGGTATTGGTGAACGTGCTTATTTTAAAACAAATCAAATATCAGGAGGACAACAACAAAGGGTTGCTATAGCAAGGGCTTTAACACAAGAGCCAACTTTAATATTAGCAGATGAACCCACTGGGAATGTAGATTCAAAAACCACATTAGAGATTATAAAAATCCTCCAAGATTTAAATGATGAAGGACACTCAATTGTTATAGTTACTCATGAGGAGGATATAGGAGATAGAGCAAAAAGAAAGATTAAATTAAAAGATGGTTTTTTGATTGAAGATAAAATTATAAAACAAAAAAGGATCTAGATAATCATATCTAGATACAAAAATATGAATTTTAAAGATTTTTTATTTACAGCAATACATTCTCTAACTATTAATATAGGTAGAACTGTCTTATCTGCTCTAGGTATTATCATAGGTATAGCATCTGTTATCGCGCTTATTTCTGTAGGTCAAGGTGCTCAATCAAAGATTACCCAGAACATTCAAAACCTTGGATCTAATCTTATTATAGTAACCTCTGGTAATGCAAAAGTGGGGAATGTTAAACAAGGGATAGGCACTGCTGGAACACTAAATCAAAATGATTTGACTGCTCTAGAGAGTAGAAGTAATACACCAGATGTTGTAGCTGTATCTCCAGTTATAAGTAAGCAAGGTCAACTTATATATAAAAGTCAAAATGCAGTTACTTTAATTGAAGGAGTAACACCTGCAGCTCAAGTTGTAAATGATATTACAATGTCTAAAGGATCTTTTATTACTGAGCCAGATATTAAAGATAATCTACCAGTTATTGTTTTAGGTCCTACAGTTGCTAGCGAACTTTTTCCAAACTCTAATCCACTTGGTAAAATTGTTACTATCGGGAATACATCTTTTACAGTAATTGGAGTCACACAAGCTAAAGGGTCATCAGGAGGAGGTTCATTTAATCAAGATAATCAAGTAGCTGTTCCAATCACTACGGCACAAGCTGAACTATTTGGGAATATTGGATATAGTACTATAATAGTACAAGCACAAAGTGCCCAAGCTATGAACAATGCAACAGCAGAAGTGGAAAATACCTTGATGAGAGTACAAGGAATTACCAATATAAATCAGGCAAACTTCAATATCACTAATCAAACCCAAATTCTTACAACGTTGAACAGTATAACTGGCACATTTACATTACTTTTGGGTGGTATAGCAGGTATATCACTTATTGTTGGTGGAATAGGTATTATGAATATTATGCTTGTATCTGTAACAGAGAGAACAAGAGAAATAGGATTGAGAAAAGCAATTGGTGCAAAAAATAGCGATATATTGTATCAATTTTTAATAGAAGCTATACTAATAACAGTTATAGGTGGATTTATAGGATTAACAATAGGGATATTTATGGACTATCTGATTGCCACATATATTATAAAAGTTCCATTCATCATATCTTCAATAGCAATAATACTATCTATAACAGTGTCAATCACAATAGGACTTGCTTTTGGTATTTTTCCTGCATACAAAGCATCAAGATTGTCTCCTATAGAGGCACTAAGATATGAGTAAACTTGAGATTATATATTAAATATGAGTTTTAGTAATTATAATCCCAACAATAATAAGTAGTAGTAATAGGAATATAAAAGCTGATATACCGACTTGCCTCTTTTATGGGTCTATTACTATCTATAAAATGCCTTTTATATTCCTCATATGTAATAAAACCTGACATAGACCCTCCAAGTAAACCAAAGATAAGTCCTATCAAAAAATACATTTTCACTATTACCATAATATTTAGTTGGAGTCAATTTTTTTAATTCTGATAATGAAAGTCTAATGTTTCTAGATTTAAACTAACAACATCTTCTGGATAATCGTGAACTATAGTTCTATCTAGTAACAATCTAAATAAGGCTTCATTTACGGCTATGTGTGAAAATTGACCAGTTTTAGAAAGTTCTCTACAATACTCTCCAATACCTAATATTGGTTGTTTTCTAAGATCATCCACTATTCTCCTCCTCAGAATATCTACTTGATTTTTAAATTCTCCTACATTGTGATTATACTTTTCTGGTGCTTCCATCCGTGTTTTATTGTTGTCTTATAATATTATATAACCATACTAAAAACAATGCCTATTATATAATGTATGCTATACTCTATTTAGATACTTTGCTATTAATCTCCAAAAGATTTAGATGTGAATATTTCCAATAATAATTATATGACCAAATTGAATAAACATATTAAAATTGTACGTTCCAGTTTAAGCAGGCTAAGTTCCATGAGTGAAAAATCATGTGAGTCTATATATAACGTTCTAGTGAAGAGCTATTCTCATGTTGATATTAGTATTGTGAATAATTTAGAGGATCTAAAAGATTTGATAAACTCTAGACCAGATTTAGTTTTTTTGGGTATGAAATTTATACCTACAAATACTGGATTATTATCATCAAAAATATGGATAAGTAAATATTTAGATGATAATAACGTTATATATACAGGATCAGGTAAATCAGCACATGAACTTGAATATAATAAACATCTTGCAAAACAGAGGATGATAAATTTCGGTATCCAGACTTCCCCATTTTATATTATAAAACACAATGATACTCAAGAAAAATATAATAACATGCTAAGATTTCCTGTATTTATAAAACCAACAAATCGTAGTGGAGGTATGGGAATTGATAGTGATTCAGTAGCATATAACTTTGAAGATCTATATTTCAAAGTTAATTTAATTTCTACTAAATTAAGATCAGATTCAATAGTAGAAGAGTATTTACCAGGTAGAGAATTTAGTGTTGCTATATTGAAAAACCATCACTCAAATAGATTTAGTGTAATGCCTATAGAACTAATTGCAATGCCCGATAAAAATGGTATAAGTATGCTTAGTAAAAAAGTAAAATCATCAAATAGTGAGTGTGTTAAAGAAGTTACTGATAATATTATAAGATCTAATATTATGGAACTTTCAATGAGAGCTTTTAATGCACTTGGTGCTCGTGATTATGGACGTATAGATATTAGAATGAATGAGAATGGTATCCCACAATTTCTTGAAGCTAATCTCATACCAAGCCTTATTGATAAATATGGTTCATTCCCTAAAGCTTGTATGTTAAATATAAGCTTGGGCTATGAACAGATGATATTAAATATTGTAAAATTAGCATTAAATCGTATAACTATAAAAGAGAAAATTTCTACAGAATCTTATGATTTGATATTAAAAAATTCTTAATATACAATCTTTAAGAATACATATAATATTTAAAAAATGATTAATAATAATGAAACTCTTCCTCCTAACAATCTTATTAAAAAACGGTGGAGGGATATGGGTGCGGCATTTAAAGTACGTAACTATCGTTGGTATTGGACAACACAATTTCTATCAGGAATAGGAACTTGGGCACAAGCTATAGCTCAATCTTGGTTAATCCTTGATCTTACACACTCAGCAATAGCATTAGGTACAATTACAATGTTGCAATTTCTACCCATGCTGCTTTTTTCTTTGTTTGGCGGTGTTATTGCTGATAGATTTGAACGTAGACGACTTCTTGTATTTACACAGATTATATTAGCATTACAAGCAATCATACTAGCTATACTTGTCCTTACTCACGCTATAACTATATTTGAAGTAGGATTTTTAGCGTTACTTTTAGGTACAATAAATGCTTTAAATGGACCAGCTCAACAAGCTTTTGTTCCTGAACTTGTAGGTAAGGATCTTGTTCCTAATGCAGTAGCCTTAAATAGTGTTCAATTTAATACTTCAAGAATGATAGGAGGAGCGATAGGTGGTATAGCTGTAGCTTTATGGGGCATACCAGGAGCTTTATTCTTTAATGCTGCGAGTTTTATCCCTACAATTGTTGTACTCATTATAATTAGACCTGCCTATACTGCTATAAAAACATATTTGGAAAAGACATCTGCTATAACTGAACTTATGGAAGGTTTGAAGTATGCATTATCAAATCTATCTATTCGTAGAATAGTTTTACTTTTTGGTATTATTGGTCTTTTAGGTTTTAATTGGCAAGTAGCTGTTCCTCTAATAGCTAAATTTTCACTGCATCAAAATGTTACAGCATTTGGAGATTTAATGGCAGCACTTGGAGCTGGCTCTCTAATTGGTGCAATTATACAAGCTAGAAATAGTAATGCTAGTGAAAAACGTATAATATTGGGTGGAATTGCTTTAGGTATTTCCCTACTGCTACTTGGTCTATCACATTCATATTTATTAAGTCTTATACTTTTAGCTATTGCTGGGTTCTCAGGTATTATAGCATCTGTTACAACCAATACTAGATTACAATTAATCACACCTGATAAATTTAGAGGTAGGATTATGGGTATCTATGTATTATTAATGGGGGGCACAACACCAATTGGAGCATTCTTATTTGGAGAGATTGCAGGTAATTTTAATACTGGTGTAGCATTGATAATTTTTGGTAGCATCACTGTATTGGGGATAGTAACAATCGCTCTAACCAACAGACATTTTGCAACACCTGGTTTATTTACTAACTAGTCTTATCTTTTTTTTAGACGTTTATTTATCATCTCAAATGTAGAATTATCTGGTAAACCAAGCGATCTAGCAATAATCTTAAGCTCTTCTTGATAAATTACATGCCATGGAGAATCACTACTAATATTAAGTTTCCTCGTTTCTTCGACCCTATTAATTTCATCTATTTCATCCCATGTAACATCATCACTAAGACCCAACTTCCTAGCAGCAAGTATTCTACTATTATTATAAATAGCATCTGAATCAATGTCACTAATAGTTTCAATGTCCATTTTTGTGAATGTTAATCTTTCCTGAAGGATATAGGGGGAGTATATGGTTTTACCAGACCGATACCTGTTATAGTAAATGATTCAATATGATTATTGTTTGATAATGCGTGTGCCCCTACATCTTCAGATAACATATAACCTTTACTTGATATACATGAAGACGCAAGTTGTACTAATGAATTTCCAACATCAGTTCTTTTAAAAGTCCATATATGTCCTGTAACCCCAGCTATACTACAAGGTTTACCTTCCAGTAATATTGCACCAGTAACATCTTTAAATCCTACAAATTGTTCAACACTTTTTATATATGGTGAGTTTTGATAATTATTAGAACCTTCTTTTTGTCTATACCAAGTATTAGCTAAATCTGTATATATATAACCATTTATATGGTACTCAGGTAATGGTTGTTGTGTGCTCCAGTTTTGAGGTGAATAAACTAGTCCTGTAATTGTTAATGAGTTATTAGTGAAACTAAAAGTGTAGTTTTTAAGATCTATTAATTTAGATAGATTCAATATTGATTTACTAGAAACTGAAGAATTACTGTTTATTAAATTAGAATTTTTTGTTGATATATTATTGTTTTTTGGAGTAATTAGATAAAGGATAATAACTATAACTGCAACAAGTGGTAATATTACATATATAATTGTTCTTTTTGAAGTCATATTTTCTATCTCTAATTATTGCAGAAATAGTATATTGTTTTTATATTATTGTCAATGCTAATTTAGCTGTATTCTTCTTTCTAGATCTCTTTTTGCTCTCAATACATCTTCATAACTAGAATCATAAGGTAAGCCTAATATTCTTGCATTAATCATTCTTTCTTCATTATGTATTTCTGACCAAGTAGCTGTGTAATCAAGCCCTATATTTCTTGCAGCAAATACCCTTTCTATGTCATCTATAACTTCCCAAGATGTGTTTTCTGGAAGACCAAGTCTTCTTGCAGCATCTATCCTTTCTTGATTGTGTATCTGACCCCATGAAGCACCCTCAGGTAACCCCAACATTCTAGAACATATTGTCCTTTCTAACATATCATTTATTTCTGTATTATCCTTTTCCATAGATCTATCTATATAGATTGTTAATATAAACCATCATGAGTACCTATATCATAAACAATGATTGTACTATTTGATACCCCTTTATATATTAATCGCACATTATATTCTATTGATAATTTTTTAAACTCTTAAAATCCGGATTATCAATAAATTAATATTACTCATATTATTGATAAATATATACTAAACGATACTATTTTGATTGAAATTTATCAAGTATAATCTTCTATAAAATCATCAAGTTTCGATAATTTCTGAAAGATATTGCTATTCTGAAATTCTTATTATCTCCCCCTTTAGTTTTTTTACGAAATAACTATCATGAGATACATATAATATACCTCCGTGGAAATCTTTTAGGATATTTTCTAGTTCTTCTATAGATGGTAAATCTAAATGATTAGTTGGCTCATCTAAAATAAGGAGATTAGGATTATTTGATAGCATTTTTATTATTTGGAATCTTGATTTTTGTCCACCAGATAAGTTTTTTACTAATAAGTCTCTATCCAATGATGGATTAAATAGATAATCATTCAAGATTTTATTAACATTAGGCATAGGTATATCACCTAACTGATATACCTCTTCAACGGCTTTCTCAAGTGTCATATTAAAATAGTAATTATCAATCTCCTGCTCATAAATACCAAGTTTTATCTTATTATCTGGTATGATTTCTCCCTCATATATTTTTGCCTCACAATGACTATTCTCTATAGCAGATATGATTGTTTTTATTAAAGATGTCTTTCCAGCACCATTTCTTCCCTTAAGATGGACTTTATCTCCTGGGGATAATATGAAACTAATATTACTAAATAATGGATACTTATAACCTATGGAAATTTTCTTAACTTTTAATAAAACATTACTTTGTATATCATGATCTGTAATTTTTATTGATATATTCTTATCTTTATATTTTTCATATTTATCAGCAATTTTTTTGTTTACATCTTTAATTGATTCCTCATCAATCCATATAGATGGTTTTTCTAAATTTTTCTTTACCTTGTCATACTCTCTCCCTACCCTCTCATACATTACTCTAGTTGATGCATGTGCACCTCTTTTTTTGATACTTTCTACCTGTTTTTTTAATCTGTCCAGTGATTTTAATGAACCTTCATAAGCCTGAATTTTAGTTACATTTGTAATACTATTTTGGCTTAGGTATGAATCATAGTTTCCAGGAAATGTAAAAGCTTTTTTATCTTTTATCTCTATTATCTTATCTACATAGTTTAAAACATCTCTATCATGAGTTATTACACATATCCCGTGAGTTGTATTTTTAAACCAAGAAATAAAATCATTCTTTCCTATATCATCCATATGATTTGTAGGTTCATCAATAAGTGCTATATCACAATCTGAATACATAATCTTTACTAATTCAACAAATCTTTTCTCTCCTCCAGATAATTTTATAAGGGGCATTAATGCTCTTGCTTTATCTATCTTGTATTTCAAAAGGGAGTTTAAAACCTGATCCTCAATGTTATAGTATCCATACTCACTGAAAAGATTTATAGCTTTAGTATAAATATCTATCAAATCCATGTCAGATCCCATAATATCAGGGTACTTATCTATTATATTCTTTAAGTCTATATATTCTGGTAAGCTTTGCATCACATAATCGAGGGAGGATATTGAGTCCTCAATAGAATATTCTTGTTTGGTCAATATTATTTTTGTATCTTTCTTAATATCAATAACACCTTTATAATCCTTATCTTCTCCTGAAATAATTTTAAAAAGTGTTGTTTTCCCCGTACCATTCCTGCCAATGAAACCAACTTTTTCATTCAAATTTACAAAAAAAGACATATTTTCATATAAAACCTTATTATTAATAGATTTTTCATCAATCTTTACATTTAAAATCATTATTTTTAGATATATAAATATTTTCAGGATTAGAATCCAAGGATCTTGATCCAACCTTGTGATTTTAACATATTTATAGAAGATAATTGTATTTTAATATATAATTGTGGAATTATGACAAATTTTTGGTTGAGTCTTAAAAAACCTTTTTTCGTCCTTGCTCCAATGGATGATGTAACAGATATTGTGTTTCGTGATGTTGTAGAGAAAGTATATCCTCCTGATGTTTTTTTTACTGAATTTGTATCTATAGAGGGTCTAGCTTCTAAAGGTCGAGAAAATGTTATAAGGAAGCTTAAAAGAAATATTAAAAGCAACAAACCTCTAGTTGCTCAAATATGGGGTAGAAATTTAGATGATTATATTAAAGCTACTAAAGATATTAGAAAGATGGGATTTGATGGTATTGATATAAATATGGGATGCCCTGAACGAGGTATTGTAAGACGTGGTTATTGCGGAGGATTAATAGGACAATATTCTGAAGTTGAATCTATCATTAAAGCAGCAAAAAAAGGTGCAGGTACTATTCCAGTTAGTGTTAAAACTAGAATAGGTATAGATCATGCTATTACCAATGATTGGTTCAGTTTTCTCCTAAAACAAGATCTTGCTGCTATAACAGTTCATGCTCGTACTGTAAAAGAGATGAGCAAGGTTGAAGCTCACTACGATGAAATTAAAAAAGTAGTGAAACTTCGTGATGAATTATCCAAAAATACTTTGATCATTGGTAATGGGGATATTACAAGTTATAAGAAAGGTCTAGATCTAGTAAAAGAAACTGGAGTTGATGGTGTGATGATAGGAAGAGGGATTTTTAAAGATATATTTATATTTGATCCTAAGAAGAAAGAACATACACTAAAAGAGATGATAGATATACTCACTTATCATCTAGATAAATATGAAGATAATACAGATTATAAATCTTTTCAAATACTTAAAAAATTTTTTAAGATATATGTTAATAATTTTGATGGAGCTAATGATTTACGTATTGAATTAATGCAAACAAATTCTGTAAGGGAAGTGAAGAATATTTTAGTAAATAGAGATTTTTAAATGAATGATATTAAAATAACTATTAATGTTTATAATAACAGAGCCAAAGAACTTTCAGATTACTATGATACATATGATAGAAGTGGAGACATAAAAAGAGTCTTTTCATATATTAAAAAACCTAACCCTAGAGTTTTAGAGATTGGATGTGGAGGAGGTAGAGATGCAGTAGAAATATTAAAATATACAAAAGATTATATTGGAATGGATATATCATCAAATATGTTAGATTTAGCTAAATCTAGACTACCTAATGCTGTATTTGAACTTGGAGATATAAACACTTACAATCTACCTTTAAATATAGATATTATTTATTCATCAGCATCACTACTGCATTCCAATAAGAATGTAGTTAAAAACGTATTAAAACGTTGTCATCGTGTACTTAATATTGATGGTATTGTATATATATCTTTAAAATATGGTACTTATAAAAAAATAATAAAGAAAGATAGGTTTGGAGAAAGACTATTTTATTTGTATACCCCAGAGGATATTAAAAAATTAGCATTGAGTATGTATCAGGCTATTTATGAAGATACACAAACCATAGAACACACAAAATGGTTCACACTCGTACTTAGAAAGGTATAAAATAATATTTTAAAAATCCTTATATTTAACTTCTCTGTATGAATAAATATAACAAACAACTCACATCGCTTTGAAACGAGTGAGCTGTTTATTTAAAAGTACTGATTACTGAGCAAAAACTGATCCGTAACCATTTGGAGTTGCCAATGTACATAATTGGTGTCCACCTCCATTTATACTTGTAGTACAGTAATCATAACTATCATTTCCTTGATCCATAATTACCTCATAATTACCCCAAATAGAGTAACCACCTTGTAACCAATATGGACTAGAAGATGCTGCTGAACCTACCCATATAATTTTATAATGCCATACTCCACCAGAACCATTAGGTACATTACCATTAAATTCATTGTCTACCCAGGCTCCTAAACAATAAGTAGGATTATTATATCCATTAGCATTACAATTATCCCATTGAGCATTCCATTTCATAACAAGCTGATCATTAGGATTACCGTCACAATTTGAAGGAGCATTCATTGATGCACAAAAACTAGCATTAGTACCGTTAAAAATTCTAGCTCCATAATTATATCCATATTGATTGAATCCCTTTGTTCCTGCTGCAAATGTGAAAACAGCTCCTAAACTCAACATTAAAGCTCCTACGGCTCCCCCTATTAAAAATTTTTTAATATTCATAATTATTCACCTCCTAAATGTACACCAATATGTTATTCCTATAGGACTACAATGTCAATAATTTATATATTCCATTATTATGATAATATATTGAATACTACATTTGTTATTAATAATCCTATTGGGTGATTAGAAGTATATGTTGGTTTAAATTTTTATACTTTTTTCACTACTATACTACATAATACACATTTGAAACTTAGGGTATCAATTCTAATTTATATTGGGAACTAGTTTGAGCCTATATGTAGATAACTTCTGATATTTTAGACAATGTGTTGACCTTTATTACATCAAATCTTCCATCCACTTATCACTAGTTATAACATTTGCTTGTCTTGGAAATATTTTATTAATAAGTACTGAGTGAACTTCTGGGTCACTATCAAAACAAAGATCTGAAAGTATAGTGATTGTAAAATCCTTATCTGCAGCTTCTCTTGTAGTTGAGAGTACTACTCCACTTGTAGATATTCCTGAGAGTATAATATTTTCAAAACCACCTGCTCTAAGAATCATATCTAAATCACTTCCACTGAAAGCACTAATTCTATGTTTAGTAACTAATATATCATTATCTTTAATATCTATTATAGGAGTAACACCAACCATTGAACTTGAAGCCCTTTCTTTCATAGCACTAAATGATTTATTAGAAGAGCTAATTTCTGGAGCTCCTTTACGGAAACTAACCACAACATAGATTACTTGGATATTATTTTTATGAGCAAAATCAACGGTAGCATTAACTTTTTTCAAAAATTCATCCTTATTATCTAGATTATCAACTATTCCAGGTTGTATATCCATCACAAGTAATGCAGTTTTTTCCGATTTATTATTCATGATTTCATTATAGCATATGCTACTGATCAGGGTAAATTATTGAATTGAAATATCATAGGTTGATTAAAATTGAACCTAATTGAAGGAAACATTCTTAATTAAAACCAATTTCTTAAATAAATAGAGAAAAATAATATTTAATAAATAAGAATATATACACTCAAAAATTAGAATCACACTACCTCATCAAATGAAATTTATCATACTAGGATGTTAATATATTATTTATTTTCCTTTTTTTTAAGAGTACAATTCAATTAAGAAATAATATTGAAATTATGAGTAAAAATCTAATAAACATAATTTATATTGTTGCTATGATATCTACGATAGTTATTGTAGATATACTTTTCTTTAGGAATCAATTCTGGCCACGATTAATGTCGAATATTGGAATTATTCTTATATACACAGCTTTCTATCTAGTATTTTTTATAAATCGCTAAAAAGTATATAAATGCACACATCTCCATGAGTATCGTAGGCGACGTTAAAACCTTTTCATATATATTCAGATACTAACGTTTTTTGAAATTATTATAGATATAGTTTTTAATTAATTTTTCTAAATCCATTATTTCATTATTTTTTAGGCATTTTTTTAAATCATCTAAAAAATCCTTATCATATCTCTTAATATAGTAATCATGTTGAAATTTGTGATTATATAAAAATTTGTATCTTTTATCTTCATGTGAGAAAGGAATTTCTTCTCCATATATTTTACAATACATTGGAAGAATATTCCAATATATTATACTTATATACATACCTTTATAGTTAGGATTATCTTGGTAATATTTTTTCATAAGATTCATTTTTTTATATAGATACTTATATTCTATCTCCTTAATCTCTCTTTTTACAAAATTTTCTTGTATATGCACACTACTTTTATCTTTCAAATCTTTAATAATATTTTTATTATCTTTAACTATTTCTCCTATATAGAACATTCTTGATGTCACTTTAGTATTACAATTATAATCTTTAGCAAATCGATCCTGAACACCTTTAGTAGTAGATATAAATAAATCTATATTCAATTTTCGATTTTTAATATGAGTAAAAAAATTATATTTGTGATTATCTGTAATAATTATAATATCTATATCTGATCCTTTCGTATTTAATCCCAAAACATAGCTACCAGTAATAATATATCCAATCAATGGAAATATTTCATACTCAGATCCATTATTATTAATAAAATTTTCAATTTTTTTATAGGGAATATTCTTTTTCAATATAAACTATATGTTAAAAGTATATTTATCTATTTTGGATTTATCACCTTGTGCTATTTTATAATAATTCCCATAGTGTTTATTTGAACTTAATGTCTTTTGTAAATACTCTTTCATTTTCAAAAGATAATTATTTGCTTGTGCTTGATCTTTTGATAATTGTGCTTGAGCATTACTCAGAGTATTTTGATCTCTATTTACAGTTGCTTGATCATCTTGTACATTTAATTGATCTTGCTTTATAGTCCCTGCTTCCAATGAAGCACCAACACTATATCCTAATTCATTTATATATGCATTATTTTGTGCCTCATCTACTTGTAGTTGATTCTGATCTGTTTGTAATTGACTTTGATCAGTACTTAACTGACTCTGATCTGAGCTAACATTACTTCTATCATTAGGAATTGTCGTTTCTTCTATAGGGAGTGCTTGAATTAATTCATTCATTCCAAACAAGTAATATACACATTCATTTTGCAAATTATTTATAAGAAATTTTAGATTACTATTTATATTAGGACTATAATAACTTTTAGGATAATTCCTCAGAGTATTAATATTTGTATTATCACAATTATTTTCAAAATAATTCATAGAATTTCCTATATATGAGCTTAATTGACTATTTGTCATAGTATCACTTTTAGAAAAAATTCTACTATTGATAGTGACTATATGGCTGTCTATAGAATGTATATTTGAGAGTAGATTATCGTATTTAGACACTTTATTTTGATAACTTAAATATGGAAGTAATACAAAATACCCTAATAAAGCTAAAATCACTAATAGAACTATTAATATAGAAATACTTTTCTTATTAATTAATCGTTTAGGATTAAACTTTTGTCTATTTGTTATTTTTGATTTTACTATATTAAAATTTCTAAGTTCTGTTGTTATATATTTTTTATATTCCTTATTATATTCAATTCTTTGAATAGGATTACTTAATACTTCGTATGCCTCATTAATATCTTTCATTTTTTCTTCAATTTTAAGATCCTCTCTTACTTTGTCTGGATGATATTTACTAATTAAATCCTTATATGATTCTTTTATTTCTTCTGATGAAGAGTTAATAGAAACTCTTAAGATATTATAATAATCTTTAAATTTGTCATTCATAACATATATAAAAATATTCCCTAGATTTATTGTATAGCAGTAGGTGTAGCAACTCCTGCAATACTACCTAAGAAATTTGCGTCTCCAAATGTATATACTCCTCCATCTGCTGTTACCATATAATAACCTAACCCATCTATTGATAATTTAAATGCAACTGGTGTTCTTACTGGTGGATTTGTTATATTAAACATTGATCCATAGAATTGAGCATCTCCAAACGTATATACCCCTCCATCTGCTGTTACCATATAATACCCATTCCCATCATTTGTTACAGCAAATGCTACCGTAGTCTTTACTGGGGCATTTGGTATATTATATGTAGATCCATGAAATTGAGCATCTCCAAATGTATATACTGCTCCATTCTGAGTTACTATGTAATATCCACCCCCATCTGGTGTTACTCCAAATGCCACAGGTGTTTTATCAGGTATGGCTGATTGGGGTATGTTAAATAACGATCCATGGAATACTGCATCTCCAAATGTATATACACCCCCATCTGCAGTAAGAACATAATATCCATTACCATCTGGAGTGGCCACAATAGCCACGGGAGTCTTCACTGGAGCGTTTGGAATATTATATACTGATCCATAGAATTGAGCATTTCCAAATGTATATATTCCCCCATCTGAAGTTAGAATGTAGTACCCAGTATCAGTTGGATTTTCAGCAAATCCCACACCTTGCTTCGAAGGTACACCATTAGGAATATTACTCATATCTCCATAATTATTAGTTCCAAAATTGTATAAATTACCGGTTAAAGATAATATTGAATAACCATCACGTAATTGAGATACATATACAGCATTAGAGTATGAATAAGATGTTCCAATTGTGTTGTTACATTGGGCAGAATCATATGTTCCACCTCCTAATATATATGCAATATTATTATATGTAGCAACACTCTCACCTGAAATTCCAACAAATGCACAAGTAGAATTTGATTGAGAATAATAATTCCAAGTTCCTAATGTTCCATTAGAATTTATATTAGAATAAACCATTCCAGTATTTCCTCCTATGCCATAAATATATCCATTAATAATGAAATAATTTGATGGGTATATCCAATCTGAATAACTATTACTTGGATAAAAATGGTTTGTAGAGTTCCATACACCTAATGTACCATTACTCTGTATTTGCGAGTAATATATACTTAATTGTGAAGGGATAGTCCCTGTATAAATATAATATATATCCCCATTATATGCTAAAGACACTGCATCATAATCATCTACAGGAAGAGAAGTAGTAGAGTTCCATACACCTAATGTACCATTACTCTGTATTTGAGAATAATATACTGTATTTAGATAATTGTAATTTAAAGTTCCATTTATTTGATTGTATCCACCAAGTTTATATATATATCCACCATAAGCCGCTATACTAGGATTATTAATATTTTGTGAAATAGATGATGTGGAATTCCAAATACTAAGTGTACCATTACTTTGTATTTGCGAGTAATATACTGTATTTCCTAATAAATATATATATCCATTAGACTCAACAGCTAAATTACTAACATTATTGGGTATAGAAGTAGTAGAATTCCAATTTCCCAAAGTATGATTGCTTTGTATTCGGGCATAGTAAACTGAGTTTACACTATTTGGCATTCCATTTATTAATATATTCCCTCCTACTTCGTAAATATACCCATTATAAGTTATAGAAGAAGAATTACTAATTTCTTGAGGTAGAGAAGTTGTATTTTTCCAATTTAGATAATGAGCATAGGATCCATGTGAAAAAATAAAACCATAAATTAGTAATAAAGCAAAAGAAAAAAATATATTTTTTATAAATTTCACTTAATTAATTACCAAAATAATTATCTTAGATTCTACTCCTTACTTTTAAAAAAACAATATGAGTATATAAAAGATATATTGTATATAAATAAATTAAAACGATATTTTTATACTATAAAATTCAAATTATCCTAATTGTATTTTGCTGAATTAGTCTTCCTCATATACTATAATTATACGAGTTTTCTTGAATTTAATCTCATATTTACCAACTGTAATAAAGAATTAATAACATCTCTTTTTATGCCTGATAAACCATAACATCTTAGTACTACGTCTTCAAATTCTATTCTATCTTTTTGAACTAATTCTTTAGTTATAGGAAAAACTTCTCTTTCTAATAATGGTTGAAATTTATTTAGTATTAAATTCTTTTGTCCATTTGATAAAAATAAAGGGTTTAAAATCATTAGATTCTTTTCTATATTATCTTTATTCAAATCTAATACACTATCACCTCTTCCAAAACCTAAAGCTTCTATATAGAATATAGTCAAAAATGAATTCAATAAAGCATGGAGTATATCTTTTTCAACATTTTGATGTTTCAGAGAAAATCCAATTAACCTTTGATTAATAAAAGAAGGATTATTCATTCTGGGAATAAAAATTCTTTCTGAAGGATTCAAACTCATTGTAAAATCAGCTTTTTTATCCAAACTCATTGAATACCAAAATTTGTTACCTTTACCTAAAATCTGATTTAAAGGTTTTCCTTTTGTATTGCTTAGATTTTCAAAAGATTTAATCCACTCTATAGCTCCGAAATGATTTAGTTTTTCTAAATCATTAATAGATAAAATACATGAAAATGCTCTTCCATTAGCTTCTGTTGTAAGAGTCTTTACGGATTTTAAATTTTTTAAAAAAGGTTTGAGATATATTTTTTCTATATGATTATTTACTTCAGGATAAAATAATTTATCCCATCCTCTTCTTTCTCCTCTATTAATGTCAAAAAATTGATTAACATTTATAACTTTATTCTCTAGTTTCATAACCCATGAGCAATCCGAGAATAATCCATTACCACCAATACCATATTGACTTAAAATTTTTAAATCTTTATCTTTATAAGATTTCAAATATAATTCTTCATTATTTAAAAATTCATACTTATAAATACTGCTAACAATATATTCAAAGTTATTTGATTTCTCTATATCGCCTTTTAATGTAACATATTTAGTCAAGTTTACATCTTTGTTTTTATTATTAATTTTTCTTAATATCATTATATTAGTTATAATTTTTACATCTTTAAACCATCTTCTAGAACCTGAAGTTATAACTATATCAATATGAAAGATTTTCCTTAAAGAACTAATGAAATTCTTTCCCCATTTTGTTGATTGCCAAGAATTTGATATTATTAAACCTAAAACTCCATCTTTTGATAAGAATTTAACAAAATAAAAAGGTAAAAATGAATAGAAATCTCCTTTATTATTTAATTGTAAATCAATATTCAATTCTAATCTAATATATTCTCTTATTTCTTTTGCAATATTGGGATATAAAATTGAATAAGTTTCTGATTTTATAAAAGGTAAATTTGAAACTACATAATCCATTAATGGCAAGCTAACTTTATAAATATCTCCAGAATAAGATTTATGAATATTAATTAACATTCCCGCTTTGATATCAAGAACATCATCTTTGAATATATAAAATTTTTGTTCTTTATTCTCAGGATTAGCAATAGAAAAAGTAGCTAATTGTAAAGGAAATCCAAATTTATCACTTCCCCATGTAGATGAATAGATTTCTGATATCTTTAATTTATCATCTTCTTTTTTTAAATTAATAATCTCCCTTAGTATAGTTCCGGTACCACAACATGGGTCAATAACATTGGAATTTTTATTTCTTATAGTTAATTTAACTAAAAATTTTGATAAATATTGAGGTGTAGTAAACTGACCTGCAATTTTTCTTTTACTTTTAATGACTAAATTATCTATCAATTCTTGAATAAAATCTTGAGTCATTTCTTGAATATTAGAATCTATTAATAAATTATTGAATTCCAATATATTCTCCCAAAATTTATTAGGAATAATATCATCACCTAATTGTCTTACAAAAATATTCCAAAAATCTAATTTTTTAGATATATTTTCAAAGAATTCTAAAGAACACTTGATTTTATCAATAGTATTAAATTTATCTATTTCATTCGCGTTCATATTAAATTTCTTTATTAAATGTATGAATAGAAATTTGTTTATTACTGTTAAAAGATTTATTTTTGCAAGTACTATATATTTATCCTCTGTAGGGTATTCATACTGATTAGATTTCCACCAAATATTGATATCATCACTAAATTCTGGATATTCATTACTTTTATCTTTAATATTATTAGAATAACTTTCTATATTGTTTTTTATTAAACTATCAATACCAAAAATAGATATTGAATCAACTAGTGTTGTACTCTTAATACTTCCATTACTAAAATATATTACTAAATCTTCTAATATCTTATCTAATAAAATATAAATACTGTCTATTTGTTCAAAAACCTCTTCTCGTGTCTGAATTGTAGAAAGGTCTCTCCATTCTGATAAAATTTCTAAATCTTCATGATTATTAATAGTATATAACCTTGCATATTTAATATTCCATAATAAGAAACTCTTTAATCCTAAACTATCTGCTTTTTCTTTTGCATTTAAAATAAATTTTGAATCATTTATATCTGTATCAGGTAATTTGATTTCCCATCCTTGTAGATATGCTCCGGATGTTGAATCTGAATATAAAATTATGTCTGGGAAAAGTTTATTTTGATTTTGATTTGTAATTGTTATCTCACCACCAGCTCTCTTTATAATTACATTCCTATTATTAGCCCAATTATTAATATATGAAATTAAATCAATACTTAAACTACGTTCATTTTCTTTAATATTTATCATTCTTAATTTTATAAATCAAAAGAATTAAAAAATCCTAGGCTTTTTTTTGCAGCTTCAATCCTTTTGATAGATATATCTATTAAATTTACTTTATTTTTTTTATGCAAAAGAGTATCTTCATTTTTTTCTATTCCTATAAAGTTTCTATTCTCTAATACAGCACTAACAAGAAAACTTCCACTACCAGAAGTATTATCTAAAACAGTATCTCCTTCATTTGTATATGTTCTTATAATATATCTTCCTAATTCCACTGGTTTTTGAGTCGGATGATATACTTTTCCTTCACTTTCAGCTGTTTTAAAATATATAACATCGCTAGGATATCTTTGTCCATCACTTTGAATTTGTATAGAATTAAAATCCCCGTAACTCCCTGTTAATTGGTCTTTTCTAACTCCTTTATCATATGGAACTCCTTCATTCATTTGAGGATTATAAATAGGTTGATTTTTATAGAATATGCAAATATCTTCATGTTTTCTTAACGGCTGTTTTTTTGCATTTAAAAAGTTTGTTGATTTTGATTTAACCCAAATCAGTTTATATTTAAACAGTTTTTTATTACTCATAATTAATTCTGCACTAAATGCTCCTTGAGAAGAAAGTGCTATAACTCCATTATCTTTAATTATCCGTTCATATTGTTCCCATAGTTTATCCAAAGGAATAACACTATCCCATATATTCTGTGTTGTACCATAAGGCAAATCACATAATATTAAATCAATAGACTTGCTATCAATGAAAGGTAAAACCTTTAAACAGTCATTTTCTATAACTTTATTTAAAAATTCTGTATTAAATTTAGACATAATTAAAAGTATATTTATACTTCATCATTATAAACTTTTTGCTTTCTGAAAGGAATTGTTTATATTAATTAAATCATCATATATCTTACTAGAGCTTAAATAGTGTTTTATTTTCAAAGATTTTATCAATTGTATATTTAATACAATTATCTTGTCAAATTCCCATCTATAATACCAATTTTTTTCAGAATAAACTTATGGGGACTGTGGACGATATTCGAACCCTTATTTCAAATAATTTAATTCTTAATATATTTACATAAATTATCTCTTCTTCTAGTGTAACGAGAACTAAGTCTCTATGAAGAAGAAGTAATTTATTTTTAATAATAAAAAATGAATATATCTAATTATGGTATAATATTTATATAATAATAAATATAAATGAATTAAAATAAAAATTCAGGATTAAACTCTTCAGAAGATTATAATGGAAATTTAGTATTTATGAAGATACGAGCACCAAAGGACATACAAAATGGTGTGCACTTGTGCTTAGAAAGTTATAAAATAACATTATAATATTTATTAGAATAATAGAATGACTAAAAAAGATATTTCAGAGGGGGTAGTACACAAAGTTCCCCCAGATTTAAAAGAAGCTTTGATTTCTGATTCACAAACTCTAGAAATATGGGAAAGTCTTACTCCTCTTGCACGTAATGAATGGATCTGCTGGACTACCTTTGTTTAAAAAACCAGAAACCAGAAAGCAGCATGTTAAAAGGGTTATTACAGAACTTAAAGAAGGCATGCGTAGACCTTGTTGTTGGATAGGCTGTATACATCGTCTTGATAAACCTGTAAGCCCTTCTATACAACATATTATTAATAAATCTCATATTATCTAATTAAATTACACTTTATCCCTTATTAATAAAAATAATTATATTGATATTGTATGACTTTTGTATTAATATGAATTTATGAGAAAATCATACAAATCATGGACAATATATAGTATTGGACTTTTTATGGCTTGGGGAATTATTTTTCTTATCAGATGGAGACTTAAATCCTATCCAAGCCTACAAGATTTAGCCTTAGTATTCTTTGGTTATTTTATAGGATGGTTATCAGCAACTATAAAATTTGTTCTGGTTAGTAATAAAATTTATGGTATCGTATCTTTTAAACCAGACAAATAATATTGTAAGTTGGTACTTTTTTAATAGATTCCATTTTAATACAATAATTTAGATATTAGTAAAATTTCATGTTAACATTAAAATTAATAAAAGAGCAATTGAAAAGTTCTAGAGAGATTTTTGAAGGAGAAATTGCAACTCTGCCTCAATATATTACTGGTATTTTAAGCATTTTAGTCTTTATTACCTCAATACAGCAATTACTGAAAGATTTTGCAATAAATAAAAGGGTATCATAAAAAGACTGTGTAATTCAAAAAATAAATAACAGATAATTAAAACTTAGGAAGTTTTACTCGTATCTAAGTGCTTCTATAGGATCTTTTCTACTAGCTCTTAAAGCAGGTAGAGCTCCTGCTAGAAATGCAATAATCATAATGCCAACTATTACAGAAACAATAGTATTTAATGGAAAAGTAAGTAATGATAAACCAGGAAAAGCTTTAAGAAAACTATGTTTACCTATTGCATTAACTGAACTACCAATTAAAAATGCAAAAACTACACCTAAAAGGCTTCCCCAAAAACCAATTAGTATTGCTTCAATACTAAAGAGAGCAAATATTCTGTGTGGGCTCATACCAAGTGCCTTCATTAATCCTATTTCTTTTGTTCTTTCTTGTACAGACATAAATAAAGTGTTAATAATACCAAATGAAGCTGCTAATAAGGCAATAATTCCAAATATATCAAATACAATAATAATAGCACTGATTACTGAAAACAGAGTACTCTCCTCATCTTTTATTGTCATTCCAGTAAATCCTTTAGCAGTTAGTTGACTTTTTATTTTATTAATTTGATTTGTAGTTAAGTTTTTTGGAAAGGTAGCATAAGCGGTTAGAAATGTATTAGTAAGAGTTTTTGGTATTCCTGTAGTTCTAATATGGTATATATTATTTGCTAAAGTAGTATTAGCAAAAGAGGTAGATTCTCCTATTAAATTTTTCTGCTGGACTCCCGTAACAGTTGCAATAACATTGAAATGAATGTTTCTAGGATTAGTAACTCCTATTGTAACTGTTTTACCAATAATAGATTTATTACTACTATAACCAAGAACACTAACATAACTTTCTGGGATACTAATTTGATTTTGAGTACTATTATTATTAACCCCGCTACCCACAACCATATCAGAAGTAGCGTTACCGAACTGTTGCTCTAATGTTAGTTGATACTTACTACCTGTCCCTTGAATATAATCTGGAGAAAGTGAGTGGGCTGGTACAACACTGGTAATATTATGAATAGATTTAATTTTTGCTATATCCTCTAGATTCATGAGTAATTGTTCTTTACCTAGACCTCCTGAAGATACAGTAACGTTTGGATTATATGCATATTTTACTGGCCCATTTGTTGGTGATGCAGCCTTAGTAGTTAAAGTTACTAATAAGATATTAGAAGCTCCTAGATTACCAATCTGTTGATTTAAGTAAGTTTTTATGCCAGTACCAATTCCATTCGTTAGAGTAATTGTCATAGCTCCTATTACTATAGCAATAATAGTTAAAAGAGTCCTAACCTTAGAGCGTAACATATTGCTACTAGCGGTCTGTAATATATCTCTAAAATTCATATGTTTTTATCTCCATCAATTAATTTACCATCTAAAATATGCATTTGTCTTTGACAACGCGCTGCAATATCTTTATCATGAGTAACAATAATAAGAGTAATATCATGTTCTTTATTCAATTTAAACAGTAAGTCTTCTACAATCTTCCCAGTATGGCTATCAAGATTTCCTGTTGGCTCATCAGCAAATATTATACTAGGGTTATTAATTAGCGCCCTTGCAATACATACTCTTTGTTTTTGCCCCCCACTTAAATTTACAGCCTTTGTATTTGCTTTATCAACTAATTCTACAGTCTTAAGTGATTTCATGCCTTTTTCTCTACGCTCCTTACGTCCAACTTTTGCAATTTTAAGCGGAAGAACTACATTGTTTAATACTGTGTCATTACTATTTAAAAAGAATTGTTGAAAAACAAAACCATAACTTTTATTACGCAAACTTTCAATTTGCCTATTAGTTAACTTAGATGTATCTTGATCACCAACGAAAACTATTCCTTTGGTGGGACTATCAAGTAATGCTAGCATATGCATTAATGTACTCTTACCCGAACCACTCTTACCTAAAATAGCAACAGATTCTCCAGATATAATAGAAATATTAATATCATTAAGTGCCGTAAAAGCAACTTCTCCTTTACCATAGATTTTAGTAACATTTTTTGTACCTACAACTTGAGGTTTATCTAGTAATTTAGCCATTAATGTTTATTCTACTATAAAATGCAATGATTAACAATCACCTTTATAGAGATAAATTTCTAGAATTATTTATTATATTGGAACTATTTTTACTAAAACTTGACAACTTTACTAATAGTAAAGTATAATACTATTATTAAATTAATATAATAAAAATTATGGATAAGTTAGATTTGAATCAAGAAGGTAATAATATGTTAAATCGGATTAAAGATACTCAAGAGGTAATAAAAAATAAGGGTGTCAAAGGATATCTTCCTTGGTTTTTTTGGGGGTTATTTGTACTTATAACTTATCCTTCATTTGATTTTATTAAAAGTTTTATTTGGTATATTATAGCAATAATTATATTTATAGTAGGCATAGTTTTGTCATATTACTATTATATTATTGTCAATAGGCATATCCATAGTGTATCTCACTCTCCCTGGTACATGTCTTTGTTATATTTTATATTAATAGCAATAACAATATTACTTGCTAATATATTTCAACCAAACTTCCATTATTCTTGGGTTTTAGGTGGCATAATACTTGCAGCTTTATTTTTTATGTACGGTTTCTACTTAAAGCTAAAATATTAAAATCATGGATCTATCATACCACAAACTTGACCCAATTATTCATCAACCAGCACGCCTTTCAATTATGGCGGCTTTAGCTGTTACTCTGGAAGTAGAATTTATTGTTATACGAGATACAATAAAAATTAGCGATTCATTATTATCCAGATATATTTCAGTTTTAGAAAAAGCTGGATATATATACGTACGTAAAGTTTTTGTTAATAAAAGACCAAAAACATGGCTTTCTCTAACAAAAAAAGGACACATAGCTTTTAACAAATATATTCAGGATTTAGAAAGTATAGTTAGTCGGAAATCTCAATAAAATTAAATATAAAATATACGCAAATGTTAAACGTAGAAACTTTACTATTAATCAGTCCTCTGGCAGAGAAGCAAAAATCTTCTTTGTTTTCATATACCATCCCATTCCCGATATGGGATTCTTCCACCTAGACTGCATACTCTTAAGTGCACTTTTGTGTATTTCATCACCATTAGCAACCATTTCTTTTAAATGTTTATCTTGTGCCTTGATAACTTCATTAGCATCATTACCATGAAACTTGGTATCACATGGTCCTCCCATTTGTTTACATGTCATTGTTTTCATATTTATTACTTACTGTTAGTATTTTAGCTAAATCACTTTACCATTTTCTTTCTGTATAAATAGGCTATTGCACTTGTTACCCAAGAAATTATCAACCCAACAGCAACTCCTCTCAAATATCTGTTACTTGTAAGATATGACAATGAAAGGAATATCACACTTAAAATTAACTCAAATAATATAAGTGTCATATCCAACCTTCCTAAAATTCTTTTTCTCCATTCCTTCATATCTCCACCTTTTATCATTATGTAGAATCTCTCTGTTGTTTTTGCACTCATTATACATCTAATTTATAAAAAATATTTTACGTAACTTAGTTCCTTATTCTTTTAATCAATAGTCTTTATTATACAATTTTTTAAGTAAATTGTAGAACCAGATACTTTTTCTATTATTCCCCTAACCATAAGGTGGTCATAACGATTCATTCTATTCAAAAAATTATACATATTCTTTTGTACTGAAAAACATACATAACAACTAAACTTGTCTAAAGATACAGTAAAAACATTTGACCTATCATTATCAAAAGTATCATCATTTAAACTAAACAATTTGACTTCCCATGTAATTTTATAATCTATATATCCACTAGCAATAATTTTTTGGGCTGATAAAGGATGATTATCAATATCATTTATAATATCCCTAGGAGATTTTTTAGATAAAGTAAATTTTTTAAATTTTTCTTTATTTGTAGTTATACTTCCATTGTTTTCAATTTGATTTTGATGCTGTATTTTATTATCTTTACTTCTATCTTTACCTATGCCAAAACCATAATACAAGATTAAGCCTGCAATTACAGTACCTCCTATTCCTATAACCCATGGATTATTCATTAATATATTTATCATAGTAATAAAAATAATAAAGCACTGGGATGCAGGGATTCGAACCCCAAACTTCAGGACCAAAACCTGGCGTGATGCCATTTCACCACATCCCAAAATAAATAAGCGGAAGACGGGGTTCAAACCCGCGACCTTATCCTTGGCAAGGATACGCTCTATCAACTGAGCTACTTCCGCAGATATGCCACAGGTGGGGCTCGGACCCACGACACAAGGCTCTTCAGGCCTCTGCTCTACCAGCTGAGCTACCGTGGCATAAAACATTAAGAGTATACCAAATTTTTTTAATATTGAAAATTTATTTAATGGAGAAAACACATTGGGTGGTACAGGGATCGGACCTGTGACATCTACGGTGTAAACGTAGCGCTCTACCAGCTGAGCTAACCACCCAAATTAAATCTACAATGGGCAGAAGAGGACTTGAACCTCCATGCCACTAAATAAGGGGCACAACCACCTCAAGGTTGCGTGTCTACCGATTCCACCATCTGCCCAAAATCTATATTAAAGACACAGGCATATTATATTTAAAAAAAACAAATTTTGCAATGAATTTGCCAGAGAGAGGACTTGAACCTCCAAATCTTTCGATACAGCGTTCTGAACACTGCGTGTATACCAATTTCACCACTCTGGCACTATATTCTCCAATCCTCAACAGACTGATATCTTTGGTGAGGATATGCAATGTTGTTGAAGTTTAATCCTGTTATATCTTTATTCTCAAGATATATAAAGTTTCTACTATAAAGAAATACTGCAGGAGCTAGAGATATAAGGTTCTGTTGGAATAGCTGATAAGCTAATTTTCTCGTTTTTCTGTTTATTGAATTTATACCAATCAATAAAAGTCTATCTATATTTGAATTTGATAGGTGTGATATATTTTTATAACTTCTTGAATACCACAGACTGAAATTATTAGGATCCACACTTCCCTTTATATTGGTCAGAATTGCATCATACTTTCCACTCTTTATAATTTTGTTAATACCATCCTTACTTTTTTTTATAAATCCTACATTGATTCCTATATTACTCCAAGTATTTTTAAGATAATTGATTATAGAGTATGGTACATTATCATAATATACAAAAAGATTGTTTTGGGATAAACTTGTTGAACTTGTTTGTAGATAGTGTTGTGCCAAAATAGGATTATATGTAAAATGTAACATTGATTTTGAGTTATAATAAGCCCATGAAGTTTTAGATATAGGTCCATATATTGGTACTGCGTTATTATTAAGATATTTTTGTACAATAGTATTTCTTGATATAGAGTATTCCATTGCATATCTAAAATTAATATCTGTTATTTTATTAAGGTTAAAAAATAATGCAGTATATGAATATGGCATTTGTGATTCATATACATTTATATTAGAGGATAATTTATTTTTATTAATATACTGTACATACGCACCATCTATTTCATCATATTTGAGAGCTTTAAGAACATCATTCTCATTTTTAAATATTTGTATTTTAAAATATTTAAAATGAGGTTTACCAAGGAAGTAATTGTCAAATCTTCTAAAATTAATTTCACTGTCCGTAACAGATGTAATAATATATGGTCCTGTTCCTATTATATTTGATGTATGTTCAAGATAATTTGCTCCATATGGAACAACATTAAACCCTATATCCTCAAAAAAAGTAACATCTATCTGTTGTAGAACAAATTCAATACTATATTTTGAAAGTTTTTTTACCTCTATGTTAGATAATACTGATGAAGGGAAATTTTCTTTTTCAAAATTAAAAGAATATATAACATCAGATGCTGTAAGTTTCTGTCCATTTTGGAATAGAATATTGTGTTTTAAATATATGATATATTTTGTACCTTTATTTTCTTTTTTGTATGATTGTGCAAGTACCCCTTTTATATTTCCATTTGATTGCACTTCAAATAATTTATTAAAGACTAATTGATTAATATCATTCTCCAAAGTCATATTGGATCCACTGTATGGGTTATATAAAGTTGTTTGTGCAATAATACCTTCACTGTAGGTACTTGAAGTTAAAAATTGAAGATTAAAGAAGTTATTCTGATATAGGATAAATGTAAGAATTATTGCAAGTATTATATAAAAAACGATATATGATTTCGGAGAATATTTTCTAAAAAATGAGTGTATAGTATAGGGATAATCCCATAAACCTTCTCTAAACTTAAGAAATAATGATTTAAACATAGGATCTTACTATTAACCCTGCTTTGCTACAACTAAAGATAGAATAGTACTTGTTACAAATAATACACCAAGAATAATAGTTGCATAGAGAAGAAGTTTATCAAAACCTCTTCTTGATCTATATGATTCTCCACCAGATGATCCACCAAAAGCTACGGACAAGCCGGCACCTCTATTTTGTAGTATAATAACTATAATAAGAAGTGATGCTAGAACTATTTGTAATATATCAAGTTGATTCGAATTCATATATAAGATAATATCAATAATATGCAAAAAATAAAAATTGCTACTACAATAGTTATTTTGACTATTTCCGTTTTAACATTTTTTCACAGTGTTGACCATGTATATGCTCAAACCTTAGGCACTGGTACCTCAGGTACTGGTACCTCTCCATTTAGTGTTGATTATAACATTTTATACAACATATCAAAAGATGGTACTGCAACAGTATCATATGATATCAAACTTGTAAACCTAACCCCTACTACCTATGCATCATCTTATTCAATTGCCCTAACATCAACTGATGCTTCTTCAATATCCGTAGTCTCATCTTCAGGATCTAATCTCCCCTTTACTGTAACTAAGGGAGCAACATCAACTTCAATTTTAACTAAATTCCCGAATTCAGTATATGGTTATGGTACATATCAGGAATGGACTATTAATTTTACAACTAACCAGATATCTAAGATGCAGGGAGATTTGATGAATATTATGATTCCTGGATTTCAGCAAAAGAGTCTTATATCTCAGGTTACAACAACTGTAGAAGTTCCATCATCTCTAGGTCCAATTAATTTTGCATCTCCTCAATTCCCTCAGATTGCTACAAATGGAAGTAATACAACATATACATATAACTCAAGTCAATCTTATTCTCAAAGAGGTATATTGTTAATACTTGGTAGTTATCAAATTTATAAATTTAAATTTCATTACAAATTACAGAATCCTAATTTTTTTTCAAAAGAATCATATAAGATAGTTGTACCTGCAGACTACAAAACACAGTCAGTGATATTCTCAAAGATATATCCACAACCCACAAAGACATACATAGATTCTGATGGTAATTATATAGTGGAATATGTATTATCTCCAAGGGCAAGTTTTACAACCACAATTGAAGGAGAAGCTAAAGTTTTTTCTACATATAATAATTTTAAGAATGCTTTACCCCAAAAACAATATTTATCTAAAAGTGACATAAAGATATATACTGCTAGTCAGCCTTACTGGCAAACTACAAACACATATATAAAGAATCTAGCTAAGAGCATTATAAAGGGTGATACAACAACATTACAAAAGGCTCAATCTATAGAAAATTATGTAGCAGGAAAACTTGTATATAATCAAAAAGCAATCTTTGACCCTCAAAGAAAAAGATTGGGTGCAATAGTTGCTCTAGAAGAGCCTAATAACGCAATATGCCAAGAATATGTAGATGTTTTTGTAACACTTGCAAGAGCAGATGGAATACCCGCTCGTATGATAGCAGGATATGGGGATCCTCCTGATATTAATGTAAATCCTTTGCCTCCAGATATTTTGCATGCCTGGGTACAATTTTACACACCATCTTTTGGTTGGGTAACTGCTGATCCAACATGGCAATCTACATCAGGTGGATTTAACTTTTTTGGTAATATTGGATCTAATCATCTAATCCTTGCAAGATATGGGCATAGCTCTGTAAATCCTCCTCTCATATTATCATTTGTAAGGGAGAAAAATCCTCAAAACAACATTAATATAGAAGCAGTTAATGCTCCATTTGTAGTTCATCCAAATTTCAGCCTTACAGTATTGAATGATAATAGTCTAGTTTCAGGATTTGAAAATATACTAGAAATTAATATAAAAAATACTGGAAATCAAGTTTTACGTGGACATGATATCACAGTGTCATCTAACCAAGGTGTAACAATAGGAAAAATTAATATTTCCAGTAATGCTATTTTTCCAGGATCTTCAGAGGTCATAAAGATACCTATAAAAACAAATGATTATTTCTCAAGTGGAACAAAAGAAATCAATATAGATGCAACATTCTATACATACCACAAAAAAGCTGTAAATGAAAAGATCAATAGTCTTCTAACATTTAATCCTTTGTTTGTATCAGGAATAGTACCTTGGATTCTAATTATTATCATATTCATACTCTCTATAATATTTGTAGACCTACTTTTTAGGTTTAAAAACACTAAAAGCAAGAGTTAATAATACATAAAAAGGCTTAATTCTCTAATTTTTTACATGTTTTAGCAATTATATAGGGTAACTTGACAAAAATTCTCCATATCTTTAGAATGGATGTATCCTATGAATAATAATTTAAAGGTTATATATCAATTTAATGAGGTTAGTGGTAGAGATTATATGAAGCTTGGTGATAAATCTATGAGTATAGGTGCTATATATAATCTATCTATACCTACTCCCCCTGGTTTTATTATTTCAGCTGATGCATATAACTTTTTCATAGATATAACTAATTTAAAAGAACAGATAAAGGATCTTTTGGAAAAAACAGATTTTGATGATGAGAATTCTATACAAGAGGTTTCATCTAGGATTGAAGATAGCATAATGAAATCAGAAATACCTCCTCAAGCTGAAAGAGAAATTGCTAGAGCTTATTCAAAATTATCTGGATTCTCTGATAGTACAGTTTCAGTAAGATCTTCATATATCTTTGGAGAGAATGTAGAAATTCCAGATAATATAATTCAGAATACATTTATAAATATAAAAGGTTTAGCAGAACTGACTTTAGCAATAAAAGCCTGTTGGGCAAGTTTATTTGAACCTGAGGTTTTAAAATATAGGAAAGAAAATAATGTTGATATTGTAAAAACAAGTACATCAATTCTCATACAAAAGATGGTTCAGGTAGAGGCTTCAGGACTAATGTTTACAGTATCACCTATTGATAGGGATATACATACACTTTCTATACAAGCAATACTTGGTACTATAGATGGAATAAAATCTGGAGAGATTACTCCAGACAATTATCATATAGACAAAAAAACTTTAAAGTTTAAGGAGAAAGAAATTTCCAAACAGGAACATATGTTTGTAAAGAATCATAAATCAAAGAGTAATACTGATGAAAGTATGAAAGTTAAGATTGCATCCAAGTGGCAAGAGAATCAAAAGATAGATAATAAAAATATAATTACGTTAGCAAGATATGGATTATTATTGGAAGATATGTATAAAAGACCACAAGCTGTAGAGTGGTCTATAGAAAAGGGAAAACTGTGGGTATTAAAATCTCTAAATATGCCTAGCTTTGATGAAAATGACCTTTTAAATATGGAGGATAACACAGAAGATAAAAGTATCAAAGCTGAAGAGGAAACAGAGAAAGTATCTCCAGAGGTAGCACCCCAAGAGGTATCACCTCAAGAAGAAATACCTCTAAAGGAAGTGGCTGATGATAACAACCCTCCTGGAAGTGTAACAGCAGCAATAAGATATGATACTAATCTTCTTCTTACAGGATCACCTGCTTATCCTGGTATAGTCTATGGGACAGTTAAAGTAGTTAAAGATCTTAGTGAACAGGATACAGTTGAAAATGGGGACATCATTGTCTGTGAGAATATCAATGATGATTGGAGAGAAGTATTAAGAAAAGTTAATGGTCTTATTATAGATAAGGGTAGTATAGATTCTAAAGCAGTACAAATTGCAAAAGAAATGGATATCCCTTGCATAGTGGGTGCAGAAATAGGCACAAAGGTACTTGTAAGTGGAGAGAAAATATTTTTTGATGGATCTGTAGGAAGAATATATAAAGATAATAGTATAGGATCAACTAATAAAACTGATACTATTGATTATAAAATTGAAGACGTATCACCTATTAAAGAAAGTGAGGGAACTTCAGAGAAACCTCAAGAAACAATGCCTACAGAGGAAGTAGATAAAAAGGTTGAAAATTTAGAGGATGAGAAAACAACAGTAGATACCAAGGAACAGATTTCTGAACCAGTCATAGAATCAGAGGTTCCAGAACCAGTTCCAGAACAAAGTCCAGAACCAGTGCCAGAACAAGAGGCTCCTGAAACAATCATAAATAATGGTGTAGAGCAAGCTCCTGAAACTGCCCCGGAGCTTGCCCAAGAACCAGAGGTTCCAGAACCAGTTCCAGAACAAAAGGTAGTTATAGATAATGATAGCCACAAAAAGTCAAAAAATGAGAAGAGTATTTTAACCGCAACAAAGGTATATACAACAATATTTGATAGCAAACTATCAAAGGAGATACCAAAAACAAACTTAGATGGAGTTGTAGTTTATGCAGACGATTTAATTCTCGATCTAAAGGTACATCCTAAACAGATACTATCTATACAAAAAAATAAAGAATATATAGAGGATATATCAAAAAAGGTTATAGAAATATGTGATAGTGTAACCAACTCGAGGAATGTTATATATACCCTATCTAATTTTACATCCAATGAATTTTTACAACTAGAAGGAGGGGTTCAATTTGAAATACAAGAAGAGAATCCTTTAATAGGTTACAGAGGAACATTAAGAAATATAAAAGAGATAGAAGTTCTAAATATGGAACTTGAAATTATAAAAAATGTGAGGAATAAACATGGTTATAAAAACCTTTGGATTATGATTCCATATGTAAGGACTCCAGAAGAATTAGTAGAGATGAAGAAAATTATATCATCTCAAAATTTAAAACGCTCATCAACATTTAAGATATTTATTGATCTACAAGTACCTTCCAACATTATTGCAATAGATGATCTTCTAGATATTGGTGTTGATGGGATTAACATAAACCTTGATGAACTATCCCAAATGGTATTGGGAATAGATTATAAAAACCCTAAGATACAAAAGGAAGTTATATCGACAAATAGTATAATGAGAAAAGCAATAGAGTCAATTTTGAAAAGCTCAAATGAACATAAAATATTAAACTCTATATCAGGAAGGAATATATCTGATGATCAAGAATTTTTAGAATTCCTTATTAAGCATGGGATGAATATCATAAATGCTGAAACTGATAAAGTATATAGTGTCAAAGAAAAGCTTGCACAAATAGAAAGAGAATATATACTAAAGAAATCTTAGACTGAGTAATATTATTAGTAAGGAAAATTATGACTCCACAAAATACAGTGCATAGAGATACTCTGTATCGGGATACCGTTCTTGTCATACTAGATGGATTTGGAATATCAGAGAAAAGGAAAGGTAATGCAGTAATATCAGCTAACACCCCATTTTTAGATTCTATATATCAAAAGAGTTACTACTCAGAACTTGAGGCTTCTGGAGAATATGTTGGACTTGAAAAGAATGTTATGGGAAATAGTGAAGTTGGTCACTTAAACATAGGGGCAGGTAGGATTGTAAAACAATACTCTTTAATGATAGATGAGGATATAAAGAATAACAATTTTTTTGAGAACAAAGAAATAGATAAAGCTATACACAATGTAGAGACAAACAGGAGTAATATGCATATAATGGGACTTTTATCAGATGGCAAAGTACATTCTGACATCTCAAATTTTTATGCAATATTAAAGTATTTAAAACAAAATGGTATAGATAAAGTTTATGTTCATATATTTTCAGATGGAAGGGATGCTGGTTATGAAAGTGTAAAAAGTTATATAAAGAAACTAGAGTCACACTCACCAAAAAATTATATACTATCCTCCATCGTGGGCAGATATTATGCTATGGATAGAGATAATAGATGGGATAGAACAGAGAAAGCATTTAGATTACTAAGATCACACTTTGGAATTGAGGTATCAAACATAAATGATGCTATAGATGAATCTTATAAAGAAGAGATATCTGATGAGTTTATAAAACCATACTATGTTAGAGGTACTCCAGAGGTTAAAGATAATGATTCTATGATATTCCTAAATTTTAGAGAAGACAGAGCAAGACAAATATCCAAACTTTTTATACAAAATACAAAAGTATATTTTTTATCTATGATTCAATATGATAACTATGTTAAAAGATATATATACCCTAGTGTAAAAGTAAAAGACTCTTTATCTGAAGTAATATCCACAAATAATCTCAAACAATTAAAGATTGCAGAAACAGAAAAATATGCCCATATAACATATTTTCTAAATGGAGGATATGAAAAAGCTTTTAGAGGAGAAGATAGAATACTAGTACCATCACTTAAGGTTGCAACATATGATTTGGCTCCTCAAATGAGAACGCCGGAGATAACAGAAAAACTTATCTTAAGTTTAGAAAAAACTAAATACTCTTTTGTTGCTATAAATTTTGCAGCAGCGGATATGGTTGGCCATACAGGAAATTTCAAAGCTGTGGTTGAAGCTATTGAGACTATAGATAGAAATTTAAAACTTATATATGACGAATGTGTCAAAAAAAAGGATCTCAATTTAATCATTACTGCAGATCATGGAAATGCTGAAGAGATGATAAAGGACGAAGAAATTTATAAGGAACATACTACAAATAAAGTACCATTCATATTCACCAATCAATCTATATCAAGAGGAAAAAGAATCAATGATGGGATACTTTCTGATATTGCACCTACAATATTATATCTTCTAGGATTAGAAAAACCCAAAACAATGACAGGATCAAATCTTCTTGGTAAAATATATACATAATGCATGAATATAGAATTTCAAATAAGGAAGAGATAGAAGAATTACAGAAAGAATTTAAATCCAATTTTCTCCAGACTACATATTGGGCTGAATTTAAAAATTGGGATACTCACTACCTAGTTTTTGAAGACAATTCTAAAGTATATGGATATTGTGTTTTATTAATAGAGAAAAAATACTTTTTTAAATTAGCATATGTGCCACGAGGACCAATTTTAAATGATTATTCAAAGATTCTAGATTCTAAGTTTAAAAGTGCTATATCAAGTATTGAGGATTTTGCAAAAACACAACACGTGTCACTTTTAAAAATAGAACCAGACCACTCTGATATTAACCATCAAGATGGCAACCATCCAGATGGCAACATCAACTACTCTGATATATTCAAAGGGTATATCAAGGTTAATGATTTCATACAACCAGTACAAACTGCTGTATTAGATGTAGGAGATAGAGATTTTATGATAAAAAATATATCTTCAAAATATAGAGGAAGAATAAGGAATAAATTTAATTTAGAATTAAAAACTATTGATGATATAGACAAATTTTTTAAAGTTTATTCAGACACAGCAAATATAAAACACTTTAAACAAAGAAATATAGAATATTTTAAGAATATGAAATTTTATTTTAAAGATCATATAAAAATCTTTGGGGTCTATTACAATAATATCCTAATAGCAGCATCTTTTAATATATTATGGCAAGATACATTGACTTATCTTTATTCTGGATCAGATAAAAAGTATAACAACATGTATCCAGGATATTTTCTTGTTTTTGAGTCATCATTATCTATGAAAAATAATGGTATAAAAATTACAGACTTATGGGGAGTTAGCGATGATAATACTAAATGGCAAGGATTTTCAGAATTCAAGAAAAATATCGGAGGTAGAGTTATTGATTTCCCAGGAAGTTTTGATTTACCATTAAACAAATTATATTATTCTATATATAAATTGATCAAAAGGTAGAAGAATCTATTTTAATGAGATTTCAAAGCTACCAGGGAAATTTACTACTTTAGATCCCATATTCCTTTTAAAATCGGAGAATCCTTTCCATGTTGGGTTGTCATCACTTACACCCCATAGATCCATCACTGAAGCTCCTCTATCTCTCATTAATAAGGCAGATTCAAATACCAGGAAATATCCAGGATACATATTATTTTTTTCCCTGATAGACCCAGCATAAAGGTATGTTAAAGTATGCCCATGTAAGATATTAAAAGAAGCTGCAATAAGTCTACCTTCATGATATACACCAAATATTTTTGTTTTATCTTTTAGGAATCTTTGCATATCTTCAAAATATGTTATATCTCTTTTTGTAAAATGCTGTCTTTCTGAAGTACTTTGATATACTCTAAAAAAATTATCCACAGTTTCATTTTCTTTGAGTTCAAGATTAAACTTATTCTTGACTCTACCTCTATACTTAGAATCTATCTGACTTACCATCTCACTCCTAGATCCTATTTTAAGTAATGCAACTTTAGTAGGTTGCACACCAACATCATGATCTACTTTTTTATATTTTCTAAAAATATTTTGATAATCAATATCATCGGAATATTCATCCATAAAATCTGGTTCTATTTTTAAAGATGATACATGTTGTGTTTTTGCAAAGTTCTCGATAGCATCTATTGCAGTTCCAAATTGTAAAGGATTTCTCAGTACAGGACCACGAGGAACATATAGTTCTTTTTTAAATAAGGATTTCCTTTGTGTTAATAATATAGCATAACCAGATACAGACATACCATCTTTAAAAACCATATAATGAGGTATTACACCTTCTTTTTGTGTTTTAAATTCTGCCCACTCTGTAGTTTGAAGAAAACTAGATTGAAATTCTTCTTGTAGTTTTTTTATTTCTCTCTTATCTGAAAATTGATATTCAGGAATATTTACAGCTTCAGACATAGAGTTTAATCCAGCTCTAAATTGTTGATATTCAATTTCAGGTTGCATGATAACATAGATTATATCATATCTCTACATATAACACTATACTATAGGAGAAATAATGCAGTCGTAAAATAATTGATGGATTAGGAATTCATTTTAATATTTATAACAGAATACTTATTCATGTAGAACACATATATTATCAGTATATATTTCTAATATACTGTAATTTATCACATTGAGGGCACCGGGATTCGAACCCGGAACAAACAGCTTAAAAGGCTGATGCTCTACCGTTGAGCTATACCCCCAAATTTGTAATGATGATAACACAAAATCTTAAAATTATTCAATTTCTTCCTGCAATAGATGAATTGATGTTGAGTTTTTTATAAATATCATCAAGCTCCTTGTCAGACTCAAAGGCAATATTTATACTACCTTTCCCATAAGAGTTCCTTTTTATTTTAACCTTACCGAAATATGATTTAAGATGATTTTCTATAATAAGTGCTCTTTGATCTAAAACATTAGCTTTCTTCACTCCTAACTTTGGATTCATTGCAAGAAGCTTATCTATAAGTTCATGAGCCTTACTCCCTGAAAGTCCATCCTCTATCATTTTATTAAGAAGACTCTTTTGTAATTTTAAATCTGTAAGTCTCAATAATTCTTCTGCCTGAGATAAAACAATCTTATTGTTGTATATAGCCTCTTGAATAAACTGAGGAAGAGATAGTAGTTTTAAATAACTTTCTGCTGTAACCTTAGATATACCAATCTTTTTTGCAATATTCTCAATATCCATATTAAATTGATCTTTAAGGTTAGATATAGCCACTGCTTGTTCCATAACATTTAAATCTTTTCTTTGAAAATTCTCAATTATTGCGAAAGCTAATAATTCTTCATTGAGAGCTTCTTTTATTATAATAGGAACTTTTGAAAGCCCAAGCTTTTTTGCAGCATTTAGCCTTCTCTCTCCTGCTATCAGTTGATATTTTCCTTCGCTAGACTTTGTCACAAGTAAAGGGGATAATATACCATTTTCCTTGATTGAAGCTACAAGTTCTTCCAACTCTTTGGATGGTTCTCTACGTGGTTGATATGGATTTGGTTCTATAAGTGTTAATGATACTTCCTTGTATCCATCTACTGATGCATTTTGAATCAAAGCTGATAGTCCCCTACCCAAGATCTGTTTTTTTATATCATCTTTTTCAACATTATCTTTTTGATTATCCATTATTATTTAAATCTTAGTAAAATTTCATCAGCTAGTTTTCTATAACTTGAAGCTCCTGATGAGGCTGAATCATATTGTTTTATAGTTTGCCCAAAAGAAGGAGCTTCAGCAAGTTTAACGTTTCTAGGTATTATAGTATCAAAAGTTTTATCTTTAAAAAAGCTCCTTATCTCTGAGGCTACAGATTCAGATATCTTAGTTCTTGTGTCATACATAGTTAAAATAACACCTGATATTTCAAGTTTAGGATTTAGAGAATCTTTTATCATTGAAACAGTATTTAAAAGTTGGGATATACCTTCTAAAGCAAAATACTCACATTGTACAGGAACAATTATATGATCTGATGCAACAAAAGCATTAATAGTAAGCATACCTAAAGATGGAGGTGAATCAATAATTACATAGTCATATTGTGTTGCAAAAGTACTTAGTGTAGATTTTAATTTACTTTCTCTTGATATTTGGCTTACAAGTTCAATTTCTGCACCAGCTAAAGATATGTTTGAAGGTATTACATATAAATTTTCTATACCAGATGCTACAAAAACCTCTTCAGCTTTTTTACCATTTATTATCATATCATATACTGAAGGAGCTCTTACACCATCAGTTTCAGAGTTTAATAATCCTAACCCCGAAGTTAAATTACTCTGAGGATCAAAGTCAACAAGGAGAACCTTTTTTCCTGATTCTGCAAGGTATGCACCTATGTTAAGTGCAGAAGTAGTCTTCCCCACCCCACCTTTTTGATTTGCAATAGTTATTATCATTAGTTAAGTATAGAATAAATTTGATTATTCTTAGTATAATAATGTACAGTAGGAACAAATCCAAACCTGTTTAGAGGCCAATATACAAACCAAGCTTCACCTTTTATCGCTGATCTTTTTACAAACCCCCATTCTCTTGAATCAGAACTATTTTCTCTATTATCACCCATAACAAAATATTCACCTTTAGGCACTGTAATAGTTACATTATTAGGCAGGAATGCCATACCGAAAGTTTTTACAGATTTTTTTAGGTATGCTCCTTCATGAAGTAATTCTCCATTTACGTATACGGAACCATTTTTAACTTCTATAGTATCCCCTGGGAGACCAATTATTCTTTTTATATATTCCTCTGTTGGAGAATAATTGAAAATAATAACTTGCCCTCTTTGAGGTTCTGAATAAGTATAGATAAGTTTGTTTGTAAGAAGGTATTCATGATTTAGAAAATTAGGCATCATAGATTCTCCCACTACTACATGTGGGGATGCTATAAATATATATATTACAATTGCTATAGCAAGGGTAATAACTACAGTTTCTAGAAAATCAACCAAAAAAAATTTTAATAAGCTATTCAAAAAGGACTTAGGGTCTTTATTCTTCATAATGTGTCATATTAAATTAAGGAATTGTTGGATCTAGATCCTCGGATCTAAATCCTAGGATCCAGATCCTTTTGTATAATATAACAAATGTTAATATTATTCAATTAATATCATAAAAAAGTACCAGAATAGTAATTATAATTCCATAAACTCAAATCAAAATTAGTTTTTTTATAATATTTCAATGCTTGAATCATAAAATTATTCCATATAGGTGCTGCGGTAGTCTCCCCCCATGTATTATTGGATGTAAAAGAATAATTATCATTGCCAGACCAAACTACTGCTGTAAGGTTTGGAGAAAACCCTGCAAAAATATTATCTATATGGTTATTAGATGTACCAGTTTTACCTGCTACCTGATATCCTTGATCAATAACAGGTGCCATAGTGTAATAATGTTTAATTATACTTATGACCATCTCTGTGTAAAGTTTACTAAATACTTTTGTACCTTTCGGATTTGTATCGTTATACACCAATTTGTTATATTTGTTATATATTTTATCTATTGGGGATGCCTTATAAAAAGTTCCATAATTAGCTAGTGTATCGTAAGCCTGAGCTTCCTCAAGAGTTGTTATATCACAACCACCAATGACTGCAGTATATCCACAATGATTAATACTCTGATTTGTAAACTCACTTAATCCTACACTCCTAAAAGTTTGGAATACACTTTGTAAGCTTACAAGTTCAGCTGTCCTTATTGCAGGTATATTTCTTGACTGTAACAGTGCTGTAGCTACAGTTATAGCACCCATATATGTGCCATTCCAATCAGTAGGCTGCCATCCTCCAATATCAAGTGGCGTATCATAAACAATAGAATTTGGAGTTAATAATTTTTTCTCAAATGCAGTTATATATACAAATGGTTTTAGAGAGGATCCTGGAGATACAAGAGATAAAGTAGAATTAACAGCACCTTTTACATATGTAGTATTTGCATTGTAATTTACAGACCCGACCATAGCAAGCACATGACCATTTTTAGGATTTAAAGCAACCAGGGAAGAATTATGAGTATTATAACCTTGATTTATCAATGTATTAACCCCACTGGTTACAGCATTCTGCGCGATATTTTGTAGTTTTAGACTTAAAGTTGTGTATACTCTAAAACCTCCCTCATCTACTTTTTTAGTTCCATACATTGAGTCAAGATATGCCCTTGTGTAATATATAAACCAAGGAGCAACAAGGTTATTCAAGGTGGTATTAAATGTTAATTTTGTATTTTCTGCTGTCTTTATTGAAGATACAGGGATTTGTACTATATTTTGATGTACCAACATTTGATTTAATACGTAGTGTTGTCTTTGAAATGCTAATTCAGGATGAGTACCATATAATGGGGAATACACTCCTGGGGCCTGTACTATACCTGCAAGAAGTGATGATTGTGCAACATTAAGATCTTTTGCTGGTATACCAAAATACGTTTCAGCTGCCATTTGTATACCATATACATCTCCACCAAAAGAAATATCATTTAGATATGCTTGCAATATCTGTTTTTTTGAATATTGTGATGAAACCTCCAGAGTCAAAAATAAACCTCTCACCTTCCTTCTTAGTGACTGTGTATCTGATAAAGCTGTCAACTTAACTAATTGTTGAGTAATAGTACTGCCTCCCTGTATACCAGCTTGAGAATGGAAAAGGTCATCATATAAAGCACGTAAAATACCAACAGGGTCTATACCAAGATTTTCACTAAAGAAGTGTACATCTTCTGCTGATATCATTGCTTTGATCATATAGGGAGATATTTGATTATATTTTACATACTCTCTGTTCTGATTGCCATATATAGTGTCAATCAATGTACCATTCCTGGAGTATATAAGGGTGTTTTCTGAATGATTACGAAGAAGTGGAACTGTAACCTTTGGCAACCCTTTTAAATATACACTAGATACTATTGCTAGAGATATAACCATCAAAGTTATAAGTGTAATTGATACTGTTATTAAAACTGTAAAAGTTATATATATTACTCTTAGAGTTTTATTATTTTTATTCTTTTTTTTATCTAAAGCCTTTTGTATTATTTTTCTACTACTAGAATTTGTTAAAATTGGTTTTACCTTTGTAGATTTTTTTAAAAATTTTGATCTCAAGGGCTTCAATAGAAAAAAACCTTTTGGTTTAGACTCATTATGTTGCTTTGGTTGAGGATCTTTGGATTCCATATAAATCATTATATATGAATCCCATAAAAAGGAAAATTAATGTATACAAAGACATATCTATTTGTTATAATAAAATAGAATCAAGACGGAAAGGGGCGGTTTAAGACTCCATGCTTAAACAGAACCTTTCCTCTTTTCTTGATCTATTCTAAATAGAAATGCCATCCTTGGGCCTAGACTCATTAGGTTTAGATCCCCTGGACCTAGACCCCCTGGATTTAGATCCTGTATATTCTAACTTCAACCTTAAATCATTCACAAACCATTTTTTTCCATTAGCCACTTTTTTAAAAAGACTACTATAGAGATTTTTATTAGGAATTAATAATACTTTAAGTTTAGATCTAGTATCTAGATAGTCTACCAGACAATAAAAATCTCCATCCCCTGTAACTATTATTGCTTGATCATAGTTAGCTATTTCAATCATCGTTTGTAAAACTAGTTCTGCATCACAGTTTCCTTTAACTGTACCTTGTCTTGTGAGTGTAGGTTTGAAAATAATGATATAACCCATTTTCTGCAAAGCAGTATACATAGATTGATTTTCATCAATAAAACCAATAAATAAAAAACATTTAGTAGCTGAATATTTGTTTTCTAAATATTTTTTGAATTTCTCAAAATCTAATATCCATCCCTGATCTCTCACGGCTAAATTTAAATTTTGACTATCTATAAATGCGTAATTGTTATTTTCCATTAATTTTTATATTATATTACAAAGTTTGATTAATAACTAATATTTAATGCATATTTTTGATAATATATAGGAATTAATATATAATCTTTTCGTAATTGCTGGGGTGGCGGAACTGGCATACGCGACGGACTTAAAATCCGTTGGAGCAATCCATGAGGGTCCGAGTCCCTCTCTCAGCATATGTAGTTCGGAATGTAGTTCAGTTGGCTAGAACGCTTGCTTTGGGAGCAAGAGGTCGCTGGTTCGAGTCCAGTCATTCCGATTTAACTTTACAACACTATTTTTTTTGAAATATGCTATGATAATATCAGTAAGAAATAATTATTATACTTATGTGCATAATAATAAAAGAGATTAGTGAACTAAAATTTTCTTCAGCTCATGGAGGTTCTGGGAGAAAAAGAGAGATTATTAACGGTTCAGAGATTAATAATGAAAATCTTGAAATTCTCAATAAGGATTATCTTTCTAAAGGTAAAATATTTGATTGGCATATGCATGAGAATGCTGATGAAATAGCATTGGTATTAGAAGGAAAAGGAATAATATATTATATAGATGAGAATCACCAAAAGAATTTTTCTACGAATGATGTAATAGTTTTTGAGAAGAGGGAGATGCATAAAATCAAAGCTTTAAGTAATTGTAAATTTTATTTTCTGAGGATTATTAAGAACTTACAGTAGGATGATTCAACACTCTCAATAAAAGCAGAATTGCAATTATAACTGCAATCACATAGAAAACCACTGCAACCACCAAAGCTACACTCCCTACAACACTAAAAGCATATATTGTTAGTAATAGACCTATTAGTGTATCACCCTTAAATACAGTTGCAACTTCATTTTGAAGTTTGATATTCTTTGGATTTGCTATAGCCATGGTGCTTAGTTCAGCATATGTTTTACCACCAGCTATCTCCGATAGATGGACTGCAATAAAGTGATTAGCATAAGCTTTAGCTTGATTTCCTGTAAGTAATTGTTCTCCTGCATATTTATTTAAATAAGGTCCAATTTTAGGACTTGATAGAGCTGAACTGCCTTTAGGTGGAAAATATATTTTTTGGACAGCTAATTGGCTACTCACAGTTGAATTTATAAAAAAAGAAGCCCATAAAGCTACACTTCCAATTACAAGTAAAGAAAAAACGGTAATAACTTCTAAAGTGGAAAAAACTTTACTAATAATATGACGTTCATTTAACATAGTTTCATTCATTTGTTGCTTTATAACATCAATACTATTATTATATAACTTAGTAGGAATAAAACAATAGGTATGCTTCCTACAGGCTAAACATATAATGAGTACTACTCTAAAAAATCATATATATACGAATAATAAGTCTTTAATATTGACAGTAAATGCTGGCTCATCTAGTCTCAAATTTGATTTATTTTCCATTAATCCGATTGTAAAAGTTACTAGTGGTGTTATAGATAAAATTGGACAAGATAAATCTTTATTTGCCATTGACAATTTATCCAAGGAAGTATCTTTAAATACATATAATGATGCAATTAATCTATTTATAGAATGGTTGGGAAATAATACACAAAATGTAATTGCAATAGGCCACCGTATAGTACATGGAGGACCTAAATATTTTGAACCTTGTCTAGCTACCAGAGATATTATTGATGATTTGGAAAAATTTATACCATTTGATACTGAACATCTACCTAATGAATTATTAATCCTTAAAAAAATTCAATCATTGTTCCATGATATCCCCAATATATTATGTTTTGATACATCATTTTACAAAGACTTACCAATTGAATCAAAAATGTTGCCTATCCCAAGGCATTATTTTGAAGATGGCTTAAGGCGTTATGGATTCCACGGATTATCTTACCAATTTGTTTTTCAGAAATTACAACAAATTTATGGAGAAAAAATATTATCTAGTAGATTAATTATTGCACACATTGGTAGTGGCGTAAGCTTAAGTGCAATAAGAGAAGGAAAACCAATAGATACAACAATGGGGTTTACTCCAACAGGTGGTGTACCTATGGGGACTAGATCTGGAGATATTGATCCAGGAATAATATCATATATAGAAAATACGAAGAATCTAAATATCAACCAGATTGATCATATGTTTAATTTTGAATCAGGACTTCTAGGTATATCCGAAACAACATCTGATATGAAATCACTTTTAGACAATGAATCTACAGATAAAAGAATATCTGATGCTATAAATATTTTTTGTTACAATATAAAAAAAACAATTGGAGGATTTATTGCAATACTTGGTGGTATTGATAAAATTGTATTTACTGGTGGTATTGGTGAAAATTCCCCAGAGATACGTAGAAGAATATGTCAAAACCTAGATTTTATGGGGATTGTAATAGATCAAAATAATAACAATAATAATAAAGATATTATTTCTAAAAAAACGAGTAAAGTAGAAATCAGGGTTATTAATACAGATGAAGCTCAAATTATTGTTCAAAATGTAATAAATATTTTAAATATATGATAATTAATAAAAAACCTTTAAACAAGAAAACATTACAAAAAATGGATAGATATTGGAGAGCTACGAATTATCTTTCAGTTGGACAAATCTATCTTTGTGATAATCCATTACTACGTAAACCTTTAGAACTTTCCCATATAAAAAAATTGCTTTTAGGACATTGGGGTACTACACCTGGACAAAATTTTATATATGTTCATTTAAATCGTATTATAAAAAAACATAATCTCAATATGATATATATCTCAGGACCAGGACATGGAGGACCAGCTTTGATTAGTAACGTTTATCTTGAAGGTACATATAGTGAAGTTTACCCTAGTATCACTCAAGATGAAGCTGGGCTGAAAAAATTATTCAAGCAATTTTCATTTCCAGGAGGTATCTCAAGCCATGTTTCCCCTCAAACGCCAGGATCAATACATGAAGGAGGAGAATTAGGATATTCTTTGTCTCATGCATTTGGTGCGGTATTTGATAACCCAGATTTAATCGCAGCATGCGTTGTAGGAGATGGAGAAGCAGAAACTGGACCTCTTGCTACGGCTTGGCATTCAAATAAATTTTTAAATCCTTTAACTGATGGTGTGGTCTTACCAATTTTACATCTTAATGGATATAAGATTTCAAATCCCACAGTTTTATCTCGTATTACTCATAAAGAACTAGAGCAATTGTTTATAGGATATGGGTGGAAACCATATTTTGTAGAAGGATATGATCCTCAATTGATGCATCAAAAAATGGCCCAAATACTAGACAAATGTATAAAAGATATACACGATATAAAACATAAAGCACATTCTAAAAAAAATATGGAAAGACCTCGTTTCCCCATGATTATTCTGCGATCACCAAAGGGTTGGACAGGACCTAAAATATTAGATGGAAAACCTATTGAAAATTCATTCCGTTCTCATCAAGTTCCAATATTAATAACGGATAAAACACCTCCAGAAAATATTAAGGAGTTGGAAAATTGGCTTAAAAGTTATAAACCAGAAGAACTCTTTGATGAAAAAGGAAAATTAAAATCAGATTTAGCCGATCTAGCCCCTATTGGTAATCACAGAATGGGTGCCAATCCTCATACTAATGGAGGATATCTACTACAAGCACTAAATATGCCAGATTTCAAGGATTATGCTATCAAAATAGACAAACCGGCAACTATAGCTACCAGTAATATGGAGGTATTAGGACCTTTCCTACGTGACATTATTGTTAAAAATGAGCATAATTTCCGTATCTTTAGTCCTGATGAAACTATTTCAAATAAGCTTGAAGCAGTATTTGAAGCAACTAATCGTCAATGGGACGCCAACATTAAACCTAGCGATGAATTCCTATCAAATAAAGGTCGAGTATTTGATTCAATGCTTAGTGAACATCAATGTGAAGGATGGCTGGAGGGATATTTATTAACTGGACGTCATGGTTTATTCCATAGTTATGAAGCATTTATTAGAATTATAGACTCTATGCTTACACAACACGCAAAATGGCTCAAGATGAGTAATGAGTTACCTTGGAGACAAAAAATTGCTTCCTTAAATTATTTATTAACCTCACACGCTTGGAGACAAGACCATAATGGATTTACACATCAAGATCCAGGATTTATTGACCATATAATTAATAAAAAGAGTCAAACAGTACGTATTTACCTGCCTCCTGATGCAAATTGCCTATTATCAACTATGGACCATTGTCTCAGAAGCTCTAATTATATTAATCTAATAATCAGTGGTAAACATGATGAGGCTCTGCAGTTTCTTAATATAGATGAAGCTATTGCTCATTGTAATCAAGGTATTGGTATTTGGCAATGGGCAAGTAATGATAGTGAGACTGGCCCAGACGTAGTTATGGCATGTGCGGGTGATGTTCCAACAGTTGAGACACTCGCTGCAGTATCCATTTTAAGATCATATCTTAAAGATTTGAAAATACGAGTGGTGAACATTGTAGATTTGATGAAATTAGAACCTGAAAGTGAAGGTCCACACGGGCTAAGTGATACTGATTATGACTCTATATTTACAAAAGACAAGAATATAATTTTTGCTTTCCACGGATATCCTTGGTTAATACATAGACTCACATATCGCCGTAACAATCGTAATTTGCATGTACGTGGTTATAAAGAAGAAGGAACAATAACTACGGCATTTGACATGGCTGTATTAAACAATATTGATAGGTTTCATCTTGTTATAGATACAATTGATCGTTTACCTCAAATTGGGACAAAAGGTGATTATTTAAAACAACTCATGGAAGAAAAATTAATACAACATAGACAATTTATAAATGAAAATGGAATAGATATGCCTGAGATACGTAATTGGAGATGGGAAAGAGAGGATTAATTGTTTTTCTAACAATTAATAATTTTTACTCCTATAAATACTTTGCAAGTTAACAAGAATCTTTCAAATAAAAGACTAATACTAACTACTCCAATAAAAAAGAAGAAACTGTAAACAATTTACATGGGTTCTCCCAAATTATTAATAATGATTTCATAAAGACAATCCAGAAAATTATATTATTAAATAGAATTACAATCATTTAAAAGTTTAAATGGAGTGTATAAGGAGTGCGAGTATTCAAGGGCTTATTTAACCTATATGATAAATATTACTAAACACCATTGTCAAAAATCTAGATTAGGCCTTTAGAATATGTTATCATCATATTAGATGAAGATGAGAAATACTATCCTTATAGTCATACTGATTGTTCTTATAGCAATTTTGGTATATTCTTTGTATTCTGCTTTTTTCTACAAAAATCACCAACTTCAAAACATATCTACCATATCCAAAAATCTAACAAGCTGTAATAATGGATCTAGATCCAATGGATCAAGATCCATTGATTGGATGATAACTTATCAGAATATTAAAAATTTATCTAAAATAAATAAAACTATTGTAAATAGTATTTTTGACTCTCAAAATACTTATATAATGGAGTCACCATTAAAGTTTCAATATAATCCTTATGGAACATTTGTTGCCGTTTTTCAAAGTTATCAAACATTTAAAACAGACTTATTAAATCATACTATTAATCCTCACTTTAAGTGGGTTTTATATGATAATGAACATTGGTCAAAAACTCCAGTTGTCGAGCAACAGAATCCAGTTTTATATGAGGAACTATTCACTAATCTTGCACATCAATATGGATACAAAGTAATTTTATCTCCCTCTCAAGATTTGTTTATAGAATCAAAAAATAATTTCAATGGGAATTTATATCTAAATTCTGGTATTGTTAAATCAACTTATAATTATGCTGATATATATGAAGTACAAGCTCAATCATTCGAACAGTCAAGATATAGAAGTAATAATGTATTTACAACTTTTGTAGATAATGTTCTTAAACAGATACCAAATCATACGAAACCTATCATTGTAGGACTTGGTACAAGTAGAGTTCAGAATTCCACTCAACTCTACAATGATTTTTTAAGCGTTATGGGATCTGTACAAGGATTTTGGTTGAACATTCCAGGATCAACAGCCAAGAGACTTAATATAGGGATACAATTCTTACAAATGGTTGGATCCAGATCCTTTGAGAATTCGTGTAAATAAATATTACTTAATCTTCTTTAGTGTATCAATAACAAGTGACAGATTATCTTTTAATACTAGTTTATCCTCTTTAGATAAAGTAGCAATTTTATCCTTCATCTCACTTCGCATAAGTTTAGAGAATTCTTTCATCCTATCTTTACCAGTATCAGTTATAGAAACTATTTTTTCTCTTTTATTATCACCTTCTTCCTTATGTATAAAACCTTGATTTTCAAGTTTAAATAATGCTTCTGTTACTGAAGGAGGGGATATATTCATTTTTCTTGATATATCAATTACTCTTATATGTTTATTTTCACTGATTATTTTTAAAAGTAACGCCGATGAGATAAAACTATTCCCATATATGAAATGAGTTTTCATTTCCATTATAAGGTCAATTATTTTATCTTCAATAGTACTATCCATTTCTATTATCAGTCCTTAGAGGTATCTCCTTTACAAGTATAGCAAAAATTAGCGCTATTGCAACAACAACTGCTGCAAATAAAAGCAGATAACTGATTGATTGAGTTAGAGATAGGTATACTGCATGAGTTATTTCATGTACATATTTTTCTAAATATTTTGGTACATGACTTGCTCCATTAATCGTAGTAGAAAATGATGTATTAGTACTTGAAAAAGAATGTTGTACAGCATCATACTGTCTGGAGAAAGCTAATGGTAGATTTTTTGGTTTATTATAAGATAATCTCGATATAAGTGAATTGTTCAAAATTGTTCCCATAGCAGCAAGTCCGACTGCACTAGCAATATTCCTAAAAAACTGTAATGTTCCTGTAACTACACCAACTTCTTGTACAGGGAAGAAGTTTTGGGCTACAATAGTTAAAATTGGTAATAGCACTCCAAGGCCGATACCCGTAATAAACATATGTACCATCATTAAAAGTATATTTGTTGTTGGGGTCAATGTTGATAAAAGGAAAAATCCTACACTGGTAATTATTATAGATACTATAATTAAATATTTATATTTTCCATATTTAGTAAGCAGTAATCCACCTCCAATTGCAGTTGATATAAGACCCAATACTAAAGATGTGATGTATAACCCAGACATTGTTGGAGATGCACCTCTAACATACTGAAAATATATTGGTAGATAGACTATACCACCCAAAAAACCAAAAGATGTAAGAAACGCAATCACATTAATATATATAAATGATTTATTTTTAAAAAGATGTAAAGGTAACAATGGGTATTTTGCCTTTGTTTGATATACTATAAATATAACAAGGAAGACAATAAAAGTTCCTATAAGAGAAAATTCCTGTATAGAATTCCAGGCAAACAGAGATCCTCCAAATATTAAAGCTGATATTAAAGCCACCGTAAATATTGAGAATAGTGATATACCAATATAGTCCACAGTTTCTCCCTTATCATGTTTTATTACAGGATATTCTCTTAGAATTAATATAAATGCAAGTATACCTATAGGTACATTAATATAAAATATCCAGTGCCATGATAGTGAATCTGTAAGATAACCTCCTATTAGAGGACCTACAACTGCTGCGATACCAAAACTAGAAGATATAATACCTTGCCATTTTCCACGCTCCCTAGGTGAGAATAAATCTCCTACAGAGGCAAAAGCTAAAGATGTTAGAGCTCCTCCACCAAACCCTTGTAACGCCCTAAAAATTATTAACTCTGTTATATTTTGTGATAAACCAGATAAAATTGACCCAAATACAAATATACCTATTCCCCATAGGTAAAATAACTTTCTTCCATAAATATCTGACAGTCTACCCACAACCAATATTGCTATTGTAGATGTAAGTATGTACGCTGCGTATATCCAGCTTAAAAGGTTAAAACCTCCCAAATCTTTCAAAATTGTAGGTAGTGCTGTTGATACTATTGTCTGGTCTAAAGAAGACATAAACATAGATATCAAAATAGCTGCCATAAGAAATTTCAACCTTCCAGGTTTTATATGTTCATTTATCATAATAGTAAGTGTCCAATTATGTACCTAATTATTAGGCAACCTATGTATAAGATTTAAGTATATCATAGATATCATTTATGTCAAACATGTACTACGAAACTATTCTTAGTATAGATTGATAAGCGTTATTAAGTTCTTTAAATTTCGTATCATCTTGATTCCTTGTAAAATCTGGATGAAGAACTCTAGCCTTCTCTCTAAATGCCTTTTTAATTTCATCAAGTGGTGCACCTTTTCTTACTCCAAGTATAGAATATGCTTCATCAAGTTCATCCTTACTCTCTGTTTTCTGGGATTTTGTACTTTCCCTAGATTGTTTAAAAGAGTTATATAGATTAAATATAACTTCACTAGAAAATTTAAATCGTGATTTTAATACTGCGGAAAATTCAAGCAATGTTTTTGACTTTACAAATACAGTGTATATGTATTCATAGTTATCTATAACAGTCTCCTCTATTTCTGCATTCTCATTAATAATTCTACGTATTTTAAAGTAATATAGATTTAATTCTCTAAAAAAATCTATTCCTCCTATTAAAAGGGCAATTACAATAAATAAGAAGTCTCTAGTAAATAGAGTGACCCAAGCACCAACTGTAAGTATTAAAGAATTATTAAATAACCTTCCAAGGAGTGCACTTCTGTATTGCTCTGCTTTAAGTTTTGAATTTTTTTTTGGTGATAGATATAATATTAGAGATATAAATGTTGTAACAAAAACCAAAATCAAATAAACAAAAAATGTATCAAGTCCGTTTATATTCATATTATAATTTCAAATTTGACCTCGGCGGGATTCGAACCCGCGATTTCCAGGATGAAAACCTGATGTCCTAGACCACTAGACGACGAGGCCAAAAACAATAAAAATATACCAGAAATAAGGGTTTTTTGCAAATACAATGTTCAGTAATTTGAGTTTTGGAAATTTTTAGTATACAATGAGCTAGGGATGTGCCCAACCTATGCAGCCTTGGATCCGGATCCTTGAATCCAGATTATTAGATCTAGATCTTTGGAGTTGTATATCATTAATAAATGAAAAGTCAAACAATTGAGATTTCTACAAAGACAATATTCATAGTTATAGCTACACTAGTAGGAATATATTTCTTTTTGAAAATAGCATTTGTTTTTGTCCTCATATTCCTTTCTTTCATTTTAATGTCAGCAATTGACCCATTAGTGGTATGGTTTGAAAAAAGAAAACTGCCAAGAGGAATATCAGTAATATTTAGTATGCTTATTATAATAATTGTAGTGGGCTTCTTCTTTTATATAACAATATCTCCTATAACAAATCAGATAGATCAAATTGTAGCAGCTTTTTCAACTATTCCACAAAAACTAGCCCATATATTCCCATTCATAAAATCTAATTCCACAGTAAAAATTGGAGGTTTTAATTTATATAAATATATATTTAATAACTTCCATAACTTTGTAGTATCAGGAGCTGTTAATGTATCACAGACAACTATAAATGTAATTACTTTTATAGCATATATAGTATTTATACTTGTGATGTCTATATACATGCTTATTTATAAGGAACATTTTTATTCAACTACATTAAATTTCATACCAAAACAAGAAAGACAAAGGATAGATCATATGTTAAGAAGAATAGAGATACAACTAGGAAGATGGTTGAGAGGACAATTACTAATAAGTTTGTTTGTAGGAATTTTATTCTGGATTTATCTTACAATCCTAGGCATCCCTTATGCTATACCTCTTAGTCTATTTGCAGCATTTTGTGAGGCTATACCTTTCGTAGGACCAATAGTATCTGGAGTTGTAGCTTCATTAGTAGTATTTTTCATTTTCCCTAATTTGTTTTTATTATCTGTTATTGCCGTAATAATAATACAGCAATTGGAAGCAAATCTAATAGCACCAAAAATCATGGAGAGAGTTATAGGAATAAATCCTTTAATTGTAGTTATAGGAATATTTATAGGTACAGAAATCGGAGGCCTTCTTGGGGCACTAATTGTACTACCTATAATTACAGTAATTCAACTTTTAATTTATGATATATGGGGAGAAGGAAAAGATGATAGTCTATCTAAAAACAATTAATGGTATTAAAGTTCAATGTACTGATACAGAAAATAAACTTCTGCAGTTGAATAATGATATCTCTATACACAAAATACTAGATAGAAATCTAGAGGAGATGAAACACGTTATATTAAACAACCAACTCCTATACCCAAAACTATTTTATACTGAATATTTCCATATCTTAAAAAATGACCATAAAGATCTTTTTAAAGAACATGGATTAAGACATGATATAACAATAATGTCCGGAAACCTAGCAGGAATAGAATTTATGAAAACATATGGGCATTACCATGACCTTTTGAATAGTAAAAGAAATACCGCACCTGAAGTCATAGAAATTTTATATGGACAAGCATTAATACTTCTACAAAAACCTAAAATGGTGAGCTCTAAATATGCTTTAGGACAATCTTTGGAAAGCATGTGTGATTTCTCTCATATAGAAGAATTTACATATTTTAAACTTAACAAAGGTGATGTGTTTGTAATACCGCCTGGATATGGCCATATTCTAATAAACCAGAAACCTGGGGCATTAATATTTTCAAGTTTAATTTCATCAAGAGCTAAAAGTCTATATAAAAGTATTTTTGATTTTAGGGGGGGAGCATATTATATAATTAAAAAGAATGCAAAACAGGTATTTGTACAAAATCCTAATTATAAAAATGTACCTAAAGTAAAGAAACAAAGGAAATGGGCATATAGCAATCTTGTAGATAAAAAAGATCCTATATATCTATCATTTGTTAATGATCCTAAAAGATATCATTGGTTAAACGATCCAGATAGCATAAATTGGGAAAATTTTGCATAATAACAAGAGTTATGATGTTCACATTGGAGTATATGAATCGTAATGCCTGGAAAAGGACTCGAACCTTCACACTTTTTCAAGTACTAGCTCCTAAGGCTAGCGTGTCTACCATTCCACCATCCAGGCTCATAACAAAGTACCTAGAAATTATACCACATAAAATCATTTATAGTTGATTAATATAGCTTTGAACATTCGGAGCCCATGACGGATTAGGAGGGTCATATACAGGTTGCATTTGATATGGACTTTCATTTTGATATGAGCTACCTATTCCTGCGGCAATACTATTAATAGCATTTGGCCACGATCCAAATCCAGAGAATCCACTAAATTCACTTCCTCCCCCTGTCCATCCCCAACCATTATAGGATAATGCTCCACTTGTACTCTCTGGAATAACTCTTCCAAATCCAGATTCCACACCTGATATTGCAACGAGTAGTTTCCAACTAACACCGTATTTTGCACCAGCAGATATAAAGTCTCCTGCATAGGGAGCCATAGGAGAACCATGTGATATTAGGAAATTATATAAAATTTGGATATTTGCATTAGATGTAGTTGTTATGGAGGATGATATTTCATTATTCTTACTTGGTATAACAGCTGCAAGCATCCTTGCATGTTCAATATTAGGGTTTATGATATTAACTCCAGCTAGCTTATCAAGATTTGATAAACTTTTATTTCTTATTGAATAAACATTAGCAGCCATAACTTGTTTGGACAAAAATACTTTACCTTCTATATTTGCAAATATATTTAGTGGACTTTTAAATATAAAAAGCGAGGAAATGACAAACAGTGATATAACTAGATATATATATATACGTAACCTCTTTTTGACTATTTTGTCTATCTTTTTTATATAATGCGAATCCTCGAGGCTAGTATTTTTTGACAAACTATCATTGTTTAGGAAATTCATATATATATACTAGAGAGTTTTACAACAAAAGTCAATATATTAGCATTTAAATAGGAATTTTTTTAGATGAGGAATCAAAAAGCAGAAGACGGGGCTCGAACCCGCGACAACTAGTTTGGAAAACTAGTACTCTACCAACTGAGTTACTTCTGCATAAAAACCATTATTCAAGCAATTATACTATATATTTACCCCCTGTATCTAGATTATCCTAGATTTAAAGATCCCTACTTACAATTTTGGAATTGGTTATATAAAACGAGAGATTTTAAGAGACTATCTAAAACTTGTATTTTTTGTGTACTAGAATAATTTAGAACTAAAGAAAAGCCTGGGTTATAAAAGGATAATATATTTTTACTAGATACTAGATATCCTGTGTATAAACCTTCAGTTTCTTTCGTTATAGATCCTCCAGAGCTAGCTCCAGAACTAGATACTTTACCAGTATATGGTGTCATACTCTGGCATTTACTATATACTGTTATTGTTTCGCTGTTAGTAACACTCTTAAATGTTGCAGATTCAGAATTAGGAGTCTCACTAGCACTAGTCATAGTCCATCCTTGTATATAATTTATATCAAAAGAAGGAGTACCATTATATGTTCCTTTAAATAAAGAATATGTTATTGGTGGAGTAACAAGTTTGGGTGTCGGTGCAACATTGGAAACATAAGAATTAGAGCTTTGTGTACTTATTTTTTGTAATTCTTCAGCATATTTTGTAGTTATGTATAAAACAACTATTATAAGAAGAGCAAAAATCACAATAAATAATGTTTTTGTTTTCATATATATATGATATATCTTTTTTAAAATTTCATCAAGGATTAAAATCCAAAGATCTTGATCCGGGGATCTTGATCCGGGGATCTAGGTAGAAAACAACTTATATAATAATTCAAAAAAAGGAGGCGAACCTCCTTTTTCTTTATTAATAATGTAATTAGAGCATCATCAATCCAACTCCTATTGCTATTATCAATCCTCCTACTGCAGCAAACATTTCTATTGGTGATGTTCCTGCTGTTTGTGGAAGTTGCTGTACTGTTGGAGTTACAACTGCTGGAACACAATCTCCTGATACTGATGATGTTGTCATCACATTTGTCTTTGCTCCTCCAGCATTTACTAACCATCCAGATACTTGGTAACTATCTTTACCATTAGATCCTTGCCATATATATGCACCTAGGTTAGCATCTGTATTTGGTATTGTTGCTACCTCTGTTCCTGTTGTAGTATCTAATATTATTCCTGTAAACATCTCTCCACTTGGTACATTAGTTGCTTTCCAATTTATCAACAAATCATTTGTAGTATTGTTCTGACATGCTAATGATATAGATGTCATTGCCGGACTTACAGGTGCCTGACATGATGTTACATTCTCACTTGATGATGTAACAACGCTACTTTTACCATTAGTACCCTCTATGTACCCGGATACTGTGTAGTTATCAGTTGTGTTTGCTCCTGTCCATGTGTAAGTACCTAATGATGCTGGTACATTAAAGGTTGCTACTTGTGTATTTGTTGTTGTATCTTCTATTGTCCCATAAAATGTATCACCACTTACTAAGCTTGAAGCTGTATCTTGCCATTGTATAGCCATATTAACTGATGATTGTACACATGCTAGTGACACAGATATAATTACTGGAGGATGTTGTACACAGTTATAAAAACTTACAGCACTCGATGTAGCAGTATTTCCACCCTGTACACTCATTGTTGCAGAATAGTTATCATTGCTATTTTCTAATGACTGTACAAATGAATTGTATACTCCTGTAGATGTATTTTGTGTTGGTATTGACAATGCCTCTGTACCTGTAGTCATGTTCGTAATATATCCTGTTATCGCATCTTGTGAGACGTAGTTTGTTGTACTCCATGATACTCCTTGACAATTTAGTGAAACTGTTATTACAGGTGGTTGTGTATGTGTCACACAGTTATAAAAATTAAATTCACTTGATGTGGAACTATTGCCTCCTGCAACTGACATAGTTACAGTATAATTATCATGACTATTAGTTAGAGCTGATACAAATGAATTCACTGTTCCTGTAGATACATTCTCTGTTGGAATTGTAGCTACTTTCTGATTTGTTGTTGTATCTTCTACATATCCTGTTATTGCATCTTGTGAGACGTAGTTTGTTGTTGTCCATGATGCCCCCTGACAATCCAGAGTCACAGCTATTGTTGGAGCTTTTGTATGTGTTACACAGTTATAGAAATTAAATGATCCAGATGTTGCACTATTTCCATTCTGTACTGACATCATAACTTCATAATTATCACTACTATTTGTCAGAGATGATACAAATGAGTTGACTGTACCAGATGCTGAAGTTTCTGTTGGGAATGTATAAACATTCTGACCTGTAGTCATATCCTCTACATATCCTGTTATTGCATCTGTGGATACGTAGTTTGTTGTACTCCATGTTGCCCCCTCACAATTTAGTGTTACTGATATTGTAGGTGGTTGTGTATGTGTCACACAGTTATAAAAATTAAACTGTGGAGAATAGTTGCTTCCAATAGGACCACTAGGTGAATATATATTCATTAAAAAGTCATATGTGTCATTTGTTTGTGTAGCTCCAGATACGAATGAATTTACTGTACCAGATGCTGTAGCTTGTGTAGGAACTGTTAATATAGTTTTACCAGTTGTCACATCAGTAACATAACCTGCAACTGTGTCTCCAGATTGAAAATTAGTTGTTGTCCATGATGCTCCTTGACAATTCAGCGAAACTTTTATTGTAGGTGTAACTGGTGCTGGAGGTGTTACTGTTATAGTCTCCGTTACTAGCTCACCATTCTGTACCTGAACTGTTACATTATTACCGCTTACAGACCACCCAGATGGTAATCCAGATAAGGCATAACTTACAGGTGAAAAATTACAATCAATTATCTCATAATATTTAATATCACTTTCACTAACAGTTCCAGATGAAACATTATTAGTTCTTGTAATATTACCGTGTAGTGAGCTACATAAACCAAATCCAGTTGATGGACATGAAAATACTGTCCCACTACCCTGGGTTTGACCTACACTTACTGTTGGCATAACTTGATATGTTGTTGGTGGTGTATCATTGTGGTTCTTGTAATAACCCATTATGTCTGCAGGTCCTATGTATGAACCAGGATTAATCTGTGGAGATTGTACTAATGGATCTTGTAATGCACCATTATAACCAGAATCCCATACAAACCCATTATCATAACCATCTGTACATTGAGCTGTATGCATAGATAGATTCAAATTTGGTAACGCTACTTGCGAGCTAGATGTCTTAATATCAATTTGTATTGATGCATTGTGTGTAGCAGAATATGTAGTCAAATTACTTGGTAATTGACAATTAGGTGCAGCACTAACTACTACTGGCTTACCTAAATTACCCATAGCTAAAAATGCTATAAAAGATATATTTAACAGTATAAATACAGATATAACTAAATGTATTTTCTTGAAATGTAACTTATTAAACATTTGCCTTATTACCAGAATAAATTAATTATTGAGAGCATATCACAACATATATAAAATGTCAACCTATAATATTATTACATATATTAAATAATTGAAATCATGATGGTGTGTGCATATAATGAAAGATATGAAGTTTATTATAAATTTTAAGTCAAGAACAAATCTAGTTGCAAATGATGGAGAAAGATTTCTTGCTAAATTAACTTTAAAAAACCCTAAATTGGACTTTATAATAGCACCAAACATAATTGATATAAGCAATTTTAAGAGTAAATTTAACTATCCTATAATTTCTCAGCACGTAGATAAGATTGAAACTTTCAGAGCATCAGGATATGTTTCTCCCAAAGCTCTATCTAAAATTGGAGTCATAGGTGCTATCATAAATTCCCCTTATCACAGACTAGGATATAATAGCATTTGTGACATAATAAAAGAGAATAAAAAATACGGTTTATTAACCTTTCTTTATGTATATAATCAAGATGAATACATTCATTCTCTTGTCTTTGATAGTGAATATATAGTAATTAAAACAGACAGTTTAGATGATATTTTAAAATTTAAAGGTATTAAACAGAATATTTTCATAGATTACAAAATTAAAGACAAACAGGATATAATATCTATTAGAAATTTCAAACCTGCTGGTATCATTATTGAACCAGAAGATTATTTAATCTGGACCCAAAATGTCTAGCCCAAAAGAATCTACATTCAAAGTGTCTAGACAAAAGAAATTATGCTTGACCATTTTATAAAAAAAGGGAAAAAATACGGATATCTTAAAGACAATCATTGGCTAGAAAGCTCAAGTGGTGAGGTGATGCTATCAATATCCCCTATTAATAATGAGATAGTAGGTTATATGCAAAAAATGACAACAAGTGAAGTAGATGAAACTATCAAGTCATCAAAATTAGCATTCTCAAGTTGGAAAAATCAACCAATGAACATAAGAGTTCAAATATTAAAGAAAGCATCTAGAATTATATTTGATAACACAGCTCTAATAACAGCTTTGATTATTAAGGAAATTGCAAAACCATATAATGAGGCACTAGATGAAGTAATAAGGACTGCAGATTTAATATCATTTTATGCGGATGAGGGTTCTAGAATGATTGGAGAGGTTCTAACTTCAGATCTTTTTCCTAGATACACGAAATCAAAAACAGCAATTGTAGAAAGAGTACCTTTAGGTGTCATTTTATCTATACCTCCGTTTAACTACCCTTTTAATGAATCTGCCCCTAAAATAGTTGGTGCGATAATATCTGGAAATACAGTTGTATTAAAACCACCATCTCAAGGGGGAATTACAGCATTACTTCTTGGTGAAATATTTAAACTTGCAGGGTTACCTGATGGAGTTTTAAATATAATAACAGGGGATAGCTCGGTAATTGGAGATTTTGCAGTATCACATACTGATATAGCAGGGATAAATTTTACAGGTAGTACTAAAACTGCTTTGCATATACAAAAAACCTTAGAAAAAGGAAATAGACTATTACCATTATTACTTATGGGACTAGGAGGAAAAGATGCAGCTATTGTACTTGAAGATTCAGATATAAAAAATGCTGCATTAAATATAGCAGATGGAGCATTCACATATTCGGGTCAAAGATGTACTGCAATAAAAAGAGTATTGTTACAAGATACTATTGCAGATTTATTTTTAAGAGAATTAAAAAATATAGTTTTAAAAAAGTATATATTAGGTAATCCCAATGACAAAAGTATAAATATGGGTCCTGTGATTAATGACAAACAGGCAGAGTATATTGAATCTCTTGTTAATGATGCAATCTCGAAAAAAGCTGTAGTTATATGTGGAGGACAAAGAAGTGGCAGATATATAGAAGCAACTATCCTCGATCATGTCAGCCTTGATTCAAAGCTTGCCTGGGAAGAGCCTTTTGGTCCAGTACTACCTATAATAAGAGTAAAAAATGTTACAGATGCAATAGATATAGCTAATAAATCAGAATATGGACTACAGAGTAGTGTCTTTACAAGTAATATTGATACTGCGTTTGAAGTAGCAGAAAAATTAGAAGTTGGGGTTGTACAAATAAATGGTAAAGATTCAAGAGGTCCAGACAATTTTCCTTTCAACGGTGTTAAAAATTCCGGATATGGTAATATACAAGGTGCAAAGTATTTAATAGAATCTCTAACGAAACTAAAAACAACTGTAGTAAATAAAATTAATGTTTGAAAATTCTATCCCTATAGATCTCAAAAGTAAATTATTCTTAAAAGCAATCCCCTATTCTTGTGGTTGTTATATTTTCACTGGATTTGGATCCAAGGGATCTGGATCCAAGGGATCTGGATCCAAAGATAAAGTCTTATACATAGGAAAAGCCAAGAATTTAAGAAAAAGAGTAAGTCAGTATTTCAATATAGGAAATTTACCGATAAAAACTCAAAAAATGCTTTCTCTGTCTAAATCTATAACATATATAGAAACAGACAACGAAGCCGAAGCTTTAATATTAGAGAGTAACCTAATAAAAAAATATAGACCTAAATATAATATTCTTTTAAAAGATGATAAACAGTATGCCTGGGTAAAAATAACAAATGATGAATTTCCAAAGATTGAGAGAGTTAGAGAAAAAAAGAATGATAAGGCAACCTATTTTGGACCATATCCAAACGCCTACACTACAATCAAAGTTTTATCAAATCTAAGAAAGATTTTCCCATATAGAACATGTAATCTAAAAATTCATGAAAGATCTTCTAGAGATGGAGAAATAACAAAACCCTTGGTACTAGTACCCAGGGTATGTATTTATTATCATATAGGACTTTGTACTGGACCTTGTGATAACTTACAGTCCAGAGAAGATTATATGAAGAATATAAATAACATAAAGAAGTTTTTTAAAAGTAAGAAACATCAAATTATAAAAGATTATGAAAAAGAAATGATAAAAGCATCAAAAGAAGAAAGATTTGAAGATGCAATAAAGCTAAGAGACAAGATAGAAGATATTAGGTATGTTACACAGAACATAAAAGTAAATTTTGAAGATCCAGATGATCCAGAGAATAGAACATATACAAATAGAAAAAAAGAGAACATAGAAGCTTTAAAAAAGCTATTTTTAAAACTCCATATTAAATATAACAATGGAAGGGTAGAATGCTACGATATATCTAATATACAAGGAAAATATCCTGTATCATCAATGGTTGTTTTCAAAGATGGAGAGATGTCAAAATCTAACTATAGAAAATTCAAAATTAAATCGGATGATACACCAAATGACCCGTTAATGATGTATGAAACACTAACTAGAAGACTCAAAGAGTCTAGAATCACTAATAAACCTAAAGATGTAAGTTTTAGTGAGGTTCCAGACTTAATTGTTGTAGATGGGGGTAAAACTCAAGTTAGTGCAGGAGCTAGAGCTTTAGAAGATTTAGGATTAACTATTCCACTTATTGGACTTGCAAAAAGATATGAAGAAATTTACCTACCTAATATAAAAGAGCCTATACGGTTAAAACAAAATGACAAATCTTTATTGGTATTAAGACAAATTAGAGATGAAGCACATAGGTTCGCAATAACATTTCACAGACAAATACGATCGAAAGGAATGTATTCCTAAGAATGTGTTCTTCAATAGGATAGGATTACACATTTGATAATATATAATATATATTATAAGGGGTAACCAGCTATAGAAACAGATATATGAAAAATTCTAAGTATGTAGATATTGTCAATTAAGATAATGGAGAATACTTAAATATGTGTGTTATATGAATCCTTCTTAACCAATAAATCATATAGAAGAATAGAGAATATAAGAAATATAATTATGTGTAAAGATGTACAGTATATACATATTGATCCTATTAAAGCAATTTCTATATAAACTAGTCCAAAAACTATAATTAAAGCTATTATTGTAACTATAAATAATAGTTTCTTTAGCCTTGGTATGAAAGCTAATATGAATGAGAATACAAAATATACTATTCCATAGACTGGAAGTGGCAGAGAAAAAAAAGTTGAGTATTGACTAGTCACTACATTGGCACAATTTATGACACTATTTTCAGGGCATGCTAAAGATGTATCTGTATAATGACTATATATGAGGTACAAAGATACTAATATCCCTATAAAAGATAATATCTGAATTTTATATCGAAGAACAAACGTTAGTAGGTTTTTCATTAGTTATAGAACAAATATCTTTAATTAAATATCCAGCAGATGATAGTATATTGTTTGATATTGTTGAATTATACGAATATATACTAGAGATTATTTGGTCCCAATTCTTACCTTGTAGTGTAGATGGTGCATATTGAGCACCAACAAGAAGGTATTTGTTTGCAATATCAACAAATGGTATAGACCCAGAAGAGGACTGAGTCACATAAGGAGGTGCATCATATTTAGAAAACAGGTTCGCTTCAAGTTGGGTCATATTCTGTAAAGGTGTATATGAGCCACTTGCTGATGGAATATTGGTTGTAGTTTCAACTGGTGTAAATGTAATATACTGACTGTTATATGTCGCGTTATAAAAAGTGAATGTTGAAGTGTTAGGGTATACATCAGAAGAACTGGACGTCATATAATGGAGATTTGTAAAAGTTCCAAACTTTGATAGTGCTATAATCAAAGCCCATCTTTCAGCTGCACAAAAAGGACAATAATCTGCTCCTATATAAATAACCCTTGGTAAATTATTTTTTGTTAATAGAGTATTATTTATATTAGATATATTGGATTTTGGTGCTGTAGTTAAACTCCCGCTGATAGCTGATAGTGAAACTGAGTTTAATTTCTCCATTATATTCAAGGATACTGGTTTACCATCAAAACTTTTGTTAGATAAACTAGAACTTGATGATTTAGTACTATTCTTGTTCCCAAGGACAAAAAATATCATTAAACCCATCAAAACTAAAACAATCGCTATAATAACAATAAAAGTATAGATTGAAGTATCATTTTGTTTTTTGGAGCTCATAAGCACAATTGTATCAAATTTTAAAAAAAATTAGAAATGTACTACAATGCATTGTGTTAGAATAATTTAATGAGTACAAACAAGTACAGTCTGAAAAAACCAAGAAAAATACTTCTTGTTGGAGGATCTGGGTTTATTGGTACTAATATAATTACAAAATTCACTGAATATAAAGTAGGAGACATTCTAAATCTTGACAAAAAGAATGCATCCTTAGGTATAAAAACAAAATATGTTGATCTTCAGGAACCTATATTTAGTGAGATACAAAGATTCAACCCTGATAATATAATATATCTAGCGTCACTATCTGAGAATTCTTGTGATGATATAAAAAAAGCAAGAACAATAAATGTAAACGGCTTATCTTCTCTACTCCAAGAACTAGTAGAATATACTGGGCTTAAAAGTTTCATCTATTTATCAGACTACAGATTATATAAAGACAATGTTCCATTTACAGAAGCATCAAATATTTTACCTTCAAATAATTATCTACAAACAAAATTAGAAGCTGAGCAACTGCTTTTAAAACATCAGGAAGAATATGGACTACCAGTATTGATTTTAAGAGTATCAAGCTTATACGGACCATTTTTTAATCTTAATTATTATAATTTTCTAACTAGTACACTATTACAAGCAGTGAAAAACCAAACTATAGAAGTTTTAGATAATAATATTTATGACTACCTATATATATCAGATCTTGTAAGTTCTATAATCGCATCATTTGAAACTAATTATACGGGGGTATTAAATATTGGATCAGGTATAGGGTATTCTAATATAGATATTGCAAAATACATAGCTGATCAACTAAAAATAGATCTTAATATAAAAAACAATATTACAGACAATGTATATATCAATAATATTTTGTTTGCAAAAAACATTTTAGGTTGGCAGCCCAACGTAGATATAGAAAAGGGTATCAAAGAGACAATTAAGCATATTGAATAGGTATAAATATTGGTAATATATGGAATCTAGTATTGTAATGACAACTAATTAATCCAATTCAATTAAACACTTATTTTTTAGACTTCATTTCTGATATTTTTTCCTGTATCATCATCTTGATTAAACTTTGATATGGAACATCCGATTGCATAGATAAGCTTTTCAGTAGAGTAATCATAGACTCTGGCAGTCTTATTGATATAGATCTAGTTTTTTTAGACATTTTTAAATCACTTAAATCCATTTTTACTGGAGCTTTATCCTTAAGGTATTTATACATATCAACACTCTCCCAATATGCTACCTCTTCATCTTCATTTTTAAATTTATTATTTCTATTCATCGTATAAAATAATTAACTTATTCTATGTAGTTCTAAACGCAGTTATTACTCTCACACTATAAATCCTTTTTATAAATATTATACAATATAACTTACCATTACTCATACATAGCGCGATATACCTACTTTGAACATCGCTTGGAACAATCTTTTTACTTTTATCACTAATAAATATATTTTCTATTTGTTCTGTAGTTAAATTGTGCCTAGCCACATGAAAAATGTTATTTATATCCCACTCAAAATTCATATCAGTATACTACATATATATACATATTCTCATAAATATACATTTTTATCAAATAAGTGTATGGACATGCTATTGCCAAACAACATTATAATGTATATACTTTAATCATGATTAGAAGTCAAATATACCTAGAACAAGAACAAATTAGATTTTTAAAAACAGTGGCATATGAAAAAAATGTTACTATGTCTGCTGTAATAAGAGAATTGATTAATAATAAATTAAGTAAAAAGGGTAACAAAATAAATTCTGGAGAGTGGGCATTGAAATTAGCAAAAAATGCTGAAACCTTGAAAATAAAGGGTCCAAAAAATTTATCTACAGATTCTGATAAATATATTTATCGCTCCTCACTGTAAAACTTCATTCTTTTAGATTGGGGATATAGGGTGGATTTACTCTAGTGTGTTCTGATTTTCTATATATTCCTCCTGATCCTATGATTGTAGTACAACATAGTTATTAAAGATGAGAATTTATAAAGTGCTTTCATTTTTGATAATCTTTCAATGCTGTAACTTGTATATCCTTTACCTTACCTTGATGTTTGAAGTTTTCTGTTATAAGTGTAGCATTATATTCCTTTGCAATGACTAAAAAAGAAGCATCATAATAAGTAATTCCATATTTATAAGCTACATTAAATGTCTTTTTTGAAAGTTTTTCAGAATCAGGTATAAACTCCAAAGGTAATGAATAAAAAGCATCTAATGAAATACTAGCTTCTTTATATGTTAATCTCTTTCCATGTAAAAGTACATTCCCAATCTCATATTTTACAAGTTCTGGAACTAAGATACTTACATCTCCCCTAATCCCTAACTTAATTATATCATCGGCTTTGTCTATATTAGCTTCATTTACTTTATTAAGATATTTAACTATGACTGAAGTATCTATTACAAGATTTGTATTCATCAATGTGAGCTCCTATCCTCTATTATAAAATCCAGGGCACTCTTATTTCCATTTCCAATTATATTACGAGACTTGTTAATTTTTTTAAAAATTTCATTCTCATTCATATTGGGTTTATGGGGTCGTATGATAATCTCATCCTTATTTATAATTGAAATCAAAACAACAGACAATGGAGATACCCAACTAATACTCTTTCTTATAGTATCAGGAATTGTTAATTGACCACGTTGTCTAATAATACCAATTTCACTCATACATACAGATTATCAGAAAATCTGATGCATGTCAAGTAACTGTGTAGAGCATACATTCTGTTAACAAATAACATTAAAATACATACCTCAAATATGATTAGAAGTCAAAGAAGTTTCACTGTCATACAAATAATGATATTTTTAAACAAACATGGAATATATTCGAAAATATAGATAATAAGAATATTGGTTTTGTTGATTGTTCACTCATAGCAACACTTCAGAGTGAAAAGAAAATAGATAGTATATTAACATTCGATACTACTGATTTTCTAAAATTGCGAAAAAAATATAGTTTTAATTTATACTTGACCAGACTTTCTATTTAACCTTTCTTCTGAATGTTTAGTAATTGCCACATTACAGGAGTTATTTGTACTACACCAAGAATAACATTGTAAAGCCCAATTTTCATCTTTATAATGAAGTTTACATACAGAGCATTGGTATAATTTCTCTTTGGATCCAGATCCATTGGTATTGACACTTTTAGATTTAGACTTAAATAATGAAACTGTTTTATCTATACCACCTTGAAAATTTCTAGAAGACATAAATAAGATCAAGTCATTTTTTTGACTATTATCATATAAAAATTTAGCAACATCTTGATTTGATACATAGGATGCATCTATACCTTGTTCTTTTATAAGATTTACAAGATCATATTGAGAAAATCCTTCTTCTAAACTATTACTCCTGTACATATCAGTAATGATTACCTTATCTGCATTATTAAAAACCGTCTTATACCAATTTAATGTTTTTCTACTCCTAGCACTCATGGTGTCCGGTTCAAAAACAGCAATAATCCTATAACTCTTAGATCCAGCTCTTTTGAGGCTAGCCTCTTTAAAATTTTCTCTAACTGCATCAATACTGGTTTTTACTTTAACTTGGGAGTGAGCAAAATCATCAATGATTATGACATCATCATCCCTATATCTAATCTCAAGTCTCCTTTTAACACCTTTAAACTCAAAAATAGATTTTTTTAAAGATTCATATGGAATACCAAAGGATCTAGCTACAAGTATAGCTCCTACTAAATTCTGTAGATTATGCTTACCTATTAAGGTAGTTTTATATGTCTTTAGATCTGACAGATCAGGATCTGAGGTTACAAATTCTGTATATCCATCTTTATATGATACCTTCTTTATATAAAGATCAGCTGAATTATCCATGTATGAATAATATAGTATTTTGCATTTTGCAGAATCCACAACATGATGAATATTTTTGTCATCTTTGTTTAGAAATAAAATACCATCTTCAGGTATCCCTTCTACAAGTTTTTTAAATGAAGCTATATAGTCATCAAATGTTGGAAATAAATCTACATGATCCCACTCTAATGAAGTTATTAAAACATATTTACCATTATAATGTAGAAATTTTGACCTCTTATCATAAAATGCAGAGTTATATTCATCTCCTTCAACTACAGAAATTCTACCAATGGGTCCAAATCCCGCAGATCCAGATCCAGAGGATCCAGATCCAGACGATCCAGTATAGTTCTCTACTGCACTTTTAAAATTTAAAGACACACCTCCGAACATAAAACTTGGTTTTAATCCTGCTTTATAGAATAGGAAAGATACAGCAGATGTTATTGTGGTTTTACCATACTCCCCTGCTATAACAATAGATTTCTCCTTTACAAGGTATTTTCTGAGTATCTCTGGGTAAGAATAATACGGAATCTTTCTTTTTAAAACTTCCTGTACCTCTTCGTTATTCTCTGCTACAGCGTTCCCTATAACAACAAAATCTATGGATCTAGGTCCGTCGGATCTGGGTCCGTCGGGTCTAGACCCTAGTTTACTAGTAATATGTTCCTTCTTATATCCCAACTCTATATTTAACTTGTTTTTCTTCAAATACAAAGATACTGGGGGAAAAAATCCTTTGTCAGAACCTGTAACCTCAAATCCCATATCTTTCATCATTTTTGCTATAGGAGCCATAGCTGTCCCACATATACCTATAAAATGGACTCTTTCTCTTTTTATCATAATTTTTTATTTTTTCTATAACCTTTAATACTCTGATGTTTTAAATGTTTTTTTACAAAATCTGAGTCACTCCAAGGAATCTCCTCACCTTTAACTGCCATAGATTTCTCATGACCCTTCCCAAGTAATGCAATAATATCATCTTTACCTGCTATTTTTAGAGCAAACAATATAGCTTGATCCCTTTGGTCTATTCTATACAAATTTACATCTTTTTTAAATTTTTCTCTATCTATACCACTGGATATATCAGAAAATATATCCTCTAGATTCTCATCTCTTGGATCATCTGAGGTTACAATAATAATATCAGAATAATCTGATACACTATTCCCCATCAATGGTCTTTTTGTATGATCACGTCTTCCTGGAGCTCCAAAGACAGTAATTATTCTAGAGTGTGTAGATTTCATCCTTGGTACTTGTACACTTGATACTCTTAACCTAGTTATTGTATCTAAAACATTTTTTACTGCATTTGGTGTATGAGCAAAATCAACTATTATAAGAGGATTCTTTGATAGAATTTCAAATCTTCCTTCAATTTTAGGAAAATCAGCTAATGTCTTTTGTATAGCTATGAGAGATATATCATATTTATATAAAGCTGCAATAGCTGCTAAAGAGTTTGAAATATTATATTCCCCAACAAGATCAGATTTTATATTTAGTGATAGCAGTTTTGACTTTATATCAAATGAACCTTGTGTAACATTCACAGCCCTAAAATCAGCATTGTTATATATCCCATAGGTGAAAATATTAAATCCTTTCTTAACCCTAGGATACAGAAAATCAAATGATTTTTTATCATCAACATTCAGTATTACAAAACCATTTGGTTTGAGATATTTCTGTAACGATGATTTCACTGTAGCATAACGCTCCCAAGTTTTATGATAATCTAAATGTTCATGTGTAATATTTGTATATACAATTGTATCATATGAAAGTCCAACAATACGCCTTTGATCAATAGCATGTGATGAAGTCTCAAGCACAACAAAATCATAATTCCTTACTTTTTTTAGTATTTTATGCAATATAAAAGCCGAAGGGGTTGTAGTATGTAATCCTGTATCTGTTAATTTCTCACCATCAACAAATGCTCCAAGAGTGGTAATCAAAGCAACCTTTTTTCCGTCATTTCTGAGCATGTTATAGATAAGAGTAGATGTAGTTGTTTTACCGTCTGTCCCTGTAACACCTATCAATTTAAAATGAAACCTTACAAAAATAAATGGTACAATTTCTATTCTTGATCTTATTATATGATATATTCTCTTTATATTCATTTACTTAATAAATTTTTCAAAAACTCTCTGAAAACCTCTATGAGGTAGTTTGAAAGATGCTAGTCCTGCCATTACAGCATGGAAGGATATACCAGATTCAAGAGATGTCAAAGCTATAGCTGCTACAATTTTAGAATCTAAATCTTTTGCACCACTCCCTATTGATCCCGACTCCTTATATGTGTTTTTAAGCTCAAATACATCCTCATTATATGATATATGTATTAAATCATCATGATTTTGGTATATCAATGAATTATGAACACTCTTCCCAAAAGAAAAAACTTTTTTTGATATATCATAATTTAAAGATGATTTTAGTTTTGAATCCCCATCTATGATTATCTTTGTCGTTGGCTTGGAGTCTTCTATAATTTTATTCTGATATATAAGTGATTTCTGTGTTATATCCAAAAATACACATATATCAGCGTGTATAAATCTAGAATAGTATTTAACTACAGAAGGACTGTAGGTTGTTAAATCTAGAATAACATAGCATCCAGATGCATGGCATCCAGATGCCTTTGGATTCTTATGTCCTTTATTTAAAGCATCTAAATGCAAATATAAAATTGGAAATTTAAATAAAGCTAAAATAAAGTTAAAGAGAGAAAAATTTTCGCGATTTGTTAATATATATATTGGGATATCTATGTCTTTTTCAAAGGATATATAGTTCCTTCTTACTACGTATCCATTTTCTTTAAACACATGATAGATACCTTCAACTGCAACATCTGAAGAATAGTTTCCAAAAATAGAGACTATCTTAATATCACTTTTTTTTATGATTTTATTAGTTAAAAATACAAGAATGTTTTTTACAAGTTTTCTAATATTTATTTTCATTTAGATTATTTTATACGCCTTATACTTGCCCCAAGAGACTGCAATGTTTTTTCTATATGAGGATATCCCCTGTCTATATGTTCTACATTATACACCCTTGACACTCCATCTGCCGATAACGCTGCAGCAACATATGCAACCCCTGCTCTAATATCAGGTACAACCAAGATAGGACTTTGGTTCTTGGAACCCAGGTTCTTGGAACCCAGGTTCTTGGAACTTTGATCCTTTGAACCTTTCAATTCTACACCCCCTTTAACAATAATTCTATTATTATCAATAAATTCAAATTTGGCACCCATAATTTCTAATGGTAATGCAAATTTTAATCTATTTTCATACATTTTCTCAAAAAATAATATATCCCCTTTAACCTTTGTTGCAAGAACTATAAATAGAGAAAGTAAATCTGTAGGAAACCCAGGATATGGGTGTGTGTATATACCAAGATTATTAAACCCAAGATCTGTCCTTAGATACATATCCTGATTAGCGGGCACATGTATATTGAATTTATTCTCAGATACTTTAATAACATCAATTTGTATATTAAACTTTAAAAACACATAGAATATAGATTTCATATATTGTGGATATACATCTAATATTGTTATATCTCCACCAGACATTAAGGCAAAAACAATATATGTAACAATCTCCACTATATCTTTTATTATGGTGTATTTAGTTCCTTTAAGTTCTTCTACACCATGTATTATAAGGACATTAGTACCTATACCTTCTATTCTGGCTCCCATAGATACTAACATTTTTGATAATTCTACAACATGAGGTTCGCAAGCAGAGTTTTCAATCACAGTATCTCCTTGTGACAAAGATGCAAGCATAACCAAATTTTCTGTAGCGGTCACTGAAGGTTCATACAGAAAAATATCAGAACCCGATGGTCTCTCTTTTTGTAGTGAAATATCAAAATAGTCATCATAAAAAGATACTCCAACTCCTAAAGCCTCAAATCCTTTAAAATGAGCGGAGAGCTCTCTAGATCCTATTCTATCACCCCCTGGGTATTTAAACTTGAAACTTTTGAATCTGATTATAAATGGTGCTAACAAGAGAACACTTCCACGTAACTTCTCTATATATGGAAGAATACTATCAGTGTAGATAAGATCTTTATTTGTTATCTTTATATCATCTTTTGTTATATGTTCAATCTTACTTCCTAGAAGTTTTAAGATTTTAAGTAGATTACGTACATCTGATATCTTTGGAACATCTTTGATGATACATGGTTCTTTTGTAAGAAGAGTTGCACAAATTAAAGGTAATACTGTATTTTTTCCACCAAGTAGTGATACTTTCCCATGAAGTTTATGTCCCCCCTCTATTACAAACATTGAACCTACATTACTTGTGTCTTTATGTGTGGTATTTACGCCTTCCTTTATACTTGAATATTTTACGTCTTGATATTTTTTCATGACGTATACAATTATCTCAAAAAAAATATGAATAAGCAAAGCATCTGGATGTAAAGGACCCAAGCCCAAAGCATCTGGATGTAAAGGATCTAGATTGTTAAAGAAACATTGACTAGATAGTTCAAATTATATATATTGTATATAGGATTAAGGTCTAAAGGGCATAAGTCCAAATCATAGTTTATGTGATGGTGCAGATAAGATATACAAAGATACTT
>JAKAWT010000001.1 GCA_021816845.1 bacterium
TAAATTCAAATACACCTGGAGTTTCTACTTTTACATATAACAACAATGGTACTAGTACCACATATCTAAAAGGTGAGATACTAATGTTAGTTAAGAATGAGTACTATAACCCAGTGATATCTCAAGCTTCTGGTTTATCCTATCAAGACATTACAGATTTAGGAGGGAATATTAACATATCTGGCAATCTAAATGTATCTGGAAATCTAACAGTGGGAGGACACATAATATCAACTGGAAGTACTCCTACACTTACTTTAGATCCAAACTCTGGGGTAGGGGCACAATCTAGCCTAGGTACTGGATCTACAGATACAACGGGAGCCTTAACCCTTACAACAGGAACATCTAACCTAAAGAAAGGTACACAAGTGAGTATAACTTTCAAAACTCCATATACTTCCGTCCCTAAAGTTTTAATTACACCTACAGATCCTTTTACAGAAATAAGTATGGATATGCAGGGAGTCTATGTTACAGAAAATGATACAGGTTTTAGTATTAATTTTGCTAATACCAATACAAAATCCACGACATACTCTTGGAACTACCTTGTAGTACAATAAAATCTATGTACTTATTCCATACTTATTGTTTATAATTGCAAGAATTGGATCAATATCATCATTCCAAACCTCATATGAAGTATCATAAAGAGAATATCCAGACTCATTGGGTCTAGACCCTTTGAAATATTCTATCTCTGCCTTTGCAGCAATCATTCTATCCTCTATATCATCAGCCTTATCACCTCTTTTTTTCATTCTATAATACAGAAAATTTATATCTTTTGGATATAAAAATATAGAAAATGAACTCTCAAATAATGGTTTAATTTGATCAATAATAAATATATATACTAAAGCTAAAGGTGTAAATCCTGAATCTGAAACATTTTTAAAAGCATCTCTTCTAAATCCATATTTTGCTCCATAAAAGGTGTTTGATATAAGGAATTTATCATCCTTTTCCATAGCATCATATTCCTTAATTGATACAAATTCATATTCAACATTATTACTCTCTCTCTCCCTTTTTGGTCTTGTTGTTGTGGACATTACTCTTTTAAAATTGTATTGATTATTGGAGAGTAACTTATTCATGATATAAGTTTTACCTATACCAGATGGACCAGATATCAATAGAGGAATGTTATTCCAAGGTTTTAAATTCATGAATTTAAATTATACAAATTTAAAAACATATAAATTTCTGCAAAGCAAACTTTTACGAAGATCATAACATAATAAACAACAGAGTTTAATATACAGTTTTTTTCTAAAAGATATCTATTTAAACTTAATTATGGTGCAATACTATAATACTGGAATAATTGTTTTGCTATTGCTCCCCATTCTACACATGCTGTAGTTGCTGCATAATATTGACCTAAAAGCGGTTTTTGTGGGGAATTCATCATTGTAAGGAGTATGAATTTGGGATTATTTGCTGGAGCATAAGCTACATATGTCATAACAAAATTATGAGTAGAATATTGGCCAGGATGCTTAACAGATGGCATTTGGGCTGAACCTGTTTTTCCTGCAATAATAGGCATATATGCACCCACACCAGTTTGGTGTAAAGCCCAATTAGGTTCTCCCCCTGTAGTATATGTAAACATAGTATTAAGCTCTGATGCCACAGCTGGAGTTATCGGTCTGTTAACTACAGTAGGATGATATGAAATTACCTTGGATCTGGATCCATTTCCTTGAGTAGTTATACTATTAACAACATATGGTTGCATCCTAACTCCCCCATTTGCAACAGCAGCATAGGCATCTATAATCTGCAGAGGTGATACAGAAACAAATTGTCCAAAAGAATCTGTTGCAAGGTTAGATTCATTCCATGTTTGATAAGGAGGTATAATCCCAGTTTCTTCACCTTGGAGTGTGATACCTGTAAGTGAACCAAATCCAAAATTTTTAGACTCATTATACATAGCTTGTGATGAAAGGTATTGAGTCGCAATAATACTTGCACCAACATTTGATGATTGGAATAAGATTTGCCCAAGATTCATAACACCATCAGGGGCCTTATTCCAGTTATATATGGTTTTACCTCCAACTTGAAACATCCCTGTTTTATCATCCACTGTAGTTTGTGGGGTAACCTTACCAGACGATAATGCTGCAGCTGCCATAATTAACTTCCCTACTGACCCAGGTTCATAAATAAATGAAATAGCATTATTAAGGTAATCTGAATATTGGTAATTCCAATAAGTATTTGGATTAAAACTAGGATATGAAGACATAGCAATTATTGCTCCTGTTTTTGGATTCATAACTATTGCAGCTCCAGAGGTGGCATCTTCTTTCTTAGACCAGTATTGAACCTCTGTTGATACAATATTTTGTATGGCTGGATTCAAAGTTAAATTTATAGTATCACCATTTGAAGGTGGTATAAATTTATAATTTTTATTAAGCAATGGTATTCCTAATGCACTTTCGATTCCTTGTGTATAACCAGGATGTCCTGTTAAAGCTCCATTAAAGTATCCTTCAATACCATAAAAACCACTGATATTTCCACTTCTATCCTTCCCTAAAAACCCCAATACGTGTGCAAATAAACTGCCATTAGGATATGATCTCTGTTCGTTTTGTATGAAAGATAGTGATGTTAGATTAGATAATTTATTTTTTTCTTTAGTAGTTACATTTGAGGCAATTTTAACCCATATTAATTTTAAGTTTATTAAATTCCAAATTTTCTGTTGCGGAACACCTAATTCTTTGTTTAGTTCATTTACAAAACTATTTCTATTAGTAATATTTTTTATAGTTACATAAGCATCATATATAGGTATATTATCAGCTAAAACAAGCCCGTTAGATGCTGTTATAAGACCACGCAATGAGGGTATGGTAGTTGAAAAATTATTTTCTTGTGCAGCCTGTATTGTATATTCATTATTCTGGCTTATTTGAATATTAAAAAGCTTGAATCCTAATATTAAGGAAAATATCGTGAAAAGTATCATTATACTAGAAACCCTTTTTCTAAAAGATTTAGATTCTAAGGATCCAGATCCAAGAGACCCTGATTCTTGTGATACTGACCCTCGGAATCCTGATCCTTGAGCCTCTAATTTAGTTGACTTAAGACCAAATCGTTTACTGTCCATTATAATAATATCATTAAACAAGTATTAATTGGACCCAGTTGTCTTAGATCCTGTGGATCCTGACCCAAGGGAGCTAGCTCCAAGGGATCCAGATCCTGTGGATCCAGATCCAAGATTGAAACTATAAGTACCCCCTGGAACATACTGTACGCTTTTTATACTTTTATACCCATTTTTTAAAACTGTATTTTTAATAGCCATTATTGACTGGGCAGAAGAAACTTCCCCCTGCAGAGTTTGATTTTGTATATTTATAGCGCTGTATTGGCTTACAAGATTAGAAACCTGTATACTTGCTAAATCAATTTTATTCATTAAATATAACTGACCAGCAACTACCATAATAAGTACTACTATCATAAGATTTAATAATTTATTTAATTTTGTTGTTTTTTTATTTCTTTTCATATATCTGTGGACTTATTAGGTCCTATGTACTCATATACTCTCAATTTTGCAGATCTTGCTCTATTATTTTCTTTAATCTCTGCAATTCCTGGAGTAATAGGTTTTTTATATAAACTTATAAACTCCTTGGGTCTAGATTCAGATCCAAGGGATCCAGATCCAAGGGATCCAGATCCTTTAAAAAAATTTTTTACTATTCTATCTTCCAGAGAATGGAAAGATATTATTTCTACCCTACCCCCATGCTCAAGTATTTCTGGCACTTGGTGCAGTGAATCAAATAAAGCGCCCAACTCATCGTTGACTGCTATTCTTAATGCCTGAAATATCCTTGATACATGGTGATAGAGATAAGCTTTATTTCTTGGATCTCGATCCCTCGAATCTTGGTTCTTTGGATCTCTCGCTACTGGTAATCTCACACTAGCACTAATTATCCTAACTAGTTCATCTGACTTTACAATTTCCTTCTCTTTACGTTTTTTTATAATATTTTTAGCAATAATTCTAGAGAATGGTTCTTCTCCATATTTTGTAAAAATGCTATAAAGTTCATCTTCATATAGTCCGTTTAATAAATCTGAAGCTTTCACTTTTAAATTCTTATCCATCCTCATATCTAGATCTGAATTTCCAATGTATGAGAAACCCTTATCTTCATTGTCTATTTGAAAACTAGAAAGACCAAGATCATAAACTATACCGTTTACTTTGGGTATGGAGTCATCTGATCTATACCCATCACCATTTATATTAGTATTCAAAAGGATAGACTTAATATCTCTGAAGTTTGAGTTTACTATATATACCTTAACATTGCCTACTGCAATATATGAATCTGTATATTTAATATCCTTAAAATGCTTAGATAGTAATTTTTTAAAATTCAAGCAAGCATCATTATCAACATCAATAGATATTAGAGTGTCATACTTTAAACCATTAGTAGATAAAGACTCAGGTTCTGTGGACCTAGATCCAAGGGATCCAGATCCAAGGGAGCTAGCTCTAAGATTTTCTATAATCTTTAAACTTACCCCTCCACCTCCTAAAGTCATATCTACATATATCCTTCCTTTACCAATATCATCATCCACAGTATGTATACTGGAAGTATATATACCTAGATTATCCAAAACTTGTTGTAAAAGGACACTGTTATGATAGCTCTTGGATCCAGATCCATTCATAACAATTTATTTATATCCTGAACCTTGGTTCCCTGAGCCCAGATTTACTGAATCAAGGTTCAAGGAACCTGGGTTCTCTGAAACATTAATTCCATTTAATGCATCTGCAATATTAGAACTATTAGTTCTCAGAAAATTTTCTCTCTCTTTCCACCTTGCCTCATTCCATATCTCAACCCAATTTATGAGACCAATAAATGATATATCCTCATTTAATTCAGCATGGTGAACTAAACTTTGAGGGATGACAAACCTACCCTGATCATCCAAAGATACTTCTTGAGCTGAACCCAATATAAATCTTGCTGTATCTCTAGCACTCCCTATAGTAAAAGGTTTATTTGTTATATCCTTTATCATCAAATCCCATTTTGAAAACGGTATCACTAGAAGACAGTCTTCATATCCTTTGGATATAATTAACTTGTCACCAGTCTCTGATCTAAATTTCTTTGGCAATGAAGTTCTATTTTTATCTTGTAGTTTTGCACTAAATTCACCTATTAACATATTTTTTATATTTATTAAATTATAAAAACCACTCATCACCACTTTCAACCACCGATATTAATCATTAATGTAATACTTATAGTAATTTGTGTCAAGCAACCTTAAAAAATGCTTTAAATATAAATAAATTAATGAATTAATTTAGGCATAATCTAATATATTAGACTGACTATTAATGTATAAAATGGAACTATACCTAATCACGAGAAAAAGATAGATAGTAAAAATTTAAAATTTCTATTCCAATAACACTCAGAAAGGGATACAATAAAATTAATTAATTTATATAAGTATGAAATTATGGGAAATTCAAATTTTGACAGTAGTATGGTTACAACAACATTTAAATTACATGGATATAAGGTTACAGAAGACCTTGGTGTTGTAAAAGGTATAATTGTACGTTCACGTAGCATTGTAGGTAATTTAGGAGCAGGATTACAAACTATATTTGGAGGAAATATAACTATATATACTAATATGTGCGAGAAAGCTAGGGATGATACCTACAACCTCATGTGTGAACATGCTAAATCCCTTGGTGCAAATGGAGTTATAGGTATGAGATATGATACTAACGAAATATCTCAAGGGATATCAGAAGTACTATGTTATGGTACTGCAGTTAAAGTTACAAAGATATAACTTCACATTCTATGATAGTAGTAGATGTTGAGACTACAGGTTTAAACCCAAGAAAAAATTCTATAGTTAGTATAGGAGCAGTAAATTTTGAAAAACCTGAAGAACAATTTTATGGAGAATGTAGACCATGGGTTGGTGCAACAGTGAATGATCAGGCACTATTAATCAATGGATTCTCTAGAGAATATCTAAAGAATAATAAAAAATCTCATAATAAACTTATTTTAGAATTTGCTGAATGGATGGATATTCAAATTGGCAATGATATTATAGCCGGACATAACCCATTTTTTGATACCAGCTTCCTATTCTATTCATATAATAAATGTAAAATAATACCAACATTCCGTCATAGAATAGTAGATCTCCATTCAATATGTTATGCAAAAATACTTAAAAATATAGAACTAAAAAATAATACAAATAGACTAACATCGAATGCTATATTCAATTATGTAGGACTTGACGATGAACCTAATCCACACAACGGTCTTATGGGAGCCAAAATGGAGACAGAAGCATTATCACGCTTAATATTTGGAAAAAATATACTCTTAGAATTTAAAAAATTTAAAATACCAAAATATCTATAAAATCATTATTAACCTGAACTAGCAATAGTTTATACTGAATTGATAGCATATCTATTGTTTTTGATCCCAAACATCCTTGACTCAAAAAAAATACTTTAATATCATTTATATACGGATACCTAGATATTACATTGTAATAATATCTATTACTATGGAATTTTTATGGGTAATTTATGATAATGACATAATTACGGTATTCATTATAAAAATAGGACACAAGATACAAATACTAAAATTTTACTTATTCTTCCTATTCTCAAAATATGAACCAGTATATATGAAAAGTATACCAAATGCCATTGATAATATTGTAGATAATACAAATAATATCATCATTTCAAAAAAATATGATGAAGGAGTAAGGTATGTTATTGGAATACCTTGAGATTTGAATAAATGTTGGTTATTTTTTATTACTTGATTTTGATATATCCAAGGATGTGTCATAAGATCTATAATAAAAGTTAAAAGTGTACCCAATATTCCTGATATAAGATTTAGAAAAACTGCGAAAAACACAATATTTTTCATAGAGAATTTAGCCCTTTGCATAAGATGTCCAACATACATGAAAAATAGTATAAAACCTATAAGTATAAACAAAGAAATTATATCGGGAACTATTGTCTTATATAAAATATCATCTATAAAGGTTAAAACTAAGTAGACTATTAAAAACCCCACACCATATAACTTTCTTGACATAACATTAATAGATAAATTCAAAAATTATTTAATCCAATGATCTGGTTCCTAGAAATTAGTTTCTAGTTTTTGTATATTCATGGATTTTAGTGCCCATATATACAAATGCCAGATAAAATATAGTTAAAATCACTAGGTCCAATATGAATGACATAGATATTTGACCGTAAAAAGCTGTCTGAGATATTGATTCTATACTTTTATGGTTTATCGAATAATATAAATTAGAGAAATATACCCAGGGTTCTGTATATGAATCTATAAAGACTATAGTTACAAAACCAAGTATCTTTGTTGCAAAAATTACTAAAAATGCATATAAATAAGGTTCCATTTTAATATATTTTTTAAAATAGAAACCAAAATATACAAAAAACAATATAGAGACAACAATCATAAAATAATATAATATTTCAGATAAAATAGTAGTCTGATAGAAAATCCCAGTAAAAATTGATACAAGAATATTTAGAAGAAAATATAGAATTATATACCTTTGGATCAACCCTCTTTTTATGTTTCTCATTAGATATAATTATTACATAACTGGGTATTAATATACAATACAACTCTAACAAAATTCACTGCAGAAATTCAATTTTTATTTGATAAAGATAATAGACTTATTTAAATATATAGAAATCCCCAGATAGGTTATCTGCATAAAATTTACCATTTGCATAAAACATACCACCTACTGCAACCTTCCCTCCTGTAGTACGAGTAGCTAAATATTTACCTGTATTTTTATTATATACCTGAATATTTCCAAGACCGTTATCAAAATAAAGAAGATTACCAACTACAATGAAAGGTTTATTATTTAACCCAGCTGAGTGGATAGACCATATTATCTTTCCTGTACTTGTATTTACTGCGAGAATCTTTTGTGTTGCAGTAGACCCAACATAAACTATATTACCACTTATTGTAGGAACACTTCCTATCATTTGTGCACCATTAGGTAAATTCAAAGGTCCGTAGCCTTCATTTAGTGACCATACTATAGACCCTGTATTAGCATTTATTTTATACAAATACTCATATCCAGAGTTAGTCTTATCACTAACTAGTTTTGCTGCATCAGTGTAAATATAACCGTTTGAATATGCAGGTATTACATCATCAAGCCCTTCATTAATTCCAATTTTTCCAAAATTGTTTTTCCATACTATTTGATGTGTTTGAATATTCACATCAAATAAATAGTAAGGATAAGAACCTCCAAAATATAGATTATTACCAACCAGAAGTGGAGATGCTTGTGAAGATATTGATCCATAATCTAGACTCCATAATACTTTTCCAGTACTAACATCAAGTGCATATAACATTCTATTTCCACCTATCGTATAAATCACTCCATTTTTGTATGCAGGGGTTGGTTTTCTTTGACCATTATTGACCGTAAATTTCCACAGAATCTTACCACTACTAATATCCAAAGCATAAACACCACTTAATCCAGTACCTCTATTAAAAGTGGTTTTAGATGTTTTGAAAAACTCATCATTTCCTGTACTAACAATAACTAAGCCTAGTTGAGATAATACTAAAGGGTTATTCATTACAAGATTAGGAAAGTTTGTCTTCCATAGAATCTTCCCAGTATTGTTATCTATTTTTACTGTAGCACCCTGATAATTAGGGTTAGACACCCCATATGTTTGGAAGTAATTAGCTGTATCCAAAAAAGAGTAATCTCCTGAAACTACCGGTTGAGAAAAAAATGGAAGTCCATAATTTTTACTTAATACAACATTCTCTAAATATGTTTCTGTCTTCTTTACTACAGAATTATTCCCCTCACTCCCATAAGCTGAAGAGACATTACCAGTATAGTAAGCAGTATGTGGTTTCAATATAACAGGCTTTTTAGTTACCAAAGACACCACAACAACCAATGCTACTACTAACAAAACAGCAATAATGTATTTTTTATTATTTATTCTCATCTACTGATTATATATACATTTATAAAATAAAAAAAGTTTCACATATAAATGGAATATTTCATCTAAGTCTAAAATTCTCTTTCCATATAATCCTTAACCAATTATCTGAATATTCCTTTACATCAGTCATGCTATGGTTTGAGTATATAAGTACTTGCGTATTTGTACCATAGATATATTTTTGAGATATTTACCCTTATTGATTAGTATAGCTCTAAAATAGAATTCTTGATAAAACTTAAGGACGCATTGATATATATTTTTTGGATAATTTAAAAATAATTTTCTAGATTCTTCAGCTGGTTCTGTCTTTAAACTCATATACTAATGTTTTATGTAGATTATAAGGAGACTTTCTGTTAATATTTCAATACCAAGTATAATTCATATACCAAAATTATAGTATTTCCCCTTCAAGAAAATTCCTTCTAAAAAATTTATTCTATATAAAATACTATTGTTATTTCTCCTTTTATAGAAGTTTTACCTTTGTAGTATTCATATACCTTGGTTATATCTCCACTTTTAATATCCTCATGCATTTTGGATATTTCTCTAGCTACAGTGATTTTTAGATTGGGATAATTTTTTTTCAAGATTGATAATGTCTTCAATATTCTATAAGGAGATTCAAAACATATGCATGTGATACCTTTATATTGATCAATAAGACTAACCAACTTATTTTCTTTTTTTGAGAGAAATCCTAAGAATATAAATTTATCAGTGGGAAGACCAGAATAAATTAAAGCTGGCAATATACTTGATGCCCCAGGCAAAACTTCATATTTTATATCTTGTAATTTAAGTTCCCTTATAAGCTTATATCCTGGATCTGAAATTAATGGCATACCAGCATCTGATACAATTCCTACATTTTTTAAAAGTTTAATCTCTCCCACAATATCATAAATTAATCTTTCTTCGTTATGCTCTGTATATCTTCGTAATTCATTTATCTTAATATCATAACATTTCAACATAAGATTGGTCCTTTGAGGATTTTCACAATACAATACATCTAGTGACTTCAGTACCTCTTTTGCTCTATCAGTGATATCTTTCAAATTTCCTATTGGCGTGGGAATTATATAAAACATGAGTCTAGGTATGAATCTATATCAGCTATTTTTATCCTTTCTTGTTCAGTTGTATCTCTGTCTCTTACTGTTACCATGTTATCATCTAGAGTTTGCACATCAAATGTTATACATTTTGGTGTACCTATCTCATCCTGTCTCCTATACCTTTTTCCAATAGACCCAGCATCATCATATACTACTCTATATTTAAACTTCAAAAGATTATATAGATCTAGTGCCATTTTATCTATCTTTCCATCTTTAAGCAGAGGAAATATACCTATCTGATATGGAGATAGTCTGTGTGATAATTTTAAAAATATCCTCTTCCTTCCATTAACTTCCTCCTCTCTATAACCGTTAACAAGTAGTGCTAAAATCAATCTATCCAAACCAATGGATGGTTCAATTACAAACGGAATAAAACTTTCTCTTTTTTCTTGATCATTATAATTTAAGTTTTTTCCTGACGCTTGGGAATGCTTAGTAAGATCATAATCTCCTCTATTTGCAAATGATTCAAGCTCTTTAAATCCAAAAGGAAAATTAAAATATATATCTATCGTCTTTTTTGAATAATGAGCTCTTTGGTTTTCATCTAATTCAACATATTTAAGGTTTTTTTTGTGTATCCCTATATGGGAGTACCATTTTTCAGTATACTTTAAAAGCTCATCAAAATATTTATCAGCATCCCTTGGATTTATGAAATATTCAATCTCTAATTGTTCAAATTCTAACGTTCTAAATATAAAATTTCCTGCAGTAATCTCATTTCTAAACACCTTACCAATTTGTGCAACTCCAAAAGGTATTTTTACCCTACTGCTTTTTAAAATGTTATCAAAATTAATAAAAATCCCTTGTGCAGTTTCCGGTCTTAAAAAAACTGTCTCACCATTATCTTCTAAAGAACCTAGCGTTGTCTTAAACATCATGTTGAAATTTCTTACTTTAGTAAAACTCCCTCCACATACCTCACATTTAATATTATTCTCAAATATGAGTTTATCCATATCTTCATTTTTTAAACCTTCAGCCTTAATATTTAATTTTTCTTCTAATATCTGATCTGCTCTAAATCTTTTTTTGCATTTTAAACAATCAATAAGTGGATCATGAAAATGATCAACATGACCAGAGGCCTCCCATACTTTTGAACTTTGTAAAATTGAAGAATCTAATAAGACTATATCATCCCTAGACGTTACAAAAAACTTAATCCATTCATTCTTAATGTTATTTTTAAGTAAAGTCCCTAGAGGACCATAATCCCAAGAATTTGCGAGACCACCATAAATTCCTGACGACTGGAACAGAAAACCTCTTCTTTTAGCTAAAGATACTATGTTATCCATATATTTAGATTATACCAATCTAGATTGTACACAATCTTTAGCGTATAGTCTAGGATATAAGTACCTAAGGTACAAGTACCTAGGGTACAAGTACCTAGGTAATAATCGAAAATTCAAAAATACTAACAACAGTTCAAGATCATAATTTCTACAACATTTTAGACTGTTTTCTTAGAAAATCTTTTACCTCATCCCAGTTTACATTGTATATAAGATTGATTGGAGTCTCATCTTCATCAGCAATATCAAAAAATGTTAGGGATTTTATATAGTGAAACTCATTCAAACTACTTTCACTAAACTTTTTATGAAAAACATCAAACAAATCTGTTATTGAATAATAATCCTTTAAAATAAAATAGAGATCATAAAAATCTTTTTTTACTCCCCTACTCCCAATCGCTATGATCTTCATAAGGGCAATATCTTTTATTGATGCTAAATAAATACCTTTATACATTTTTCTCTTATCAACTAAGGGGTATTGGTAAAGAAAAAAACTTATCTCACAACCATCTGTAAATCCACGTAAGCTACCATCCGTTATAGTAACATCATGTAATTTAAATACCTTGTCAAGAGATTTTAATAAAACTGGACTTTTGAATATATCAGGTGTAAAAAAATCCAAATCATAAGAAATTCTATGTCCAATTTGTAAAGATAAAGCTGTTCCTCAAGCAAGGTAGAAATTATTTACAGCTTTGATATCTTTTAGTAAGGCCAGAGCACTTTTTGCTCCGGTATTGACTGTTTTGTCAAACATAAAATTGGCTTTGAAATATTAAAGTAATTTTTAAAAAAATATGCTGTACGTCTACTGATTTCAGAAGAATGAATGATTGCATCAATTATTTCTTCATCTGAAAACAATTTTTGGATTTTTTTAAAATCTTCTAAAGTTCCATGATCTAATACTCTGCCTATGATATAGTTTTTATTCTTATGAATATCTAATTCATCAAACTTTGCATCATAAAGATACCTTTTAAATTCTTGAGGAATCATACTATTATTATAACAAATGGCTTCATAATAAACAATAAATTATATCTTCTATAAAAATAAGATTATAAAATATAATTCTTTGATAATAATTTTATATCAAATGACGATTCTAACAAATTTGTAGAAAATAATAAAATTTCCTTTAACACTGTCTCTTTAATATCAAATCCTAAATGAGGTGCTTTCAAATCCAAATCTTTTATATACCTAAGAAGTTTTACTGTATCAATAGAGATTGGATAACCTCTAACATTGTATTCTCTAAGATCACATCCAAAATGTGATATACCCATCATGGATGATATGTTCTGGATATCAACTTCCAACGGTTTCAAGCATACAAAACAGTTTGTAAAATCTGATAATAAACCTTCATACAGCAGTGTTTTTATGTTAAACAGTGATATATACAAATCTTGGTTTTTATAAAGGTTGGATAATGTAAAATTCAAAAGATCAAATAACTGACTTTCGTCCTGATCTACCCTATCAATTTTAGATATGACCTCTAAAGGGTAAAAAATATATAATGAAGATTTATCTTTTGAAAGATGGAAAGAATTTCTCATAGATATTGTTGTTATAATATCTAATCCTTTACTTTTTATAGTCTGGAATTCTATATAGTTTGCAAGATCCAATAAGTTAGCCCTTTTACCTGATTTTGCACCCTTTGCTATTACACTCAGTTTTCCCTTTTTTGTAAAAATTGTGAGGATTTTATCATTATCTTTAAAATCAACCTGTTTTATAATAAAACCATTTTCTAAATTTTGCATACTATAAATTTATTGATAGATCCTTTGTTATATAGAATGATTTATTCAAGGATGTAGATCCTGATCCAGAGGATCCTGATCCAGATTCAAAATTAATCTTCTCCCATTCTCCTTTAATTCCTGGTTGCTTTTGAATTAAATAATGAGTCATATTAATTCCTTTAGGTAGATAGTATGTTATTGTCATGGTACCCTTTGCTGGAGGATCTGACTTTGAAAGACGAGGAAGTATCCTTATATGGTTACCAAAAACTGTTTTTCCTACAGTTGTATTGTTATAATCCTGCGTGAATCCATCAACGCCTTTCATAGATATTAGGGTGGATCCAAGAGGAACATAAATCCTAACCCACGCCATATATGGACCTACAAGCCAATTATCATATATAGCTGGATTAGTCCAAGTTATACTAACACTCTGCTCATATCTACCATTTGATGCTTTTTTAATATTTGAAACCACCGTCTCTCCCATAAAATAATTATCTTTAGCTCCTGCAAGGTTTGCTTCCACTACCTGAAGATAATCACCTTTTACGGAGGTTGGTATTACCCCTCCCCAGTTATAATGGTTAATTAGATTCTCAGTCTTTGGGTTATTGAAATATAATAAGATTTGTTTTTGATCAAGAGAATCAAAAACTGTTTTAATAACATTTGTTAAAGTATTACCTGTAGAATGAAACACTTTTGTTATAAGTTCATGCATCATGACTGAAATAAAATCTTTTCTTTCATTTTGAGGAAGATTAGATTTTTCAGCCATATATTCCATATAGTAATTAGCATTATTAGATGTTAAAACAAGATTATTCCCATATAAACTTGGCATTGTAATATTTCCAACAGCTTTTATCAGAGAATCTACAAACCATGTATTTATAAAAATAACCCCATTAATTTGTGGAGCTCTAGGTATTGAATTATAGAATTTATATATATTAGCTACAGATGTTGGAACATTAGGAGAAGTATTTGCATCCCTTAGATGCCAGTGGTAAGTTCCGTTATAAACATATAATGGTTTTGGAGCAAGAGGTACGTAATGGACTACGTTTGATAGAGCATAAATATTTTGAGCTGATATTTGGCCTAAATTTCCATTATTAAAATTAATAAATCCAAAGGCAGTCATAAAACCTCCCGTAGGTCTAATTTCGCCTGAATTTTGGAACATCAGAAGATACCTCGTAGGGGTAGGTACACCTAATGCATTTTCAATAACATTTACTGATCTATCAAAGATTGGTAAATTTAACGATATACCGGAAAAAATACTTTTTAAAGAAGATAAGGTTATACCATGAGACTTTAATAAAGATTCTGGGAAATAATTAGGATTTATCTTTTGTATATATAAATTTGCTTTTGTAAAATATGGATCAGCTGTATCCAAGGCTGGACCAAGTTTTGGTAAGGAATGTACAAATGCAGATATCTTTTGTTTTCCAGATAGAACCTGTGCTGATTTTTGAGTACTTGTTTGATATCCATCTAGTGTTGCTAGATTTGACAAAGATGGCATCAAGGTTTGCAACCCAGAAACAGCATAATATCCCCCATCAAGTAAATCTACAGCATTGTTATAATATCCACTCGCTATGGGCACAATAGAAAGATACCCTAAAGTTCTTAAATTCGACTGCATAGAGATTATATTAGACTTAATTGTAGGTACTTCACTAGAAATCCCAACAAAATCTTTTGATTTCTGATAAGTTTTTGCTTTCTCAATATTGGAATATAGAATATCAAAGTTACTTTTTAAAGATAAAAGAGGAAGAACTAGAAAGAAAACTAATAGTATTATTAATACTACAACAAAGGACACAGTAGCAATAAACCACCTTTTTTTTATAAAGGCCCATTTTTGTTTAGGCTGATATTGAGCTAAATTTATAACTGTCATAACTGATTTAGTAAGCTCCTCTTTTTGAGAAAACTGCAAATGGGGTCTTAAATAAAATAATTATATTCCTTTTTATAGATCTCATCTTAGCATATTCTAAATCAATTTTGATCCTTTTGTCAAAAGATATCTCTGAACGACCAGATATTTGCCATACACCTGTCAATCCTGGTTTGATACCAGTAATGATTGCAATGTCTTCTTCAACTTCTGGATTCATTGATATATAATACTCAAGTTCATCAAAATAATAGGCCCTAGGACCCACCAGTGACATATCCCCTTTTAATATATTGAAAAATTGTGGGAATTCATCTATAGAATATTTCCTTATGAATTTACCGACCTTGGTTACTCTAGGATCATTCTTTAATTTATAACTATTTTTTTTATATTCCTTGTATAATTTAGAATATTTGGGATCCTCTTTCAACATTGTATGTGCAGAAACGACCATAGATCTAAATTTATAAAATTTAAATGGCTGGTAATTCCGTCCAACTCTTTCTGGCACATCCGCAAGTATTGGCCCTTTAGAGTCTATCATTATAAGTATCGCCGTAATTAGCATGATAGGAGAAAAGATTATTATCGCAAAGATAGAGACAATAATATCAATAATTCTTGTTACTATTTCATATACCATTTTTTATTATATTATTAATTTTATTTTCTAAATTCTTTTTGAATATATCCTTAGAAAATCTCCTTGCATTATCTATACACTCTATAGGGTTAGATGGATTATCATAAATCTTCTTTAATGCTTTTTCAAGAGACCTAGATCCAAGAGATGTATCTTCATAGAAAAAATATCCTGTGACCCCCTCTTTTACACTTTCCATAGCCCCATCCTTAAATAATGCTACTACACCTTTCCCACAGGCCTGGGCTTCAATAGGTACAAGCCCAAAATCTTCTGCCCCAGGAAAGATAATAGCTTTAGACTGATTTATTATATCAATCATATCATCATCCCCAACATTGCCCAAAAATTCAATATTAGATGATGATATCTTCTCTAGTTGATTTTTATATCCACCATCACCTATTATTTTTAATTTATAGTTAAGTTTTATACAAGTTTTTATTGCTATATCAATATTTTTATACTTTTCTAGTCTTGATACAATTAGAAAGTAATCTCCATCAGTGAATTTATCATTTTTTAAAAATTTATTTGTATCAACATACGGATATATAACGACACTATCCCTCCTATAAAATTTCTTTACTCTCCTTGATACTGCATTTGATATTGTAAAAAGATGATCTACCCTTTGGGCTGATGCAAAATCAATAATCCTTAAATAATTATTGATAAAATATAAAGGTATTTTTTTTAGACCAGAGAAGGTATCTTGTCTAGAGTTAGGTAATCCCCATAAAAATCTAGGGGGTGTTAATATATAAGATATATGTAGAGTTGTATCAGATATAACAATGTTTTTTGCAAAACCAGCTGTAAGAGATAACACAATATCGTACTCATCAAAATTAAATTCTTCAAATGCTAATGGATATAAAGGTGTCATAAACGGCCCAAAATATTTAAATAGTTTATTATACTTGCTCTCTATAATATTATATTCTCTAAACTTATCTGGAAGTTTCTCTTTAATATACAAAGTTGTAAAAATTGGGGCATTTGGAAAGACTTCCATAATAGCTTCAAGATGCCTCTCTGCACCACCATATATTTTAAGAAAATCACATACTATAGCAATTTTAAAATCTGAATTCTTTACATTTTTTTCCATTTTGAGTTTACAAATTCTTCAATCTTTTCTCTAAATATTTCTCTGCTAAATCCCAAAGACACTCTTCTTAAATAATCTATATCAAATTCTATCTTCTCAAATCTTATAACTCCATCAATAACACTTTCTTTATCTTGTTTTTTAAAGAAGACACCTGTTTTTTGATCCTCTATGATATCTTTCACACCACCTTTGCCATATGCTATTACTCCTTTCCCACAAGCTAAAGCTTCAACAGGAACTATTCCGAAATCTTCTTTTGATGGAAATAACAAACCCTTACATTTTAGTAATTGACTTTTTACCTCGTTATCATTTAAACCTTCATAAAATTTAATATTATCTGTAAGACTTTCTTTAAGTCTATTTATATATGAGGATTCTCCATTACCTACAATATGTAACGGATATCCTAAAAATTTAAAAGCATCAATTAGAATATCTACCCTTTTCCATGGAACAATTCTACCTATATACAGATAGTATCCTTGATCTTCTACTTTTCCATTTATGAATCTTTCAACATCAACTGGCGGATTGATTATAACACTATCTTTATTATAGAATTTTTTTATTCTTTTTTGAGTAAATTCTGAATTTGCAATAAAAAAATCTGGTCTATAAGATGCCTGATAATCCCAAATTCTCAAATATGAAACTAGTAATGGTAATATTTTCTTTTTTATACCTTTAATATTATACATCTTAATATATTCGTGATAGTCCCATATATAACGCGAAGGAGAATGCATATAGCATATATGCAACGTTCCTGGTTTGGTTATAATTCCATGAGCAAATCTAGTTGATGAAGAAATGACAACATCAAATTCATCAAAATTAAAACTTTCAAATGCTAAAGGGTATAAAAAGAAAAAACTTTTAGGATGTTTTTTTATAATTTTATATTTATTCAAAAAAGACATCCTTAAATTTCCAATTTTGTTAGGAATTTTTGATACTACAATATCTGATGATAAAGCAGTATACAAAGGAGGTTTTTCATACATATCAGATAGTTCTAATACCACTCTTTCAGCCCCTCCAAATTGGCATAGGTCATCATGAGCAAGAGCAATATTAATACCTACATCTTTATATTTCATATTTGCATTATATCATCAGATATTTTTTTATGTATATATTGACTTTACTAGAGATTTAGGAATAAATTATATAATATGAAAAATATATTAGTTCTTGGTGGTGCTGGATATATAGGGTCTCATACAGTATTAATGCTTGAAAGTCGAGGGTATAAGGCTATAGTTTTAGATAATTTATCTTCTGGACATAAACAATCCTTAAAAAATACTAATGCCACTATATATATTGATGAGATATCAAAAGAAAATCTAGAAAAGATAGCAGAAAAACACAAAATTGACGGAATTATATATTTTGCTGGATCTATAGCGGTTGGAGAATCTATGAGCAACCCTTCACTCTATCTACATAACAATCTTTTTAATGGGGTTACTATATTAGATTTTATGAAAGATAAGAACATTAATAAAATGGTTTTTTCTTCTTCAGCGGCTGTATATGGTATACCTTTAAAAGTCCCAATTTTTGAAGATGATAGAAAAAGTCCAATAAATGTTTATGGGTTTTCAAAAGCTGCATATGAAGATATTTTGAAGTTTTATGATCAAATATTTGGGATAAAATCAGTTTCATTAAGATATTTTAATGCAGCAGGTGCATCTTTAAAAAATAATATTGGGGAAGATCATAAAGAAGAAACACATCTTATTCCTCTAATTTTAAAAACAGCATTGGGTCAAAGAGAGTCAATAAAAATATATGGAGACACTTATAAAACATTGGATGGAACATGTATTAGAGATTATATACATGTAGATGATTTAGCCCAAGCTCATATACTTGCATTAGAATATCTTCAAAATCATGGAGATAGTGATTATTTCAATATAGGCAATGGATCTGGTCATTCTGTAAAAGAGATTATTGATTTATCAAAAAAGATAACAAATATTGACTTTAAGGTTGAGATAGAGGGTAAAAGAGAAGGTGATCCTGATATTTTAATTGCATCATCTTCAAAGATACAAAAAAAACTACATTGGAACTCACAATTTTCTATAGAAGATATAATAAAAAGCGCATGGACATGGCATAAAAATAACCCTAATGGTTTTGTATAATGCTTTGTAATATATTGTTTTTGTAGTATACTCACTATTATTTTTAAACAGGGATTTAAATGAAGTATATAGGTATAGATTGTAGAGGTATAGAAGAAAAGCAAACAGGTATAGGAAACTATACAAAAAGCTTATTATCTGAAATCGTAAAGGAGGATAAAAATAATATATATTATTTAATTTTTAATCAAAATAATATATTTTTAAAATATAAGGAACAATACACAAAATATAAAAATGTGAAAGTAGTTTCTATATTTTCTAAAAGACAAAACCCTTTATCAGAAATAACCCTAGCTTTTGAACTTAGAGGTTTAAAAATTGACCTTTTTTGGACAGATATTTGGGGCAGTGTATACTATCATGGAGTAGATTATGTTTTGTCACTACATGACATTATTGGTGTAAAAAGGAAAGATTTCGTAAGTTTGAAATATAGGATATATAATCTCTTCCATTTAAAATGGACAGTAAAACATGCATCTTTTGTATTTGTGCCTACCAAAGCTGTTAAGGATGATATAATAAAATATTTAAAAATAAGAAAGGGATCTAGATTACACAGATTTGGACCCAAGAGAATAAAAGTAACTGGAGAAGGTCTAACACGATTAAGATCATCGGTAGATCCAGAACTTGATAATGGAACATTTGAGAATATCTCTAAAAAATATGGAATCAAAAATCCATATTTTATATATGTTGGTAACGATAGACCTCATAAGAATATAGAGGGATTGGTGAAAACATTTATAAGTTTTAAGAAAAAATATAAAAATGGTGCTCATTTAATACTTTGTGGAGTACCTAGAAATAATAAATACATTAAGAAAAGAAATAAAAGTTATATAGAGGCATTAGGGTATGTTTCTGAATCTGAAAAATTTGCACTCTTAGAGCATGCTGTAGCATTTGTCACACTATCTTTTGATGAAGGATTCGGATTACCTCTCTTGGAAGCAACTGCATCGGGGTGTCCTGTTGTTTGTAGTGACATCCCTGTATTTAGAGAAATTATGGGGGATAGTGGAGCAATATTTGTGGATCCATATAGAGTCAGACCTGTTGCCAAAAGCTTAAATTTATTATACAGTGATAATATAAAAAGAGATGATCTTGTAAAAGAAGCTAAGAAAAATCTCAAGAGATTTAGCTGGACTAAAACGGCAAAAAGGATATTAAAATATTTAAGATAAAGGAATCTATAGATGCCTCCTATAAAACTTAAAATTCCAAATAACATACTCTTAATACACCTTCTTAGAATTATTATCCTGGTTCTATTACTTTACCCTCTTTATTTGTATCTATCTAAAATTAATGCACTTTCATCAATATATTTAGTAATTATTGCTATTTTTATAAATGAAATATTGAAGTTTCTATCTTCATTATTAATATATAAATTTGGTGTGGATAACATATTAATTGGGATGATTTCTTCTGTTATTGAAGGTTTAATAATTGTATTTATATTAAACTATATTGGTATATTATTCTCTATTGGAGATATTGTTTTAGCATTATCAATACTTGCAAACGCTATACTCTTCTCCTGGGAGGCAATACTGATTGAGGCAGTTATTGTTGGATTTACATACTTTTTTATAAATTTTGAAAAATATTCTATCACAAATTTAATTTACTATTTGTTACAGTCATTATTTATTCTATCTGTAGGTATATTAAACTTTTTCATGCAGAAAAAATTTATCAAATTAGAAGACATGGTTTTAAAAAAATCAACAATAAAGGATTCAAAAAGTGCTGAAGATGTTAAAGATGAATTTACAATTATAGCATCTCATAATCTTAGAACTCCTCTAGCAGCACTAAGAGGTTATCTTCAACTGCTTGATGGCACAGATGATGATGAAACAAGAAAAAATTATTTAAATCTTTTAAAAATTAACGTGGATAAATTATCAAATATCATTGAAGAGATAGTAGGGATGCTTACTATAGGTGATCAAACATCAGACAATAAAATCAATATTAGAATAATATTGACAGAATTGATAGAAGGATTTAGAGAACAAGTAAGGCCAAAAAATATCCATATTAATCTCCACTATGATGAGGGTGTACCAGATGTAAATTTGAATGAATATAGAATTAAAATAATATTGAAAAATATAATAGACAATGCAGTAAAATACTCCTATAACAATGCTAATATAGATATCAATGTAAAATCAGATGTAAGTGATTTAATTATAAGCATACAAGATTATGGAGTAGGGATAGATCCTGAACAGTTAAAAAATATTTTTAATAAATATCATAAAACATCTGATATTATGGACACAAATTTTGAAGGTATGGGACTGGGTCTATATTTAGTAAAAAATTTACTTGATATTGAGATGGGTAAAATAGAGGTCAGATCTGAAAAAGGGAAAGGAACAGAATTTATTTTAAGATTTCCAATAAATGATGTTTTACAATCTCTAGAAAGAAAATAATTATAAATATTCTATCTTTACTTATTTTTATATTTAATATAAATTGGTATTAGATATGTTAAAAAAAGAGTTTTTTAAATTTCAAAGTGACTCTAGAATCTCTACTCCTGTAGCTTATGTAATATTTATAAGAATCTTTGTTAAGATTATAATTTTTGTTTCTGCACTATATTTTAAAGTTAGTATAGTAGATATTTTTATAATAGTCCTCATATTTCTAATATCTGAAATATATAGAAATCTAGGTACAATATTAGTTTCTTTAGGAAAACTACCAGAAGAGGCCGTAGGTGGAATTGTATCCGCAATAGATGGTGCATTATTAGTGATACTTTTATATTATACAAACCTTTTAAGTACTGATCTATATCTCTTCATATTAATTTCAATTGCCTTTGATACAATAGAGTATGGTCTTGTTGCAGCATTTGCAGAAGGTGTAACAGCCAGTTTTTCATATGCCGCTTTTGCATTTTTGACAATGACCATAAGCCCTTTTTTCATATTAGTAAAAGTAGTTTTCATCATAACATTATCTTTAATAACAGGATGGCTATCTGAAAATTTAAAATCTACACAAATGGTATTACAAAACACACTTGAGAGGACTAATAAAGAAGAAAGTTTAAATAAAATGAAAGATGAATTTATAGGGGCAGCTTCACATAATCTAAGAACACCTTTAAGTGTGATGAAGGGGTATATAGAACTTATCCTGAATCATAGAGTAGGCCCAATAAATGATAAACAAAAAGATTATCTTTTAAATATAGAAACAAATATAGAATTATTACAAACATCTAGTGAAGATTTGCTTAATATAATATCTCTTCAGGATAATCAAGTAACAGTAACTCCATCTTCAAATATAATATATGACTTCCTTAATGATATAGCGTTTGACTTCAAATGGACTTTTAAAATTAAAGGAGTTAATTTAGAGACAAAATTTAATATCCCTACAAAGAAAATGGCAATATTTGATAATGATAAGCTCAAAATTGCAATAACAAATATATTACATAAAGCTATATCTAATGCTAGAAAAGAAGTTTCATTTAAATCTAATATTGAGCAACAATATTGGACTATGGTCATTAAAGATGACGGACACGGTATCTCAAAAAAGGAAATTACTGATATTTTTAACAAAAATCAAGATATATTTGATACTATGAAGTCTTTACAGAAAAACGGAATTGGATTATACATATCTAATGTTATAATAGAGTCTCATAAAGGACATATGGAAATTGTCTCAGTTGAAGGCGTAGGAACAACATTTAGAATTTACATCCCTATATGAGTAAGATATTAATTGTAGAAGACAATAAAGATATATTAAGTATCTATAAAAAGGAGTTGGAGTATAACAAATACGAAGTAGAGTCAGCAGAAACTGGACAAGCTGGTATAGGTCTGATTGAAAAAGATTCTTTTGATCTAATTGTATTAGATATTATGCTTCCAGATATGTCAGGGATTGATTTACTTAAAAAAGCAAAAGAGAAAGATAAGAAACAAAAAGTTGTAATGTTAACTAATGTTGATATTCCTGCAGTTGTAAATGAAGCATATGCAAATGGCGCGGATGGATACTTGATCAAAGCTGAGTTATTACCATCTCAGGTTGTTGAAGAGATACAAAGATATCTAAACGGATAAAATTAATATCTTGCATTCAACAAAATTCATAATTTTATTGATAAAGATTATCATTTCGTATAAAATTGTGATAATAAAGGTATAATCAATGAGTATTCTTATTACATATACAACAATAATACTTGCCTCAGCACTTATAGGGGGATATATTGCTTCAAGATTTAATCAATATATTATTGTTGGATACATAATAATAGGATTAATACTAGGTTCATTCATAATATCATCACATTCTTCCCAAGACTATTTAAATAGTCTTGCATACATTGGAGTAGCTTTATTAGTATTTTCAAACGGGACAGAATTTTCACTTTCAAAAATTCTAAACTATAGAAAAATAATAATCTCTGGAACTTTGTTGCAAACTCTCTTAACTTCATTAATTCTAACTGTAATATTTCTATTTTTTGGACTTGCTATAATTCCTGCATTTGTTATTGGATCAGCTTTTGCAATGAGTTCTACAATAATTGTTACTAAGGTTTTAAAAGATCTTGATAGAAATTATTCCCAAGAGGGAGAGATGACTTTTTCCTGGTTGATGGTACAAGATATACTAACTATCCCACTACTTGTTTTTTTGACTAATCTTAGTATATCCGGAGGAAACTTACTGATACCTATACTAATAGCAATCCTCAAAAGTATACTTATTTTCCTAGTACTGTATTATTTAGGTTTGATAATAATTCCTTATATTCTATCTAAAATAGCTCAGACAGAAATAAGAGAACTTATGATATTGGCTATTATATCAATACTATTTATAATCATAGTAATATCATCATATTTTGGAATATCACCTATTATCGCAGCTTTCATGGCAGGGTTAATAATATCTAAAGGAATGATGAACCATCAAATAGCATCTGAAATAAAACCTTTTAAAGACCTATTTTCAGTATTTTTCTTCGTCCTTATAGGTGCAGTTACACCTCTTTCTTTTATAATAGGCAATTTTTTCATCATAATACTAATAGCATCATTAATAATTCTCGTAAAAATAGTCACGACTTATACAGAACTAAGAATATATAAATTCCATTCTATGACATCATTTATTGTTGCATTAAATATGTTTCAAGCAGGAGAATTTTCTTTTGTAATAGGGACAGTAGCCTATCAAGGACATATAATATCTGCATTTTCATACCACCTTCTACTCGGAGTTACGATATTAACCATGATATTAACTCCTGTTATAATCAAAAGAAATACTAGTATATATGACCATTTAAGTCTATTTATAGATAAACATTTACATTTTCTGCATCATAAACTTTTTGACCGCAAAATTAAAGATAGTATTAAGAAAGAGAAACATAAAGAAATTATTATTGCAGGATATGGGAGAGTAGGAAGGCAAATAGTAGATATTTTGAAGAAAAATAATGTAGAATGCAGTGTCATAGATTTTAACAAGGGCATAATGGAAGAACATAATAGTCATAGCGTGAATTTTATATATGGTAATGCAGATAGTATGGATATATTAAAAGTTGCAGACATTATACATGCAAAAATAATGATAATAACAACCCCAGATATAGAAATTAATTATAAAATAGCTCAAATATCAAAAAGTGTAAATCCAGCTATTAAAATTATAGCTCGTTCACACCTACCTCATCACAAAGATATTTTACTGCAATCTGGAGTAGAATACGTTATAGAACCTGAAAAAGAAACCGCAATAACAATAGCAGATTTACTTTTAAGATATCTTGGTAAGGGTAAATCAGATCTACGATTATCATTTGAGGGTACAAATACATTATGAAGGTAAATGAAATAATTAATAATAAAGTTATACTTAAAATTGCAGTTCCTAAGAACAATGATAAAACACCTTTAGCAGCAGAACAAATGTTTGCTTCATTACATGGAATTATAGGTGATAATAAAAAATCAGCAGAACACATAGGATTTGAGATAGTATCATCTAAAACTGGCATTTTATTCTTTGCTATAACTACAAGAAATTATAAAGATTTTGTTATGGGACAGATATATGCACAATATCCTCACGCAGAGATTGATGAAGTAAATGATTATACAGAATCTTTTAAACATTTTAAATATTTTGCAATATCAGAAATATCATTAAAGAAAAACTACATTCTACCCATAAAAACTTTTGCTAATTTTGACGTTGATCCTTTGTCAGCATTAACTAATGCTATGATTAAGAATAATTCTGATAATCTTTCTTCAATACAAATATTATTAAGACCTATTAATGGGGGTTGGCATAATAAGGCAAAAAAATATATCAATAGCAGTCGAGGAGCAGATATTGGATCTAGTATAACTACGTCATTATTAAAAATTATCACATCAGAAATAGTATCAAACAAGAATAAAACTACACAAGTATCAAAGCCTACACTATCAAGTTTAGAGCAAGGCGCCTTATCAGAAATAGAGAAGAAAATAACAAAAGTAGGATATGAGGTTTTAATAAGGATTATATCTCTATCAAACAATAGTTATGAGCCTGAAAATACCATATCTCATATACAGGCAGCATTCAATCAATATAACTACCCTCATTTAAATGCCTTTGATGTAAAGAAAACTAAAGATAAAGGACATATAATATATCAACAATTTATAAATAGATATATGGGTAAAAAAATATCAACAGTACTAAATACAGAAGAAGTAGCATCTTTATACCATTTACCAGACTTATCAGTAGAGACACCGTCTATAATATACTCCAAAGCAAAAAAAGCAGAACCACCAATAAATCTACCAACAGAAAATGTTAACTATATTGGAATAACATCTTTTAGAGGCATGAGTAATAGATTTGGCATAAAGACAGAGGACCGAAGACGACATATGTATATATTAGGGAAAACAGGCACGGGAAAATCTACGATGATAAAGAATATGGTGATTCAAGATATTATTAATGGTAAAGGCGTTGGTATATTTGACCCTCATGGAGATCTAGTAGAAGATATCTTAAATTTTATACCTCCTCAAAGGATAAATGATGTTGTAATAATTGATCCATCTGATACTGAGTACCCTGTATCTATAAACCTTTTAGAATTAAAAGATTTATCTTTAAAAGATCTTGTTGCTGATAATATAGTATCCGTTTTTAAAAAACATTTTGATTCTTGGGGACCTAGATTAGAATATCTTTTACACAACTGTATCCTTACTCTAATCCAAGTAGATAATACATCTCTACTTGGTATACAAAGGATTCTCGTAGATAAAATATATAGGGAAAAAGTATTAAAACAAATAGATGACCCTATACTATTAAGGTTCTGGAATGAGGAGTATACAGCAATGGAAAAAAATCCTAGACTTGCTTCTGAGGCAATAGCACCTATACAAAACAAAGTTGGTAGATTTCTATCTAGTCAAACAATGAGGAATATTGTAGGTCAGGTAACATCAACAATAGATCTTGAAGAGATAATGAATAATAATAAAATTCTCATTGTAAATTTATCTCAAGGTAAAATAGGTGAAGAACAGGCTTCATTATTTGGAGGAATGCTAATAACAAGACTACAATCTGCAGCTATGAGTAGAATAAAAATAAAAGATGAAGAAAAAAGAAATGATTTTTACCTTTATGTTGATGAATTTCAAGTTTTTGCAACTAATGCTTTTGCAAAAATATTATCTGAAGCTAGAAAGTTTAGACTAAATCTAATTCTAGCACACCAATATATAGCTCAACTAGATATTGATATCAAAGATGCTATATTCGGTAATATAGGTACTACAATATGTTTTGTTGTAGGTCCTCAAGATGCAGGAGAACTTGAGAAAGAATTTATGCCAGTATTTTCACAAGAAGATCTAATATCTCTAGAAAAACATCATTTTTATACAAAATTAATGATTGATGGTATGATATCTACCCCATTTAGTGCAATATCTGAAGATCTTAGATATACAAAAAATGATAACAAAGATAAGGTTATAAAAGTTTCCAGAGAGAGATATGCAAGAAGCAAAAGTGATATTGAGGATAAGATATCAAGATGGACAAAAAATTAAACATTTTGAAAATTTGCAATAAGACCAATATTTTATTAAAATAATACTATGCTTAGAAGAGACTTAAACAACAAAATGATATTTGGTGTATGTTCTGGTTTATCAGAATATTTTAATATTGATGTTACTATAATAAGAATAGTTTTTATACTAGGGATATTCGTTGGAGGTATTTCTTTTGTACTTTATTTAATATTAGCTATAATTATGTCAACGCCCGAAGGAAATACAGATAAACCTCATACTACAAAAAAATTAAATAAAAATGATATTAAGGTAGAATCCGGAATAATGGATAAAGCCAAAATAACAAATCTAAATATGAATTATGATAAACGTAATGGTGCTTATTTTTTAATTTTACTTGGAATATTGATTTTATTATCTAACACTAATTTTTTGTATATATTAACCTCAACACTATTTTGGGGTTTAGTTTTCATAATATTTGGGATACTTTCAATATTAAGTAAAGATAGATTATCATTTATTAAGATATTACTCATATTCATATTAATAATGATTTTAGCACTAGTATTGCAATGGTTATTCAAATACTTATCAGTAATACTCCCATATCCATTTAATGGATACTTATAATTAATGAATATTGCTAATTTAGAAATATTAATAAATCATATTGCTATTGATTACCCGGTTGCTATAATATTTGCAATAATTATATTTATCATTTTCAGAAGATTTGTTATTAAAAATTTCTTAATAGATTTTCTAGTATCATTTATAATTTTTACAATAGTCCTGGTATTTATATATCCAATATTGGATTTTAGTATCTACATACAACCCGTAATATTTATAAATAACCATATTACACAATTCATAAATTATCTAGTAAATATTATACTACTACATAAATAACTAGATTAATTTAATTATGCCGGTTCTACTAGACCAAAAGTGAAACCATCATCTCTTATATAAACCATAGCATACTTATCATTTTCTATATTTTTAAATATAAATGATTTATGGCCTAAAAGTGTCATTCTTTCTATGGCCTCCTGAGGATGCATTGGTGTGTCATCTTCATATTTTTTTACTTTTATAACAGGTCTATATTCAACAAATGGCTTTTCATCTGTATTTTCAAAATCTTGCCATGGGGATTCACCTTCAAAATATTTTCTTGTCTTATCCTTATATCTTATTATATTTTCTTTCAGACTATCTATTGATTTTTCTAAGATATCATAGAATTTAGAATCTTTTTTAGAAACTCTTATTGTTACGTGATCTAGTTTAACCTGTATATCTATTTTATATAATTTTCTTTTTTCTTCTGTTATTTTAATGTCAATAGTTGAATTTGGAATTATGCTATTGAGCTTTGATATGTGATCTTCTATAAAGGATTTATCTCCATCTGTAAGTATATAGTTTATTAATGTATATTTTATATCCATATTGATTCCTCCTGGATCAAGATCCTTTGATAAAATTAAAGCCAAGATAATCTCTCAAAACACTAGGTACCTTTATACTACCATCTTTTTGCTGATAATTTTCCATTATAGCTATTAATGTCCTACCTATAGCACTACCTGTATCGTTGAGAGTGTGAGCAAATTGCAACTTTCCATCACTATCCTTGTATCGGATATTAAATACTCTAGACTGGAAATCTGAAGCATTTGTATCGGTACCAACTTCCATAAATTTTTGTTGAGAAGGTATCCATGCCTCAATATCATATTGTTTTGATGCAGCATAATATCCAGAATCACCACTACATTTTAGAATTACATGATAAGGGATTTCTAAAGATTCCCAAAACCATTTATTTATATCTAATAATTTCTCAAATACCTTATTTGACTCTTCTATAGATGACACAGCGCCCATCTCTAATTTATCAAATTGATGCAACCTTTTTATACCCTTAACATCTTTCCCCCAAGATCCAGCTTCAGATCTAAAACAGCTGGTTACAGCAAAAAAATATTGAGGAAGATCATTTTCATTTAATATCTTATCCATAAAATACCCAAAATTAGATGGTTCTGAAGAGCCAACAAGGTATAATCTATTATGCTCTTCTGTATAATCTTTTTCTATTGCATATATCTGATCCTGATCAGCTGGAAAATGGCTTGTCCCATACAATGCTCTATCTTTTACCAATAGAGGAGGAACTAGAGGCATAAATTTTTCTTTAATAAGTTTTCTAGATAAAAAATCAATAATAGCCATCTGAAGCAATACTGCTTCATTCTTTAGATATACAAATCTAGATCCAGACACTAAAGCTCCCTGATTAGTATCTATCATGTCCAAATCCCTTCCTAATTCTAAATGATCTTTTATTTTGAAATCATGACTATCAGCATGAACGATATGCTCTGGCATATATTTTTTTGAAGCATCAAACATTCCAAGTTTATTTTTCTGAAGTTCACCATATTTTGGAGTCCATGCATAGATTTCAACATTATCTTCTTCACCAGATCCTACAGGAACATCTTCAGACAACATATTAGGAATCCAATTGATAAGAGAGTTAAATTGTAGATTAATTTCTTTAAATTGTATATCTAATTTATCCCTTTCTTCTTTTATTTTTTTACCTTTTTCCCTTAACTTTAAATTATGAGAAGATTCTTCCTGGAAAGCTTCTTTTGCAATTTTGTTACGTTCTTCATTTAAATTATTAATTTTTTGAATTATTGAAATTCTTTTAGAATCTATTTCAAGGAGTTTATCAAGGTTGGATGGGTCAACCTTTCTAGAAATCATATTTTTCCTTACAGAATCTCTATTTTCTCTTATATATTCTATAGATAGCATTATAATTTTATATTATCACATAAAAGGGTCAATTTACTATACTTATAATACTATTTACATGGAAAAATAAATACTGTATCATATCTTTAATGAATAAAAAAATAGGTTATACTAAATCAACAGATAAACCAGTAGACTATATAAAAAGGGTACTCCAGGAAGAATTCAGGAAGGAAGGGTTTGTTCCTATATTTGATTTAGATATGAAAAATACAGCCAATGAGAAGTTATCTGAGAATTTTACTCAATACTACATATTAGGCTATTACAATATTTCATATGCTATTAGTGCTATAGAAAGGAATCCTAACGCAGGATTACTCATTCCTACAGTTCTGGTTTTATATGAGATTAATGGTATAAGGTACTTATCGGGAACTGAACCAACAAATATAGATAGTTTATCTGATGAAATGGAAAGCTTTATAACACAGATTGATAGCATTATAAAATCAGTTATTGACAATGCTATTGATTAGATTAGTCCCATCTGAAGTATTTAAGATTGATAGCAAAGAATATTAGAAACCAGACAAATAGTCCTACTAAATCTCCTTTGATACTAAATAGTGAATAACCATTCAGATATACTCCACGTAAAGCATTAACAAAAAATGTCAGAGGTAAGTAAGCAGCTATTTGTGCTAGCCAGGAAGGTAAGCTTGTAGTAGCAAAAAATACCCCTGAGAGGAAAAACATAGGTAGGGTTATAATATTTGCTATTGGCATTGCAGTATTAACTGAATTTGATAGAGAAGATAATAGTAATGCTAGAGTTATAAACATAAGGCTACCTAGTATAATGACAATTCCAAGATTTATATAACTGCCTTTTGGTACAATATTATAAACACCTGCAACAACTGCAAATAGGACTATAGCTTGGAATATTGCGACTACAAGCCTTGATAATGTTAAACTAGCTAGAAAATTAGACTTTGTTAAAGGTGTTAGAAATAATCTTCGTAGAATCTGTAGCTCCCTATAATTAATAATTATAGTAATAACACCAAAAATAATACCATTCATTATACCCAAAGCCACGATACCGGGAGTTAAAAACGTTATATAACTATAACCTCCTTTTGAGATCACATTTTTCTGAGAGAAAGTAAATATTTGATTTTTCAAACCTTCTTGTTGTAGTGCACTATATTTAATTTGATCTATCAAAAGCAATACATATGAATAATTTTGATCATTTTTATTTGTATAAAAAACAACATTATACCGAGGTGTAACTATAGGTAATAATCTAGTATTGTAAGGTTCTACTGGGGGTTTATTTTGAAACTTCACAGCTTGAAGATCAATCACAAGATCTACATTTCCTTTATTAAGATTTGAAGTTGCTTTGGCAAGATTATTTAAATTTGTGGTTTTTATAGATCCTGCTTTTTTAAATATTTTATCATACAAAGCTGCAATTGTAGCTGTTTTATTATTAGATATAATATCAATTTTTAGAGTAGGTGCTTTTTGGGAGTTGAAAAGACCAAAAACAAGAATAAAAACCAAGGGAAAAAATAATGTAAAAAATAGATTGGTCCTATTTCTAAAGGTCATTTTTAAAAATGCAATTGTGAGATAATAGGTTCTTTTCATAATTTAATCTCTTAATTTATTACCGGTAAGATCTATAAATACATCTTCTAAGTTAGCTCTTGTATCTTGAACTTTTTTTTCAAACCCTCTATCAAGGAGACTCTTAATAAGATTGCTTGGTGTATCATTAACAATGATTTTACCGTTATCCATAATGGCGACTCTATCTGATAGATATTGTGCCTCATCCATAAAATGAGTAGTTAATAATATTGTCTTACCTGCAACCTTCAAAGATTTAACAATATCCCATAAGTGCCTTCGTGCTTGAGGATCTAATCCATTAGTAGGTTCATCCAAAAATAGAATTTTAGGGTTATTTATGAGTGCCAAAGCTATAACAAATCTCTGTTTTTGTCCTCCAGAAATATCTTTATATAATACTTTTGCTTTCTCACTTAAAGATACTTTTTCTAAGAATTCTCCAGTGTTTACATCTATACCAAAAAGGTGTCCAAATAATTTTAATATATCTGTTATCGATAAATCATCAAAAAAATTATTTGCCTGAAGAGTCACACCTATTATTTTCTTTATATCACTGCTATGTTTTGCTATATCCATTCCATCAATGACGACACTACCTTTATCCATACTAAGAAGACCTTCTATCATCTCTACTGTAGTCGTTTTACCAGCACCATTAGGACCAAGAAGGCTAAATATTTCACCATCATTTACACTAAACGATACTCCTCTTACAGCTTTTATTTTTCCGTCCTTAAAAGTTTTCTCTAAATTATCTACTTTTATAATGGGATTCATCTCAAATTATGATAACAAAAACATATTTACTATTCAACGGTTATGTTATAATCAATTTTAAGGATTAGTATCCAATGGAAAGCAATGCTCAAATAAGAAACCTACTCATAGCAACATTTATACTCATAATAGTTATTATAATACTTACGTTGTCTCCCCCTAAAAATAAGGGCGAATTGGTTGGAAAGATCACGAGGTCAGGATTAAGTGCAAATAATAGTCAAGGTAATTCAGATGGAGTACATAAATATAAGGAATACAATGGAGTATTAAATCTGAAAACTAAATTTTCTTTTCAATATCCGTCTACATGGAAAATAGTGTCCTTAGAAAAACCTTTTTATAAAAATACAACATATTCAATATCATTAGAAGATCAAAATATATTAACTAGGCTGACAGTGTATCCAAGTTGCGTTGCTATACCAACCGTAACTTCCTTAAAACCATATTACGTGGTAAATTCAAAAAAAATAAAAACTGGAGGAATAGAGTATCTTCTATATGAAAATGATACAATTGTAGCAATATTTTATTATAACAATAATATTAGTATACTATTAAATTACCATAAAATAGTGACTAATTATTTTGGGTCTTCTATAGATAAAAATACTGAGAGTGAGTTTAATATATTAGTGTATTCTGTAAAAATAATAGGTGGAGAATACAAGTGCAGCTAGATGATTATATATGGGATATAATATAATATATTAAAATTCCATATGCAGTAGCTACATTTAGCGAATTTTTTTTACCATACATTGGAATCTCAATAATTTTATCTGAAGCATCTAGTATATTATCCTCAACTCCAGATATTTCATTACCCATTACAAGACACATTCTTTGTGGGTATGTAATAGAGTTATATAATACACTTTTTTTTGTTTGTTCAGCAGAGAATATTGGAATTTTCTCATCTTTAAATTTTTTAATAAATATATTAACATCCTTCTCATATTCCCAATCCACAAAATCTAGAGACCCTAATGCTGTTTTTTCTAGTTTTAAATTAGCTGGGGTTGGAGAATAACCAGACAAATATATTTTAGATATCCCTGCAGCATCTGATGTTCTAAAAATAGATCCTACATTAAATGCACTCCTTATATTATTAATCAATACATAGATTTCTGGTTTTAAGTTCATAAGAATATATTAACAAATGACGAGAGGAAGATACATATTACACAGATTGTGTAAAAATGTAGAGCTTCCTCTAATCACACGCCCATAAATGGGAGAAGTTACTATTAACTAGCCATCCTGGCGAATACCTCCATTACGTTGGTCAAACTTATGTATTTGTGTTTCCACAAATGCCATTAGGACTACTACTAACGCAAAAAGTATTTCTCTTGGAGTAAACAAAAACCAAACTTGCAGGAAGATTCCAAATGAGAATGGTAATGCATACTGAATGAGAAACCTTTTGTTTCCACCTTTCATAAATACCGTAAAAACAAGGATTAGAATCATAAAAACCAAAGAGTCATTTACTCCCAAAACAAATGCTTTAGCAATATGTTCTGTTATATAAAAGACAATCCCAGGGATCAGTGTTCCAAAAAGTGCTATAGATAGTACAATAAGAATAGAACGAATATTGCCAAGACGACGCGAGCTCATAAAAACCCCTTTCTTATGACAACCTAAGACCTAGAGAATATCCAGGTGTTCGGCATGTCTTGTAAACGTGCTTTTGGATTTTATCATAAAAAATACTATAAGGCAATTTATGTAAATCACTTTTAGGCTATAATTCTCTTTCGTCATTTTTGACTCATCAGATCAAGTACACACTTGATGAGAGAAGGACAAACCTTAAGTTTTTAATTTTTTAGATTAAAAATTAAGGTCTGTCCAATCCCGGCTTAGTTCTCAGAAATTTCTCTGTATGATAGTTTCTCCTTTCTTTCCTAGAGGATTAAATCCAGTATCAGTATTTGGATTGTATCCAGGTAGCAGCTGGTTGAATGGGATATCCCAAATATATATGCCTTTAACAAAAGACAGACTTCTGAGTGAAGTAAATGCAGCATCATAATAGTCTGCTTGAGCAGAAGAACTATATATACCAGTGCTACTTGATACCCATGGTTTGCTATAAGATCCCTCCTGTGAAGCTGCTCCAATTTCTGTTACCACTATAGGCATATTATACTGTTTGTATGCCTGCTCAAGTGCTGACAAATAGGGGCTCCAAGAAGATATCATATCTGTAAGGCTCGGACCTTGTACTGGCACAAATAGATCTGTACTTATGAAATTGAGTTTATTCCAAAATTGTACATTACTAGATACCAATTGTGGCCACCAATTACTAGAATAGGTTATCTCCCCACTAAAAACACTTCTAACCTTTTGTATAAGAGTATCCCAATACCCTGTATACTGCTCCATGGAATTTAGTTCAGCACCTACTGTAAGTATGCTCCCTTGAGCACTTTGTAGTAACATCGCATAACGAACAATCATATTTGTGTATGATTGAAACCAACTTGAGATATCCTGAGGTTTTATTATACCTCTCCAGCCATCACCTCCTCCCTTGAGATTCTTTTGATCCAATATTGGCCTTAGATTAGTACTCAGACCAAAACTGTGTGCTGTTTCCAGTATATCCATGAGCTCCAGACTAGTAGGAGTGGATTCACCTGTATACACGCTTGATGCATACAAGTTATCCATGTAGAAAGGGAAATTGATAGATATACTGTTTACTCCAATGCTCTTAAGATGAGTAAACAGACTACTAGAAAGTCCTTTTATATCAGGATAGTTCCCGTATAGAAGAATATCAATGCCCTTTTGATAGGATACCTGTATTGGTAGTTCTGGTGTCTTGGGACTTGTTACTGGTTTTGGTGTTGTAGTTTTACCTTTTCCCTGGCTTGTTATTTTAATTGTATTTGTAGTTGTTGCACATCCTGAAAGAATTGATGCAAAAAGGACAAATACTAACAACCCTCCTATCTTAGATCCTTTTTTGTATGACATCAAACCCTTCCTTACGCAGTAGGAACTCTATAAGACCTAGAAGAGACGTTATTGATTCCACTACTGGAATCAGGAATACTCCTGGTATAGCTACTGCCATATGAAGATACTTCTTTAAAGTACCTCCTTTCTCTGATACACCTAGATTGATTTTAACACCTTCCATATAGCTCCATATTTGAAAAGCCATATTGAAACTCCAAAGTAAAACAATGCCTTTGAAGACAGGTGCAGTATCTTGACCAATCAGTAACCCTATAAGGATTACAACCCAAACGTTCTGTGCAAAACCAACGAGCCATATAAAGACTGCATAGGATAAAACCTTTTTGTCTCTAAGATGGATGGATTTATCTGAAATGAGATGTATCAGTCCAGAAGACCACCTCCGACGTTGCTTTATTAGGTCTTTCACACTTGATGGAGATGATCCATAAGTTGCACTATTTAAGAATCCAGATTTACCAGGATATTTCTTTGCAAAGAAAAGTGCAAAATAAGCATCCTCTACTTTAACTTTTTTTCCGAAATCCCAACCTATTGTTTCTTCTATATCACTTCTTAGGAGTAGATGTTCCCCGTGTAATCCCATCCTGGGAGTTCCACCACCTGTGAAAAAATAGAATTTTGATAGATCATCAATCGGTCTAATTGAATCAGCGAATCTACTTATTGCACTATTTGAACGCTCATACGGAAAGGTCAGTACTCCTTGTGCTAGATAAAATTCATTGCCTTTTTTGGAAATGAATTCTGCTATTGATGATATTGTGTCAGACCTTACAGAAGTATCATCATCAAGATGATACACCCAAGTGTTTGCACAGTTTTCTCCATCAATAGCTCTAACCATCATTGCATATTGATTAGCTCTCGCTTTGTACTTAGTACCATTAGGAGTAGAGTAATCATGAGGAACTACAAGAATCCTTACCAAATTACTAGATCCATAGATCTTCTGTAGTATTGAGATACCTTCCGAGCCTTCGTCAACGACAACGTCTATTCTGAAATTTACCATATTGAATGGAGCAAATTCCAGAACTGAATCTATCACCCTTTTTAAAGCTGGAATTACATTTGATCTTGCGACAGACGGGACTATAAATATTACTTGATTATTTATAGTTTCACAGAACCTAGATGGAACTACTTTATACCTCTTTAGGGCTACTATTCCTAAGAATGATATAACCGCTAGTGGAACATTCAAACTCCAAATTAAGGTTACATACCAATTAAGGGCCTGATATCTAGAACCACCAGTGATATACCAAGAGATTGCACCAAGTATTGTAAAAACTAATAGAAACCTCCAAATATTGACATTGAATATACTACGCTTCCTACGACCAGATTCCCCAATATATATTGGAACTGTAGACAACTGTGACTTATCCTCCTTTTAGTTGTAAAAGAACTTGCCGGATTATACGTGTACCAATACTACTAACATTACTGTCATTTATATATGGTATACACAAAGTGCATTGTACTAAAAAATAAATTTATAATCAAATGTATAGTGTCTACATAAGTTGAGATACTAACCTTTTTTTTAAAACATTAGATTTTTTATACAATAATTAAATCCTATAGTGTAATAGGGAATAGGGTATGATTTTAAAAGCAGGGAGGGTTTATCAACTACATAAATTATACAAAAGAACAATATAAAATAACTGAGTATAATATTATTAGTGGGGGATAGGGTAGGGAGCCATAATTAGATATTCTTTCCATGACAATTTTTATATTTTTTTCCAGAACCACAGAAACAAGGATCATTCCTTCCAATCTTACTTGCACCAGAAGGTAAATTGGATTTTTTAGTATTAGTCATTGTTACCTTACTATTATTTTGAGACAAATTAGCTTCTATCTTTTCCAAATTCTCCAACATTAATGGTTCCTGTACTTCTACTTTCTGGACGTAAAATACTCTTCTTGCAAATTCATACTCGACTGCATTAATGAATCTATCAAACATAGTAAACGCTTCCTGTTTATATGCAACTAGAGGATCAACCTGAGCATATCCTTGTAACCCTATACTCTGTTTTAAATAATCCATAGCATCAATATGATCAGTCCAAAGGTAAGATAATACTTGTAGATAAGAATCCTTCATTATTTGTCTAAACACCTCCTTAGTAAATATCTCTTCTTGCATTGATAGTGCTTCTTCTACTATTTTCTTCAACTGATCCAAAAGATCTTCTTTAATGATAACTTTAGATTTTATTGATTCTGATTGTCCAAACAATAAATCTTTCCAATCATTATATGAGATCCCTGATGATTTCAAAACTGTCTCAAAGATCTCTTTGGGGATAATCGCATATAAGTCATTTATTAAAGTTTCTAATTCTTCTTTAGTTATATCTTCATTTGGGGCTATAGATTCTACTATATTGGTAACTTGGAGATTAATTTTATCCAGTACTTCTTTTTTATAGTCAAATTTTTCATCTTCCATATTGTTCAGAAATTTTTTCCTTTTTCTGAATACAACTTCTCTATGTTTATTCATAACATCATCATAGTCAACAAGAGATTTTCTAGTATCAAAATTATATGCTTCTATCTTCTTTTGGGATGATTCAATCTGTTTAGAAATAATACCTGCTTCTATAGGAACATTTTCATCTACTTTCAAAGTAGAAAGAATTCTTGCTACAGACTCTCCTCCAAATATTCGCATTAAATCATCATCAAGTGACACGTAAAATCTAGCTGATCCAGGATCACCTTGTCTTCCAGTTCTACCTCTAAGCTGATTATCAATCCTTCTCGATTCATGCCTTTGAGTTCCTATAACATGTAAACCCCCAAGTTCCTTAACACCTTCACCCAAAACTATATCAGTACCTCTTCCTGCCATATTAGTAGCTATAGTTACTTGTCCTTTTTCTCCAGCATGAGATATTATTTCAGCTTCCTGTTCATGATATTTAGCGTTTAAAACAGTATGGGGAATACCTTCTTTAGAAAGTAGATTAGATAGATATTCAGATGTGTCCACAGAGGTTGTACCAACAAGTAGTGGTCTCTTTTTTTTATTATTTTCTTTGATTTCATCTATTACAGCTCTAAACTTAGCATCCTTATTTCTATATACCCTATCGGCATAATCTATCCTTATATTAGGTCTGTTAGGAGGTATAGCAATAACATCAAGATGATAAATCTTGAAAAATTCTTCAGCTTCTGTCATTGCTGTCCCAGTCATTCCTGCAAGGTATTTATATAATCTAAAGAAATTTTGGAAAGTTATCGTAGCTAAAGTTCTACTCTCTTGTAAAATTTCAACTCCCTCTTTAGCTTCTATTGCTTGATGAAGACCTTCTGAAAATCTTCTATCAGGCATTATTCTACCTGTAAATTCATCAACTATTATAACTTTTCCATCTTTTACAAGGTATTCATCATCCTTAATGAAAAATGATTTAGCTTTTAAAGCATTTTCCAGATGATATGTGTTCTTATAATCACTCCATATATCATCAACATGCATAATCTTCTCTATTTTGTCTATACCGTTTTCTGTCAAAGTTACAGACTGTATTTTCTCATCAAGAATATAATCATCTCCAACCTGTAATTGTTGCGCAATTTGGGCAAAACGTGTATATAAAGATACATCACTCTCAACTGGGTCAGATATAATTAATGGGGTTCTAGATTCATCAATTAATACTGAATCAGCTTCATCAACTATGCAAAAAAAGAGTTCTCTTTGAGAAAAATCAGATTTTGAATATACAAGATTATCTCTCAGATAATCAAATCCAAAATCATTATTTGTACCATATGTAATATCACATTCATATGCTTCTTTTTTTGTACATTCAAAAAGTTGTGCACCATGCATACTATTAAGCCTAAATCCTTCCTTTTTAAGTGAATCTATTTCAGACTCTGTTTTTCCATATTCTTTTAATTTATCTAAAGGAATAAACTTATATGTTTTATCAGAAGTAACAACTCCTACTGAGAGTCCTAAAAAAGAATAAATATGTCCACACCATTCAGCATCTCTTTTTGCAAGATAATCATTAACAGTAACAATATGAGCTCCCTTTTTAAATAAAGCATATAAAGTCAGTGGTAGTGTAGCAACAAGAGTCTTTCCTTCTCCTGTTAAAAGCTCTACAAGCCTTCCTTGTGCCATGGCAAGACCAGCCATAAGCTGAACATCATAGTGCCTATGATTTAAAGACCTTTTAGCAGCTTCTCTCACTATTGCAAAAACTTCTGGAAAAAACTCATCTCTCATCCTCTCTATATCATCATCTTTAGTCTTAGAGAGTTTCTTTATTATATCTTGAATCTTAACTCTCATCTCATCATCAGATAATTTTGATACTTTATCCTCAAGATTATTTATAAGTATAATTTTTCCCTCAAGCCTTTTTACCTGTTTTTGATTGGAATCGAAAAATTTATTAAAAATAGACATAACAGTCAACCAATGTATCTAATTTTCTATACTTAATATAGTATATTCTACTATATCATCACCCACGGTTACATTAACACTATCCCCTTTCTTTTTTTTAACTAAAGCTGCTCCTATAGGAGAATCAACTGATATTTTACCCTCCATAGGGTTACTCTCTGAAACACCTACCATTATAAGTGTCTTTTCACCTTTATCTGATTTTACAACAATTTTAGAACCTATTTGGACTATATTGTCATCTCCTCTATCTGTTGCAATAACATAGTTTTTTAGTATATCTTCAATCTCACTTATCCTAGCCTCGTTAAGCTCTCTCTCAAGCATAGCAGCAGAGTATGCACCATTTTCAGATAAATCACCTTCTAAACGTGCTCTATTAATATCATCATTAATACTTTTTCTTTGTATATTAACTTTATTACTGTATTCCTCTTTTAGAGCCTCCAGTCCTTTTTTAGTTAATAAAAATTTGTTAGAAAAATCTCTGTTTTTCTTTATCATAACACTTAATTATATAAATCAATAGGAAAAATAAGCCTCCTTCTAAATAAGCTTACTTGTAATGTACGATTGTAGCATAAATAGTAATATTTTCATATATCAAAAATACTATTATTATAGGTGTATACAACTTAATAGTGATATGCCAATCCTGCTACAGTGACAGCATTATCTGTACATAATTCTATTGGAGGGAAATACAGGCTAAATTCATCCCTGTACTTTTCAAATTCTTTTCTTATCCTTAAATTTGCAGCAACCCCTCCAGCTATTGTGATTGTATTTATATTAAGAGTTCTTGCTGCTTTTATAGTTTTCCTAACTAATATATCTGCAACTGCAAACTGAAATGATGCAAGTACATCTTCCCTATTTACACCTTTATGACTTTTCATATAATATAATACTGACGTTTTCAACCCTGAGAATGAGAAATTAAAATCATTAGATCCTATCATTGGCCTTGGAAAATCTACAAAATTTTCATTACCAGAATCAGATATCTTTGATATATGTGGTCCTCCAGGATAAGGTAGTCCAAACATTCTTGCAACCTTATCAAATGCCTCCCCTGCTGCATCATCAACAGTTTGACCTATAACTTCCATGGATGTTGCTGATAATACTTTTATTATCTGAGTATGACCTCCAGATATTAGTAGAGAAATATGTGGAAACTCTATATTAGGATTTGTTAGAATATTAGCATATACATGAGCATATAAATGATTAATATTAACAATTGGTAAACCTTTTGTCTTGGATCTAGATCCCCAGGATCCAGATCCCTTGGGTCTAGACCCCTTGGCAAAGCCATGGGCAAAAGAAACCCCTACTAATAAGGCTGGAACCAATCCTGGATTCAGGGTTACAGCTATCTTTGAAATTTCAATATTAGAATTTCTATTTATTATCTTATCAATTAATAGTGGTAAAACTTCAATATGCATTCTTGAGGCTTTTTCAGGAACAACTCCACCAGTATCAACATGATCTTGAGAAGATAACAGAGAATCTATTATCACAAAACCATTCTTTACTATTGCAACTCCAGTATCATCACAAGATGTTTCAATGCCTAATATATTAATATCACTTTTTTTCATAATGTTTTTATGTATAGAGGAAGTACATATAAAGGATCATCAAATTCTCTACTCTTTATTTTCCTTTTTATAATTTTAAAAAAAATATTATAATCTAGCTCAATAGGTATAAATTCCTCATCATGTATAATTTCATAACCTTTAACGTTGGATCTAGATTCTGAGGATTTAGATCCATTTTTTATAAATATATTTCCCCTTCCTGCAGATACAATCTCAGGCTTTCCCATTTCTTTGAGTACATCAAATGATGATATAGCCACAATAGGAGTTTTCCTTGCAAGTGAGTATCCTTTAACATAAGCTAGAGATGCTCTAGTACTTGTAAAAGAACCAGGCCCTTTATTAATACCTATAAATCTCACGTTACCAAACACATCGAAAATATTGTCTAGAGATAAGAATACATTATTAAGTTCACCTTCAAACTTTTTTTCAACCTTATCATCCTTATATAAAAAACATTTTAGTTTATCTTTTGTAGCATCAATTATTAAGATTTCCATATTCAACCTCTATTTCCCTAACATTATTACTTCTAGAACCATATGATTCCAATTGTACATGTTTAAAATATATTTTTATAATTTCACCCTGATTGGAGAATTTTGATCCTAAAGATGCAGATTTAAGACTATCTATAATATGATTAAATTTATCTGCCCACTCAATAATTACCACACCATGCCCCAAAACATCATAAAAATCTACTCTCTCCAAATCCTCTGGATCATCTAACCTATACCAGTCAAAATGATATAGAAACATACCATTATTTTCATGATCTGCCCTTATTATAAAGGTAGGAGATGTTATCTCGTCTTCGAACCCTAATGATTTAGCTAACATTTTTGTAAATGTAGTTTTACCTGCCCCTAGATCCCCGTATAAACATAAAATTTCATTACCCTTTATGCTCTTTGCTAATTTTTCTGCAACTCTATTTGTATCAGAAACATCTTCTGATTTATATTTCATTATCATATAAAAACAAATTAAACCTTATTATACTATAAAAGTATCACATCAATACAATTATTAGTAAAATAAATTAATAGGATATTTCAGAACTAAAGAATTATTTTGATAATTCAATACCTTTTTAAATTTCTATTTATAATTCTCTGCAATATAGTATTCCCATACTTATACCTATTCAAATTTCCCAAAGATAAATTAATTTCATCCTTTATATTTTTTGGGATCTCATTCCATGATTTTATATCTGTTTTTTTTAAGACTAAATTTTCAGCTAATATATTAGCTTCTCCTTTATTGATTTTTAATTTTAAAAGAATACTGACTACCTCACTACGAACTTTTAAAAGTCTATACATGTACCTAAATTCATAAAACAACTTTGTTGTGTAAAAAGCTATAAAAAGTACAATAGCAACGTAAATTACAGACAAATAAAAATTTAGGTGTACTACACTCTCATATGCATTATATGTAAAATATATTCCTACTACTATGAGAGCAAATAATATAAGGGATTTAATTCTTTGATCGTTTTTGCTCATTATAGAACCTTCTCCATATAATCTTATACACTGGTATTATGTATGGTATCCTACGTAACCCAGGAATTAGGGGTAGAAATGTAATGATTGCAATCAGCAGAGAGAAAGTTGCAAAGGCCATAAGATCTGCTGCTGGTGAATTAGCATAAAAAGGTGTTTGGTATAAAGATGTATAAAATACAAGCCACCAAGGACCAGGATAAGGACCAGTTTCTTTTAATATACCCCACTCTCCTCCAAGCATATTTAGACTCGCAGCCTTAGCTTGCAGTGGTGCTCCTTGAAGGAATAGTAATCTATTTTGTTCATTATAGGTATATACTCCATTATTATCTACATTTTCTCTTGTCAATGCTCTTGAGAACAAACCACTTTGTCCTAATTTTAAAAGTTCATTTAACATTTGTACTACTGGTCCATAGTTACCATTAGGAAATATAACAAGCCCATCTTCATATCTAGCATTAGGAAGAGCTTTTAGGGTATTCTGTTCCCAAATATTTTGTTGTCTTTTTGTTGCATTATTATATTCGTTAAGTATTAAACTGATGTTAGGGTTAATACTTGATTCCATCTGCAATGGAATTATCACAAAATCATTTTTTGTATTAATTGGCAATGTTACTCCTTCAATACCTCCAGGCGATATTGGCCCTATATTTTGCGCTGTGCCATTGTTATTAAATGGAGGTCCATATGTTGCAATCGCACTTGTACCCATAAGATCATGTAGTGTAGTTGTAACAAAACCAATTGGGTGATTTTTAGCATACCCTCTAACTGATAAAGGTGGGGTATTAGGAGATTTTAGAAATATAGAAAGCAGTATAACTAAAACTATAATCGCAATAAAGCTCACAGATGCTTCTTTCACTAAATCTGATTCTTTCAAACCTATATTTTGTGAATCTAGACTCCTTGAGTCAAGACTCTTTGTATCAACATTTCTATTATCCATCATAACCTATTGGAGGTACAACATTTTTGCTCCTTATAAAATATAAATGTATCACTAAAAGCAAAATTAAAACTAAAGGTAGAATTACTACATGCAATCCATATACCTGACCGTTATCTAATATATTAAAAAAGAATGTCGCTCCTATAGCATTCATAGCGTCTTTAGCTTGTACCTGATTCCATTGGGCAAAAAACCCTCCTCCCATTAAATATCCCATAAAAGCTTCAAACATAGATATACCAAATAGTAAGGATCCACTTATCCATGTAATTATTCTTCCTTTTCTCCATCCTGCTATAAAAAAATTTGTAAGAAAATGTACTGTCATAAAGAAAAAGAAAACTTGGGCTGCCCAAAAATGCATAGACCTAAAAAAGAATCCTATTTGTGAGTATTGATACCATATAGGACCTTCATAAACCATAATAATTCCTGTAATTATAAGTGTCACAAAACAAGCAAGGGTCAAAGATCCAAACATATAAACAAATGAAGATACATATATTGGTAATTCTTCTGGAAGGAGTGTGTCTGGGTCTAAATCTTTTTTTATTCTTTTTTTAAGTTCACTTGTCAGATTCATTCTCTTTCTTTTTTGATTTCTTGCTTTCGAATGATGGATATGGAAGAATTATTGCTACTATAAATACAACTATCAATAATCCATATATAAAAATATCTATAGCTAAAGACGACGTCATAATAGAGTTACATTACTATCAATTATGAGTTTTGTCAATAATAAATCTGAGAGTAATTAGAATCCTAATTTTTAAATGCAATAATTTGATAAAAATTTTCTGATATATCTTGTACTTTAATATCTGAAAAATTGGTTCTTTTTAATAGCTCTTCTGCCTCAGTTTCAGATAATCTTATACTCAATGGAGGTCCCATTTTTGTATCTTTCTTCTTCCAATCAAAATCAACTAATTTACCTTTATTTTTTAACATTGAAAAAGAGTTTTGTAAAACTTTAAAAGGGTCTTTAAAATCATGTAATACTGTACCAAGGAAAATAATGTCTGCAATATTTTCTCCCCCTAAAAAATTCTCACCCTCTGATATAACAGTCTCTATATTATTAATACCATTATCCATAATTTTATTTTTGAGTCTCTCTATAGCAGTAGAATCTATATCAATAGCATAAACCTTACCATTTAACCCCACTATTTTAGATGCAGGAACAGAGAAAAATCCATCGTTTGATCCTATATCTATAAAGGTATACCCCTCTTTTAAACCTATACTTTTAAGTATTTTAAAAGGGTCTTGAATCTTTAATCTTATCTCTTCGTTATATTGGAATTTATGCATTTTGTATTGTATGAAGTATCGTCATAGTAGATAGAGAACATTAATATTAAATTAATAAAAAAATTTGTACAAAAACTATAGGTTATGGCATAGTTTGTACTTATGGAAATTAATCAAATACAAAATAACGAAACCTTAGAAGAAACATTACCAGGAGTAATAATGCTCATGGGAAAAGGAGACCCTTGGAAAGATGAAGCTGAAATGGCTGCACTAAGATCAATGGCAACATCAACAGCACTGCTATGGCACTTAGCTCCAGATTCAAGAAAGCCATATATACTGTCAACCGCAGCTAATATTGAAGATAGTGATAACCCTCAATGTCAAGAATACTCAGATGTTTTATCATCGCAACTTTTAGATCTTGGATCTGGATCCCTTGGAATAGATCCTAAATATTTTATTTTTAGAGATTGAGCATTTGAGACAAACATAGAATTAAGGCTTCTAAGGAGATTATACCTTTCTCATTTTAAAGGCACAGGTAAAGGAAGAATAGAAATTGTGGCATTCCATAATAAGGAAAGAGTGAAGAAATTATTATCTTTTCTAAGTACTCAAGATAAAGATATTCCTGGAGAAATAATAGAAGAAAAACATATAGAAGAAAGGCTATTGATATGGTAAACCAATTATCTAAAATATGAAATAACTACAGTATTTGTAGTATTAATTGACCTTGGCGGGATTCGAACCCGCGATCTTTAGGATGAGAACCTAATATCCTAGACCACTAGACGACAAGGCCATATTGAAGATTATATATTAAGAATAATGTTTTGTGAAATCAATTGGTATTCAATATTCTTATAGAGTTGAATACAAAGTACTATCATCTGATCCTAGAATAACTATTATATTCCCAGTATAAAAAGATGGGTTGTGTTTAATTAATTTTACATTACTTGGACCTAAAATATCTATTATCTGATTCACTTCATATTTATATTGAGAATAATTGCCAACATATATCTCATCTTTTGTTAGTGTTTGATTATATATACCTATAGATGATATTGTACCTCCAAGGTTTTGTATATATCTTGAAAACTGATATACTGCATTATTTGATGAGGAAGAATCTAATATTTGTACTGAAACGCCACTCTTTGCAAATGTTGTACTTGTAAAATTAGACCTTATAAATGCATCAATATTTTTTAAATTAATCAAACCACTAGCCTTATATTCTAATAAATTAATATTTTGAATTTTGAGTTTATATATAGCATATAGTAGATTAAATATATTTTGACCTTCTATATTAGATCTGAAAATAGTTTGTATATATCCTATATCTGAACTAGTATTAAGCAAACTTAAAGGTGATAGTATATTTGATAAAATACCTTGAAAAATAAGATTTTTAATATACAGATTATCAAATGTATCTGATTTTGAAGATAGTATTATTATTGCTTGGCCTGCAGTTAATGTATTTTCTCCATCATTTATTGGAACACCGTCAATATTAGTACTTAAAGATGACACTATGGATATATTTCTAGTTCCTAGTAAAGAACTAGAACTTAGTGATATATATCCATCTATTGGTATTGCTAAATTATATCTTATAACTTTTAAAAGAAGATTCATGCCATCTTTTGGAGCATTTAAATTTCCAATTGGATAAATAGTTCTTAAAGTCTGATTTGATGAGAGAGAAGTATAAAAGTTCATATTAGATGGTAAAGCCATCAAAGTTGTAGATGTTCCAGGAGTAACAGTTAGGATAGCATTATATGTATTAACGGTGAATCCATTATCTTTAGATTCATAAACAATGAGTATACTGGTGGTGTTATTAGATGATACTGTAGCTAGTCCACCACTATATCCAGAATCTCCATTAATAGTTATATTATTTAATCTTGTAACATTAGAAAACAAGAAATAAATAATATATAAGAATATTATAATAGCAATTATTATTATAAGGTGACTTGATTTTCTTCTCTTTTTATAGGCTTGCATAGTATTTATATAAAACATTAACATTAAAAATTTACTTTGTAAAATATTTTTAGTAGAATAAGCTTATGTTTACCAAGTTTAAATCAATATTTTTCCCTACTAAGGAAAATAAATATCATTCACCAATATTATCCTACAAAGTACTCCTGATTTTTATAGTGTTCTTATCTTTTATCAATCTTGCACTCCCCTCTTTTGCATATGGCTCTGGTATAAACAATAGTCAGATATTTATAAGTTTAAATAAGATCAGACAAGATAACAATGAGTCCACATTATACATGAACCAAAACTTGGATCTATATGCAAAAAATATAGTTAATAATATGTTTCAATATCAGTATTTTGGAAGAATAAATCCGGTAAAAGGTACATCTTTCTATTCATTTGTAAATATGAATAAATTCAGCAATATGAATTTGATTCTATTTAAAAACTATGTCTCACAATCATCATTTTCAAATACACTAATACAGAATTATAAAAATATTATTACCAGTCCCAATATTAATGATATAGGCATTTATGAAGGCAATGGAGTTTTAAATGGAAATAATGTCAATATTATTGCCATTCTAACAGCTAAAGGTGTTCCTTCAAATATTATTCCGTTATTTTCTAATAATAATCAAAGTAGTTTTATAAATTATAAAATTATTGAATATACCGATCTTTTTGTACTACTTTTTATAACATTACTTCTTATCACTGATGTGATAGTTACTTATTATTACAAAATTGAAAGAGAAAAAATGATATCAAATATGCATTTACCTCTACTTTTTGTATCTATAATAGTTGTATTTGTACTTATAATAGGGATATCTTTATGAAAAATATAATAAGATATGAAATAGAATTTACCACAAGTATATTTTTTATACTCTTAGAAATATTATTTTTTGTAATATTGTTATCTTCAATAACTATAGTAGTTGCTTATGTAATACTATCAACAATATTTTTCATCCTTTTTATAATTGATAGTATAAAAAGATTTAGAAAATATATAAAACAGATTAATTCTGAGGAAGCTAAAAAAATAAATAAAAATATCTATTTGTTTAATCAGATAATTTTACCAATTGCAACATATATTGGAACTCTATCTTTTATACTTTTAAACACATTGGACTTATTAACTATCCAATTTTTTATAGTACTATCCACTGCACTCTTCTATATTCTTATAAAACATATAGAAGTATATCTTGAAACTTTTGAATTTGATGAGAGAACCCACTATATAATAAATGGAGTCAAAGTATACATTTTCTTTCTTTTATCATATTCAGTTTTACAAATATCTTCTATTATAAATTTATCTAACCTCCTTGTTCCTGTGTTCATATTTTCTATATCTTTAACTCTACTGTTATTACTTATACAAAGAAATAAACAATTCCTAAATAGTACTATCTGGTATGCTATATTAATATCATTTGTGATCGGATGCTCTGTATTCTTGATGGATATATTTGTTAATAATGCAATAATAACTGCATTCACAATAACTTCTCTCTTTTACTTTTTTGAAGCAATTCTACACCATAAATTAGAGAATAAGCTATCTAATGAACTCATAATAGAATATATCCTATTTTTAGTCATTATATTCCTTATAATTAAAGGGTTATTTGGAATTTATGTGTAGAAACTATTTAGAATCAAAATACTATTGCAGAAAAGATACCCGATTCTGAATATGTAATACCACCACCCATATATTGTCCAAATGTCAAATTTGGACCAAACCAAGGATCTTGCATTGTACCTGTAGCACCTAAAGGACCAGTCATGGTAACAAAATGTGTACCAAATTGATTATCATTGGTATATAAACCAACGACTACTGGGGTAGATGGTGATGCATATGTATTAATTAAATCTATTGATGATGTATTACCAAAAGATTCTGTTTGTATACCAGGAAAATCACTAAAAATTGCACCGTTACTGTCCCAATATTGAGAAGAATTTACATCATATGGATTAAATCCTGTATTGCCAATAAGATTTTCAGCTATAATAGCTGCAATTAATGAACAGCCAGCGTTCGAGTAAGTGTATCCAGTATTAGCCAGATCAATATTACCCCATGCTGGACACTCTTGTGAATAATATGCACCTATATTACAAGGGGCATTTCCAATTACTCCTGGCGTTCCAGATTGTAATGCAAGCCTGTCAATTTGGGCAAGTATACTTTGCATCTTGGCTTGAGTTTGAGCATTTTGTGAACTTAAACTATTATTTACATTTGCAAGAGAATTTTTTTCTTGTTGTAGTGTACTTTGATCAGCAAGTAATGTTTGTTGTTGTGTTTCAAGACTGTTATATAAATTAGTAGCATCCTTCTGATTTAATGCTACTGTAGCTTTATTCGAATTAAGTCTTGAAATTATAACAATTAATTCTTGCGCTAACTGATTCTGATGTTGGATTGATGCATTAAAATATTCAACTGATGCAAGAGCGTTATTTATATTAGGGTTACCTATAAACATTTCTGCAGGAGGAATATATGTTTGCTCATATCCAGATTTAGCATTACTATTTATTTTACCCTTTATAACAAGAATTTTTGATTGTTCTTGGGCAATTTGTATATTTAGCTGAGCAATTTGATTATTTAACTGATTTATCTGTACTTGTTCATTAGAAATGAGTGCCTGTTTTTGTAAGATCAATTGCTGATAAGTATTAATCTGTGGTATAAGATTTGCAATTGCTCCGTTATTAGCATTGATTTTTGATTGATTCTGATTTATTAAACCTTCTAACTGTTGATATTGTTGTTGCAAGGAATTTAGAGAATCACCAGCACCTACAGTATGAGGACTAGTAATTAATAGGGTAGAAAAAAATGATAGTGTTATAATTGAAAATAAAACTATCCTAAAAGACTTATTTTTATACAACTTAAATATTCTCATACTTATATATTGACACGAATAAATATAGCATTATATAAGATTTTTTACAAACACAACAATAAGAATACTAACACTATAGTATTTTAAAGAGGTCTATTTATTTTAAATATTTTGTAATAGAGATAGAGGAAGCTATAGCTCCTATCACTATACCTATAAGAGCCTCTACACCAACTACCTCTAAAACTAGAAACAAAGAATAATGTGGGAGTGGAACTCCTTGAAAAAATTGTTCTAGTGGAAACAAGATGGTAGCTCTATAATAAGTACTTATAATAATAAATATTAGGTATAAAACAATACTAGAAATAAAAACTCCTAAAACTCCATACAAGGCTCCCTCCATTATAAAAGGCCCTACTACATATGTAGTAGATGCACCCACTAATTTCATAATTTCAATATCCTCAGAATGTGAATTTATTGTTATAGCTATAGTTATGATTATAATAACAAATGCTATAATACTAAGGAATATTATAAGCCCCAGACCAACATCACTTATTACTGATACTGCCTGCTTTAGAAACTGTACAACATTTTTAAAATATAGTATGTTATCAATCTCTCCATGGCTATTTTTCTTTAATTTATATAAAGTATTTGCAACATCCTGAAGATTAGAAAGATTTTGGGTACTAACTTCAAAAGATGGTGGTAAAGCATTCATATCTACTGATTTTGCTAAAGTAGGATTCTGGGTTTTTAATAATTTTACAAACCTTTGATACGCAACTTCTTTTGATATGAATTTGATTGATGTAACCTTCCCAGTATCTTCTATATTAGTCTTTACCTGGGATATGTAAGTTTGAGATGCTTGTGGGTTAAAGAATACAATAATTTGAGATTTTGATTCATAATAGTGAAGAATAACATTCACAGAATAAAGAGTAAATATGAATATAGATATAACAAAGAACGTTAGCGTCATTATTGCAACAGAAGAGAATGATAACCATCCATTTCTTCTTATATGTTCATACGTATATTTTATTAATCTCCTAACTTTTATCATTCGTTATAACCTCCCATAGAATCTCTAACAATTTTACCTTCATCCAGAGAGATTACTCTCTTTTGCAGTGAATTGACTATATCAGAAGCATGTGTTGCCATTAGGATCGTAGTACCCCAATTATTTATTTTATTTAAAAGTTGTACTATATCCCATGAAACATTAGGATCCAAATTTCCAGTAGGTTCATCTGCAATCAATATATGTGGGTTGTTTACCATTGCTCTTGCTATAGCAATCCTTTGTTTCTCTCCTCCTGATAACTGGTGAGGGAATGACCTGGATTTTGCTGAAAGTCCAACAAGATCCAACATATAATTAACGGCCTTTTTTATTTCTCTATTAGAAAAATCAGAAACCTCCATAGCAAAAGCTACATTTTCAAATGCAGTTTTCCTAGGTAATAGTTTGAAATCCTGAAAAACAACCCCAATTTCACGACGTAGATGTGGGAGAGCTTTACGGGACAATTGCTCTATATCATATCCAGCAAAATGTATACTACCGGATGTTGGAGTCTCTTCTCTTATTAAAAGTTTTACTAAAGTACTCTTTCCAGCTCCAGAGTGACCAACTAGAAAAACAAATTCTCCTTCTTCAATATGAAAATTTATATCATCAAGAGCAACTCTATTACCATATTTTTTTGAAACATCTTTGAATGTAAGCATACTACATATTACAGGATATAATAAAAATCATCAATTTTCAAATGCCTATGAAGTTATAATTTAATCTCTTCAAAAATAAACATATCTAAATCTCCTCCTAACACAGCTTCTGTATTAGTTGTTTCCATCTTTGTACGCAAATCCTTGACAAGTTTATATGGATTTAGAACGTAATTCCTTATCTGGTTTCCCCACATAGCAACTTTGTGTTCGCCTTTAAGGTCAGACATTTCTTTTTGTTTTTTTTCCTCACCAAGCTTAAAAAGTTGTGCCTTTAATTTTCTCATAGCATACTCTCTGTTTTGCACTTGAGTTCTTTCTGATCCAGCAGAAACTACTATGCCAGTTGGTATATGTTTTATAATAACCTTGGAATTAACTTTATTAACGTTCTGCCCACCAGGGCCACCACTTCGTGTAGTTTGGAATTCTAAATCATCATTTTTTATTTCTATCTCATCATCATCTTCTATAATAGGCATAACCTCAACTAGAGCAAAAGATGTCTGTCTTAATCCTTGAGCATTAAAAGGAGATACACGCACTAATCTATGAGTACCACTCTCTCTTTTTAGATATCCATAAGCATAAATGCCATTTACTTCCATACTAACGCTAGATATCCCAGCTTCATTACCAGAAAGAATATCAGTAATTTCATATTTCCATCCTTTTTTATTAAAATATCTTGTATACATCCTAAATAACATATCTGTCCAATCCATAGCCTCTGTACCGCCTTGACCAGCATGTATAGAGAAAATAGCTCCAGCCTTATCATATTTAGATGATAAGTACGTGCTTAGTTCCATTTCATCACACTCTTTTTTAATTTTTTCTATCTCTTTTGTAATTTCAATATAATCTTCTTCCTTAGATAACAAAAAGAGTTCATCAATATATTTTATCTTCTCCTCAAGGTCTAGAATTTTATTAACTTCACCTTGGTTAAAGGTTAATTCTTTTGCTATTTTAGTAGCATTCAAACTATCTTCCCAAAAACCTTCAGTAGAACTCTCTATTTCAAGTTCCTCTATCCTTTTCTCTAAAGCGGGTATATTTATTTTATCCCGTATATTTTTTATCCTTTCAGTTAATATGGATATTTGTTCTTTTATATCATTCATCAGGATTCTTTCAATTTCAGTATTTCTTTTACTTCATCAAGTACTTGTTGGGGGTTTTGATAAGATTTTATTAGGTATCCAGAAGCCTGTCTAGCAAATCCTTCTTTTATAGTAGTTTCATCAGAAAGATTAGTTAACAGTATTACAGGAATATTCATTGTAGACGGAGATGTTTTAAGCTCTTTTAGTACATCTAACCCATTAATACCTGGGAGCATTATATCAAGAACTATAATATTTGGTTTCTCATTTTTTGCTAGTATTAAACCATCCTCTCCATTATATGCATTAACAACAGAAAATGAGTCGTTTTCAAATATTCTTGAATAAATAAATGCTAGATCCACATCATCCTCAACAAACAGTACTTTAATTTTATTTCTAGAATTCATACTATCTACATTATACATATTGCATGTAAAAATTAAAGCTCACTACGAAAGCTATTGATTTTTTTTATATTGCAAGTATACTATGAGATATGATATACTCCATTTTCTTATGATAGAGCAAGAACCAACAGAAAACACAGAAATACTAGATCCTCGAAAGGTTGAAGAGGAATTATATATAAAGATGAGAGGATTCAATTCCCATCTTCATGCCAGGTTAGAATCAGTTGACATGGGGACTATAAAATGTAACTATGTATATTCTGATGAAAGGGATAGTGTATTACCTCATGAAAAAACAATATTTGTAGATCCTGAGAATGACGAAATATTAAGAACAGATTATATTGGTGATAAATTAAAAGTTACCGTATGGTTCAATGCTAAAACCAGAAGAAATTCTAGTATAATACAGTTTGAAAACCCTATTATAACTTTATTTTCACCCGAAGAAGATATGGATTATGTTTCATATTTACCACTGAAAGACAAATTTATAAGGACAATTATTCCAAAAAGATAAATTTTAGATTTAGATTATTTTAGTTTTTTAATATTATGTTAGAACAATTCACATTTACTGAACAACCACAAAATATGTTACTTACAGCAGAGGACACAGAGAGAGATATCAAAGAGACATTAAAAGGTATTTCTTTTATGGAAGATGTAAGAGTAATTATTAAAACCAAAGAAAAACAACAGCTTTCAGTTAATGGTGAAGAATATGGACCATTCGAAATAGAAAATGATATGTATCCAAAAAACGAAACAATCAAAATAACAGTAGAAAATGGCCAAACTATTGTTTCACTAAAGGCTAGACATCCAGGTAATTATGTTATATCTATAAAAGATCCAGAAACAATAACAATACATGATAAAAATATGGACTTGATAAGGGGATATATTCATACAACTGAAGGACATTTTCAATTAATGGAAATTTTAACTTATTAAATATATGGGAGAAACTGAGACAATATTCGAACAACAAGAACAATATGAAGATCTAAAACCAGAAGATATATATCCCTATTTAAAAGGTATCTTGGATACCAAAGAAAAAGCATTTATAAAGATTAAAGGAGATGGAGAACCAGCATATATTAATGGTCATCCAACATTTGACATGGATAGAGATGTATTTCTTGTATTAGTTGATAATAACACAGAGAATTCTCCCTCTATAAAGATTGCTATAGAAAAAGTATACCTACATAATACTAGGCCAAATATTCATATTATTGTTAACAATTTAGATGAGATAGTTATATATACAATGGATGGACAAACAAAAACAAGAAGGTATAAGAAAGATAAAGAAGGGGTATTCAGAGTTTCTATTGACTAGATATTAAGAACAAATATTTGTTTTTTACCCAAATTAGGTATAGAATTACTTCATTAATATAAACTTAAATAACATATGCAAGAGAGCATGCCCGGGAGATCTCCGGCAAGTCCATTAGCTTCAGTTCTATTTCTACTAATTATAGTTGTTGGATTTTTTATTGGACTTCCTTTATTCTCATCAAATTTTCAACTTGCGGTAACATTATGGGTAATATTTTTCTTGCTTGCACTTTTAGTCTCAATATCTGTACATACAGCAGCAGAATGGGATAGAGCAACAGTTTTAAGATTAGGAAAATTTGCTCGAATATCTGGACCAGGGATATTTTTTATAATACCTGTTTTTGAAACTATTCCATATTGGATAGATTTAAGGACAATGTCAGTACCAATCAAGGCGGAACAGACATTAACCAAGGATAGTGTTCCAGTATCAGTTGAAGCAATTTTGTTCTTTAGAGTTATCAACGCAAAAATGGCATCTCTAGCCGTTGCAGACTATTACAACTCAGGAATCCTTGCAGCACAAACTGCACTAAGAGATATTATAGGTAAGAGTGAATTATCCACCGTACTATCAGAAAGAGAAAATATTGACGAGGCATTGAAAGTAGTCATAAGTAAAAGGGTAAGTCCTTGGGGTATTGAAGTTATATCTGTAGAAATGAGAGATGTTATTATTCCAGAGAATCTTCAAAATGCAATGAGTCAAAAAGCACAATCAGAAAGAGAAAGAGAATCTAGAGTAATCCTTGGTGATTCAGAAAGAATAATTGCAGATAGCTTCAGACAAGCAGCAGAAAAATACAGAGATAACCCTATGGCATTACATTTAAGAGCTATGAATATGCTATTTGAAGGTTTGAAAGAAAAAGGAGCGTTGATGATAGTCCCATCTTCGGCCCTAGATTCAATGAATCTAGGTACTCTATCTGGGCTTGCATCTTTAGGTGGTGAAAGATTAAATCAAGATAAACCAAAGAATCCAAAAAAATAATCTCAATATTTATCCATAAGAACTCTCATGAAAAAAATCGTAATTGTAGGAGGAACAGCCTCTGGTAAAACTAGTTTAGCATATAATATTGCAAAAACTTTTGATGGCGAAATCATATCTTCTGACTCAAGACAAGTGTATAAATACCTTGATATAGGGTCATCTAAAGAAAGATTTAAAGATATAAAAACACACCTTATAGATATCATAAACCCAGATCAAAGATATTCTGCATTTTTATTTAAACAAGATGCAAAAAAAATAATAAAAGATATCGAGCTAAAAGGTAAAATCCCTATAATAGTTGGAGGTACTGGGCTTTATACAAAAGCACTTGTATATAATCTTTCTTTAGGCAAAAGTCCTAATTTTAAACTTAGAAAGGAACTTAAAAATAAAACAAAAGAAGAATTACAAAATACATTATATTCTATAAACCCAAGATTTAAAGAAATATTAAATAATTCAGATATAAATAATAAAGTAAGATTAATAAGATATATAGAGAAAGGTGAAATAACAAAAGATCAATTTAAAAATAAAGAATATTTGCAAGTACAAATAAACATAGACAAAGAAGAAGTAATAAAAAGAATAAAAAATAGAACTGACAATATGATTGAGTCTGGCATCATTGATGAAACTTTAAATGTATTAAAACTAGGTTACAAAAAAGATGATCCGGGACTTTGTATGATAGGATACAAAGAGTCCATAGAATTTATTGAAAATAAGATAAATCAACAGGAATTGATTGAGAAAATTAACAAAAATACAATCAATTTATTAAAAAGACAAATAACATATTTTAGGAATGATAAAAATATCCATACTCTAGATAGTGATAAAATATTAGATTTTATAAAAACTACCATCTAATTGAAAATCTGAACTACATAGTATATACTATGCCAGTCCTCATAAAATGATGCAATTGATATTGGACATTCCAGTATCCATCTTAATGAGAAAGCAAGGGAGTCCTTTATGAAAAGTAGTATTATCGTGGTATTTGTCTTTATTGCTCTTGCAATAGTAACTCATTTCGCTTTCTTATATATTCTTGGTAGTACACCAATAGTTGCACAAGGAACACTATCATCAGCTATGAAAGATACAGTAGGAATACTAAAAAGCATTAGGGTTGTATGTTTATACATTATACCAGCAATTTTTTGTATTGCCGCTTTTATAGCATGGGTGTATGCAAGAACAGATCCTAGATACATAATTCAGAGTGATTACTACAATCAGCATAGCTCCTTTGGCGAGTGGTCTTGATCAGCAAAAGCTGAAAAAGATTCGAAAACCTAGCAAGAGAGCTGGATAAGAATGATCTTTGGATATAAAAATCCATTGTTTCCTTCTTACCCAGCCTCTCTGCTACACATATATTATTGTATAAAAAAACAAACCCCACTTCTATGTGGGATTTGAAATTTTACTTATTAAAAAATAAAGCTTATTTTACTGCTACTTTTAGTGCCTTTCCAGCTCTAAATGCAGGAGATTTTGTTGCTGCAATTCTGATTTTTGCTCCAGTTTGAGGATTTCTTCCTTCTCTTTCGGATCTACTTCTAACTTCAAACTTACCAAAACCAGTAATTAAAACATCATCTCCTTTTCTTAAAGCTTCAGTAACTGCATCTACAAAAGCATCTAATGCTTGATTTGCAGCTCTTTTTGTAAGCCCTGTTGAGGCTGCCATTTTCTCAGCTAATTCTGTTCTTAACATTGATAATCACCTCCTTTATTTGAATCACTTTTGGGTATTTCTAAATGTCGACACTATAGAAAATACCTCTATGATAACATTTAAAGGAAGTATATACATATTTAGCTGTAATTGCAATATATATGCAACTAATTATTAAATTATGCCTTTAATTCAACACTTTTCTGTATACAATTTCCTTTATAATTTATATATATTTATTTGGGATCTTTATATAGAATTTCCAAGTCTTTGTCTGTTAAAAGTTTAATGGGTTCTTCCATCCTATCAAGAAACATTAATCCATCCATATGATCAATTTCATGTTGTAATAAATGAGAATAGAAACCCTCAAATTGCATTATCCTTCTTTTAAATGACTCATCTTTATATTCAACTATAATTTTAGATGGTCTTTTAACATTACCATATAAATTACCTTCCTTAAGACTCATACATCCTTCCCACTCATCAGACATAGTATTTGATCTATATATTATTTTAGGGTTAATAAAAACATTCCACTTACCATCTATCTCTGCTACACACATTCTTTTATTCTCTCCAACCTGACACCCACACAGCCCAACACAGTTATTTACAGATTGTCCATATTTAATCATTTCTAAGGATAACTTCTTTAAATCTTTATCAAACTTAGATACCTCCTCTGATTTTTGAGTTAACCTCTTATCGCCTTTTAATATAATATTAATACTCATTGTCTTTTTACTTTATTTACACCCTTTATATCTTGTAGAGTTATTATTATATCATTAAGCTGATTTTTTGTGGACACATTTATATCTATTACAGTTTCAAAATGATCATCCAAAGATTTAGTGTTAAAGTTTTCTATCGTTATTTGTTTTTTTAATATTATATTTAAAATATTATCAATACTGGCTTTATTTGAGCTCTCTACAAAAAGGGAAGTTGTTATACAAGCATCCTTATTATTCCATATAACATCTACGTATCTATGTTTATCATCAGATATTCCTAAATCTATATTTTTACACGAAGATTTGTGTATCATAATAAGTCCAGATAAAGAGACACAGCCAGTAATATGATCTGGAGGTATAGGATTGCAACATTTTGCAAATTTATATGGAACATTTGATGCTCCTTTTATAATTACTATATCCTTACTTTGATCATTATGTTTTTTAAATTTTATATTTTGATCATGTACTTTACCAATTTCCAAATTTTTATTCTGTTCATTCAATTTCTTCTCTTCGTCTTCTATCCTCAACCATTTCCTTATAACATTTCTTGTCTGAGACATTTTAGCGTAATTAAGCCAATCTCTTTTAGGATATTTCCTTTTATTGTCTACAATTATCTCTATAATATCTCCAGTTTGTAATTTGGTATCTATAGGAGATAACTTCCCGTTAATTTTAGCCCCATTCATAGCATTTCCTATATGGGTGTGTATTGTATATGCAAAATCTACAGGTGTAGAATCCTTATCAAGCTCCTTAACAAGACCTTCTGGGGTACATACAAAAATACGATTAAATATAAGGTCTTGGTCAAGAAGAATATCTCTCTTATTCCATTCCATTAAATTCTTTATCCAAGCGAATTTATCTGTACCACTATCCCCATTTCCTTTAATTTTATAGGCAATGTGGGATGCAGGCCCATATTCATTATATTCATGCATTCTATGTGTTTTAATTTGTATCTCTACAGGTTTATTATCAATACTAACGGTTGTTTGTATAGCTTTAAATCCGTTCTTCTTGGGACTTGCTATATAATCATCAAACTTATCTCTTTCATAATTGTATGTAGTATGTATAACTCCCAAACTACGATAACAAGCTTCTTTAGTGTCCACAAGAACTGTAAATGCCCACAAATCAGATAATCTAGATATATATTCCACATCAAAATAACCATTACGTTTCAATATTTTATTATATATACTATACAAATTTTTCCTTCTTCCAAATACCTTGGATCTAATACCAGCTCTCTTTAGGTCATGAAAAATTTGTAATTCTGTTTTTTTTATAAATTGAGCATTGTATTCAGTATGAGATTTAAAATATTCATTTATCATTAGACTCTCTTCGGGATTCAATATTCCAAAGCATATATCATCAAGTTCAGCTTTCATAGCTCCCATACCAAGATATTCAGATATTGGAGAATAAACCATCATTGTATCTTTTGCATATTTTATCTGTTCTTCTTCAGTTTTTACCCCTATAGTTCTCATATTATGCAGTCTATCTGCAATTTTTAGGATAATAATCCTGATATCTCCAGAAGATGAGATTAATAATTTTCTTAAATTTTCAAAATTCTGATTCTTAGAATCACTACTTTTATGAGCTATAGTTTTTATTTTTGTCACCCCATCAACGATATTTGAAACTGTTTTCCCAAATTTTTCTTCTATTTCTGGTAATGTAACATCAGAATCTTCTACAACATCATGAAGGAGTGCAGCAATTATGGAATCTCCGTCAAGACCAAGATTAGACAGTATTAATGCAACAGCTAAAGGGTGGTGTATAAATGGTTCCCCAGTTAATCTAAAGGTCCCTTTATGTGCATTTCTAGCTAGTTCATAAGCCTCTTCAATTTTGACCAAATTTGAAGTTATCTTTTTCTTTCTTATATTAGAAATTAAATCTGAATATTCTACTATCTCCATATATTTAAATTAATCAAACTACATGTGGTTTTAGATCAATAATTTTAAGTTGTAGAGTGTGTTTATCTCTCCATATATTGTCCTCCAGAGTAAAAACAATATCAATATATGAAAAATTTATTATCTGATCAGGTTTATATATTGATGCAAACCACACAGCATCAAATATATTTTCTGAATTTTTATCTGTAATTTTCATTTTTATAAAATTATCATTAGAACCTATATTAAATACTGACAATACTTCAGCTCCGGTAATTTTAAAAATAGGTACAGTATTCCCCCTACCATGAGGTTCTAAAATCTTAATTTTATGGAGAAAATCAAAATTTATATCGCCCAAAGATATCTCAGTATCTACATAAACTACTTTAAAGTCATTTTCAAGATTTAAGGATTTATTAAAATATGTTTTTGCAAATTTATTAAGTTCAAGGTGCAATTTCTCTATATTTTCCTTTTTTATTTTCAAACCACAAGCTCCAGCATGCCCACCATACGATTCTAAAATATTTGAGGATCTAGATCTTAAGGATCCAGATCCTGAGGATTGGTCTAGTGCCTCAATAATATTAAATCCATCTACAGACCTTCCTGAGCCTATATACAGATCACCTTTTTTGGTTAGTGCAATAGTAGGCTTTCCGGTATCAGATGTTAGTCTACCTGCAACAAGGCCTACAATACCTTCATGCCATGTATCATCATAAACAAGATTGAAAAAATTGTTTTTATCGATTTTGGATTTAGCTTGCTCTACAGCATACTTTGTTAACTTTTGCCTTTCAATATTCATATTATGTAATTTTTTTGATAATTTCTCTGCAACTTCTTTACTTTGTGTATTTAATAATCTAACCCCATCTAGAGCATCATATAATCTTCCTGTAGCATTAATCTTAGGGCCTAATATATATCCTATCTTATAAACGTCAATATTATCGATTTCAGATATACTAATAAGTGCATCTAAACCTTTCCTCTTTCTCATATTAATAACATTAAGACCTTTTTTTACAATTGATCTATTTTCTAGAGTTAGATTAGACACATCACAAACAGTAGCCAACGTAGCAAGATCATAATATTCACTTATATCAAAATTTTTATATGAAGATGTTTTAGATAATGCCTCAACAATTTTCAATGCAACTCCTGCCCCACATAAATCTGGATAGTTATAACCTATCATAGGATGAATTATTGCATATGCACTAGGGAGGATTTCAGGAGGTAGGTGGTGATCTGTAATTATAAGGTCTATTCCTAGATCTTTAGCAATTTTAGCATTCTCAACATCTCTAATACCACAATCTACAGTTATAATTAGAGTTATACCTTCTTTCGCTGCTTTTTCTATCTGATCCTTATTAAGACCATATCCATCCGTAAATCTGGACGGGATAAATGGTCTTACATCAGCTTTCATCTTGTTATATAGAAAATCCCATAAAATTGAAGTTGCACATATACCATCAACATCATAATCTCCATAAATCTGTATTTTTTCCCTGGATCTAGATCCATGAGACTTTACAGCTTTATTTATTCTCATAACAACACGTTTCATATCTTTAAATTTATAGGGATCTCTATTTTTTAATATCACAGGATCTATTTCATCATAAAGAAAAGCTTTTAACTCCTCTAGACTAGAATCTTTTTTTAATATACCTCTGTTATATAAAAGTTGGATTATAATATCATCCAAACTTAAATCTCTATATAAAGATTTATCATTTTGATTTAAATCCTTTATATCTAGGTCCAGACCCAGGTCTGTTATTTTAGGGTATAATTTCCATTGAGCCATATAAACAATGCTACATCTTTGATCTTACCTCTTCTTCAATCTTTTTGTACAAAGATTCATCATCGTGAAGAAGTGTTTTCATAGCGTCTTTACCTTGAGCAAGCTGTGTATCTCCCATTTTAAACCAAGCACCCGATCTTTCTAAAACACCTAGAGTTAGTGCAGTATCAATAAGAGCACTCTCACGAGATATTCCATCGGGAAAAATTATATCAAAAGAAGCTTCTTTAAATGGAGGCGCTACCTTATTTTTAACAACCTTAGCTAGGACAACATGACCTATAACTGTATCTCCTTTTGTAATTTTTTCTTTTCTTCTAACATCAATTCTTATTGACGAATAAAATTTTAAAGCATTACCTCCAGTTGTAGTCTCTGGAGATCCAAACATAATGCCTATTTTCATTCTTAATTGGTTTATGAATATGACAGTACAGTTAGATCTTGCTGATATTGATGTGAGTTTCCTCATAGCTTTTGACATTAATCTTGCCTGTAAACCCATTGAGGTGTCAGACATCTCTCCTTCTATTTCTGCCTTTGGTGTTAATGCTGCAACCGAGTCAATAACAACAACATCTATTGATCCTGATCTTATCAGTGTCTCTGTAATTTCTAATGCCTGCTCCCCATAATCCGGTTGAGATAAAAAAAGATTATCTATATCAACTCCTATCCTCCTTGCATAATTTGGATCTAGAGCATGTTCTGCATCAATATACACTGCTTTACCACCAGCTTTTTGTGCTTCTGCTATAATATGAAGTGCCAAAGTAGTCTTACCAGAAGATTCAGGGCCATATATCTCTATTATTCTACCCCTAGGAATTCCTCCAACCCCTAATGCGTAATCCAAAGATATAGCTCCTGTTTTGTATACATCCATCTTCCCTTGAGGCCTATCTCCAAGTTTCATAACAGATCCAGATCCAAATTGTTTTTCAATCTGATCTAAAGCTATTTTTAATGTTTCATCTTTGTTGAAATCCACTTTTTTCATGTTTTCAACTTTACTATTATCTCCCTTAGCCATGGACGCATATATATAATATTATTATTTCATTATATCAAATTAAAAAATATATTAACATAAAATATACATTCTCTAAAATTCATTGTAATATGGAATTCATTCTTTTCTTTTTGAAAGATTGACAAATTGTGCCTGTTCTTTTACAAATTTCAATTCTACCTGACCAGTCGGTCCATTCCTATGCTTTGCAATAATAACATCTGCTATGCCTTTCCTCTCTGTATCAAAATCATACAGCTCTTCCCTATCTAAAAATATTACAACATCTGCATCTTGCTCTATAGCACCTGATTCTCTCAAATCAGAAAGTTGAGGTCTACGCGATGTACGTGTTTCAACTGCACGTGAAAGTTGGCTAGCTGCAATAACAGGAACCTTTAGTTCTCTTGCCAGATTTTTTAAAAACCTAGATATTTCTGAGACTTCCTGTACCCTATTCTCTGTATTAACACCAACAGCAAGTTGTAGATAATCAACAATAATCATATCTATCCTAGTTTCAATATTTAGCCTACGTGCTTTAGTCCTCATTTCAAGTATAGTTTGACCTGGAGTATCATCAATAAATAAATTTGCCTCTGATAATCTTCCCATAGAATCTGCTAATTTTTCTAGTTTTGATGAATCAATATGACCCATTCTATAATCCCATAAATTTATACCAACTTGGCTAGAAATTAAACGATCCGTTAATTCCCCAGAAGACATTTCTAAGGAAAACATTGCAATATTCTTTTTTGATGACAACGCTGCATCTCTAGCTATATCAAGTAGGAATGAAGTTTTTCCTACTGAAGGACGTGCTGCTACTATTATAAGGTTTGATTCTTGGAATCCACCTAAAATGTTATCAAGATCAATAAAGCCAGAAACTATACCACGAAGTTTATCTCTACTTTCTTCTATTTCTTCTGCCTTCCTATAACTTTCAGACAATAAATCTTTCACTGGAACGAAATCACTTTTTATATTTGAAGATGAAACATTGAAAAGATGTTTTTCAGATTCATTAATAACATCTTGTATTTTTACATCTTCTCTAAAGGATAGATCTACAATATCAGAACCAGTTTTTATTAGTTCCCGTCTTATATATAAATCTTTTACTATTTGAGCATAATGTACAGCAGAGGATGAAAGTGATGTGTTCTCCATTAAAGAGGCAAGATAAACGTCTCCTCCTACCTTTTCTAACATTTTTCTTTTTTTAAGATTTGACTTTAGAGTTAACAAATCTATAGGTAGCCCCTCTCCAAATAGATCTAATATAGAAGCATATATTTCTTTATTTGCATTATTATAAAAGTGTTCTGGACGTAAAAATTCAATAACATCAAGTAGAGATTCTTTGTTAATCAAAATCGCACCAAGTGTTAATACTTCTGCTTCTATATTTTGTGGAGGTATTCTTTCCATTTTATATGAACCATTAATTGTTTGGATTTAAAACCTTTAATCTAATCCTTGAATAAAATAACTTTAGTTTCAAAATCTTCATCTTGGAATTCAGTTCTATTTACCTCTAATGTCTCTACCTCTAATGACATAGCAGGGAAGATATTCAGGAAATCATCAATTAAAGCTAGAGGACTCTGAGTATCTCCTTTCTCTTTATAATGCATTGGTATAATCATATGAGGGTTCAATTGTTCAATAACTTTAATGGCGTCTTTAGAGTCGATAGTATAATGACCTCCAACAGGAATAAATAATATATCAACAACTCCTAAATCTTCAATCTGAGAATTATCAAGTATCGTTCCTAAATCCCCAAGATGGACAAAATTAACTCCATCAAAATTTACAGAATACATAGTATTCATACCTCTCTCACTACCTTTAACTTTATCATGAAAGGAATTAACTCCAATAATAGAAACCTCTGATATATCATATTCTCCAGGATTAGATACTATATAAGTTTTATCAGTAGCATAATCTCTATTATTATGATCAGGGTGTTCATGTGTGATTAATATAATATCAGGTTTATCAGAAAGCTTTGGAGGATTAAGATTCCCTACTTTAGAATATGGATCTATAAATACAGTAGTTTTCTTATCTGATAATTTAAAAAAAGCGTGTTTTAGATATGATACTGTGATTGAATTATACATGCCCTGAGTATATCAAAATGAAAATGCAACTTCAATCTCGTGTATTAGATATTTTTACTAATTGCTCAAAGTAGATTCTTTTGATATAATTGTAGTTATGAAAAATATACACCCTAATTATGTGCAATCAAAAGTAACATGTTCATGTGGAAATGTTATGACTTTCGGTTCTACAGTCCCTTCTATGACTGTAGAGCTTTGTTCTTCATGCCATCCTTTTTACACAGGAGAACAGAAGATTGTTGATACAGCAAATAGAGTTAAGAAGTTTACAGCTAGATCAGAAACTGCACAAAAAATAAAAGCTGTTAAGAAAACACAAGAAAAAATTGTGGAAAAGGTACAAAAAAGGTCGACACCAATGACTTTAAGAGAAATGATGCAATCCTTGAATCAAGAAAATTCAAATTCTTCAAATAAATAAGATTACAGGCCCAGCATCATGGATCTTCAAAAATATATAAATTTTAAGGATAAACTCCCTTCTATTGAAGACAAAATACAAAATAATCCAAAAGAAATAAACTCCGTGATAGATGAATATAATAAAGTCAAATCTTTCATAAAAGATTTTGAAGAGGTTGAATCATTAAAAAATGAGATACTAAAAAATAATAATATTAAAGATTTAGCACTTAAAGATATTATTGAGGAAGAAAACGAAACCCTTAAAGTGAAGATACAGAATATAGAAAATAAATATAAAGGTCAAGGACAATATGATGATAAGGATGTAATACTTGAAATAAGGCCTGGTACAGGAGGTGATGAGGCATCATTATTTGCCAGAGAAATGTATGAAATGTACAAAAAATATGTAAAAGATAAAGGTTGGAGAGAAGAGATAGTGGATATGGTATATGATGATAAAGGTGGGATAAAACAATTAGTAACTGAAATAAAAGGTAATTCTGTATACAGAGAATTTAAATATGAAAGTGGAGTACATAGAGTGCAACGTGTACCTAAAACTGAAAGTAGTGGCAGAATACATACATCCACAATATCAGTAGTGGTACTACCAATAATTAAAACATCAGATTTTGAGATCAATGATAAGGACCTAAAAATTGATTATTATAGAGCATCAGGTGCTGGAGGGCAACATGTAAATAAGACCTCATCAGCTGTAAGAATAGTCCATATTCCCACAGGAATAATGGCAACTTCACAAAAAACTAGCTCTCAATTGCAGAATAAGGAAAATGCTATAGAAGTTTTAAGATCAAGATTATATTTAAAAAATCAAGAAGATGAAACAAAAAGGAATTCTAAACAAAGACAAGAGCAAATGGGAGGGGGTGAACGATCAGAGAAGATTAGAACATATAACTTCCTTCAAGACCGCATTACTGACCATAGATTAGGAAAACAAATGAATTTCCATATCCAAGATATATTTGAGAGAGGCAAATTACAAGAACTCATAGACCTTGTAAGAGAAAATCATGCTCAAAGTAATTGATGTATTAAAATACAATGGTATAAATACTAATAATGCTCGGGACTACAGATTAATACTACAATCTATAATCAAGAATAAAAAAATACAGGACTTAGAATATACTCTTTCACAAAATGAAGAGAGAGAGTTTATAAACCTAAAGAGTAGAATTGACAATGATGAGCCAATAGAATACATATTAAACACTGCATATTTTAGGAATTATACTTTTTATGTTGATAATAATGTATTGATTCCACGTAAAGAAACCGAAACTATAGTTCCTTATTTATCTTCATATAAATCTGTCCTTGATCTTGGGTGTGGGTCAGGTGCTGTTGGTATAACACTAAAAAAAGAATATAACAATATAAATGTAACAATGTCAGATATTTCACCTGAAGCAATAAAAATTGCCCGTAGGAATTCAAAAAATATAGATATTCAAATAATAAAGTCAGATCTTGTATCTAATATTAATATATCAGAATTCGACTGTATATTTGCTAATCTACCTTATATAGACATTGATAAAAAAGATGAAGTAGTAAAATCTGTATATTCCTATGAACCTCATATTGCCCTTTTTGCAAAATCAAAGGGTCTCTTTTTAATTAATAAATTAATTCAAGAATTAAATAGAAAGAGATTTAAAGGATGTCTTTTTCTAGAACTAGATCCATGGCAAATAAGATATATATCAAAAAATAAAGAAATTATAAAAGATCAATTTGGACAAAATAGATTTATCAAGATAGAATATTAATAATACTTAAAAATGAAAACTTTCATTATTAAACAAAAATATAAGAATCTAAACAAAGTAGAAATTAGTAAGAATAGTTTGATATCTAATTATAATTATTATCAAAATCTGTACCAAGATGTAAAGATTGCCCCAGTATTGAAAAGTAATGCTTACGGACACGGTATTTTAGAAATATCCAAAATTATAGATTCTCTAAATCCTCCTTTCATAGTTGTTGATAGCTTGTATGAGGCATACAAATTACAGAATATAAAAATTAAAACTCCTATACTTATTACTGGATACACAATAAAAAATAATTTTAAATTTAGAAAAATTTCTAATATCAAATTATCCATTTATGATATTGACACACTAAAATATATACATAAAAACCAAAATAAAATAAATATACACATATTTATAGATACAGGAATGCACAGGGAAGGGATACAAATACAAGATGTCCCTAATTTTATAAATAGTATATCAGAGTATAAAAACCTTAAAATTGAGGGGATCATGAGTCATTTAGCTGATGGGAATGATACTACTTTTTCAAAATACCAACTAGATAATTTTAAGATAGCAATAGATTTGTTTGAGAAGGCAGGATATAAGTTTAAATTTAAACATATAACTGCAACATATGGATTCATTAATAAAAATTTAGATTTTAACTTTTGTAATGTAGCAAGAATAGGTTTAGGGTTATATACACCACCAAATTTAAAGATGAGAGAATACATAAGACCTGTATTATCATTAAAATCAACTTTGGTTCAAATTAAAAATATAAAACATAATGAATTCATTGGCTATGATAGGACTTTTAGAGTAAGACGAAAGTATGGAATGAAAATTGGAATAGTATCAGCAGGTTATTTTGAGGGAGTTGATATAAATTTATCCAGTAAAGGATTCGTATTTTATAATGGTAAATTATGTAAAATTATAGGTAAAGTAAGTATGAATATATCAACTATAGATCTATCAAATATAAAAAATCCTAATATTGAGGATGAAATTATAATTTACAGTAATAATTCTAAAGATAAAAATAGTATCCAAAATACATCAAAAATTACAAAACAGACTCAATATACTATTTTAACTCATATACAAGATTCTATTAAAAGAGAGATTATCTAAATTCTAAAGTAGGCTTATAGCTTTATTAAGTTGAGTATCTATGCCCTTGGAAAACTCTTTTGAGGAAAGGCTAACTTTTATATTTGGTATTATAGGATGCTGAGGTGTAATCCATCTGCCTGAAGGGAGTAACCAATGTTCTGTCGTCATTATAAGTAGAGATCCATTGGAAAATGTAAATACATTCTGAGCAGTACCCTTACCATAAGTATTCTCGCCAACTACAGTAGCTCTGTGATAGTATTGCATGGCACCTGTAAGAATTTCAGCTGCTGAGGCGGTTCCCCCATTTACAAGAATAACCATTGGAGTTGATTGTAGGGGACCTTGATAACTTGTATAAAATTCATTATATGTACCATTCCTATTTTGTTGTTTTGCTACAAGGGTGTTTGCAGGTAAAAACTCTCCTGCTGCATAAATTGCAGCTTCAAAAAAACCTCCTGGATTACCCCTTAGATCTAGTACTATCCCTTTAGGATGCATTGCTATAACTTGTCCCATCTTTTGCTTAAAATCATTCTCCCATTGAGTGAGAGAATTATCAGAAAATCTTAAAATCTCTATATCCACAATCCCATTTTGCAATTGTTTTATATAAATACTTGAGACATGCACAGACTCTCTATCTAATTTATATGTCACAACACTACCTGTATCTGTTTTTAATGTGAGCGTTATAGGAGTCCCCTGTTTACCACGAACAACAGTAACTACATTATTTATGTTAGAAACTCCACTAGTTTTACCATTTATACTAACTATGGTATCACCTACCGCTATTCCAGCCTTCTTGGCTGGAGTATTTGGTAGTACCTGTTCTATTGTTACTTGGCCATTTTTGTTATATCCAAGAGATACCCCAATACCGGCAAAAGAATTCCCAGAAACTGCTTTATAATAAAGTTGTGCTTGACTTGGATCATAAAAAACAGTATGTGGATCTCCTAGTGACGACACCATGCCAGATATGGCACCATAATCTAGAGATACATTTGATACATTAGGATAAAAGTATTGTGTATGAATCAGATTCCATACATTATTGAAAAGACTAGAATTTACACCATTGGAAGATAATCCTTGAGAAACTGCAGAAACCGGTACATATGATGTTTGAGGAAAATTTTCCCCCACCCAGTATCCTATAGCTACAGCAATTATCAAAGCTAAAATAATATTTAAATGTTTCTGGTTGAAAAAATTACGCATCATTATATTATACCAATAACATCATCTGATTGCACACTAACCTCTACATTTGAATCTAGTAGTACATTTATATTAGATACATCTGGATTCACATTAACAACTTTGCCAGAGTATCCCCAATATGGTAGAGCAAAAATTTGGACGATATCATTAACATTCACTTTCCTTATATATGCAGATTTAACATCTTCTGCAGAGACTTTATCTGGTATAATAATAGAATTTGTTTCATTCTCTATTAATATTTGTTTTTTTTCAAAATTTTTAAGTTTAGAAAAATACAAATCCTCTATTTTACCAAAACCGTCTATTATAGCTATTGTTATAGAGGTAGAGTCAATAAGTTCTTCTAATGACTGATGCTCTTTAACCTCAATACCACAACCTATAATTCCTATAACACCAACAGCCAGAGATTTCTTTATGATTTCTTGTGTTATTATATTGCCTACATATATTATAGAATCTATACAGGAAGAATTGATACTGTCTAGGTTTAAAATACCATTATTATTAGCTATATATTTTAATCTAGCCTCTATGGTCTTACCAAAAACATATTTTAAATTACATCTTACTACTTCTGTATCTATTATAATTTTCCTACCCTCATCTTCAATACTACTTATTTTCCCATCTACATCAGATCTTAATGTTATATCTTCAGGGTAAGATTTTATAAGAATATGTCCTTTCCCAAGTTCAGATAAATCAACAATACCTTCTACCGGAGATACTAAAATCTTCTTCCTTTTTTTTAACATAATATCCCCTTTATTAATAATTTGACCATGCACAACATGTAAATATTTTTCTGGTTTTGAAACAAAATCTAATACATTAATTCTATATGCCATCTTAGAAACGGTACCTCTGGCAAGGATGGTATTATCTTTAATTCTATCTCCAGGAGATACTACAACCTCAGCATTATCCATATTATATCTGGTGTATTTATAACCTTTCTGATATACAAATTTTTTTATGTAAGTTATATCCATTATTTTAAAAACTAAAAGGTTCTAAATTTTCAACCCATTTTTTTATATTACCTATATCTATTTTATCATCGCTTCTAGTATCAATAACTATATTGTTTCTAGATACTAATTCAACTTCATCCCTTTTTGCTCCTATAAATGAATTTTTAGGCAACTTTATGGTAATATGAGCCCTACCAAATACAGGAATATTCGTAATATTTTCTCTTTCAACAACTATTTCCCTTATACTCTCATCATCTACTATTTTAACCGGTATTACAGATTTCAAAGATGCTCCATGATCAAATCCTACTGTAAAAATATCTACTAAATGAGATATATGTTCAAGCATATCATCAGTACCTTCAACGGAAATTAATGAAAAAATATTGTCGTCATCTATATACAGACTTGCTGCACCATATAACTCAACTCCATAAAGTAGTGATAGAATGGCCTGGTACTGATGAGGGGCAGACATAAATTGATATAAATCACCCGTTAAAACTATAATAGGGGTATTCCCATTGTCTTCAAGTGATATGTTTTTTATGAAATTTTTTAAAAGTATGGATATGATTGGTAGTGCTATATATTCTTTCCTTGTTTGAGGGAATTTTGATATTGCATTAAAAATACTTGTTTTTTTTAATTTGTTTTGTACGAGTGCAAAATCAGAGATATCTTTCATCTTAAAAATATCATCATATGAGTGTTCTATTTCTTGATTCAGTAATTTCTGATCTTGAGATGATGATATGAAAATACCATTTCTAGAAACATTAATTACATAGCAAGTCACGTTATTAAATTTTTTTGCAAAATCTTTTGCAATATTGTTAAAATACTCTTGATTTGTTATATAAACTTTATTGGTCACCTTAAGAAAATCTTTCCTAAATATCCCATATGAAGTATAAATTTCAACATTTAGATTTTCATTGATATTAGAATATGTATATAGATCATTAGAAAGAGAAGATATAAAATCACTTATATATTCTGCTCTTTTAAATAGTGGGTTAAAAAATTCTTGAGGAATAGAAAGTTGCTTATTATGAACCATTTTACCATTTTGGTATAAGAATCCTTTTACAAAATAGCTATCAAAAACTATTAGTAGTGTCTCATCTTCATGTATGTCTTCCGCAAATATATTCATTAAGGCAGAGAAGGGTTTTTAATCCTTTATAAAATAAGGCAGAATAGACATCTGTCTTGCTCTTTTTATTGATCTAGTAATATTTTTTTGATGTCTATTACAATTTCCAGTCCTGAATCTTGAAATAATTTTACCTTTCCTAGATATAAACTTTTTTAATCTATAGGAATCAGTATAAGATATCTCCCCAACTCCATTCTGACATAAAGCACAAACTGTTTGTCTTTTTAAAACTTTTTTCTTTTTTCCTTTTTTAGAAGATGTATTTTGAAAAGCCATTGTTTAAAAAGGTAAATCATCTATAGAATTAATATCTTCTTCTGGAGCTGGGCTGTCCTTCACAGCCTCTTCAACAACAGGAAGTTCCGGTTTACTATCAGCAGAAATATCAGCATTAACTGATGAATCTCTTGATAAAGGTGATAAAACTTTCATATCCTCTATTCTTATCTCTGTTTTAGTATGTTTTGTCCCATCATCTTTATTCTCCCAAGATCTTGTTCTTATTTCGCCTTCAACATAAACTTTCATACCCATCTTTAATATTTGAGCACATATCTCAGCAAGCTTATTCCATGCTACTATATTGTGAAATTCTGCGATCTCTTGAACATTCCCATCAGAGTCCTTCCAAGTACTATTCGTAGCTATTGAAAAAGAACATACTGAATTTCCTTTTGGAGTAGATCTCAACTCAGGATCTCTCGTTAGATTACCAATTAATAAAACTTTATTTAATGAACGTGATGCCATAATATTTTATACTAAAATAAATTAACTATTCAATTTTTGTTGAGGATCACTAAATTCTACAACTTTGAATATACCTTGTCGTATAATTTCTCCTATTAGGTAGAGTGATCTTTGTAATTTTGAAATATTTGTCCCTCTAAAATCTTTCCCTTGCTCTAGATTATACAATATAAAGTAACCTTCATTGTGCTTTTTTACATCAAAGGCCAAATATCTTTTACCCCAAACATCTTGATTCTTTATATCTAAAGAATTATCTTTAATAATATTTTCTATTTTATTTTGGATGTTTAATCTGACATTCTCGGGAAGAGAAGGCTTAAGTGCTAACATCAACTCATATTTTCTTGTACTCATAAAAAAATAACATATTAACTTAGACAAATAGTACCATACAACCACTGTTTTATCAAGGATCTAAATGCTTATGTCTATACAAAGATATCTAATACTAGTAAGACTTAATATTTAAATATTAAAATAAGGAAAATAAAACTTTACCTACAATATCTTGTTTCCTTATATATCCAAACTTTCTACTATCTAAGCTGTCATTTAAATTATCTCCTAGAATATAGTACTCGTTATTTTTAATATCTGATACCCTTTTTAGTATGGGAATATTATTAAATTTATTTGTTTTTACAACAATAATATCTCCTACTTTTGGATTCGTAAACAAATATTTTATAAAACTCACAAAAACTATGCTACCTTCGGAAATTGTAGGGTACATACTGTCACCTTTAACTTTGAGAAGTTTTATAAATACCATCTATAAATATTGTACTTTAGAATCTAACCTTTAGCCCTAGCTTCTTTTACTTTATTAAAAGATTCTGCAACTTTTGACACTGATTCAACCAAATTATTAGCATTTTCTGTACTTACAGTTTGTTTTGCTAAGGATGCAAGCTTGCAAGTATTCCATATTAAATCATGCAAATCTGGAATTGTAGCAAGATCAGATGCTTTAAAATAATCTGTCCACAATATTAGGACCTCTCTTTTAACCCTTTCTGCATGTTCCTCCTTTACAAGGATCCTTCTTGTAATTGAGTTTTGAATTTCAATACTACCACTATTACTTTTATATTCATCCGTATCCTTTATAGTATTTATCTGTTCTACCATTGTGGCTACAGTTTTTGCAGCCATCACTGCATCAAAAGGATCATAGATCCCACAAGGTACGTCACAATGAGCATACACAAAATCAATACTAATGTTTCTTTTTATAAAATTAATGATACCGAATTTAGATAATTTGTTTCTTGATACTTTATACATAATTATAAATATAATATACTAGTTTAATATTATAAAATGAATACTATATGAATATCAACACCATATTGTTTTATAGGATTAACTCAATTATAGCTATTCACTATTTTAATATATTTTTCATCCTCTTTTCTGAGTATTTCATATATATCTTTATAATTTCAACAATATTAATTTTTTTTATCAAGAATAGAGTAAGTACAAAGCAGAGTAATCAAAATATTATTATATTATCATTATTATCTGCAATATTTGGAGTTATAATAAATGTAATCACTAAAATTTTTTATTTTGACAATACACCTTATAATATTTTGCCAGGCATAAATAAAATAATACAACTGCCATATTTTAGTATATTATTCTCAAATTCACTTGTTATATTAACAGCAATTACAGGCATTATTTATCTATATAACAAAAAGCTTAGTTATTTTTATATTGGAGGGTTAATACTTATTGGGTTTTCAAAAATAGCTATAGGACAATATTTTCCAATATACGTAATACAGAGTTATATAATAGGTATTATATCTGCTATTATAATCTATAAATGCCAACATCTATTCTATTTAATATTTAAGAATATTCAAGCTCTGATCAGTAATAAATAAGCCGGATTCTGTTTATGTGTTCATCTATCTTGAGACAATATTTCTACTATCTTCCTTGCGTCTTATTTTGACTTGCTGGAGATGGAGGTTACAATGCCTTGATGAATCACTTCTCAAGCGGTAGTCTCTTACACTGCCATTTCACCCTTATCCAAAAGATCTAAATTCTAGGATCAAGATCCTAAGATCAAAATATTTAGGACGGTATATTTTCTGTTGCCCTTATTCTAAAGATCTCTCCTTACTATATGTTAAATAGCATCTACTTCATTGCCTTCCGACAATGCCAGTCCAGACTTTCCTCACACATAGGTTCTTACACTTATGTGCGCGAACACTTATATTACTGATCAGATAGAGATATTATACCATATAATAGATCCTACTTTATAGAAAATGCAGTTCTTAAAGATTGATCAAATGGTAGTGTTCCTATATATATAGATATAATAAATAATATTACGATGACAACAACTATAAATATTAGGCTCCATATCAATCTACGTGCAATTGGTTGATAATCATTATCTATAACATTACCTTTATCACGTGCTTTCAAAACTTCAATCTCATATTTTAAACTTTTTTTTGATGCCATAATTCCAATATTGTCAACTATATATAAATGTATTATACTAAATTTTGTAATGTAATTACATATTAGTGTTTTGATATTAAGAACATATTTTAATTATGCAGGAGATAAATTTCGACTCTCAAAGTTTAATAGAAAATGATATAGAAAATCCTAATCCTAAAAAGCATAAACATTTTAAAAGGATTAGAAATTGGTATACAAATTTGAGTCAAAATCAAAGATATGTTTTTTGGATATCTGTAATAGTAATATTAATCATAATTTTGGGTACCACATCAATTTTAGTAATTTTATTCCGACCGAATCAACAAATACCAAAGGTTCAGGCATCTAGCACAAGTAAACCTGTAAAAAAAGTCATTGCAAAAGTAGCTCCAAAGTATGTAGACCCGCTAGATGGAACTTACGTAACATCTAAAAGTATTTTAAATAGGCCTCCCCTTGCTGTTATGGTAGAAAATTCTACATCTGCAAGACCACAATCTGGGTTAAATAGTGCAGATTTAGTTTATGAAGCCCAAGTAGAGGGAGCAATTACAAGATTTATGGCTGTTTATTTAAAAAACTCTCCAACATCAATAGGCCCTATAAGGAGTGCTAGATTATATTATATCTCTTGGGCTCAAGGACTTGGGGCTATATATACTCATTGGGGTGGAAATATATATGCTTTAGAAAAATTACAAAGCCAAAACATTCCTAATCTGAACGGTATTACAACCCCATCAAGTAATAACACTTGTCCAACGTCTGCATCAATAACTTACACATTTTGTAGATCATTACAAAGATATGCTCCACATAATGCTTATGGGAATGCTTTAGGATTATGGAATCTTGCAAAAAGTGATGGATTTTTTTCTCAATTAACTTTAGGTAAGAATGAAACACCTTATCAGTTTGCATCTACACCTAAAACTTCATCCTTAGGTGCTAATGGATCTTCAATAAGCATATTTTTTGATCAAGGAGTCATTCCATATGATGTACAATGGGTATATGATCAATCTAATAATGATTACATCAGATATAATGGGGGAACACTTCAGTATGATGCAAATACTAACCAATCTTTAACCGCAAAAAATGTAGTAGTTTTATATATGAATGGTTACACTGAAAGTTATCCTGGCGAAGGGACTACGGAAGCAGCAGCACCTATATGGATAATGCAAACAGTAGGATCTGGTAATGCATATATCTTCAATAATGGACATGAGACCAAAGCTACTTGGACCAAAACAAGCAATACTTCTAGAATGCAATTTAAAGACTTAAATGGTAACCCTATTACATTCCAAAGAGGAGAAATTTGGTTTGAAATATTACAACCACAAACTGGCTCTTTTACTTATACTCCATAAATATATGATTGATGTATTCTTTGTTTCTAAAGTTAGAGTAAAAATTATTAAATTGTTTATGTTACATACATCTTCTTCATATCATGTAAGAGCAATAGTAAGAGAAATTGATGAAGAAATTAATGCTGTAAGAAGAATTCTACAAGAGCTTGAAGAAGTTAAAATGCTTACAAGTGAAAAAAATGGAAATAGATTATACTACACTTTAAATAAAGATTTCATATTTTTTGATGAACTTTTATCAATGGTCAATAAGGAATTTGGAATTGGAGGAAAAATAATAAAACACAGAGTAAAAATAGGTAATATAAAAATGGCAATATTATCAAATTCATATATACAAGATAGAAAGAAAAGTGAAACTGATATTGATCTTCTAATAGTAGGATCACAGATAGACAATGTATATCTAGATAAAATTATAAAGGATTCAGAATTAAAATTAAAAAGAGAGATTAATTATACTTACCTATCCTCTCTCGAGTTTGAATCAATAAAAAGATCAAGAGAAGATTTTTTAATGGAAATAATAAACAACAAAAAATTAATGCTTATAGGAGATGAATTAGACCTATATAAATAAATATAAATGTCCCCTTCAAATTGCACAAATAGGAAAAATAGATTAAAATCAACCTATGTTAAAATTGAATAGGCTTAGAACAAATAAATTAAAAATAAATAAATCTAGAAGGTTTGTTATATTAACAATATTCCTTTTCATATTTCTACTTGCAATAGATATCCCTACAATTAATATTAATTTAAAACCTATTGGTATAGATTATAAAACTACTATAAATCATCTTACTCTAAACCTAAATATATTTGGTATACATTATACAAATACTTTGAATCCAAGTTTAGGACTAGATTTAAAAGGAGGATCACAACTAGTATTACTTGCTGACACTTCAAAAATTCCAAGTAGTCAGGTTTCATCTGCAATGCAAGCAGCAAGAAATATAATATCTCAAAGAGTAAATTTATATGGAGTTGCTAACGCACAGGTGTATACAGAAACGTATGGAAAACAACAGAGAATTGTTGTTGACCTTGCGGGAGTAAAAAATTTGAAAGAGGCAAAAAAACTTGTTGGAGAAACAGCAAAATTAGAGTTTTTAACCCTAAACAAAAATGCTAATTTATCAGCTGTTACAACACCAAATATCCCTATATCAGATTTTTCAAAAAAGACAAATCTTACTGGAGCAGATCTTCAAAGTGCATCAATAACTTATCAGCAAGGATCTACATCCCCTAGTATACAATTAAATTTTAAACCAGAAGGTCTTACTAAATTTTCAAATCTTGCAAAAGCAAATGTTGGAAAACCTATTGGTATAGCTTTAGACGGGAAAATTATTGAGAACCCTATAATTAATAAGAATCTTGCTAATGGAACTGTATCTTCCCCAATAATAACTGGTAATTTCTCTTTGAACACTGCACAAACATTTGTAGACCAGCTCAATGCAGGAGCATTACCTGTACCAGTAAAATTAATCGAAGAGAATACTGTAACTGCTACACTAGGTTCGGCATCAATAAAAGCAAGTATATATGCAGGTATACTTGGAGTTCTAATAATACTTCTTTTTATGGTATGGAATTATGGATATTTAGGACTTGTAGCAGATTTTGCACTTTTGATATATGCACTACTCGCTTTTGCAATATTTAAATTAATTCCAATAACTCTTACCCTGGAGGGAATTGCAGGATTCATATTATCCATAGGTATGGCTGTTGATGCTAACATACTAATATTTGAAAGAATGAGAGAAGAAAAGAAGGATGGAAGGTCAAGAAAATCAGTTATTAACCTTGGATTTAGACGTGCTTGGAATTCTATAAGAGATTCTAATGTATCCACACTTATAACAACATTAGTTTTATATATACTTGGAACGAGTCAGATACGTGGATTTGCTATAACTTTGGCTATAGGTGTTATGGTAAGTCTTTTTACAGCAGTAGTAGTCACAAGACATCTATTACAGATACTTTATGTTGATAAACAAACATGAACCTAAATATAGTTAAATACAAATATGTCTACCTAATAATCTCAGGATCACTGATGCTTATTGCGATAATATCGTTACTGATATGGGGACTACAATTTGGTATAGATTTTACTGGTGGAACTGATCTTATATATAAGACAACTGGAACTGAAGCTTCTCTTGTATCTAACTACCTATCTACAAACTATAAGGGTAGCAGTATAACTAATATAGCCACTGGTACATATCAAGTACAAACAGAACCGTTGTCAGAGAAAACAATTACAGCCTTAGAATCTACTCTTACCAAAAATTTTAAATTAAAAAAACCTGAACAGGTAACGACAATAGGACCAAGTATAGGGGTTGAATTACAACATGTTGCTATATATTCAGTAATTATGGTTATACTTGGTATTATATTTTATATAACCTACTCGTTTAGAGCTGTTCCAAAGCCAGCAAACTCATTCGCTTTTGGTGGGGCAGCAATTATAGCGATGATACATGATGTTTTAATAGTGTTTGGAGCATTTTCTATACTAGGACATTTCTTTAATGCCCCGGTAGATTCACTCTTTGTAACAGCTGTCCTAACAGTTATGGGATTTTCAGTCCATGACACCATAGTTGTATTTGATAGAATTAGAGAGAATCTCATAAAAAAAAGGTCTAATGATTTTAGCTATGTTATAAATTTCTCACTCATGCAAACATTAAACAGATCACTAAATACATCGTTTACAGTCATACTTGTACTTGTGGCACTATTCCTTGTTGGAGGTATTACAATAAGATGGTTTGTCATAGCCCTACTTATAGGCGTAACTGCAGGAACATATTCGAGTATATTTGTTGCAAGTCAACTACTTGTTATCTATGCAGAACACAAAAAACTATAAAGTATCATTCAAATTTTACATTCCCATCTTGTATACCATTTTTAAATTCTCTTCCTGTAACATATTGTTTCCCTTCTCTTTGTATGATATCTATTTTAAGATAATAGTCTGAGCATCCTACAAAAAGGTCTTTTGTATCATTGAAAATATGTCCTGGTATATTAGATTTTATATCAGTCAAAGTTGCCTCTTTAATATTACATAAGACTCCATTTAAATATGTCCATGCTGGATAGAAGGCCTTTATTTTATTTCTTATATCTGTAGATTTTATCCCCCAATCAATTCTACCTTTTTCTCTCTTGAAATCATCTATATAGCAATATGTAGCTTCTTGAGAATCTTGCTTTCTTGGAACAATATTGTTGAAACTAGAAATTGTCTTTTCTAAAAGATCTGATCCAAGAAGAGATAACTTACTTTCTAATGTTTTATAATTATCTTTATCATCTATATTTATTTTATCTTGCAATAATAGATCCCCTTCATCCATCTTATCATTCATTAAAATTATACTGACACCAGTACTTTTATACCCTCTATATATTGCTGATTGTATTGGAGTTGCACCCCTTAGATCTGGAAGTAATGATGCATGTACGTTAAGAAATTTATATCTAGATACAATGGATTTTGGAATAATTTTGCCAAATGAAGCTACTACTATATAGTCACAATTTGAAAGTTCAGAATCATTTAGATCCTCAAATAATATAGTTTTTATATGATTTTTCTTTGCATATAATAAAACAGGGTTTGATTCAGGTAGAACAGGTTGACTAGATTTTGATCCACTGGATTTTAAAACCACAGATTTTAAATCAAAACTTTTATAAATCATGTCTAGTATAGACAATGAAAAATCAGAAGACCCCAGAAATATTATTCTTGAACCCTGATTTATATCTATTAAATTCGAATTCACTTGTTTTTTGTGATTTTTATACATATAAGATATAATGACATATATAAACTTTATCTTATTTTATCAAAAAAATGAATCATTATGTTAATAACAATCATATTGTCAGCACTAGTAGTAGGGCTTGGTGGGTTTACTACTTATAAACAGTTATCTTTTACTAAAAATGAACAAAAGTTAAAGGATGATCTAAAAAAAGCCAAAGAAGATTTTATAAAAATTAAAGAGGAAGAGAATAACTTGGCCTCAACAAAGGCTCAAGAAATAATTCTTGACGCTAAAAATAAAGCTTTTGATATTCTAAAAAATAGCGAAACAAAAGAAATTGAAATTAGAAAGCTTCAAAGTGAGAATGAACAGAAAATCCGTAATAGACAGAAAGAAATTGATGAGAGGAGCTCTCGTCTAGATGTACAAGAGAAAAAACTAGAACGTGATAAAGAGAGTTTAACAGCTCAAAGGTCTGATTTAGAGAAAAAATTAGAAGAAATATCATCATTAACAAAAGATAACGCAAAAGCATTACTTCTTGAACAGCTTGACAAAGAGCTTGTTAATGAGAAAGCAAAAAGGATCAAAGAATTTGAAGATGATATAAGAGCAAAATCTGAAGATATATCAAAAGAGGTTCTAATAGAAACCATGCAAAAAACAGTTTCAGAATATATTGGACCAGCAACAACTTCTATAGTAGATATTCCCAATGATGATGTAAAAGGTAGAATAATAGGGAAAGAAGGTAGGAATATCAAATATTTTGAAAAATTAACTGGTGTTGATTTAATAATAGATGATATGCCTGGTTCAATAACAGTATCTTGCTTTGACCCATTGCGCCGAGAAGTAGGTATCATAGCATTGAGAAATTTAATAGAAGATAAAAGAATCCATCCTGGTAAAATAGAAGAATTAGTTAAAAAAGCCAAAGAAGATTTGTCAAAAGAGATAAGGAAATTTGGTGAAAAGATAGCTTATGATGCAGGAATCACGGGGTTAAGACCTGAATTAATACTTCTTCTTGGTAGAATGAAATATAGATATAGTTATGGACAAAACCTAGCTACACACTCATTAGAAATGGTACAAATTGCAGAGAATCTTGCAATAAGTCTTAATGCAGATGTATACATGTCTAAAAAATGTGCATTATTCCATGATATTGGGAAAGTTATAACTGCAGAACAAGAGGGATCTCATGTAGAACTTGGAGCAGAAATTGCAAGGAAATATAATCTAGAGGAACAGGTTATAAATGCCATATTCGCCCACCATGATATGGCTGAACCAACAAGTGTTGAAAGTGCTATAACAAAAGTTGCAGATAAAATATCTGGAGGTAGACCTGGAGCACGTAATAATTCCTCAGAAATGTATTCTACAAGAATTAAACAACTAGAAGATACCGTAAAATCATTTGAAGGGGTTGAAGAAGCTTATGCAATATATGCTGGCCGTGAAGTGAGAGTTATAGTAAAACCGGATATTGTAGATGATGCAAGATTAGCATTACTTTCACACGAAATAGCTGAAAAAGTACAAAAAGAAAATACCTATCCGGGAACAGTACAAATAACATTAATTAGAGAAACAAGAGCTGTTTCAAAAGCTAGTTAAAAAAATGAAAAGAATATATTCTTTAGATTTAAAAAAACATAACAAAGAAAACGTACTTGTAAAAGGCCACATATTCCAGAAAAGAATGATGGGCAAAGTTAATTTTATTATTCTCCGTGATAGAGATGGTCTAATACAAATAGTTTTAAAGGATGCAAAAGAGATTTTGAAAGTACAGGATCTCATGGATGAAAGTGTTATAGAAGTTAAAGGTATTTGTGTTTATGATGATAGATCACTAAATAAGGCTGAAATTCATGAACCTAAAATAACTATAATATCTAAAGTTACAGAACCACTAAAAATAGAAATAAACAAACCTGAGATCCATGCAAATATAGATACTATTCTTGATAACAGACCAATTGTGCTAAGAGCTCCTAAAGAAAGAGCTATATTTAAAATCCAAGCAACAATGGCACAAGCATATAGAGAATATGCAATATCAGAAAATGCCACAGAAATATTTCCACCAACAATTGTAGGTAGTGCCACAGAGGGTGGATCTGAATTATTCAAGTTTAAATATTACGGAAAAGATGCATATTTGTCACAATCTGCACAACTATATAAGCAAATAATGGTTGGAGTATTCGAAAAAGTATTTGCCATAGCCCATTCCTATAGAGCAGAAAAATATGGTACTTCTAGACATACTTCAGAATTCATACAGTATGAATTTGAGATGGGATTTATAGATTCATACCTTGATATAATATCTTTTTGTATAAATGCAATAAGATATATTAAGACTAAAGTTGAAAAAGACAATGCAAAGGAACTTGAAATATTGCAAAAAAAATTACCTTTGATCCCAAAAGATATTCCTATATTAAAATTGAAAGATGCTCAAGAAATCATATTTAAAAACACAAAAATAGATAAAAGATCAGAGAATGATCTATCTCCTGAGGATGAAAAAACTATATCAAAAATAATATTGAAAAAATATAAATCAGATCTTGTGGTTATAACCCATTATCCAATCTCAAAAAGACCCTTTTATACAATGCCAGATAAAGATGATCCAGACAATACTCTAAGCTTTGATTTTATTTTAAGAGGAGAAGAAATTGCTACTGGAGGTCAAAGAATAAATGATTACAAACAACTTATTGAATCTATAAAAAAGAAAGGTATGAATCCAAACGATTTTGTTGATTTTCTTGAAATATTTAAATATGGTATGCCAGAGGAAGGAGGATTCGGAATGGGTTTTGAAAGGCTTACTCAACAATTTTTAGGCCTTTCAAACGTAAGAGAAGCAACTCTATTCCCTAGAGATGTCAAAAGAATTTCACCTTAAGGTAAAGCATTTACATAATAGTAGAATGTACCAGTACTCCCGTTTTTAAAATAGGCTATACCTGAAAACACATATATAGGCTCTAAAAATTGATGATAATTTTGACCCTCATAATAGCCTAGAGTTACAGAATTTACATAAAATCTGGTAACATCCAAGGATGGTTCTACAGTTAAATAAGGATTGCCAGACGAGGAGTATAATGATGATAGAGCACCCTGTCCCCTCTCCATTTTTGCAAAGGCCTGTTGTGGAGAAATTATATCATAAGTACCAGTACTAGTTCTTTGTATATTGTAGTTAGTAAAGTAGGCAGATATTATACCTGACACTCCTTGTATTGGATCATCTATTAGAAACCTTATCAAAGGTAAATTAGGGTCTGGGTTATATATAGGGTATCCTGCAATAGTTTTCTTATAGAATACATAATAACCATTAGACAAGGTACCAGATACATTTGAATCTAGTATATTAGTGTCAGTAATTGTTACAGGAGTCTTTGTAAAATTATTTGTAATCTTATAATTATTACCTTCACTTTGATATCTATTTAACTCAGGTAAAATATATACAGTTTGGCCTAAACTATTAGTGTAATATAAAGAAGTTAAAAATGATGAAACTGTTTGCAATACAGACAAAGGATCTTGGAAGTTATCTAATGTATTCCCTTGTTTCTGCTGATAGGCAAAATATCCACTTGGATTATTTTTAAGTTGAATTTGAAAGTTAAAATTCTGGATATTAATCTCAAATATATGATTAGTTGAATACCAATCATAGAGAAATTGTGATTTTTGCTGACCCTGACCAGAAAATTGTAATTGTTGAGCAATAGCTGTTGCAACATTCAAAGAATTCACACTGATAGAGGGAGATGATAATCTATAAACAGTCATTATTTTAGGAACCTTTATAAAACTATTCGTAGGTGTAGCAAGTGTATATATAGGATTATCACCTTGTGGAAGTGGGACATAGTGCGTGAATATTATTGGTGGCACGTCGCCAAGAGCATTTGAAGCAATACCATTTTTCAAAGATAAATTATTCTCTTTTGATATAGCAGATACTATAAGGAAAGCTAATAGTATAACTATTAACGTTGCTAGAGTTATTACTCCTATTTTGATTCCATTTTCAGTATATACTGTAAATCTTGTAAGTCTTGACATTTGAGTTTATAATATTATTCTTCATCATTATAGATATAAAGTATGAAAAATAACAATATCCAAAAAAAGGTGAGAACAAGAATAGCTCCATCACCCACTGGTGATCCTCATATAGGTACTTTGTATCAATCAATTTTTGATTATGCTTTTGCAAAACAAAATAATGGTGATTTTATCCTAAGAATCGAAGATACAGATAGAGATAGGTTTGTTAAGGGAGCAGAAGAAAATATTATTAATGCATTTAAATGGGCAGGAATAGTTCCAGATGAAAGTCCATCCCAAGGAGGAAAATATTCACCATACAGACAATCTGAGAGATTATATATTTACAAGAAATATATAAATGAGTTAATTAGTCGTAAAAGTGCATATTATTGCTTTTGTAGCAAAGAAAGATTAGCAAAAATAAGAGAAATACAAATAAAGAATAAAGTGCAACCCAAGTATGATAAATATTGTCTTAATTTAAAGAAGGATGAGATTGATAAAAACTTAGAAGATAATAAACCATATGTGGTAAGGCTGAATGTTCCAAATGATACAGATATAATTTTTGATGACCTTATAAGGGGTAGAATAATTATTAATACTAAATCAATTGATGATCAAATATTATTAAAAACAGATGGCTACCCTACTTACCATGCTGCTGTTGTAATTGATGATCATTTAATGGAAATTACCCACATCATAAGAGGAGAAGAATGGATATCATCTACACCAAAACATATACTTATATATAAAGCTTTTGGTTGGGATATACCATATTTTGCACATTTATCTTTACTTAGAAACAGAGATAAATCAAAAGTCTCTAAAAGGCATAACAATACTTCTATAGATTGGTATAGAGAAGAAGGGTATCTACCTGAAGCTCTTATTAATTATTTAATATTACTTGGGTGGTCATCACCTGATGGGAAAGAAATAATCTCAATGGATGAATTTGTCAGAAAATTTTCTTTTTCAAGAGTAACTAAGGGAGGTCCAATATTCGATATAGATAAACTCAATTGGATTAATGGTGTATATATAAGACAACTTAGTTTATTAAATTTAAAAAAATTGATAATACCATACTTAAAATATAAAGATATAAAAAGTTCTTATCTAGATAGTATTTTAAAACTAACACAAGAGAGACTTAAAAAATTATCTGAAATTAATGATCTAATAAGCTTTTTCATTGAAGATATAGATATTCCAAAAGATTTAATATATGGGATATTTAGTATAAATGATGTTAAGAAAATAATAAAAAACATAATATTAATAATAGATAAGTATGGTATAAACGAGGAGAGTGAACAGATTATGAGAGAATATGCACTTAATAATAATTATAAGATAGGAGATTTTTTCATGATTATTAGACTTGCAATAACAGGTAGAAAAGCCTCTCCTCCACTATTAGATACTATGTATGTACTGGGAGACAAAAAAGTTAAAGAGAGATTATCAAGATTAATTAATACTTAATATTTGCTGTTTTAACTAATTTAAAAGTATAATTAGATATGTTTTCATTATTGGGAGATAGTTTAATGGCAAAACGCTACGCTCTGGACGTAGTAAGTCTAGGTTCGACTCCTAGTCTCCCAAATAGTAGAGTATATCAAAAAAGGTATATACCTAATTGATCGAAAAGTGTATAATTTAGCAGAGAGAGGAATAAAAATTAAATATGGCTGAAAATATAAATCACAGACATAAAAATTCTTTATCTTTCCTTGATAAGATAGCATTATATATCACTACTATAGTTGGTACAATGTATTGTGCTTTTGTATTTGCAGTAATAGCATTGGCTGGGTTTCCTTTTAAAGGGGCAACACCTCTACAATATGTCTTATGGACATCAACCATATTCCTTCAATTAGTATTACTCCCAATCATTCTTGTTGGTCAAAATTTACAAAACAGACATGCACAACTTCTAGCTGAACAAATGTATAGAATTGAAGGACATAATGAAAGATTACTTGAAGAATTGAATAAACTGAAAAATAACCAACATTAATTATTAGAACAAGTAGATAAAGATCCATTATAAACTTTTTTGGGATTATTATTGGTTTCAATCAATATTTTAGGAAAAAGTATTGAAGTATAGTATAATATTGGTATGGAAAAAACAAATGTCCTAGCCTTTGCAGGATCCCTAAGAAGGAATTCATATAATAAGATGTTACTTAATAATATGGTCTCTTTGGGGGAAAATATTATAAATATCAATATATTTGATATATCAGAGATACCATTTTTTAATCAAGATATTGAAAATGAACCTCCAGAAGTAATTAAGGAGTTAAGAAAACAAGTTAATGATTCTGAAGGGGTAATTATTGTCACTCCAGAATATAATTTTTCTTTCTCTGCAATTACTAAAAACGTAATCGACTGGCTATCAAGAGTAGAAAAACCGTTAGATAATAAACCTGTGTGTATATGTGGTGCATCAGGAGGTTATTTTGGTACTGCACGTGCGCAGCTACAATTACGTCCGGTCCTTGCAGCGGTCAATGCTAGAGTTATGTCAAAACCAGATTTGTTTATACCCAATGCTCAAAACATATTTTCGGATGGAGGAGAAATTCTAGATACTACTATACAGAATAATATTAAAGATTTTTTACAAAAATTCAATAATTTTATAAAATAGGTGTAAAATATAAGTGTATGAACAGAGGTCTGGCACAATCAAAATTAGTAATAGCAATATTCTTTTTCATACTAGGTATGATAGTAGGGGTAATTCTATATTATATATTTTATCCAGATTCTCCTTATTTAGGTTGGAAAGAAAAAACAATCACAGGAACAACAGTAAAGAATACAAAAATAAATGTAAATAATTCTCCACACGTACAGCCTAAAACTCCAACTTCTAAATATTAATTTCTATCAAAAGTATAAATTCTAATCGGAGAGAGAGAGATTCGAACTCTCGATACCATAATGGTATACTAGCTTTCCAAGCCAGCGCACTAGGCCACTATGCGACCTCTCCATAATGTTATTTTATCATTATAAGACCAAAATTATAAAATATAGCAAATAGCACTAATACTAATAGACTTCCCCCAATCAACTGATAAATGTTATGTTTCCGTAAAACTAATCTAGAAAACCAGACTATAGGTATTAATAAAGCCACTACTATAGAATATTCTTTGTAGAATATAAGAGTGATAACAAATAATGTTGTAATCATTATGGCATGAAAACTAATCTTCCAAAAAAATGTTATTAAAGTAGCAAACAATATAATTAAGGTTAAAAGATAAAGGATATGTAATAATTCTTTATCAATTCCATATATATATAAAACTATATCACTAGATAAAAGCCATAAAGTTACTATCAATGAAGAGATAATCCTATCGTGTATATTACTAAGATCAAAATCAATATCATTAATACCAGTTTTTTTTATTTGAAAAATTAAAAATATCAAAAACAATATCAATGGGAACATTATAAGTATGGGTCCGGCAAAGTAGAATTTTGAAATTCTAAAGTTTAAAAGTAGAATTATTGACATTATAGGAACAATTATATAAAAATCAAAAATTCTTGATACTACTATTGCAAAAATACTTTTATTCACTTACTATAATGATATATAAATTAATTTTGGATATACAGAAACAATGATATCACTAATACTTATAATAATCCTAATTGTTGCATTATTAGCATTTTATATTTTTTTTATATCTTATACAATAAAATCTAATAATTATATTTATAAAGAAATGATGCAAAATAAGGAATACAAAAATTTATTTGAATTCTATGAAAAATATGCAAGAGGAGAGATATCAGATGATGAATATTTAATTTTAAAAAATAATATAGAAAAATAAATGTTAGCATATTCTATTATTAACACAATCATATATATAGCATTACTTGTGGGCATTATATATATATCTATTTTTCTAATATCTAATCTTACGGCTTCTGATATAGATAAATATAATAAAAAAGCAAAAAAGAAAGCAATAAATATATTGAAAGAAAGGCTAGATAATGGAGAAATTAATAAAGAAACTTATGATAGGATGAGAGATCATATATCTTCAAAATCAAATGGATAGTAATTCATATATTAGTTCAATAAGTTGTAACAGTGGAGAACTAATAACTATAAGGAAACTAGAATGGATTTACTCATATAATTTTCTAAAATTTCTTTCTTCAAACTTATTAGATCTTCATGATTTTAGAGGTATAAGTAAAATGATTATTGAAAAATCTGACTCTTATGATATACCAGATATAATGAAGAGTATTTATGATGGGGACTGTTTCATTTTATGTGCTTTTAATAAAATCAATGATATTATAGGTTTTTCTGGAGTGTTCAAAAAATTTAATATAGGTAATTTTGAAATATTTATAGATAATCAATATAGAAATAAAGGTGTGGGCAATATACTTATAAACACAACCTTAAAGTATTCAAATCATTTAGATATACAAAATATCAATTTAAGTGTAAGGGATAACAATGAAAATGCTATAAAACTTTATAAGAAGAATGGTTTTAAAAAAATTAAAACAATTAAAAATAACATTTCATACAAAAAAGCAATAGTCAATGAAGTTATTATGTCTATAGAATTAAACTATTGAATATGTTGAGAATAACATTTAATTCTGAGTTCAGATAGTCTATCATTATTTAATATAAAACCATTCTTCCTTAATTTATTAACTATTCTGTCAAAAGTATAAATATCACCATCTGCAGTTTTTTGTAGATCTTCTAGATCATTATAGAATACCATCTTCTTATTTTCTGCTTGTTTTCTATATTCCATAATAATATTTTTTAAATTATCAATATCACTTTTCTCGGCTACTTTTAGTTTAGAGAATTCTATCTTAACATCCTCACCTAAAACTCTTAAATATTGAGAGATATCCTTTTCTAAAGATATCAAAAATATATTCTTGCCAACTAATATATTGCTGATATCATCATTTACAAGAGATCCATCACTTTTATATTCAGGAATAAGGTAATTTGTCTGTATAATGATATTTTCCTTATCTTGTGATTTGACGGTCGAAGATACTAATATCCCACCATATTTTTTTTCTATTAACACTATTTTTTGACTATCTAGGTGCTTATCCATATCAGAAAATAAATCCTGTTATTATAGATATACCAGAAAATAAATCCTCTAAATATGAGGAAATCTCTTTGATATTATCTTCTTGAATTTCATCTATTTCTATATATTCTGTCATAATAATTAATTTTCAAAAATCAATCATTATATCAATAAAAATAGTAGAAGTCAACTACCATTAATCAATACTAAAGTTTTCAGTTTAACGTTTGGAATATTGAGGAGCTTTCCTAGATTTTACTTTATAATACTTCTTTCTTTCAACCATTCTTGGGTCTCTCCTTAAAAGATTGTATTGTGCCAGCGTTTTCTTGTATTCATCATTTATTTTAGATAGTGCCCTTGATATTGCTAAAGAAATAGCTTTCAGCTGAGAAACATATCCTCCTCCCTTAGTCTTTGCACTAAAATAGAAGTTATCTTTAGTCCCTGTAAGGATAAAAGGTTTATCTAGGATAGAGTTCATCATTTCTTTACTAGATGCATATGATGATAGAGATTTATTATTTATTAATGTTTCACCTTTTCCAGAAAATAATCTTATTGTAGCTGTAGAGGTTTTATTTGTACCTGTTGCATAATAATATTCTATTTTTTTTACTTTTTTTTCAGTCATATTATTTTTCAAATTTTACACTTTTATACTCATGGTTATCATCAGCATAAATATGTAAATAATTAATCATCTCTGCACCAATCTTAGTCTTAGGTAACATTCCTTTAACTGAATTCCGAACAACATAATCTGGATTATCTTGTATCATCTTAGAATAAGGCCTAGTAGTTAAGCCTCCAGGATACATAGAATGGGAATAATAAACTTTAGTATCAATCTTTTTATCATGAATTTTTATCTCTTTAGCATTTATTAAAACTACATGGTCAGAGAAATTGAGGTTAGAAGAATATGTAGATTTACCTTTACCTATAAGTAGTTTAGCAATATCCACAGATAAATCTCCTAATCTCTTATCCTTTGCATCTATTAGATACCATTTCCTTTCTACATCTTTTTTTGAAATAAATTTTGTTAACATATCTAATTTATTAATCTAATTTTAACCATCCTAGAGTTATCCCCTTTCCTTACTCCTATATGGACAATAGATGTAAAACCAGAAGTCCTATCCTTATATCGATCATTTAATACCTCTAATACCTTATTTGCTGCAATTTTGGTTGGAAGGGTCTCATAAAGTCTCCTTCTGGCGTTAAGGTCCCCAGGTTTCCCTATAGATATAATCTTATCCACGAAGGAAGATACAGCCTTTGCCTTAGCTTCGGTAGTTTCTACTTCTTCATATTGGATAATAGAAGCCGCAAGATTTTTTAACATTAAATCTCTATGACCTTTTACCTTATTTAGTTTTTTTACTTTTTTTAGGTGTCTCATCTTTATCCTTTTTTAAGATAGTTTTCTTTGAAATAACCTTTTTTGTAGACTTTTCAGATTTTACTTTATTTTTCATTATTTCCTTTTCAGCACTTACAGGCTCAAATTCAGAATTTAATTGATTAAATACTAAATAAGCTTCTATCAACGCAGCTTTTAAAGCAACACTAGGACTTATAGATTTAGTATATATTTCCAGTATTATTTCATCTAAATCAGTCTCATCCCCTACCCTAGTATTTGTTACAGTAAAATTTACTCTTGAAACAGGTGAAAAATCAGCATCAATAGGTATTACTCCAGCATAGTTTCTTTTTGAATTATCTAAAAGGCGATATCCATATGAGTTTTCAATTACAAGTTCCATTGAGAGTTGAGCTTTGGAGTCAGATAATGTAGCAATAATCTGCTCTGGGTTCCTTATTTCGATACTATCAGTAATATTTATATCTGAAGCTCTAACAATTCTTTCACCTTTAGCATTAATCGTTACCGTTTGAGGTTCCTCAGATCTAGATATTAATTGTAGATTTTTTACATTTAATATTATATTCATAACGTCTTCATGAACTCCATCAATAGTAGAGTATTCATGATTTATACTATCAATCTTTACTGATGTTACTGCAGCACCTTTTAGAGATGAAAGAAGGATCCTCCTTAATGTATTTCCAACAGTATATCCATAACCCTTGTTCAATGGAGATATTGAATACTTTCCATAAGAATCATTTTCATCTAATGTTTTTATTTTCTGTAAATCTATATTAATCATAATTTTAAATAATAATATTATCTAGAATAGTATTCTACCACAAGACTAGGTTGAATACTTGGGTCAAAAAAATCTTTTTCAGGTAGAGATTCAATTGTAGCTTTATCTTTAGATACATTAATCCAGTTTGGTATATTTAGCTCAACTCCTTTCAGAGGATCTTTGAAAAACTCCGTATCCATACTTTTTATCTTTAACTCTATTACATCATTAGGATTCAATAAAGTTGAAGGTACATTATTTGATCTCCCATTAATAGTAAAATGTCCATGAGTAACTAATTGTCTTGCTGTAGCCCTATTTGGGGCATACCCTATCCTGAATACCACGTTATCAAATCTCCTCTCTAAAACTTGTAATAATGTTAATCCTGTATCACCTTTTTTCTGAAGAGCTATATCATAATATCTCCTAAATTGTTTCTCTAAAATTCCATACATTCTCTTAATTTTTTGTTTTTCCCTGAATTGTATAGCGAAATTTGACTGCCTTTTATAAGAGAATCTATTAGATCCTGGTAAAGCACCATTCCTCCTTATAAATGGGCACTTAGATGTATAACACTTAGAACCCTTTAAATAGAGCTTTTGGTGTTCCCTTAAACATTGTTTACATTTTGATTCAGTATATTTTGCCATAGTTTATTTTCTAGGTTGTTTCTTAGCCCTACATCCATTATGTGGAATAGGTGTTATATCAGATAAAGATAATATTTTAAGCCCTGATGATTTTAAACTTTTTACAGCCATTTGTCTACCCATACCCGGACCAGATATGAACACATCTACATCAGAAAGACCATATTTTTGAGATTTTAAAACTGCATCCTCTGCAACTCTAGAAGCTGCAAAAGGAGTACTTTTACGAGCTCCTTTAAATCCAACAACTCCAGCAGATGATGATGCAAGAACATTTCCTGATATATCTGTTAAAGTTACTATAGTATTATTAAAAGTAGAAGCAACGTATGCCTTTCCTTTAGTAATTCTAACTTTTTCTTTTCTAATTTTTTTTTCTGCCATATTATTTCTTCTCTATTTTTTTATTTAAACCTCCAACTGCAACTCTGACCTTACCTTTTCTTGTACGAGCATTATGCCTTGTACGTTGGCCTCTAACAGGTAATCCAATTTTATGTCTAACACCTCTGTAGGAACGTATATCTCTTAATCTTTTTATATCTTGATAAACTTTTTGTCTTAGATTACCTTCTACTAAAATATCCCCCCCCTCTATAGCAGACCTTATTCTTGCTATTTCGTCATCTGTTAAATCATATGTCCTCTTGTCAAGACTTATCCTTGCTCTTTCAAGTATTTTTCTAGATACAGAAACCCCTACTCCAAATATACTTGTAAGGCTTATTTCTATTCTTTTTTTTACAGGTAATTCAACACCTGCAATTCTTACTTGATTTTGTGCCATTATCCTTGTCTTTGTTTATGCTTAGGAGATCTCTTACAATATACAAAAAGTACTCTCTGTCTTTTTACGACATAGCAACTTTTACATATTTTTTTCACAGAAGACCTAACCTTCATAATTAATATCTATAAATTATTCTCCCTCTTTTCAAATCATATTTTGAGATTTCAACCTTAACTTTGTCACCTACCAATATCTTTATATAATGCATTTTCATCTTCCCAGAAAGATAAGCAAAAACCTCCCTACCATTTTCAAGCTCTACTTTAAAAGATAAATCCGGATATGCCTCTTTAACAACACCATTAAAATCTATTTTATCTTTTTTATCTTTACCTTGAGTCTGGGCTCCTTCCATAAATATTATTTTAAAAACACAAGAAATATTATAACAGAGAAATATTAAGTGTGCAACATATAAATATAAAAATCAAGGTTGCGGGCTGAGGTCTTGATTGTTTTTTAACAAAAAAGACCTCGAGCCCGAGAGGAGAGACTATAAAGTCTGATGTTCTCCAGGGATTTTCATCCTCATTGCTTCAGTTAATATATAACCTAAAGTCATACCAGTTAATACTGATGTTATTACTATAAAGATTTCTGCCTTAAATAACAGACCACTTATAGCCCCACCCGCTGTACCAAGTAATGGAGTCAACCAATAACCAAAAGCAACTCTAACATAGTATATGAACTTATCAGCCATAAAGTCTCCTTTTAGAGAGGTTGAAGACAAAATATTTGTCTTCTTTGCCTACATCAGGATTTCTCCTAGAATGGAGTATATCATATAATTCTATGGGTTCAAAATTGGATATATCTTTATGATATAATTGATGTTATGTTAGATAAGGATCAGATAAATACAATTAAGAATCGAATTAATATTGTGGATATAGCATCCGAACATTTAAGCCTAAAAAAAACAGGTAGATCCTATTTTGCATTATGTCCATTCCATCAAGAAAATACTCCATCTTTTTCAATTAATGAAGATTTTCAATTTTTTCATTGTTTTGGTTGTCAAGAATCCGGCGATGTAATAACATTTATTGAGAAAATAGAGAACATCGATTTCAATGAGGCTATTGAAATTTTAGCAAAAAGAGCAGGTGTGAAAATAGAAAAGAAATATGATAAAAATGATGTGCAAAGATCAAATAGAATCGACATTCTACGGATAAACACTTTAGTCGTAGATTTCTTTCAGTCAGAACTATTAAAAAGTAGGGAGGCTATATCATATTTACAAAAAAGATCTATAAAGAAAGAAAGTGTTAAGACTTTTAAAATTGGGTATAACCCAAAAGGGGATAATCTCACAAGATTTTTAAAGTCTAAAGGAATTTCTAGGGAATTAGCAATAAAATATGGTTTTACAAAGAATCCAGATTCAAAAGATAGTAAGAATCAAATATTACTACATGACAAATTTCAAAACAGAATCGTATTTCCAATATCTAATATTAAAGGTAACATAATAGGTTTTACGTCAAGAGCAATTGATGACAGGAGCATACCAAAATACTTAAATTCACCAGAAACAGATGTTTTTAAAAAAAGTGATGTACTATATGGAATTGATGTTGCTAAAAATCATATCACAAAACAAGACTTTGTTATAATTACTGAGGGTAATATAGATGTTATACAATCTAATCAAAATGGAATCTTAAACATAGTGGGTATTCAAGGGACAGCTATAACTGAGAACCATCTGAATATGCTGAAAAGATTTACAAACAATATATATTTCGCATTTGACTCTGATAAGGCAGGTTATCTCGCATTAAGAAAAAGTTCTTTGTTAGCTGAAAATAGGAATTTCAATACAATGGTAATAGATCTTGGAGAAGCTAAAGATATTGATGAATACATATTAAAATATGGTAAAGAGAGATGGCATTTAGCAGTCAGCAAGGCTAAGGATTATTTATCTTTTATAATGGATTATGAAATAAATAATAATAATATTAAAAGCTATAAGGGCAAAATAGCAGTTATTGAGAATATATCAATAGTATTAAAAAGTATACCTAATGCTATAAAAAAGAGTTTTTTTGTATCAGAACTTTCTAAGAGACTTGATCTTAGTTTTGATACTATAGATCAATACATTCAAAAAAATGTTAGAGAACAACCTATAGATAGTATATCTAAAGAAATTCATAAAACTCGTATCAATAAAAATATTGAAATCTATTTTATATATATAATAATTAATTATCCAGAATTGAGAAGCTTGGCAATTTCAAATATAAAACCAGATTATCTAAAAGATCCATATTCAAAGAAAATCTATGAACATCTTATTCTAAATAACTTTACAAAGGATATAGATACAATAGATATGAGTATACAAAGATCTGTTAGTCAAGAATACATTATGAATGATGACATTAAAAAAATAGAAATTGATATTTCAAATATAGTGAAAATAATTAAAAACAGATATATAAAAGATACAATTAAGGATCTTAAAAACCAACTCAAAAATGACCCTAAAGAGAACCAAAGAATACTTAAAAAAATAGGACGATTATCCTCAGAATATATACAATAATATACCAATTAAAATTCTTGATAATTTGGATATCCCCTCTCTATACGATTGACAAAAAGATATAAATGTGATAGAATACTGCTTGTGTTTAATTTTTCCCACCTGTAGTTTATTTAATTTTATTTATATTACAGGGCTAAAATTAGTAGTTACACAAATATTAAATGAATACAATTGATGTATCGAAGCGATCGCCTAAATGGCTATTGTTTATATTAGCTTCTCTTATTATCCCCCCAATAATTTTTGCTAAACCAATAAATTACAATCAAATAAAGAACAATTCAGAAAACCATGTCATGAAGAATAGTTTTCATAGCAAGGCTGTAACACTAACTACATTAACAACAAGAATCAAACCTGCAGAAAAAATTCAGGAATCTATAGTAGGAGTTAAAGAAGCAGTGTTTGCAACTTACACACCTTCTGTAGTAACACCTCCATCTAATACATATTTATCTGGAGAGAGTGTTTATTTACCTACAATTAATGCTGCAGCATCAAAATATGGTTTAAATCCAGAATTATTAATCAGCATCATTTCTTGCGAAAGTGGATTTAATCCTAGAGCATATAACCCTTCTGGAGCATCTGGTATAGCACAATTTATGCCTTCAACCTTTTATGGAAGTTGGAATATATATAGTGGAGGTGGGTTATGGAATCCTACGTCACAAATATACGCTATGGCACTAAAAATTTCTCAAGGAGGATTAACTGCTTGGGTATGCAGATAATTATAAATTAACTATCAATAGCTAACGTTTACACCTGCAAGATTGGGTACAAGATAGTATTTACCATTCATATTCTCTACCATTTGTGATGCATCAAACTGTACTGCAACATAAGTTGTTTGAAGATTATGAATACTGAATGTCTGAGCGATCTCTAAATAATCATTTGATGCAACAACCAAATTCTTAGTAACGCCATTAATCGTCGCAGTAGCTGATGCTATATATAGCTTAATATCACTATATGAACCAGAAATAAGTGATGTAGAGCCTAAATACTCTATATTTTGTGAAGAAAGAGACAATAAATTTGAAGTAACATTATTTGTTAGATCTAATGTCTCCCACCCATTATACTTATAAGATTTTGTATTCGTAGTGTTATTATTATATTTAACTTCAACCTTTCTGAATACTATTGACACATTCTGTGGAGAGACTAAATCCTTAGTATTTGACTGAATAGCATTTGTCCCATCTGTGATCCCAAACTGCAAGTTTCCTTGTAAATTTTTAGGATATTGGTTAGAAAAATTTAATTTATAATTTGCAGGCCCCTGATCTATTGCAGCAGTAGGAATATTATTTTGGACATTAGAAGAACTGTTTTGTGCAACTATATTAGAAGCATGTTCTAAGGATGAGCCAATAAGTATACCCACTGATAATATTATTGCTACAAAAACAGCAATCCACAGAACTTTAGTCCAATTAATCTCCATATCGTTATTTAGAGGATTTGTCAATACATGTTTTATTCCCATAAATATAATTTTATAAATTATTTACTAGGGTGTGTCTTATAATATTCTACAATAGAAGTATACACCTTTGATGTTTTTGCTAAGTCTTCAGTAAATAACACATCCTGTGTATTTATTCTCATTTGATCCATAGGTCCATATGACAAAGATGGAGAAAGATGTATCAATGTATACTGAGATTGATTATTATTGCTACTAGAGCTCCCAGAAGAACTGTTCAATTTTAAATAAAACACCTTATCCAAATAAATCCACTGACTAGATATGCTTTCTATTTGTCCAAAATATATACTAGAAGTAGAATTATTTAAAAATACAGCCTGATAACCAGAACTACCTTTTAGTGGAACATATGAAGAACCATTTTGTGATCTAACTCCACCTATATTAAGAAAAAAACCCACAATTACTAAAAACACAACTATAATTATGGCCGCCATAGGGATTATCTGAAACTCACCTCCCAATCCTCTACTGGCTTCAGCAGTAACATCTGCATACTTATAAACATTTTGTTGATTATTCATATATGTAATTATTAAAATAAATAAAATTAAATGTCAATACCACTAAAACTAATAGTAATAAATTACTCTACATAAGGGAAATATAAATAGAAAACAGATCCCTTATTTTCAGTAGACTCTGCTTTTATATGTCCTCCCAACTTCTCAATACCTATTTTGGATATATACAACCCCAAACCAATACCATCATAATTATAATTAAGCATATCTGTTTTCCTTGTAAAAGGTGTAAACAAATCTTCTTCATGGACATTTGAGAAACCTATTCCTGTGTCAGATATTTTAATAACATAAAATTTGTCCTCTTTGTAGAAAGATATTGATATAATACCATCTTTTTTATTGAATTTAATAGCATTGGATACTACATTTGCAATAATAGTTTCTAATATACTCTTATTGGTTTTTATTATTTTTAAATTTGAATCAAAAGAGTATCCTATGGCAATATTATTTAAATGATTCTCTTTATCTACAACATTTTTCACCAATTCTTCAATATTTATAGATTCAGTAGTTATATCTTGTGAACTAGCTTGAAAAAAAATCAAACTTAGAATTTCTTCAATTATTTGATTCAAATCGCTGGCACTTTTAGATATCCTGTCAACAATTTTTTTATCCTCTAAAGATAAGTTGTTATTATCTTTAAGTATGTCTATATAACCAGAAAGCGATGATACTGGAGTCCTGAGGTTATGAGATACAAGATAGATAAAATCATCTTTCATTTTATCTATTTTATATGACTCATTTTGGAGCTTCATAAAATCTGTCCTTAGTTTACTTAAAGAGGTATTTAGATTTACAAATTCTGGGTTTTCAAAATTTGGAGTGAAATTTATATTACCAATTTTTATAGCTTCACCAAGTTCTTTAACCTTGAATATGTCAGATATGTAATTTCTAAAAAGAAATAGTAAACAAAGTATAAAACATAAAATCAACACAAAGAACAACACTGACAAAAAAGTCAGTCCAAACACAATGAAGTTAAATGTTACAAAAACTATAAATAGCAGTAAAACTATATATAGCCTATTCTTCATTGTCATAATTTTATCCTAAAAATGTACTTCCATTCTTTGCATCTAGAGATAACAATAATAACACTATTGCAATTAACATATAATCACTAGGTTTAAAGAGTAATCTCATATTAGAAGCAAAAAATCCTAAAGCTCCAAGTAATATAGCTAAAATACCTAAATAAAATAGAACTTTTTGAAAAGTTTTTGATTTCATAAAAATCACCTCCTTTTGTTTTTATATAAAAAAAATAAATAACTATTTAAACTTTCTCTTGTACTCTTCTATTGTATCTTTTATAAAATCCTGTGCAACCTTTTTACTCTCCCATCCTTCTACTTTAGTGTATTTATCTTTCATTAGGTTTTTATAATTTTCAAAAAAGAATTCTATTTCTTTTAATTTATGTCCATGCAAATCAGATAATTCATTAACGTTATTATAATGAGGATCATCTACAGGTACGCCAAAAATTTTATGGTCTAACTCCCCAGTATCATCCATCTTCATCATACCCAAAATTTTAACGTTAATCACTACTCCAGGGAACGTTGGTTGAGATGATAGGCACATTATATCCATTGGATCATTATCATATTTATTCCATGTTTGAGGTATTAAACCATATTCAATAGGATAAGGTAATGGAGCGTAAGTAGCTCTATCTAACATTAAAACACCATATTTCTTATTAAATTCAATTTTACCATGATACCCACGAGGGTTCTCTACAATCATATATACTGTTTCTGGAAAGTTGTCGCTTGTTGGTAATTCATGAAAAATATTAGACATATCAAATTTTTGATAAAATAATTATAGACCCTAAGACCTAACAAAGATTATTAACCATTTTAAAAAAAAATACAATAATATATATAAAACCTATTAGATAGATAAAGTATTCTGAAGAAATAAATCTGTAATCATGTTACAATTTTCAGTATATGAGAATAAAAATAACAAAATATATATTTCTAATTATTTTTATACTATTAATACTTTCTAAAGGAAAAATTATTCCAGTACAGGCACAGTTTTTAAGTACTATATACACAACAAAGGATAATACAATTAGAATAGGTGACATTGTATCTTTGAAAAATAATTTGATAGTCAAGACAACTCAAGCTAACATTAATAATATCCAAGGTATTGTCATAAATAGGAATAAAAATTTCATATATACTTCAAAAAATGGTGTAATAGAAGTATTAGTTTCTAATCAAAATGGTAATATTCAAAGAGGAGATAACATATCAATATCTACAATTCCCGGCGTGGGAGAAAAATTGAATGGACATGGGATATCCATAGGTATTGCACAATCATCATTTAAAAATAGTATTTCTAAAAACTACAATGGTGTGAAAATTGAGAGCATACCGATTAATATAAATATAAAGTACATAAACAGTAATCAAGGAACGTTCTCTGGTATATTAGATGGTATTGGGAATCCAGTATTACATAAACCTTTAACATTTACACAACTTATAATCATAGTTATATTCACTGTATTAGCATTGTATTTAATAATATCTTTCTTTTTAAAATATACAAAAAATACTATAACAACTATAGGAAGAAACCCTCTAGGATATCTAAATATTAAAGAGAAAATTTTTAAAACAATAGTCTACAGTATTTCTATTGTGATTTTATATATTATATTAACATATATTATATTAATACTATAAATCGTATTTTATTTTTCTAGGTAAAATTCACAAATACTTTAGCTTGATTATTTGTAAAGACCAAAATACCATTATCAATAGTAATAAATTTTTCCTCTTTGGATCCTTTTTCGAGGTATTTAATCTTACCTGATAATAATATAGATACAAAATTTATATGATTTTTAAGTATGTCAAAATCTCCAATTTGACTTTTTGCAGAGAAATGAGAGACCTCTCCATCAAATAATCCTCCTTTCAAAGATAATATTTTTAGGGTAAAATATTCTTTATCCATAGTTTATTTTCCTACATCTTTCCCTAAATCATCCAATGTTCCTATCATTTTAAATTTATCAGCATCTATATCATTAAATTTATCACTCATTATGAGTTCAATCCCCATAAGGGTATCTTCGAGTTTTACATATTTTCCTGGCTTACCAGTACTAGACTCCATAACAAAAAATGGCTGAGAAAGAAAATTTCTTATTTTCTCAGCTCTGTGATAATCAGATTTATCCTGAGGAGATAAATCGTCTTCTCCTATTATTGAGACTATATTATCTATTTCAATGTATTTTTGAAGTATCCTCTGTACTTCTAGAGCAAGATAATAATGTCTATCCCCAACATTCTTTGTATTTAGTACAGAAGAAGAAGATTTAAGTATATCTATAGTGGGATAAAGACCCATTTTTGCAACATCACGGGATAAAACAAGAAAAGAATCTATAAAATTCAAGATCTCTTGTGTCGCTGGATCAGTCAGATCATCTGCTGGAACATACACGGCTTGCACTACTGTAATAGAACCATTGTCATTAGATACGAACCTTTCTTCTAGATCTTTTAGATCTGATGCTAACGAAGGATGATATCCTCCTTCAGATGGTAATCTTTCAATAAGCATTGAAAATTCATTATTAGCCTGAACAAATCTATATATATTATCAATAAACAGAAGGACATCTTTCTTTTGATAATCTCTAAAGTATTCTCCAACTGTGGCTGCCGTATGCCCTAACTTAGAACGTATTGCTGCATTTTCATTCATTTGTGCAAAAAGTAGTATTGATTTATCAAGAATATTGTTTTCTTTCAGAGTATTATATAATTCATATCCTTCCCTTGTCCTTTCACCTATACCTGCAAAAATTGACATACCTTGATGGAATGTTGCTATATTATGTATCAATTCATTAACCAAAACTGTCTTACCTACTCCAGCACCTCCTATAAATCCTATTTTTCCACCTTTTTTAAATGGTGTTAGAAAATCAATAGCCTTTATACCTGTTTCTATTATCTCTACTTTTGAATTTGAAAAATGTTCTTTACTCTTGGGAGTATAGATATTACAAGAAGTTTTATCTCCTTTCACATCACCTTGATTATCTACAACCTCCCCTAATGCATTATAAATTCTACCCAGAGAGTTTTCCGATAATTTTATATTTAGTTGCTCTCCAGTATCATACAATGGATCATACAACCTTATCTTATCAGAACCTCTCAGCACTATACATAAAACATTATTTTCATCAACATACTCTATTACCTCTAAAAGTATATTTTCCTCCTTCATTTTTAAAACATTTCTTATTTGAGGTTTATCACCTTCAAATTCAGCGACCACCTTTATACCTTTAATTTGTTTAACTATTCCATAATTTTCATTCATCCTACCTAACCTTTTCTTTTAAATGATTCAAATAATATTCTTGCATTTTCATCCTTTATTTTCCTTTTAACTTTATTAAGATCAATAATTTCATTATTATACATATTTGTCGCTTTCGAATTTGCCGTACTCATTGCTATCATTCTACTAGCATATTGTGAAAGCTGTGACTCATAAAGAATTTGAGCGAACATCTGATCTTTCATTACAGATTCAAAGTAATCTAACACTGCTTTATATGATGGTTCAAATATATATTCTTCTTTTTCAATTACATCTTCCTTGGGTATAGAAGATACATCTACATGTAAATTTTGCATCTTTACATTTTGTTCTTGAAGAGATATATATTCTTCATATAATACAGATACTACCTTATAATTTTCTATATCATCAAGTATCTCTTTTGTAAATTCATCATTTACCTCATCTTTAAAAGTATAATTCTTCACATATTTAATACCCTCTAGTTCTAATATCCTTTTACCTTTATCACCTATAACGAATACATCATATCTCTCTTTATCTTTAATCTCTTTCTTTAGAAGATTTATTATTTTATTATTCATATCCCCAATTAACCCAGAATTTGAAGAGACTATTACATACGCAGTTTTATTAATTCTATTCTGATTTTTAAATGACTTATCATCTTTATAGTTCCCAGCTTTAAGTTTCACATATATATCCCATATAGTATCATAAAATTCCTTCCTTGCTGAGACATCATGTCTTATTTGATTTATTTTAATTGAAGCAATTTTTTCAAAAATAGAAGAAATATCTTTTATGGTATTTATATGATCAATATTATTCTTTATATCCTTAATACTGTTCATGATAGTAAAAATTTCATTAATTCTTGATTTTCAACATCTTCTTCTTTGAAATCAGATATATTTCTCAATTTCTTAATATTCCTTTTCATTTTATATACATCTTCTACTTTTATATCCATATAATGTGAGAGTACAACTGTAATTAATACTTTCTGTTCAAATAAAGTATATGATTCTCCAATATCTTGGTTAAATAGAATATTAATTTTTTCACCTCTATCCAAATCTGCAAGTACTGATGATGGCATATTAACTCCAAAATGAGAAAATTTATACGCTTGATCATATTTAATTAAGGCCATATTTAGTTTTTCTGATATAGATTGCATAAATATCTCCTGCACTCTTTTACCTATTCTAGATACTGAGATTCCAGTATTGATTGCTGGCCTTATTCCTTTTAAATATAACTCCCTATCAAAAAAAAGTTGCCCATCTGTTATAGATATGACATTAGTAGGAATATATCCAGTGAAATCATTGTTCTGAACTGATATTATGGGAAGGGCAGTCAAAGATCCCTCGTTATTTTTCACCCTACCAGCTCTCTCAAGAAGTCTAGAGTGAAGAGAGAAAACATCAGCAGGATAAGAATCTTTACCTGGAAAAACACCCTCTATCAAGGATATTTCCCTATATGATTTAGCATGCTCTGTAAGATCATCATATACTATTATGACATCCTTTCCCATACTCCATAAAGCCTCTCCAATGGAACATCCTGCAAATGGAGCAAGATAGGACTCAACAGGAAGCAATTCTGCTTTAGCAACTAAAACAACAGAAAATTCCAGCGTTCCACTATCCTCAAGTGATGTGATAATGCTAGAGACTTGATCATTTGTCTTACCTATTAGTACATAAACAATAAGTGATTTATCTTTTTGGTTACGGATAAGATCAATAAGGAAAGTTGTCTTTCCAGTCTTATTATCTCCAAGGATAACTTCTCTTTGACCAAAAGCTAATGGGAATAATGTGTCTACAACAAGATTACCTGTTTCTATTTGTTTTTTTATATCATCCCTTTGTATTATTGATGGCGCATCCCTAAAAATATCCAATTCTTTTGTATCTAATATTTTTCCTTTCCCATCTAGAGGCTCTCCAAAAACATTTATTACTCTACCTAAAGTATTCAAACCAAAAGACACAGTAAGAGTATCTTGTAGAACTAAGGCCATTTGTCCGGGGATAATACCTCTATCTTCAATGAGTACAATCTTTGATATATCATCATTAATCTCATTAACAAATCCACGCGAATTAGATTCAAATAATATTTGGCTTCCAGTTTTTAAATTTCTAAAACCTCTAACCTCACAAAATATTGAGTTAACAGCAATAACTTCACCAACTGCAACCCCATTTTTTAAGTTCTCTTTAAAACTAATCATTGGCTTTTATTTTTATATTGAAATCCTTTGATTCTAAATCATTTTGTATATCTTGATTTTTAGATACTACATCTCCCAATTTTGAATTTGTTGGATTGTGATCTATAGGAGCTATAATATCAATGATCTTATCAAGATTTTGGTTCAGTACATTAGAGTATGAGAAATCAAAATATGAGAAAGATGTTTTTAATACTACTCCTCCTCCTATAGAATGATCTATCTTGTATGCAATGATAACATTCCCTTTAATTTTTTCTCTGAAGAAATTATATAATTTATCTTTGAAATCATCTGTAGCCTCTAAAGATAATATTACATATATTTTTTTAGTATTCTTTTTAAAATCTAATAGAGCTGATTGTAATCGTTTTAGTTCTTCTATATCATCTGTTACTTTTCCATCTGTACTGATCCCATAAGTATTAGAAAGCAAACTTAAAAGTGAAGTATTAATAACAAAATCACCCTCAAAATTGACATCTACTCTTCTTTGTATATCTCTAAATTCTATAAATTTTATATACAGATTCAAAGACCTAATACAAATATTAAGATATTCTATATCTCTAATTTTTGAAGCTAAATTATAATCCATACCTTATTTCATCTATATGTTTTTCTAAGATATCAAAAATATAATCTTCTTGATCTTCTAAAGATACAGTGATATTCAAAACTTCTTTTATAACATTAACTATTACTAAAGCTGAGTCCTTTCTTATTGAATTAATAAAGTCTTCCCTAAGCTTCTTTGCATCTTCATTTAATTGATCAGAAAAAACACTTACTTTTTCTTTTTCTTGGTTTGCAACATCATCTAGTATCTTGGTAGTTTTAGATCCAATCTCTTGGAGATAATTATTATATATTTCCATATTCATTTTGGAAAATGAATCTATGCTTTGATTAATCTTATTCAAAACTTCCTCTATAGTTTTTGAAATTTCCGCTTGAGATCCTGAAAGCATTGTCTGATAAGCACTTTCAAAACTTTGCACTTGTGCTTCTAGATTTCTATTTATATCCTGTAACCCTGAGACAAGAACATTGGAAGAATCAGACATAGCTGACTCTTGGGTGGAAAGATTCTTTTCTATCTCAGCAATTTTTTTGTTATATATATCTGTGAGCTTATTTTTAAAATCTTCTTCTATTTTTTTATACAGTTCTTGTATAACAAACGATTCATTGTTAACTTCATTAATAATATCTGTAGTCTTGTTCTCTACTTCACCAACAATTTTATTTACATCTTTATTGTCTATATTTGCAGATTTTAGTATAACCTTTGAATCTAAACCTTTAGTGTCAATTGAATTTTTATTAACCCCAGCATCAAGATGTCCAGCATCAGGATGCCCAGATTTAGAACGCATCAGGTAGAAAACGAGTAACAAAAACAATAATATAAGTAAAACTATTACAATTATAACAATCAGTAACATAGTATTAATTTAGCAATTTTATAAGTTTTTTACAAATTGGTATGGATGAGGCATATATGTAGAAATCATAATTTGACTATTCATATTATTTTATATACATTTATGAATATATTATGGATGTTAAAATTTTTTATAAATCATTACTTCTTCTGTTTTTATCATCATTATTCCTATTTGTCCCTATTAGAGATATAAATGCAAATAGCATTGGTAACATAGCACAAAACTATATTGCTTTAACTCACGGAATGCAAACTGGAGAAATAGTATCATTAATATCAAAAAATACTTTTGCAGGAGTATATCCATCAGCAAAACCCAATGACCCTAATGTTTTTGGGGTAATTGATTTTAATAGTACTGTAATTACAGGAATAACAGCTCCTAATAGAATCCCTATTATTCAATCAGGAACAATTAATGTATACGTATCAAACTTAAATGGAAATATCCAAAAAGGTGATCTTATAACTTCATCAATAGTTCCTGGAGTAGGAGAAAAAAATACAAATACAGGAATGGTAATAGGTGTAGCTAATGCATCTTTTTTGAAGAGTAATATAATAAAAACAGAAACTATAAATGTGAAAGGTAAAAATGTCAAAATAAGTATAGAAAAAATTCCAGTACTATTAAGTTTTCAAGAATATTATGATAACAATGCCCTACAAAGCCAATTTAATGGATTTCTTCCAAATTTTATAAAAAAAGGAGTTTCTTTTGTAAATATCATCATAGCTATAATTATAGTATTGATGGGTTTTATAATTTTTCTAATTGGAACTTTATCATCATTAAGACAGCTTATGGGTGCTATGATAAGAAATCCTACATCAAAAAGATTAGCAATAAATAGTGCGATAATAGTCATTTTTATATTACTTTTAATTTTCATCCTTACAATAGCTATGGGTTATGCATTCTTAGTAATATAAATTAAAGTCTTATTGACAAATACTGGCAATTATTATAAATTGATATAAATTAATATAAGATGAATAAAAATATGAAAATAATGAAAAGAATGGCGTTAAGGATAACAAATATATTCTTAATATTATCTTTATCGTTATATGCTTTTTCAGCATTACCTTTCTTAGCTAATACAGATGCAGCATCTTTGACTCCATTAACTGATGTTATGTCTAATTCTGGAGGATATGGGACAGGTGGCCCTCAAACAGTTTCAACTGCGAATGTATCTCACTCTTTTTCGTATACAACCCCAACTGCATATACAACCTCAAGTACTATTGATATATATATACAAACAGCATCATCAATAGGTGGAGGTGAAGCAGCTACTGCTTTCTCTTCTGTAGCTGCAACTACCTCTACTGTAACAGTAAATGGTACTGCTGCAACTGCAGTGACTCTAACAAATGGGGTATCAGATTCTAATTTTGCTGGATACACATTTACTGAAGTTGCAATTACTGTACCTGTAGCTATATCATCTGGTGCAACTGTTACAATAAATGGTATTACTGCAACTAACCCTTCTACTGCTTCATCATCAACAAATCAGTATGTTATTGATATCCAAGACTCAAATGGTAATGACGGATATATGGCTGTACCTATAGTCACTAATGCATCAGTTGCCGTAACAGGAAGAGTTACCCCTTCTATAAATTTTAGCCTATCATCAAATACAACATCATTTGGGGTAATGCAACTTGGAGTAGTTAACACATCGTCACCTGCAACAACATTGACCGTTTCAACAAATGCTCAATCTGGTGCAGTTGTATATGTATATGATCATGGTAATGGAACATCTGGAGGTTTATATAACTCTATAGCAAATCATCTTATCCCATCATCTAGTACAACTTTAGCTGGAGGAACTGAAGGATATGGTATTAATGCTGCAACTACTTCAACCAGTGGTACTGGAGGAGTTATAGGTACAATGTCTGTATCATCACCATATAATGGGACAGGAGATGCAGTTGGAGCTTTAGCTTTATCATCTACAACTCTAGCCACTGGTACAGCTCCCATGTACGGAGTTACTATACAAGTAAACTATCTTGCAGCTATCAGCGTCACTACCCCTGCTGGTATATACAATGATGATGTAACCTACGTAGCTACTGGAAAATTCTAAAATATAGATAGTATTTGGGTAATTAATGAAAAATTTTATAGTCTCTAAAAAAACATATATTGTTTTTGTAACAGTTTTAATAATATTATTACTCTCCCCTATTAATTCTTTTGCACAGCAACCAAACAGCACATCTACATTTTCTGGTGCTTTAAACTCCTCAACAAAATCTCATGAAGGAGCTACAACAAGTGGTATTACAGTATCACCTCTTCTAACGACAATATTTCTGAATAAAACAGAGAACTCTACCCAATATATAACTTTATTTAATAACAACTCAACCCCAATAACTGTCAGTTTAGCATTCTCCAATTTTATATCAAAAAACCAATTTGGAGCACCTGAATTTTTAGGTTTTTCAAAAGGACAAATACAGGATACAAATTTATTAATACAATCTCCTACTTCTATAACGCTTCCACCTTTAAAAACAATAAAAGTACCGTTAACAATTCTCACAAATAATAATACTCAACCAGGAGAATACTTCATTGGAGCTTTTGCTGTCATTAAAGGAAATACTATTAGATCAGCACCGGTATCTATAGCTACAAATTCTGCTATAGGATCATTATTTTTAATTAGAATTAATGGAAAAGTTTCTGAGACAGGATATATACAATCTTTTTCTGCAACAAAAAGTTTGTTTACTGGTGGGGCTGTAAACTTTCAGGCAATATTTAAAGACACAGGGAACGTAGACCTTATACCTCAAGGAGTAATTGATATATATAATATGTTTGGGAAGAGAGTAGCAAGTATTACATTTAACCAAAATAGAGCTATAGTCCTACCTGTTGGTGTGAATAGTAGAATATATAATTCTTCATGGAATCCTGAATCTTTGGCTTTTGGAGAATTCACAGCAAAATTATTTTTAACATATGGAACAACTACAGTAACAACCATATATCAATCTACAAATTTTTGGATAATACCTTTATGGCTTGAAATACTTGCAATAATAATAGTTATACTTATAGTTACATGGATAGTAAGGTTACGCTTAAAATTAAGGACATAATACCTAGACACCTAGTGTCTGAACACATTATCTTAACAAATAAAAGTTTAAGTAACTTAATTAGTTATATTGTATCTTTAGTATTTTTATTCATATCTTTGTTTATCTTGATAATAAACATTTCTTCCTCAGTGTATGCCCAGAATTTTTCACAACCATTTACCCAAAGTGCAGGTAAACAAACTGTAAATATTCACGCTTATGCCCCACTACTAGATAACTGGGCATATATAATATCCAGTCAGGGGAAAATATATATTAGACAAGAAAATACGATATATATGAATGAAAAGATTCCTGTATATGTACAAACATTTGGAACAAATAAAACACCACTCCGTGATCAAACAATTTTTCTGTCATCACCTGATACGAAATATGGTCTACATATAATCGAGCCTAAAATCCCAACAAATGTTAAAGGATTAACAATCGGCTATATAACATCAACATACAATCAACCTATTATGTACACAATCATAGCAACTGACACGACATATGCAGAAGCCCCAGTAGTATTTAAAAACATGCTTCAAGTACAATACTATCCATCAAGAAACTATAAGCCTCCATTCTTTACAAATATTCTTAATTCCTTAGGAAATTTATTCTCATCAACAACAAATATCTTAGATATATTTAGTATTGTCATTGCAATTATCACATTTTTAATAGTGGAAAGAAAATTGCTAATATCAAAAATATCTATAACAATACAAAATCAATATAGAGTTTTATTTGGTATGCTAAGGATCTTAGTGATACCATATATTATATCAATTTTTGCGTTATACAACCAACACTCATTAATTAATTATATATCTATTGCACTCCTTGTACTGGTTAGTGTACATTTTATATTAGTATATATAAAAAATCTGAAGGAAGCAGTCTCTAAATCTTAGGATACAGATTTTAGAGATTGTATTGCTTGATAATATAAAGATATAAATATGAACACTTTAACTAAGGATAACCTTAACAAAATTAAAAAAAGTGTGTTAGTTTTGGTACTTATATTATTAGTATTGTCTACAGGTATTTTATATTCTGTAAATGCAGCAACACTGACTCCAATATCAGATACTATGTCAAACCAAACAGTATCAGTGTCATCAGCAAATAATTTCTCATTTGATGCAGTATCTGGTATTCCAGCTTCAGGAACAGTGACCATAACATTTCCATCAGGGTTTACTTCTGTAGCAGTGACTTCAGCAACATCATCTATGTCAGGTGCAACATTTTCAGTTACTGGTAATGTTGTAACAGTAACAAACGGTACTACTGCTGTAACAGCCGGAACTACAGTAACGATATCTAATATAACAGCCATAAATCCTAGTACAGCATCATCTACATCTACTCAATATATTATTACAATATCTGATTCAGGAGGTGACAACGCATCAATTGCTGTTGCCATAGTAACAAGCTCTCAAGTAACTATATCTGCAACAGTAAATCCTACAATAACTTTTTCAATCTCGTCCAATAGTATAAGTTTTGGTGTGTTAACTGCAACCACAGTTTCATCTCAAACTAATACATTAACACTTTCAACTAATGCTTCTAAAGGGGCTAATATCACAGTCTATGACCTTAATGCTGGACTATTACAAAATGTCTCATCTGGACACTTAATTGCATCTTCTACAGCAACCCTATCTGCAGGAACAGAAGGGTATGGTATTAATGGATCTGGGGCGGGAGGATTAACAGTTGTATCTCCGTATAATGGCACAGGTGATGCGGTTGGAGCATTGGTAAAGACAGCGCAAAATTTAGCATCCATATCTGTACCAGTATCAGGAGGGACAGTAACTGTAAATTATTTGGCTGCAATATCTGCCGTAACCCCAGCAGGAACATATGCTGATACAATAACATATATAGCTACAGGGAATTTTTAGAAATTTACTTTATAAGAATCATCTAGATATATTTAATATTAAACTCTATTCTGCTATTATTTATATATTAAAGTATGAAAAAATATATATTCCTCTTTATATTTTGTTTTATAATATTATTTGTACCAAAGATACTGGTGCCTGAAACCGTTCTTGCCCAAAATTATGTATCTACAGACTATATTTTATCAGATCCAGTTTTTGGAGAATCAGGTCCTTATGTATCATCTCCATCATTTAAAGAGAGAAGTGCTCTTGGACAAACAGCTACAGGTATATCACAAAGTACCAATTTTATTTTAAAATCAGGATTTGAATATTATTCTGGACAATCTGTTCCATCAATTACAATGTCACTAAATACCAATTTGATTAACTTCAATACTGTAGCTCCAAATACAATAGTCAAATCTCCAACAAATTCAATCATTACAATATCATCCAATGCAGAATCTGGATATAACCTTTATATAGAGCAAAATAATAATCTTACAAACCAACAAGGGGATACTATACCTCAAGTTTCAAATGGAGCAACTACAACTACTGCAGCACCATGGACATCGGCATCATATTATGGTTTAGGATATAACTGTTCTTCAGCGAATACGTATGAACAAGCAGTTCTTGTAAATTCTCCAATTGGATTCTGGTCACTAGGAGAAACAACAGGTACTACAGCATACGATTTATCTGGAAACGGGAACAATGGAACATATACAGGAGGATATACTCAAGGAGCCCCTGGCCCTATATCTAATTCTAATTTGGGAAATTCTACACTATTTAATGGATCTAATTCATATGTATCACTCCCAAATGTAATACAACCATATACAATAATTACTATATCCTTATGGTTTAAAACAACATCTGATGGAATAATATTAGGATATCAAAATGCTACGGTAGGATCGGCTCAAAATGATTATGTACCAATTATATACATAGGAACTGATGGTAAATTAAGAGCTGAATTATGGAATGGTTTAGTTGATCCTATAACTACAACTAATACTGTCAATGATGGTAGATGGCATAATATTACTCTGGTTGCAAACTCCACTACTCAAAGTTTATATTTTGACAATTCTCTTGTAGGTACATTATCTGGAACAATAACTAATTTAACTATGACTTATAATCAGTTAGGTACTGGGTACGGATCAAGTTGGCCATCAACAAATGGATCATGGTTTTACTTTAAAGGAGGTATCTCTAACGTATCTATATATACATCTGCCTTATCATCTTCTCAAATACAAACCCTTTTTAATGATGGTATAAATTCTACTCAAGCGTTTTGTTCTCCCGATTTTATAAATACAAATTATTATAGACAACTATCATCTACAACAAATACTGAATTTGCATCATATTCCTCTATAGCAACAAACCAAACAATAACTGTTGGTTATGCAGTTAATGTATCAAACATTCAAGCATCAGGAATATATACAAACAATATTATATATACATTAACAGGAAATTACTAAATTATGCAATTAATCAAAAAATTTATAATTTCAATTATAGTATTATCGTTTCCTCTTGTATCCTCAATAAATACCTTCGCAATCTCGCCACAGGAAAGTATAAGAGTTACCCCTGCTTATATATCTCTAACTGAAAAATCCGGATCAAGTGCGTATGAGAATCTATCAATATTCAATAATTCCAACACTACTTTAAATCTTAATATATATACACGAGGTATACAGTATGATCATAAAAAATTGATACTTATAAATTCTATATTACAATCTAATATTGAAAATTGGATTTCTATAAAAACTACAAAAATAAGTGTACAACCACATAAAACACAGAATGTGCCAGTATATATTAATGTACCAAAAAATGAGAAATATGGTTCATACAATGGTGGAATAGTTATTTCAAATATACCACAATCAAAAGTAGGAAATTCTACAATATTCGGAAGAATAATTGTGAACGTTTTTGTGAATATAAGAGGAAAAAATAAAGGATACTCAAATATAAATATATCAAATTTAAATCACCCTTCTTTAGTATTTCAAAATTCAGCAATATTAAATTTAGAAACTTATAATCCTGGCCCGTATAATAATGCATATAAAACTAATATTTACACATCATCAATATTCGGTTTATCAAATACTAATATTGGTAGAATAGGATTAGAAAATATACTTGTAGGGCAAAAAAGATACAATACTGTAGATTTAAAAAATTTAAAAATAGGTATAAATTATGTACAGATACAGCTTTCAAATATAGGTAATAATACTAAATCAAATGTGAATTTTACTATTTTCTATATACCATTCTATACGATATATATTCTAATACTTATATTAATAGTAATATTTATGTACCATCTATATAGATTAAGAAAAATACAAAGAAAATTAAAAAACCGTAAGCAATAATCATTATTAAATTCTGTAATAGTTGATTGATTAAAATTTCATGGTAAAAAATACTAAATATACCATTTTTTTTAAATCTCAACTTCCACTATATATGTTTTAGCTATTTTGAATTTTTTCATATAACTATTATTACATTAAACAACCTAGTTACTAAATACTAATATATCTATGTATTTAGATTTTATCGCTATTTAAAAATGTATATACCATCTTTAATATCATATGACTTACCACATTTTTGACATACTAATTTTTTAGAATATAAATTCTTAAGATCTCCATGACATATTGGGCAGCACAAACTATCTTTAAAAATATCTTTAATATCTTTTGCTTTATCTAAAAAATTATTTTTTAAATTATCATCTTTTAAAAGATATAAAAATATGCTTGGACCAAAATATGTTTTAGAAAATATAATTCCAAATTTATTATCCAAAGATATTAATATGTTCGTATTAAATAGTTTTTTGAAATATTTTTGTCTGAAATTTGATGCTGAAAAAACTTTCTTAACTATTAAGTGATTTTTTACTAGAGTTTTAATAATATATGAAGGTGAAAAATTTAAGAATATTTGATCATTTAAAAATCCTTGAGAATCATTTTTATGCGGAATGGAATAAATATCTTGTTTTCTAAAATCTTTATCTTTAAAATGTCTCATTCTTGATAACATATGATCCTTATTTGCAAATTCCAAAATAAAACTATTTGATATCACTCTTGATATTTCACTTATTGCAAGATCAGGATTTTCTATATGATGTAAAACCCTAACTAACATGCCTGAGGAGATTGATCCATCTTTAAATGGCATGTTATATATGTCCCCACAAACTTTAAAAACATTTGAATCTAGATTATTTTTACCTTCTGCTTTTTTTAGATTAGAAAATGAGTAATCAAAAAGTATTGAATATGAATATTTATTCTGGTATAGATCAGTGAGCCTACCATACCCTCCACCTATATCTATAAATGACCTCGAGTTGTTGGGTTTAGACTTAAATAGATTATTATCCTTTAATAATTTAGATAGTATATTCCTTTCAGATTGGTTTTCATATTCCCTATCTTTCCAATATTTCCTATAATCATATTCTAAATTTGAATCATAATCTTGGACTCGTATTTTTGTATTCAAACTTTTTTTATTAATACTTCTAGTATTGGTCATAGGGTTCATTTTACATTAAAAGTATAATATTTTGTAGTCCCTATAAATATTATACTTTTATTATGTTAAACTATATAAAATAGACTTGGATCCAGATCCAATGGATCAGAACTATTGGATCAAGATCCTCTAATCTAATCAAGTCTAGACTATTATGAAAAATTTTATAAAATTAACTTTATTATTACTGCCAATACTAACAATATTTTTCGCTAGTAATATATACGCTAAAATTATTCCTGACAAAGGAATCACTCTATCACCTGTAATATCTAAGATAACATTAAATAAGGGAGAAACTTATAATGGTAAACTATATATAACATATAATAATAACTCAAAAGTTAATGCAAATATTTTAGTTTATGCATTTAGACAATCAGGTGACACTGCACATCCGAAATTCTCAAACAAAATAAATAAACTTTCTGAATCAATTCATTGGATTAAGATTCAAAAAAATGTAACTTTGTATCCACATAAATCCATTGCAATTAACTATACAATAAATGTGGCAAATAATGCATCTCCAGGTGGACATTTCTTATCAATAATAGTATCAATAACTAAATCAGGGAATGAAAAGATTGTCGAATCTGTAGGATCTCTACTTATTATTACTATAAATGGAAAAATTATATCTTCTGGATATATACAAAATTTTGGAGCTACAAAAAAAATATTTTTAGAAAATCCAATAAATTTATATCTAGACTTTGCAAATACTGGGAATATACAACTATCACCATTTGGGTATATTACAATTTCAAATATATTTGGAAATACAATAAAAGTAATAGAAATAAATAAAAATCAATCTTTAGATTTACCAAAAAGTACGAGATTGTATACTACTAATTTTAATTTGAAAAATTTTATTAATCAGTTTGGGATATACCAGGCAACTTTGAATCTTACATATGGATACCCAGGGCATTTCGTAAATACTCAAAGTTCTAGTACATTCTATTATTTTAATTATTTATACCTAATTATATTACTTCTTATCATAATTGTTATCATACTTTATATAATTAAAAGAAAACATAATAAAAAATTATTGTTTTTTAAAAAATGGTAAAAAAATATTCAATAAAATTTGTTACAGTATTAAGTATATTCGGATTATTTTTCTTATCAATATATCCAATATTTACTAGTGTACAAGCCGCTTTAATAACACCTTTATCAGATACTATGTCAAACCAAACAGTATCAGGATCATCAGCAAATAATTTCTCTTTTGATGCAGTATCTGGTATTCCAGCTTCAGGAACAGTGACCATAACATTTCCATCAGGGTTTACTTCTGTATCAGTGACTTCAGCAACATCATCTATGTCAGGTGCAACATTTTCAGTTACTGGTAATGTTATAACAGTGACAAATGGTACCACTGCTATAACAGCTGGAACTACAGTAACCATATCTAATATAACAGCTACAAACCCATCTATTGCCTCATCATCGACAACACAATATATAATAACAATATCTACATCAGGTGGTGATCAGGCATCAGTTGGAGTAGTAATAGTAGCATCGTCAACCTATGGATCTGGACCTTCAGGAGATATATATCAACAAGCTATAACCATAAATAGTACAAATACAAGTACACTAACTAACTATCAGGTGGAAGTAACATTAAATACTCAAACACTCATATCTGCAGGTCAAATGCAGGCAGATTGTGCAGATATTAGGTTTACAGATTCTTCTGGGAATCTTCTTCCTTATTGGATTGAATCAGGCTGTGATACAACCTCAACTCAAATATGGATTAAAATTAATACTATAGCAGCATCAACAAATACAACAATTTTTTTATATTATGGATCATTAAACGCAGCACCGGAGAGTAATGGACATACTACATTCAATTACTTTGACCAAGGAAGTCAAATCAATAATTGGATAACTTCTGGATCATCTGGGCAGAATACAGCTACAGGAGATCCAGCTCCTTCATATTATGCAAACTCTTCAAACGGTGATTATATGTATAAAAACATAAACCTTACATCAAATGAATTACTAACCTTTGATGCTAATACAAATGCATTAGGAGATTTTTATTTTCTTACAAACTCCTCTGGGGCTGGGCAGATGTATAGGACAGGTATAAGTTCTGGATGGTTCGGTTTTGCCACAACTAATTCTTGGACATCTTGGACTGCACCTACAGGTACATCTCCAATAAGTGCAAATACTTGGAATAAATACCAAATTGCGATTACTTCTCCAACCTCTGCAACATTGTATTATAAACTAACATCAGGAGATTCTCCATTAATAAATGGTACATTACTTGGAACATATACAATTTCTAATAATGGAGGATATATAGGACTTGTAGGGGACGCAGCAGGATCAAGTAATATTACCTACTGGGATAATATTATTGTTAGACAGTACTCTTCCCCAGAACCAACAACAACAGTATCTACAACAGTCACTAATCTGACAAATAACCAGCTACAACTTGAAGTAGGTGTTAATCCTTTTATTACATTCCAGGTTAGTTCTAATTCACTAAACATAGGAACTCTATCACCAACTTTGGTATCATCAGCTACAAATTCATTAACATTATCATCTAATGCTTCCAATGGAAGCAATGTATCTGTAATGGATGCTAATGCTGGATTATATAATTCTGCTGATAGTCATAAAATAATATCTACAACCACAACTCTTCAAGCTGGAGTAGAAGGATATGGAATAAATGCATCTACTACATATTCAGGTTTAAATATAGAATACCCATATAATGGTACTGGAGATAGTATTGGTGGGCTATCCCAAACTGCATCATCAACATTATGTTCTTCTACAACAACTGTAAATGCAGCAAATATTGTTATAAATTATCTTGCATCGATTTCAAATATAACCCCATCAGGTCCATATCAAGATCAAGTCATTTTCATAGCTACAGGCAATTTCTAAAAATATATATTAAAATTCTTTCTTCCCTTTATCAATTATACTGAATGATAGCTCTGCACACTTTATCCTTGATAAAGATAGTTCCACCATTAAATCCTCTCTTACCTCATTAAAAAAATCAATATCTATATCATCAATATATTTACCTTTTATTTTATCCGTAAGAATTGAGGTAGCAGCTTTTGATATTATACAGCCTTCACTTTCAAATGATATATCTATAATTTTCTTTTTATCCTTTTTTATATATAAAGTTATATTATCTCCACAAACTGGGTTTTCACCATGAAGTACTAAGTTGTGATCTTTTATCACCCCATAATTCTTTGGATTTTTATATAAATCCATTAAATATGCTCTTATCATTTGATTATCCATATCTTATTTATAATAATCTATAATTTTAGAAAGTGATTTTACAAGTGCATTAATATCTGATTTATCGTTATATATATATAAACTAACACGTGAGAGAGCTTGTACATTAAATTTTTTCATCAAAACCTGTGCACAATGATGTCCAGCACGAATTGCTATATTATCTTCATCTAAAAAAGTTGCAACATCATGAGGATGTACCCCAGAGATGTTGAATGATATAATTCCTGTATCACGAGAATCTCCATATATTTCAACTTCTTTTAAAGTAGATAATTGATAATGAGTATACGTGGATAAATCCTTAATATATTTGTGGATATTACTAATCCCTAAATCATTTATATATTCTATGGATTTACGAAATGCTATAATATCAACAAAATTTGGAGTCCCAGCTTCGAATTTATATGGGGCATCTTTAAAAGTACAAGAATCTTTTGATACAGAAAGTATCATCTCCCCTCCACCATATAATGGTTCCATTTTATCAAGTAGTTCTTTTCTACCATATAACACACCAACACCCGTAGGTCCCATCATTTTGTGTGCAGAAAATGCATAAAAATCACAATCTATGGTTTTTACATCAACACCAATATGACCTACTGCTTGAGCTCCATCAATAATTACATATGATCCAACATCTTTTGCCATTTTAGTAATTTTTTTAACATCATTAATAACTCCAAGTACGTTAGATATATGCACCACAGATACAATTTTAGGTTCCTTTTGTGTTATTAAATCAAGATTTGTAAACTGACCAGATTTATCTACTTCAAGATACAAGATATTAAATCCTATTTCTTTTTGTAGGATTTGCCATGGAACAATATTAGAATGATGTTCCATTTCAGACAAAAGTACATTATCTCCTTTTTTGAGTATAGATTTTGCAAAAGAATATACCACCGTATTCAAACTTTCAGTCGTATTTTTTGTAAATATAATTTCACTAGTTTCAGCATTTATAAAATCGGCTACAGCTTTTCTAGTTTCTTCATACATAGAAGTTGCTTCCTCTGATATTCGGTATAAACCTCTAAATACATTAGCATTATAGTTCTCATAAACTTTTTTTATCTCATCTATAACAACTTGAGGCTTTTGTGTAGTTGCTGATGAATCAAGATATATAAAATCTTTCTCCTGTGATCCAGATCCGTGAGATATGGATCCTTGGAATTTTGCATTTTTAAATATTGGAAAATTTTTTTTATCCATTAAGTTTCCTTATACACTATATTTTTATAACCTTTTTTATCAATTTTATAAGCAAGATCTACATCTCCTTCCTGTACTATTTTACCATTAACCATAATACTAACTTTTAGAATATCTAATTTTTCAATAATTCGTTTTGTATGAGTTATGATGAGGAAAGATGTTCCTTCTTCTTTTAATTTTTTTATACCCTGGCTAATAAGCATAAGACCATCAACATCAAGCCCAGAATCTATTTCATCAAGGATCGCTAACTTAGGTTTTAGAACTGCCATTTGTAATAACTCAAGTCTTTTTTTCTCTCCCCCAGAAAAACCTTCATTTAGATTACGTGCTATGAAAGCATCATTGATACCAAGTTCCTTAGATAATTTTCTTAAATCTCTTGCAAATTCAAATATAGGAACGTCAATTTTGTGTATAGCTTTATATGATGCATGCAAAAATGTACCAACATTAACTCCTGGTACCTCTACTGGATGTTGAAACGAAAGAAATAACCCCATTAGAGCTTTTTTAGTAACAGATAAGTTTGTAATATCCTTTGATAAAAATTCTACACTACCAGAGTGTATAGAATATGATGGATCTCCCATTATAACTTGTGCAAGTGTAGATTTCCCGGAACCATTAGGTCCCATTACAGCCTGAATAGAATTTTCTGCCATCTTAAAATTTACACCTTTTAAAATCTCTTTATCTTTATATTCTAGATCCTTGTTTAATCTAACATGCAAATTTTTTATCTCTAATAAATTCTTCATAATATATCAATTAATTTTATTTCTTCAAATTTAGTTATTATCTCTTTATTTATTGTATTTATGATATGTGCACTTTTACATATTGGAGAATATTTACAGTCTCCAGAAAAACAATCTGTCATAGAAAGATTTTTTTCTAATGATACAAAAACATCAATCAAAGATATATTCTCTATTTTCTTAGCTAATATATATCCTCCATTTACACCCTCTTTAGATGATAATAATCCTCCATGTTTAAGGTTAGATACTATTTTTCTTGAAAAGGCTAAAGGGATGCCAGTAGACCTAGATATCTCCCTAAGTTTGATCTTTTTATTATCCTTAGTACTTTCAAAAATAACAGATAGTATTAAAAGTGCATAATCTTCTTCTTTTGTTAGCCTCATGAACTTACACCATAAAAGTATCAGTTCTGAGTATATCAGATTTAATATACTCTAATCAATAAAAATGGGTTCGAATCTGAATATAAGTCTTTTAATAGTGATTCTCCCTACTTATGTTTCCTACTCTAGATATGCCCATGCTTTATCCTCTTCATCTGTATTCCAATTATCTAAGCCACTTAAACTTAGGATATACTCATCATTTGTGTTATTCTCTTTTTAGCAGTTTTGGTAATTTTAATTTTACCTGACCTTGCAGTAAGTCCAACTGCATCCTTAAATCTACTTTCCTCAAGCAAGGATTCTGGTATATGAATACTTCTAGAACTCCCAATCGTAACAATTGTTGTCAAAAACCTGTCTCTTATTGTGATCTTTTCCTAATTTAAGAGTTTTATATATATCATAACTTATTTATATTATGTCTTGCCTATAACAGACAATATACTATTTATCTATAGCATATAATTTACCATTTCTAATCAATGTTTTTAAAACTTTAATAGGTCTTGTAGCTGGAAGTGATTGTACCGAACCTGTATTAAGATCAAATTGGGCCCCATGGTGTATACATATAATACTTTCCGAGTCTTCCTGAATAATTCCATCTTGCAATGGATACTTTTCATGAGAACACATGTTTTCAAACATAAAAACTCTATTCTCCATTCTATAAACTACAAATTCTCCAAGTTTATTATTAAAAACCACTGATTGATGCAGAGGAAAATCATTTATATCACCAAGTAGTATTTCCATATTTTATATAATAGATGTATCTAGATACATAAGAATCTTTTATTTATATCTGACATAATTGTATCATATACTTTATTTTCTCTAATGGGATATAACTGACTTTCTAAAAATCCTTTCACAATTAGGTTCTCTGCTATACTCCTATCTAAACCTCTTGATTCAAGATAAAATATTTCATCATCATTGATTTCTGACATAGCTGAATTGTGAGATGCTTTTACATCATCTGGTAATATTTCTAAGGCAGGAACAACTTTTGATATAACATTGTCAGATAAAAGTAGTGTTTTCTCATCAAAATAATCAAATGAATGTTGAGCATTCCTATCTATTCTTATTAATCCATTTATATAGGATTCAGAATTATTATACATAACTCTCCTTACTACAGTACGTGCATTAGTTTCTGGAGATTTATGTATTGAAGATATATTTAAATTGAATTTATGAATAGGTATATTTCCTTTACGACTATTATAGAAATCAGCCCTACCAACTTCCAATATATATACATAACAAAAAGAATCAATCCCCTGCAATATAAAATCAAGAGTTATATTATATTCTCCAGGACTATCTGCAAATAATATATAATTTAGCGTTTCTCCCCTTTTTATTATATACGTATCTGCATATTCTTTTTTTAAACTGTCAGATAATTTGAAATATATAGTCTTAATACCATTCATTAGCCTACTGAATTTTCCATCTCAAGTTTAATTAATCGATTCAATTCAACTGCATATTCCATCGGGAGCTCTCTTGCTATCGGCTCTAGGAAACCACTAACTATAAGACTAGTTGCTTCGTTATAATCAAGACCACGTGACTCTAAATAAAATAATTGATCCTCTCCTATTTTAGATACTGTAGCTTCATGTTGTATTAATGGTCTTTTGGCATTATCTACATCTATAGTAGGGTATGTATCTGTTCTTGAATCTGCATCCATTAAAAGTGCATCACAAACAACATCAGCCTTCATTTTTTCTATATTATTTTCTGCTCTAATAAGCCCCCTATATGTAGTCCTTCCACCATCTCTTGATATAGATTTAGATATAACTCTAGATGTGGTGTTTGAAGCATTGTGTATAATTTTTGATCCAGCATCTATATGTTGTCTACTTGATGCTGACGCTATTGATAAAACTTCCCCATGAGCCCCCTCCTCCATTAGATATACTGAAGGATATTTCATTGTAACCTTAGATCCAAAATTACCATCTACCCAAAACATTTTTGCATTTTTATAAGCTTTTGCTCTTTTTGTAACTAAGTTATAAACATTTTTAGACCAGTTTTGAATTGTTGTATATCTAACATTAGAATTTTCCTTACACACAATCTCAACCACTGCAGAATGAAGAGAATTTTTGTCATAAATTGGTGCCGTACAACCCTCCAAATAATGTACTGATGAAGCCTCTTCTGCCACAATTAGTGTTCTCTCAAATTGTCCCATTGCTTTTGCATTTATCCTGAAATATGCCTGAAGTGGGGTTTCTACTTTTACTCCCTTTGGAACGTATACAAAAGATCCTCCTGACCAAACTGCAGAATTTAGAGCTGCAAATTTATTATCATATGGAGGTATTATTGTTGAAAAATACTTCCTTACAATATCAGGATATTGTTGTACAGCTGAATCCATATCTGTAAATATGACACCTTTATCTTCTAATTCCTTTAGGATACTATGATATACAACTTCACTTTCAAACTGAGCACCTACTCCTGATAAGAAATTTCTTTCAGCCTCTGGTATCCCTAGTTTATCAAAAGTTTCTTTTATCTCGGGAGAAACATCGGCCCAACTCTTCACAGATTTATCCTGAGCACGAAGAAAATAATAAAAATCTTCAAAATTTATATCTGATAAATCAGCTCCCCACAAAGGCATTGGTTTTGATAAAAATATATCGTATGATTTCAATCTAAAATCCCTCATCCATGAAGGCTCATTCTTCATATATGATATTTCCGCCACTATGTCCTTATTAAGTCCTTTTTTTGCTTTAAATTTATATTTTGATTTTGTTCTAAATCCAAACTTATATTCGTCTTCTAAGGATTCTCTTATTTTTACATTTGTTTTGCTATTCTTTTGTAATATTTCTTTCATAATTTGTTATTCACAACTGATTATAGCATCTTTATTAATATACATACTAAAATATATAGTTTGTAATAAAAATTAGAGGATAATAATGATATTATATGATAACATTTCTACATTTAAGGCCAAATTTGATTGCCATTTTCATCTTTTAATATTATTGCAGAAGTTGGACAGCTCTTTGCTGCCTCAAGAATAGTCTCATAATCTGAAACATCTAAGTCTAATACATACGCACGGTTCTCAGTATTTAGAGCAAATGTTTTAGGATCTATACCAACACAAGAAGCAGCACCAATACAAATATCAGGGTCAATCTCAATATATATTTTCCTGCCTTCGGTAGTTTTATAAATATTATTCTCTGACATTACGAATCTATCTCTATAACCTCTTTAATCTCAGGAAATTCTTCTTTAATTATTGTTTCTATACCTCCCTTTAATGTCATAGCAGATAGAGCACACCCAGAACAAGCTCCTACCATTTTAACTGTGACTATATTATTTTTAACCCCAACAAGCTCTACATCACCTCCATGCTGATATATAAAAGGTCTTATCTCATTTAGAACATTTTCTATCTTGTTTTTCATGAATTAATTATACCACAACTATCCTTTAACAACACAAGAGAGAGGTTGTGTTAACTCTCCCCAAAGACCATACCCAGGAGGAGCTGAAGCATTAATTGAATTTCCATTAACATTTATGATAGGTGATTCTCCACCAGTAAGGTAAAATACTCCCCCTCCTTCTTTACAGAACCCAACAGCGTACCCTACTGGGAAACCTCCTAAATTACTTGACTGTCCAGAATTAACATAGTCATCAACATAGAAGTATTGTGTTTGTGATGCAGATGTGAAGTTAGAGGAACCAGGATATCCATCAAATCCAGACCCTCCCGCAGAAGCTACACCAGTTAAAGCAGTGGATTGTACAACCCAATCATATGCTGGAGAATTACTAGGTTGATAAATAGCAAAACAGACATGTCCATTATTTGAGGTTCCCCCTATACAAGAAGAATTTTGATTCTCAAATAATACATCTGAAGGATAGTAGTGGTGACTATTAAAATAATTCTGCATATCTTTATTTATAGCCGATATAGCTGTGGATCTTACCTCATCTCTAGCTGTTACCTGAGCAGATCCTAGCCCAATAATGGCAATAGCAACCAAAATGCCTATAATAGCCATCACTATAAGAAGTTCAACCAAAGTAAATCCATCAGATCTAGGCATTTTATTAAAAATTCTATATATCTTCATACAAAAATAATACCCTAAATAGAAATTTTTTTAAATGCATAGAGAATATAGATCTAATAAATGGTAATTCAACAGATCAAGATCCTATGGATTCAGATCCAAGACTATAGAAGACTATAGAATTATTTTTCAATATTACATATAATACTCATGGTTTATATTAATCTTTATGAAAATATTTAACAGTGGATCCATACCTTCTAATTCAAGTTTAAGTAATTTAGGCCTTACTTATGATGATATATTAATCGTACCTAAGAGATCTGAAATATTATCAAGAAATGATACAGATCTTGAAACTAATCTTACAAAAAATATAAAGATAAAAACTCCAATTATAAGTGCTAATATGTCCTCAGTAACTGAATCTAGAATGGCAATTGATATGGCTTTATTTGGAGGAATAGGTTTTATCCACAGATTTATGACTATAGAAAGATGTGTTGATGAGATAAAAAAAGTAAAAAATTATCATTATGATAAAGAGAAATATAAATCAGCATCAAAAGATAAAAATGGAAAATTATTGGTTGGAGCTTCAATAGGTGTCAGAGATAATTATATGAAAAATACTGAAATGTTACTTACTGCTGGAGCAGACATAATAGTGATAGATGTAGCACATGGACACTCTATAAAAGCAATAAACGCCGTTAAAGATCTAACCTCAGAATTTAAAGGATCTGGATCCAAAGGTTCTAAATCCAAGGACGATATAGTTCTTATAATAGGTAATATAGCTACATATGATGCTGCTACAGAATTTATACAGCTTGGAGTTGATGCTTTAAAGGTAGGAATAGGACCTGGATCTGCTTGCTCAACTAGAATAGTTACTGGTGTTGGCATACCTCAAATTACAGCTATAGATGAAGTTTATAGAGCATCTAAAATCACTGGTATTCCAATAATAGCAGATGGAGGAATAAGGAATTCTGGAGATATAGCAAAAGCACTAGCTTGTGGAGCATCAAGCGTCATGATAGGAAATTTACTTGCAAGAACAATATCCTCTTCTGGAAATACAGTAGATATAAATGGAGAACTTTTTAAAGAGTATAAAGGAGAAGCTTCAAGAGCAGAAATGAACAAACAGTTTAAATTAGAAAGAAGAATAAATACAAAAAATCTAGTACCTGAAGGGGTGGAAGGTAGAGTACCAATTGATGGTACAGTCGAAGATACTTTAAATCGTTTAACTGGAGGCATACGATCTAGTATGAGCTACACTAATTCTAGAACATTAAAAGAATTTAGAGATAATGCAGAATTTATACAAATAACTACTGCAGGATTTAGAGAGAGTGCCCCTCATGATATTATATTATGACCACTAAAACAGAGGACTTAACAAGCCAGACTCTAAATATACTTAAGGAATCAGACCTTAGTGAAGAAGATAAAACAAAACTTGCAAGAGATCTCATAGTCTCTTTGAGTGAAAATGATGAGAATAAGGGGGTAAAAGTAATATCAGACCTTTGGGATTATGTAAAAAGTTCTTTTCTACCTACCTATGGTATTGTTGTTGGAGTAAAAAAAATTACTAATGATGAGGTCACATCAGGAGTTATATGTATTCTAATCAATCTGGCATCAACACTTATTACAGTTTACTACCTCTCTAAACTATTAACCCTAGCTTAATCTAGAGTACACGTACCTAGATATTTACAGAGATTATTAATTTAATAATCATAATCAATATGATCTGGATCTATATCAGACAAGAACCTAGAGGGAGGATTATCTTGATACCTACCATAAAGCATTCTTTTTTGAGCAAATGATAAAAATAGTCTTTCTTTTGCTCTAGTCATAGCTACATAACACAATCTCCTCTCTTCCTCCATCTGTTCAAGATCCATAAAGGACCTTTGATGAGGGAATATATTCTCCTCCATCCCTATAATAAATACATTTTTAAATTCTAATCCTTTTGCTTGATGGATACTCATCATGGTTACAACATTTGAAGATTCCTCTATTTCTTCCTTCTGAACCAAAGATATATCAAATAGTAGATCTGTAATTGTTTCGTATTTTAGTGCCATACCAATAAATTCATAAATATTTTCCATCCTAGATATGCCTAAATCACCTTCTGGTAAAACATATTTTTCGTAATCAATTTTTTTTACAACATACTTTATAAATTCTGATGGAGTTAACTCTGAATTCACTGAACTCAAACATTTCCTCAAATCCTCTATAATACCAACAAATGATAAGACTTGAGGTGTTAATGATTCTTTCATATTTAATATATATTCACCAATAGAAAGACCCTCTAAGGATGCCTGCTCTTGTAATCTTGATAAAGTTGTAGCACCAATTTTACGAGTTGGCACATTTATAATACGTGTTAAAGCCACTGTATCATTTGGATTGACTATAAATCTTAGGTACGAAACTATATCTTTTATCTCTTTTCGTTGATAAAATTTTAATCCACCAAAAATCCTATATGGAATTTGATCACGGACAAAATATTCTTCTATAACCCTTGATTGAGCATTAGTACGATATAAAACTGCATAATCAGAAAAATTAGTTTTGAGTATTTTTATCTTATCTACAACATATCTCGCTTCATCAACTTCATCTAATGCTTGATATAATTTTACTGGATGACCTACCTGATTCTCTGTCCATAATTTTTTTTCATATCTTAATCTATTTTGAGCTATTACAGATTGAGATGCTGCTAGTATTCTTTTTGTTGATCTGTAATTTTGTTCCAGTTTAATTATCCTCCCATTTGGAAAATCTTTTTTGAAAGATAATATATTTTGTATATTAGTTCCTCTCCAAGAATATATGTTTTGATCAGGATCTCCTACGAAACAAACATTATCACAAGATATTTCCTTTATAAGATTATATTGAATGTTATTTGTGTCTTGATACTCATCAACAAGAATATATTTAAGGCTATTTTTGAATTTATTTTTAAAATCAATATCGTTTTTTAAAAGATATAAACTATTAAATAATATATCATCAAAATCCATTGCATTATTTTCTTTTAATCTTTTTTGATACAGAGGATATGTAGCTTGTATAATTTCTTCATAGAAATCATTTGCTATGTACTCTGATGGAAATACATAATTTGACTTAGCTTTTGATATACCAGATAAAATAGCATTTGGAGAAAATTTTGAAGAATCTATGTTTAACTCTTTAAAAATTTCCTTCATGATTTTTTCTTGATCATCATCATCAAATATTACTAAGTTCTTTGACAGATTAATTCTCTCACCTTCTAATCTTAAAATATTTAGAAATACTGAATGAAAAGTACCTAGATATGGAAAATATAAATGTCCACCAAGAAGATCAGTAATTCTCTCTCTAATTTCAAATGCAGCTTTATTAGTAAATGTAACAGCGAAAATCTCAGAAGGATGTATATTCTTTTCTTTGATTAAATATGCAATTTTATATGTTAGAGCCTTTGTTTTCCCAGATCCAGCACCGGCCAGTACAAGAAGGGGAATATTTATTCCCTCTAATACTGCTTCTTTCTGCTTATTATTTAAATCGTTCAACATACGGAAGTTGTTCATTTATTATTGAATATTTTTTTAAATATGATGACATCACCCAACCTGTACTATTAGTAGCACCATCACCATTAAAACCTATAAATTTCATTTTCACCTCATACCATCCTGAACTATATTTTTCTATTGTAACACTTGTATTGGTAATAATTGAAGTATGTGAAGATGACAATGGTGGGTTGTATAAATTTATATTTCCAATTGAATTTATAGATACTATAATCATAGGATAGTTTTTTTATAAACATGTGGCTCCTTAATTTAAAATATATGTGTTTTTCCACCTAGAAATTAGACTATCTGAAGAATTGTTAATATTTGCAAATATTGGAATTTGTATAATATTAGAAAATATAAAAATTACATTACAAACATCTGAAGTACAAGTGCCTAGGGCAACTTTAACAATATTTTTATATTTCATACTCAAACTATATATAGAACAAAAAAGGTAACAAATAAATACAAAATTATAGCAATAAATAAAGGTCTGTCTTTATACCAAATTGTCTCAGGAACACCACCTTCTTTTTTGACATATAGATTATACATATATCTTGCAATTATATAAAAAATTATAGGTATTGTGACTTTAACCCAGTGAGGATTTTTTAAATGACTAGGTAAAAAAGACGAAATAATACTTGGAGTGTGAGAATTTAAATCTTCATTATACGAAAATAGTATATAGGACATAAATGTTGCAGCAGCAGTCATTGCTATAAGATTATCTAACAGTTCTTTTGGATAAGATTTTAAAACATTTCTATGTATAATAGCATTTTTAAAAGACATTATTGTAATTTCTGCTCTCCTCTTCCCAAATGCAACAAATAAGGATAATGCTACTATGAAAATAACAAACCATGAATTTATAGATGAACCTATAACAACTCCTCCTGCTAAAACACGTAATACAAAGAGTGTAGCAGTAGTTAGTGAGTCTATTATTAATATTTCTTTTAAATATAATGAATATATTACGACAATAATGTAATAAGCAACAAATATACCAGCTAAATACTCACTAACTAAAATAGAGAAGAATAATCCTATTATAAAAAGTATCATAGATATAATTAAAGCCTCTCCTCTGGACACAAAACCTGCAGCTATAGGTCTATGCTTTTTCTGAGGATGTATTTTGTCTCTTTTATAGTCAACTATATCATTAATAAGGTATGCTGAAGATGATAATACTACAAGAATAAAAAATGATAATATTACTATAGTATCATCATGTATATTGAAAATATCTCTATTGTAAAAAAGAAAAGCAAAAACCAACAGATTTTTAACCCATTGACGTGGTCTTAAAGCTAGAAAAATATATTTAGCATGGTTTAACAACTTATTCATCAATATGTATTATAATACATATACAAAGATATGAATATATTATGAAAAAATATGACATAGGATATATTAGTATTTTTTTAACAATAATTGGAGTAACTTTAGGCAGTTTATTGCTACGTTCCAATGTTTTTGCTGGTAAATATTATAGTAATATCCTCAAAAAAGATATCTCATATATTAAAGATGGACAATATACTAATCTCTGGAAAAATTTGTCTCTATATCAGAAACAAAAATTTATTAATGAAAATAATTTCATTAATTTTATGAAAAACAAATACCATCCTTTGAATATATCTATAAAAAATCTAACTGTACTTAATCATACAAAAATGGAGACCACACTATCAGTAATATTAAATATGCAATCTCCAAATAAAAATTATATCGTCCCTAAATACTATAGAAATAACTTCAAAATTGTATTAAATAATAACAATCAATTTATACATATGGGTCAATTTTCTCTTACATCTCCAATAGTGAAGAATACAACAACTGGTAATATGACAGTTGATATACCTATTGTTATGTTACATAGAGTTGCCCCAGTCTTCCCTAAAAGATCAAATTTTAACTCACAATATGGGTATTTACTTGATTATAATCTGACTCTGCTAAGCTCTGCTTTTATACAACAATTACAATGGTTAAAACAAAATAATTATAAAACCATAACTCTAACTGAACTCTACAATCACTATTACTATAATACTGCTATCCCTAAAAAACCTATAATTCTGACATTTGATGATGGTAGATTGAGTGCATACACATATGGAGTCCCTATATTACTGCAGTATCATGATACTGCAACATTTAATATAATCACAGGATTTGTAGGTTCAAGTAAAAAAAATTATCAGTATATGACATGGAAAGTTATAAAAACAATCCAAAAAGAAGGTATGCAAATCGAGTCACATACTGTAACACATCTTGCACTAGGATCATTACCACCAAATTTAATGCAATATCAAATACTTATATCTAAACAAAAACTAGAACAAGAACTTGGAATTCCAATTCAATTTTTAGCTTATCCTTCTGGATCACCTTTTAGGGATAACAACATAAAACAGGAACAAGAATTAACCACCTTAATGGAACAAGATGGATATATAGGAGGAATGTTAGATCAGAGATATAATCAAACGAAGCAGAATCTTAAAAATTCTTATCACCTATATAGAATTAGAGATTCTGGTAATATCTCACTATCGCAATTTATATATGAAATCCAAAGTAGTGAGTAACTTATGTATATAGTTTTATAAATACATCAGAGGGAATATCTACTTTACCGAATCTCTTTGTTCTCTTTTTACCTTTTTTTTGTTTTTCCAACAGTTTCATCCTCCTTGTTGGATCACCACCATATAATTTTTGAGTAACATCCTTCCTGAATGCCTTAACATCCTCTCTTGCAACAATTTTTCCATTTATACTTGCTTGTATAGGAATAGAGAATTGAGTTCTTGGAATGAGATCTTTCAATTTAGTACAATATTGTAAAGCTACCTCTAATGCCTTATCTTTATGAATTAACATGGACAAAGGCTCTATCAATTCATGATTTACTAAAAAATCAACTCGCACAACTTCAGTGTCGAAAAACCCAATAAGTGAATAATCCATAGATGCATCACCAGAAGTTAGAGATTTTAAATCATCAAAAAAATTAAAAATCAATGATGATAAGGGAAGATTAATTGTTATTATAACTCTTTCAATATTTACACTTTTATTCTGTGAAAATGTAGAGTTTATAAAAACACCTCTTTTTGATGATATAAATGATACAATTTTATTAAAATATTGTTGTGATGCAATAATATCCATAGATACATATGGCTCTTTGATATTTATTATTTTTGAGAAATCAGATATTTCAGTAGGGCTAGTAATATCAGCTTCTGTATAATCACTATAAGTAACATGGTATTCCACTGAAGGTATACTCATAAAAATAGATACATTATATTCTATTTCTAATCTTTCTTTGACTACATCAGCATGTAGCAAACCTAAGAATCCACATTTATATCCAAAACCTAATATTTCATTAGTAACTGGTGTAACATCCAAAGAATAGTCATTTAATGATAATTTCAAAACTGCATCTTTAAAATTGTCTATATCTGCAGCATCAACTGGATATATTGATGCAAAAACCATACTTTTAGGTTTAGAAATCTCAAATATAGGTTTATCTTGAATATTTTTCACTATTGTATCCTGGACAACAACATCTTTGACATATTTTATTCCTGTAGTGACAAAGCAAACATCTCCAGCATGTACTTCATTTTGTGGATCGAGTTTACCTCTTACATATCCTAATGATAGAACTTGCATGGGCTTTTTCTTTGAGCAAAAATATATTGTATCACCCTTTTTTAATATACCATCTACGACTTTTACAAGAAGAATAACACCTTGGTACTCATCAAAGAAAGAATCAAAAACAAACCCTCTAAAATTTTTTGATACATCACACAAGGGTTGAGGAATTTTTTCTATTATTGCATTTATCAATTTATCTATTCCAATACCTGTCTTACCAGAAGTGAATATTATATCTTCCTTATTAAATCCTAATATTGCTTTAATTTCAGCTAATACTCTATCTATATCTATACCTTTTATATCTACTTTATTTAAAACGGGTATAACAGGTATATTTAATTCTATGGCCTGAAGGTAATTACCTATGGTTTGGGCTTCAATACCCCCAGATGCATCTATAAGAAGTATTGCCCCATCTGAGGCTTTTAGCGACCTTGCAACTTCTCCTTGAAAATCAACGTGTCCCGGTGTATCTATAAGGTTTAATGTATAACCTTTATATTCCATACGGATTGTTTGTAGTTTAATAGTAATACCTCTTTCTCTCTCAAGCTCAAGGTTATCTAAGAATTGATCTTTTAAATCTCTTTTTGATATTGTATGGGTATATTCCAAAAGCTTATCTGATAAAGTAGATTTACCGTGGTCAACATGGGCGATAATTGAGAAATTACGAATTTTAGAAGATGGATTAAAATCCATTTTATTTTTTTGTATTTGAAACTTGACCTTTAGAACCTTTGGATCTAGATCCTGTGGACTTAAATCCTTGGCTATTTTTGCCTATTTTTGACTTTATGACTTTGAAATCTTCAGGATGAGATTCTCTCAAAAGTATTTTTGATAATCTTGATTTCTCCCTTGCAGCCTTATTTTTATGATAAATATTTTTTTTGGCCATTTTATCAATAATAGAAAATAAAGCTGATAAAGATTTTGAATCTGGGTTTTTGTGATAAGCTTTAGTCATTTTATCGACATTAGTTCTATAACCATTATTGAGAAAGGTTCTTCTTTTAGTTCTTCTTATATCCTTCAAAGATGATTTTAAATTTGCCATATGAGTTTGAGTATACTAGAAAAATTACCCTAAATCAAATAATTAAGGGTCAAAATCTAATTATTGAGATTAGCATTATATGTTTTGGAGGAGGAGGAGATAGTGTTTTAAAAGTTTTATAAGGGATTACCTTAACTTTTAAGAACACTACCCCTCCTCTCTCTCAATTATTTATCAGCAACTCTGAGAAGGATCGTACGAATACGATAAATTCTACTATGTTACTGAAAGTTCTTTCCATAGAGGTCCTCCATTGGATCTAGTTTTGACATTGTTATGCAGGCTGAAACTGAGACCAGGGGATATTCCAATCTCCTTCGCCGTTTTGTGCTTCATTTGCCTGAAGACTAGTACCTGAGATGATGACTACGTCACCTGGCTGGGAGAAGTTGTAGAACCATTGGGCATGATCAGGGTTTTGTTCAACACAGCCGAACGAAACGTTGTAGTGACCGTGATCATATACATCCCATGGAGCGCTGTGTATATAGTACCCATCTGTACTAATGGCAACATCTAGGTACACGTTTTCAGCGTATATACCTGGAAATCCAATAGTTGCAGAGTTCATGAACACTACTGGCTCTTTGTAAAGGACCACCAATGTCCCAGAGATTGTTTGAAACCCCGACCTACCGAGACTCACAGGAAACGTGTAGAGAAGCTGATTTCCATTGTAGACCTGCATCTGATCAGTTAAAGCACTGATTTTAGTTAGATGCTGATTTACTACAGTAAATGAGCTTTGTACCTGTGAGGTTACAAGTCTCTGACCATTCAGTACTAAGCCATCAAGATTTACGGAGAGTGTTGCATTTTCGTTCAAAGGCCAGAAGTTTTCTGGTCTACCGTCCACCTCTGTCTGCGACCACCAATGCCACCCTACAGGATCTACGATAGATTCTGTAGTATTCAGCCTAGATAGAATCTCCTGTTGCAAAGAGACTGGAATAGGGGTTGAAAATTGAACTACCCATGTTGCCCCCATACCCACCTGTTGACCCTTAGAAGGAGAAACTGTTATATTGACAGTCCCTGCTGGTAAAGGTTCAAGTGGAGTTTGGAAGGAGACATTTTTACTCAAAGTAAGTGCTGGTTCCCCACCACGTGCCTTAAGTGACAAGTCAAATTTAGTATCCCATGCCATCCACTGTACTGGAGTCCACTTATAAAGTTTCAACTTATTAGTGGAGTCTCCCTGTGAAGAAACCAGTTTTCCCTGGATGATTGTCCCAGACTGTGTCTTGACAACCAATGTCATAATACGAGCATTTTGTATTGCAATCCCTATTGTTGCATTTGGATTTACATATCCATTTGAAACTGGAACTGTAATATTTACCTTGGGATAGACATGTTTGACTTCAGTTTTATGCAAACCTACAAACAAGCCTATGCCCACTACTGCTATTGCTACCACTAATACCAAGACCTTCCGCACCACTAAACCTCCTTTGTGCTATTACAGACAAAAAAACCATGAGACGTTTGTGTACCTCTAGATTATTAAAGAACACTGAACATTATATCATATAATAATGTACTTACAGCAAATATCGAGTTAGATAATTAAACAAGTATGAACGAAGGTTATAATTATTTAATGAAATTTAGATCTAATTTTTACAAGGTAAAGCAATACTCCGATACCGACTAAACTTGATATAGTGAAAATATTATTAAATGATTTAGATATAAAAGATAAATAAATAGAGTATAATACAGCAAGGAATATAGTTACCCAGTATAGTATATATCCATATCTTTTCATCCTCATCAATCCTATACCACAAACTATATTCATAATTCCATAGATAAGCGCTGCAAAACCAAGAGATATCAGTGACAGAGAAAATTGATGAAAACTAGAGAAGATAAATATAAGTCCAATAAATACTGGGAATACGCCACTTAAAGTATACAGTACCGCTATTATAGATACTAAAATAGGTCTCTTTATATTAAAATTTGTATTTGTTAAATTATTATTGGAGAGTTCCTGTTTCACAATATCTAGTTAAATAATGTAACGATTTTAAACCTAACTTCCGACTACTTTACTACTATCAAAAAATGCTTCTACCTCATCAATAATTTGATTTGGTAACAAATTGGACTTTACAAAATAACCGTTAGCCCCAATATCAAAAGCATTCTTTATTATCTCATCATATCCAAGATTAGTAAGCATAAAAATTGGCAAATTTTTTGATTTATTTTCGGTAGATCTAATTTCTTTTAAAACATCAATCCCTGTTTTTTTTGGGAGCATAATATCAAGCATAATAAAATCAAAATCATCTGCTAATGCTTTTGATACAGCATCTTCTCCATCATAAGCATTAACCACAGCATACCCTCTCTTGGTAAAAAATTGGTTATATATATCTGACAGAAAAAGATCATCTTCAACTATTAATACCTTTTTACTCTTCACTTCATCCATAATACGATACTATAAAAAATTATTAGCTACTTTTCAATGCATTATCTGGTAAAGAAAAATAGAAAGTTGAACCTTTTTTTTCTTTACTCTCCACCCACATTTTTCCTTTATGCATATTTATTATTTTATCTGCTATATACAGACCAAGTCCAGTACCCTTAACCTGTATCTCACTATTTTCTGCTCTAAAGAACTTTTTAAATATATTATTAATATTTTCTTTAGATATACCTATACCATTATCCTTTACACTAACAATAAAATTATCATCTTCTTTCCTAACTTCTACAACAATTTTACCACCCTGTAATGTATAATTTATAGCATTATTTATTAAATTAGACAATACTTCCTCTATTTTTAATTTATCAGCTATTAAAGGTGCATTAGTAAGCTCAGTTTTTAGTGTAATTTGTTGTTTTTTTTGTGATACATATGAATAAAAATCGTCAATTATTTTTTTTGTCACATCTAATAGATCGAATTCTTGTTTGTCAATAGTTAAAGAACCTTCATCCATCAAAGATACACTTAAAAGGTTCTCTAAAAGGCTTAAAAGGTGCTGAGATTGAAGTTCAATTTTCTCTACATACTTTTTCACATCTTGAGATACACCTTTAGATATTTCTGGGTCATTTAGAAGTAGGTATGCATACCCTTTAATAATTGACACTGGGGACCTAATTTCATGAGCCACAATTGATATAAATCCTATATTCTTATTAGTACCATCATCACCTAAATTAGATTTAACATCTTCAGATTTTATATTTAATACAAGATTTTCTATATCCTTAAATTTCTTATTTACATTATCTTGTATCTCATACAAAGCGAACAACACAAAAAATATTATTACAAGGAATAATATCCAAAAGATTAGAAAAAAAGAGAAAAATGACGATATATAAAAATTCAAAACATAACCTAAAACAACAAAGATTAGGAAAAATCCAGCTATTTGAAATATTTTTTTTATATCATCCATCTGTGTTACAGTATATCAGTATACATATATACCTGTATACTAGTGTACAAAAAAGGTCATCTTTATACAATCCTACCTAATCATTGGTGTTCCAATAGAAAATATTTTAAGTTATAATAGACTATATATGGATAAATATTCATTATTTACAGATGCAGGATCAAGGGGAAACCCAGGTAAAGCATCATATGGTATATGCTTATTTAAAAATGACAAGCTTCTTGATTTTGATGGTAGATATTTAGGTATCAAAACAAATAATCAAGGTGAGTTTACAGCTTTAAAAGAAGGTATTTTAATTGCAATAAAGCACAATATTAAAAATCTAGATTGTTTTTCAGATAGTGAACTTTTAATAAAGCAAATAAATCATGAATATAAAGTTAAAGATCAATACTTAAAAGGAGTCATCAAAGAAATTTATGATTTATCAGAGAATTTTGATACAATTACATTTACTCATGTCAGACGTGAGTATAATAAATTTGCCGATAAAATGGTTAATATAGTATTAGATGCAGCAGGATGAACAAAAATAGTCAATACATTGAACTAGATACATATCTAAAAATTATAAAAAAAAGATTTAGAATAATAATTTTAGTACTTATAATTTTTATACTAGGAGGATACATATATTCTGTATTAACTCCCACCACCTATCAAAGTTCAATAAATATATATACTACTGATGCGTTGGATATGACTAACTATCTACAAACTAATCATGCATTAAATACTGCTTATACAATATTTAAAACACTCAACACTAAAAGATATTCTAATTTTCAATTAAGTTATTTCAGGAGAAATATAAGATCAGTGCAGGTTGGACAAAGTATAGTATCACTAACAATAACAAATACAAATAAAAATGTGGCAATAGATTTTACAAAGGCTTACCAAGAAATGATAAGCTCAAAAAAATTTGATAGTATAATAAATAATATACTTTTAAAGGATTATAAAAGTTGTTTAAAAGTCAGAAATGCTACCATTGCTACAAATTCAAAATATAAACTACAAGAAAATGTTCCAGTTTGTATTGAGACAAAACTTATTATAAATAAACCATCCTCTATAGTTACAGTATCAACTAAACCTTCTAAAACAAAAGATGTAATATTATTTTTGATCGCTGGAGTATTCATAGCTTTCTTTGTGGCTACATTACTTGAATATACATCTTCAAATCCAGATTCTAATGATAAAAACAATTAATACTGATTATATAGATGATGCTTTATATACTATAAAAAAACTCCATGGAGATGTATATATAAATATAATAGATGAGGACATTACACCAGAGAAAGAACTGAAAGAGGAACTTTCAAATATAGATATATTTGGATCTAGACGTTATTTTATAATTAGGAACCCAAAGACAATATTATCATTTGCCAAAGATATAGAGACTGAGGATTATATATATATACACACCAATAAGAAAGTCAAAGGTATTGATGAGATTTTAATTAAGAAGCAAACTTTGGAAAATTTTATTAGAGAAGAATTTTCAAGATATGAAGTTTTGATAGATACAAATGTAATAAAATTTATTGTATCAAATGTTCAGGATAATAGATTATCATTAAAAAATGAAATAAGAAAATGTATCTTTTATATATACCCAGAAAAAAATATTAAAGATATATATCAAATTAAAGATATATTAGTTCCTGACACTGAAATCCTAATCTGGAATATACTAAATTACATAGTTGATAATTCAAAAAAAGATATAATACAGGAATACAAAAGACTTAAAGCACAAAATACAGATAGTATATATATATTAACAATGGTTTTAAGACAAATTAAAATAATACTACTTGTATTATCAATGAAAGATAATTCACCAACAAAAATCATGGAGGAACTAAAAAAAAGTAAGATTAATACGAGTATATATGGAATTAATAGAATTAAGAGGAATATAGAAAAATATTCAGAAGATAAATTAACATTAATATATCATAAAATGATAACTTTATATTCTTCTTCAAACGGCGGAAAAATAGACATTGATACAGGATTACTTTTACTACTTCTTTTCATGTAACAGTCACTTTAAAAGGTAATCTATTAATCTCTAATGTTTAGTTCTTCTTATTATCCTTCTTTTAAATCCATTAATCAGAAGTAGGTCATTATAATACCCATATGCAAGTCCCATTAGAAGAATACCCATACCTAGAGCAAAAAGTATATATGTAGGCCAGTCCGTTCCAGTATTAGGTAATGATGTTGAAGTAGGATTTACAGTTAATACTACTGTACATGGATTTTGGAGGGAATTACCCGCACTATCTGTTACTCCAGATAATGATATAGTGTACTGCACTGGAGAACTTCCTGATACAGATGATGGAACAGCCCAAGTAGCAGAGCTTCCTGAAGACGAGGGTGTTAAAGTTCCTCCTTGAGGAGAAATTTGCCATTGAGCATTAGAATAATCTATAGTTGCAGAAGAATTTGAATCTGTTATACCTGATTGTATATCTGCAGGTACAGTACTACCTGCTTGGAAAGAAGTCGTGTTAGAACCATTTTGAGTTACCGTAAAGTTATTACACGTGAGTGCAGGAGTTGTAGTTGAAGCAGTAGAACTAGCACACTGTGATGCATCTAGGTTATTACTTGTTATTGGTGCTGACTTCGTACCGCTAGAATTTTGTATCCATGCAGTAGCAGAATAAGTATCTTTATTATTACCTGACCATGTAAAAGTCCCTGATAAAGAACTTGTGGATTCTGGATTAAAAGTATATATCCCTTGTTTTGAAGTCGTTACATCAGAAATATAACCATTAACAGTATATGTAGAGGATGTTCCAGATGGAGCAACCCAAGTTGTCGTTAAGCCTGGAGAACCCATTGTACATGATAGTTTTAACGATGAAAGAGTCTGTATGATAGTAGATGATGATGTAGACGACGACGTAGACGATGATGTAGAGGTTGAAACAGATGTAGGAGGTGTCTGTGCATGAGCATTTGTTGTATTGTTACTCCCTATATGTGTCTTATTAAAATTGATAGCAATAAGTACTGTTAATCCAGCCAATATAAGAAGACCCGTGACAATTAGTATTCTAAAAGTATTCTTCCTTTTTCTTGCAAGTTTAGCAGACATTGAGTCGAGCTCTTCTATGTCCTGGTATACTACACTATTTTTTTTATCAGTCAAATTAGGTTTTTCTTCCATAACATTATTTCTACTATATTTAAATATAGATTTTTAAATATATTTTGTCAACCTAGGCTTATACATACAATTTTGTCAAATTTTTTGAGGTATTTATATACCTTCTTCTTGCCATATCTCCAAATTATTACCTATAAGTTTTAGAAAGTTGACATTATACAAAGATATATATTTTAAATTATATAGAATTTTGACAGCTGGATAATATGGATCACAACCTCCAAGATCTCTATAATCATATATACCATTATATCCTATTAAACTGCCATTGATGACTAATTGTTTATAATTTCTCAAAGTAGTACTGTTAGCTCCTCCATATGAACCATTTGTCCCACCAACACATACAGGTTGTACAGGTGGTTCACACCCTGGTGCAGAACCACCTGAGGTGCATAAAAGTCCACTCCAGGTAACAGTTGTGCTACCAGAACAATTAGCATATTTGGTAGACTTTACTGTAAAAGTTATTGGTGTATTAGGCACGGAACTAGGATCACCTTCTGATACATTAGTAGGAGAACCACTATATACTACAGAACTTGTAGACACAGAACCAGTATTAGATGATATATCTAGCGTGTCACCATTAGGTGCAAGCACCCCATTAAGTTTTTCTGTAATACCCAAAGTAGTATCCCCACCTACTGTAGGATTTGAGGGACTAGCAGATACTATTATTGAACATGTACTGCTACTACCACCTCCTCCCCACTTTATAGTAATCTGACCAGAACAATTAGAATACCTCCCAGATGCCACTGTAAATATAACAGTATTGGGGGACGACCCTGGATCATACTCTGTTGGATTAGATATCCCTAAGCTATTTGTTGTTGGATTTGTTTTGGTTGGAGTACCATCATTTGATGTTATCTTTAAAGTATCTCCACTTACATTAGACCCATTATATGTCTCGTGGATAGTGAAAATTGTATAGCTGCCTGACGCAGGATTTGTTGTGCTAGCAGATACTGTTATTGAACACCCCGTTGGTGATGTAGACGCATTTGTATATATTTTAACAATAAAATTATATGTAATCCCATTGGAGAATATAAGATTCCCTAGACTAATACTGTTGCTAGATAATCCTTGTCCATTTGTCTCTGTGATACTAACACTATTATAACTACTTGGTGGAGATATACTCAATGTAAAAGGTGAGAACCCACAATCTAGATAACCATTGGAAGACAAATAATAAACACCGTTACTATTAGTTGATCCAGAAGCTGAATAATATTTGGAAGGTGCAGCTCCAGGCCCATTTTGAACTCCAGGACGTGGATAAGTAGGATACTGGTAATTATTTTCTATACCCTGATTTATACTATAGTTTCCGTTAGCAAAATCCCAGCATCTATATCCAGATTCACAACCAGAGCCCTGAAACCAATAATTCCAATATGGCCCCCATCCACCATATGAAGTGGAATCTCCACCAAATCCACTGGGAGGGGTACTTCTTATAGTAATACCTACAGTATTATACTTACTTACTGTACCATTGGATGCGTAATCATATGCTGTAACATTTATTCCTACACTACCATCAGTTACAGGTATATTACTGTTACAATTGTCTCCATTCGCAGGTACATTAGTACACTCCCAATAATTACTACTCTGACCTCCACTTCCTCCAACTATAGATGCATGTGCCGGTTTTGCAGATACAGAAGACAACACTAAAAATACAGTAAAAACCAATAAAATAATACTTAATAATCTTTTACTTATAACAAAAATATTCATCATAATTGATATACTACTATATTATCTTTCAATCTTAAAGAATTTATCATATCATTATAATTGCCATATGTTCCTTGGGATTTATTGGAAATATTAAAATAATAAATACCTATAAACTTATTTCCCACATTTTTTATATAGCTATTATCATAATTATAAATAGTCGATATACTACCAAGCTTTTGGTTTATTATATTATTAAACATAGAAAGAGTGGGATACGTTGTTAATTTAGAATCATAATTGTTGAAGTTTAAATCTTGGTAATTTGTTATAAAACCAAGATAGGGTTTATTTGATATAAAACTATTTATATTTTGTATATACATTGGATCCTTTATAATATTACTATGCCACATAGTTATTAAAGCCTTCGCATAATTTTTCCTACTACCGTATGGGATAGGACCAGAAGATCCAATTGTATACCATGAATATATAGAACCTATTACTGTACCTGAAACATTTTTTTCAAGTATTTGTTCTATATTCTTCTTAACAAGATTCTGATAAGTATAATCATATGTCTGAGTAGATAATTTAATTGGTACCCCAGAAACTGTATTGGGAACATCATTTGTAGCATAAATCTCCAATTTTGTAGGAAGATCATTATGTGATTTCAGGTATTGATACTCAACTTCATAGTTTATAAAATTATTTAATTGATTTTGGTAATTTGTTTTGCAACTATTTACATACGTACCATATCTATCACAGTTATATGATATCAGTTCCGATCTAGTCAATATTTTTCCATTAATTGTAGCTACAGTAGGATTAGAGCTTAGAAGGTTGCCTATAGAATTGATTTGAGGAATAATAAAGATTAACAATATAATGACAAGAAGTAATACCGAAAACATAAAAAAATACGCTTTTTTACGATCACTAAAAAAACCATTAATATTTTGCTTATCTATCATATGTACCATATTAATATGTCTTCATTTTTTTTTCAACATAAAAATAACATCTATAGTTTTCCTAATAAAAGATTATTAATATTAGATATAATGGCCTATTAAATTTATCACTATATTTTTTATTATTGATTAAAGATATTTTTGAATATTGTTAATTTGTCCTTGGGATGTTACTGAATAATGAAGATGACCATTTTTACCAGATAAAAAATACCAATATGGGTTTGGTGTAGATTTAAATGTAGATTTTATGGAAATTAACCCAGGAGAACAAATTGGTGTTGGAGGAAGACCAGCATTTAATCTTGTATTATATGGGGAATTTATAGCAAGATCTGCAGCTGTTATATTAGTTCTCCACCACTTTTGTTCATTACTATCAAACCCCAATAAATATTGTACAGTAGCATCAGAACCTAATGGAATTCCAGCATCATATCTACGTATAAATATATTCGCAACTAATGGTTTATCACTGTTATAAAGTGTTTCTCTCCTTACAATTGATGCAACTGTGATATTCTGATAAAAATTGAGATTATTTGTACTTGTAATTTGGAATTTTGTATAAGGTATATATATATTTTGCTCAAATGCACCAAGCTCCTTATTAATAATATACTTTGCATCAGCATTCTTTGGTATTTCATATGTACCTGGGTATAAAAAACCTTCTACAGAGTTACCCGGAATCTGACTCAAGAATAGATATCCAAATGAGTGTGCATCATTATGTGCAATATATCTAAAATCTGTTACGGAGAAATTATATGAAGGATTATCCAAAGAAAGTTCATTGCGTATAACATTGGCAACCTCACCTATTCTTAGACCTGATGGTATAGTAATAGATGTATAGAAAGGACCTTTATTAAAATTATTAAGTAGTGTTTTTAAATCCTCACCATTATATATCCTATATAATCCTGGAGAGAAGGTAAAAAATGGATTTGAAGTATCAATATATATTTTAGTTGCAATAATAGATTTTATGGATCCATTAATCTTTAAAGAGTTTAATACTTGATCTTGAGATTCATTTTGTTTAACTTGGAATCTAATGTATGAACCATTACTGTCTACATTACTTCTAAACCCAATATCAGAAGTATACAGAGTATATAAAAATATAATTATACCTAAAAATACTACTATTCCAATTATAGTAAATTTTCTATTCATAAAGTTATGAATCTATAACATTAGAACCTTGACTCCTAGAGTCCTGACTCCTAGAATCTAAATATTCTTGGAGTATCAATTGTGCTGCTATATCATCTACCCTGTCTCTTCTACCTCTACCAGTTTTTTTTAAAATTAACCCTGCATCATATGTTGTGAGAGTCTCATTCCAGTATATAACTTCTATATCTCTCATATCTAAAGTTTTTATAAAATTCTTTACTTTATCTGAAGATACGCCCTCATTTCCATCATCATCAAGTGGCAACCCAACAACAATTCTACTTATTTTATATGATATTACAATATTATTAAAATTATCTATAAAGGATTTATCATTTTTGAAAATCTTATACCTAGATGCAATGATAGCATTATCATCAGATATTGCTATACCTATCCTCTTTTCTCCATAATCTATTCCTAAGGTTCTCATACTACTAGTTTTTAGATAATTCTGCTCTTATTCTACGTATACCTTTACCGGCACTTTCTTGTTTTGTAATTTTAAATTTACCAAAATCTTTTGTATTGCCAAAATGTGTTCCTCCACACAGCTCCATAGAAAAATCTCCTATTTCAATAACTCTTACTTTAGTACTATATTTACCTTTAAATATAAGATCCACCCCTAATGATTCTGCTTCCTTTAATGTCATCTCTTTAACTTTAACATCCAAATTTTTATTAATCTCAGAGTTTATTAAATCCTCTATTTTCTTTATCTCATCATCCGTTAATTGTCTTTGAAAGTTAAAATCAAATCTTATCCTATGATCATCAATATATGCACCTTTTTGAGATATCTGGTCTCCTAATATAACTTTCAAGGCTTTATTTAAAAGATGTGCGGTTGAATGATTATATGATGTTTTAATACGTGATTCTTGATCAACAAAACAGTCAACTATATCCCCTTCACTAATTGAAGATTCTTTCCCTTCAGAATGAGCATCCATATATTCTCCGATGTGCAAATAGACACCTTTCTTCGTTTTTTTTACATTTTTGACTTTAATACTGAAACCATTGCCTCTAACCTCACCAATATCACCTTTTTGGCCACCTCCTTCAGCAAAAAATGGGGTTTTATCTAACACAAATTGTATTTCATCTCCTAGGTCAAGTACATACAAAACTTTAGCACCTTTAAGATTCAAATCTTGGTATCCTATAAATTCGGTATTTTGTATATTTTGAAGTTCTATTTCCATATTTTTTCCTAAAGTGAATGAAGAATTTGTTCTTGATTTATCTTGTTGTATTTTATATAAATTGTCAAACTCCGTCTCATCAAAACTTATATTTTTTGAATTTAGAATATCTTTTATTATTTCAATATTAAGACCATAAGTATCATGAAGCTTGAACATATCCTCTCCTTTTAGATGTTTAACAGATCCTAATTTCTCGACCATAGAATCAAGCTTCTTCATACCCTTCTCTAAAACATTTTTAAACTTTATTTCTTCTTCGTCTATTTCTTTCATTATTTTATCCTTATTTAGTGAAAGTTCAGGATAAAAATTGGAATATTTTAAAATAACAGATTCTGCAACACTAGATAAAAATGGAAATTCTCCACCAATTTGTATAACTTGTACCATAGCTCTTCTTAATAACCTTCGTAAAACATAACCCCTATACTCGTTTGAAGGAATGAGACCATCAGCAATTAAAAATGTAATTCCTCTTACATGATCGGCTATTATATTTATAGATCTTTCATTTTTTATATTAGAACTTACATTACTTTTTATTTTATCCACAATAGGAATAAATAAGTCTGTTTTAAATACAGAATCAACATTCTGAAGCACAGCAGTAAGTCTTTCAAGTCCTGCACCTGTATCTACATTTGTGTATGGGAGCCTAGAGAATCTAGAATTTTCATCTTTATAATATTCCATAAAAACTCCAGCGTTCCAAATTTCTACAAACCTATCACAAGAACAACCAGGTTTGCATGTTGGCTTCAGACAACCTTTATCCTTGCCATTGTCATAATATATCTCTGTAGAAGGTCCGCAAGGACCTGTAAGTCCAGGAGGTCCCCAGAAATTATCCTTAAATGGTAGTGCAATAATTTTTGATTTCGGAATTCCTATATCTTCCCATAATTCTTCTGATTCGGTATCCCTTGGAATAATATTACCACCATGGAGTTCACTGTCCTGGAATCCTTCAAAAATACTAACCCACAATTTATCCTTATCAATTTTAAAATGATTTACTAAAAGGTCGTAAGCAAGAGAAATTGCTTCTTTTTTATAATAATCACCAAATGACCATGATCCCAACATCTCGAAAAAAGTCAGGTGCCTTCCATCACTTCCTATATCATCAATATCTACTGTCCTGAAACTTTTTTGTACTGAACATACCCTAGGATTCTCAAACTCTTTCTCACGCATTAAGTAAGGCATCATCTGGACCATACCTGCTGTTGTAAAAAGAATACTTTCATCGTCAGGAATTAAACCTGATGATTTGTATAACTGATGTTTATTATCAGTAAAAAATTTTATAAATCTTTCTCTTACTACACTTCCTTCCATATTAATAACTTATTTGTAATTTAGACGACGATGGGATTCGAACCCACGTACGCGGTTTTGCAGACCGCTTCCTGGACCAACTCGGATACGTCGCCAATATATTGATCGCTAATATATTGGAATTATACCAAATTTAAAAGATTCAGGGTAATTGACTAGGACATTCCTACTATGATAATTTATTAGCTAATGCTCCAAAAAATATAAATGAGTATTTCTCGCCTTGGTAAGCCTTATACATAAGTAATATACTCAGTAACACCCATATTATAAATAATATGACATTAGCAATAAGGAATGCTAAAGATAATGACCCTCGAGACAAAGATGTAAAAACTAAGAAAATTATTATGAATACAAGGTTAAATCCTATACTTTGAACTGCATGAAATTTTAAAAATTTGTCATTCCTTAAATATGAGTATATAAGCATCAATACATTTAATCCTATAACATAAGATACAACACCAAATATATCTTCACTCCTATCTGGAATAGTTCCAGAATTTGTAGATTTGTCTTCTTGAGTCTGTCCTCCTTGGGTATTGACTCCTTGAGACTGATCATTTGTAGATGTTGTAGAGTTTGCCCCAGAAGTTGCATATGGGTTTATAAAAGTACCTTCAGATTTTTGACTAAAACCTTCTTGTTGTTGTGAAGTTTGAGTTGATATTGGAGGTAAATCAGTATTTGAGGTAACAAAATCAGGGTTCTGATATGTGTTTCCACTTATTGTAGATGGCTGATTAGGTATGCCAGTATCTACTGAAGTTGCAGAAGATAATGGGCTCGTATTTTGATTACTTGTTACATTAGTGTAAGGATCTGGAACTTCTTGGTGCTCTAATGGTTTATTTAAATTTTTAAAACTATCCATAGATAAAGCAGAATTTAGTACTTCATTTACCTCTGCCCTATTCTTATTGGCATCATCATTATCTGATCCAGATAAAGTGGCATTATTTGAAGTAATATTATCTGATACAACAGTATTTTGAGAATAATCAAGACCACCTAGAGTATTAATAGAGGATGGAGGTGTACTGTCAACGCTACCACTTGCTGTAGTATTAGTATTATCAGTTGAAGGTGGTACCACAGAGGTATTTCCTCCTAAAGGATTGGGTACAGAATTAGCATTAGATGTGTAAGGATTAGATTTGTTACCTAAAACAAAATCATATGGATCATTGATTTTTATTGGTTCACTATCTGATGCTGACGTTGGACTCTGTGTATTTGCTACATTTGGCTCGGGAGCATTAGTCTCCTCATTAACATTTTGTACAGGATTAGTATCTTGATTTACTTGAACACTAGCATTAGTTTGATCATCTCCACTCATTGTTGGTATTTGAAAATCTTGATTAGGTTTTATAACATTATCGTCATCCATGGTGTATTATAATAATATAACTATAATTATAGCATTTCATATCAAAAAAAAAATAAAGTGAATAAAAACTATATATACTTTGACAATTCAGCTACAACAAAAATCGATCAGAGAGTCATTGATGTAATGATTCCTCATATAAAAACCTTATATGGGAACCCATCAAGTCTACATATGGAAGGACAAAAAGCTAGAAGAGTTATTGATACATCAAGAGAAATCATAGCTTCATATATAGGCTCTGATATACAAGAAATTATTTTTACTTCTGGAGGGACTGAAAGTAATAATACTGTAATAAATGGTGTAGCTCATGCATTAAATAAGAAAGGCAAACATATAATAACAACATCCATAGAACATGATTCAATACTTCAACCACTAGAAAATCTAAAAGGGTTCGATATAACATATTTAAAACCATCAAAAACAGGTCATATAGATCTGGATGATCTAAAATCTAAAATTAGGGATGATACTATTCTTATATCTATAGCATATGCAAATTCAGAAATAGGGTCAATTCAGAACATCCCAAAAATAGCAGAAATAGCCCATGAAAAAGGTGTATTGGTTCATACTGATGCAATGCAAGCAGCTAAATATAGAGATATTAATATACAGAATATTGGGGTTGATCTTATGACTTTTGGTGCACATAAAATAAACGGACCAAAGGGTATCGGAGCTTTATTTATAAAAAGAGGAACTATGATAAAACCTCTCATATATGGGGGATCCCAAGAGTATAGATTTAGAGGAGGAACTGAAAATACACCATTGATTGCAGGATTTGCTAAAGCTGTAGAACTTTTACAAAATGAAAAAATGGTAAGAGCAAAATATGTAGAATCTTTGAGGGATATGTTTGAATCTGGTTTGCAAAATTATTTAAAAGATATAAAAATAAATGGTGGAGGAGAAAGGTTAGAAAGCATATCTAATATATATTTTAGAAATATATCTACTGAAACTATGATTATAAATTTAGATATGAAAGGTGTTGCTGCATCGGCAGGATCAGCATGTTCTTCCCTATCTTTAGAACCTTCACATGTTTTAACATCTATAGGACTAAGTAAAGATGAAGCTAAGCATTCTGTAAGATTTAGTTTTGGCCATGAAAATACTAAATTTGAAATAGAAAAATGCATAAAGATAATAAGAAAAATATATGGAAATCAATTATAACGAAGAAAAAGATATAAGAATATCAAAGCGTATTGAAGCTGTCGCCTATATTTTTATAGTTTTATACCTTATTTTTTATAGCTACTTAAACATCAACCAAAACAGTAAAGAATTGTTAATAATAAACAATATCCTAGCATTTACTTTTATTTTAACCATATTTTCTATTAATCATATAGTTAGAATAAAATTATTGGCAAAAAAAATTTTTACAGAGGTTATATTATTAACTGTATGGATTTTCATAGAAATATTATTTTTTACTACTAAAGATAGTCCCATATTTTTTATATTACCAATTTTAATAATAACTACAGTTATGTCTTATGACAATATCAAAAATGTGATTATCTATATATCTATAATTACTATTGGACTTATATCTTTATTTTTTATTCCTTATTACAATAGCCATAACGAAATAGGTATTACAATAATAAAATTTTGGGTGGTATTTTTCATTATAACTGCAAGTTTCTCATATTTATATGTATATAGGCAGATGACAGAAAAATATCAAGAAGAAAAGGAACTTGCAAAACATAATGAAGCTTTAACTAAAGAGAAAAATTCTTTCGTAAGAATTCTTTCTACAGAATTAAAAGATCCTATTAAAAATACTGAAATGCAATTACAAGAAATCCTAGATAAGAATAAATATGTGTTTAATCCTAATATGAGAGATATTTTAGAAAAAACACTGACGAATGCAAAAACGTTGGATAACTTATCTCAAAATATCTTAACAATGGATAACTCAAATATAGATAGTATAACATTTGCCCTCCAGAAAATAGATCTCGGAAATATCTTAAAAGAAGTATTAAGTACACTTGATTTAAAAGCTAAGGAAAGGAATATATCTATTGTATCTCAAGATATAAAAAATATATATGTGAATGCAGACTATAACAGACTAGGAGAAATTCTGCGTAATGTTATAGATAATGCAATCAAATATACAGATGAAGGTGGAAATGTATCTATTTTTATATCTAAAGAAAATAATAAAATATATATAAAAATCCAAGATACTGGTATAGGTATACCTGCAGATGATATTGATAAACTTTTCACAAAATTTTATAGAGCATCAAACGTGGAGAAAAATACAAAACAAGGTACTGGATTAGGGCTATATCTTGTAAAACAATATGTAGAAAAAATGAATGGAGAAATAAAAATAGAGAGTGTTCTTAATAAGGGTACAACTATTACATTAATTATACCTCAATATGGAGAATGATATACGAAAATCTATAGAACTGGAGAAAAATCAAAAGTTATCAATAATGATAAGAAACACTATTGGTGTCTTTGCAATTATCATTGGCATACTTTTATTTAATCTTTCTTTTTTTTCTATAACCCACCTTCAATCAATCTTTATAATATCGGGGTCAGTAGGATCTATATTAATTGTTCTTATATTAAATTATCTTATAAGAACTCCAAGTGCAAATAAAAATAGACTAGAACTATTTTTATTCTTCATAGTTGTATCACCTCTTGTAATATTATTTGGGGGACCTAAAAGTCCATTTGTTATAGTTTATATGATAATTTTATTTCAAGCCATAATAATTGATGAGGATAATTTTAATTTTATTATTGCTAATCTTCTTCCTATATTCATAAACATAATATATATAATAATAACAAGAGAAATCAGCTTAGAAATAATAGTGTTTATTATAATGGAAATTCTAATAAATGTATTTCTATCCATAGAATCTAAAGACCTACTCTATATCACACATACTATTTTAAATAAATATGAAGATGAGAAAAAAACTACAGAAATGATGGAGAGTGTTAATAAGGAGAAAGATGAATTTATATCCACTGCATCCCATGAATTACGTTCACCAATATCAGCTGTAAGAGGTTATTTACAATTACTTACAATTGATGAAGATTATCAAAAACTCCCTAGAGATACTTACGAAGATTTAAAGAAACTTACTGCATCAGCAGAAGATTTAAATAAAGTAGTAGATAACTTATTAAATACCTCCAGAATAGATTTAAATCGAATATATATAAATAAAGTAGATACAAACTTAAATTTACAAATATTTAAATCTATTGCAAAAATCATACAGAAAGCAGAGTTAAAAAAAATGAAATTAATATTCAAACCTTACACTGATAATACCATTGTTAATACAGATTCCGAGAAATTATCCGATGTTATAGTAAATATAATTGATAATTCTATAGAAAACTCTCCAGAAGGGGCAGAAATAATTATAACTACAGAGAAAAAAGGTAATATTAATCTTATAATTATAAGAGATTTTGGCTATGGTATACCACAGACCATCCTCCCGCATATTTTTGAAAAGTTCTATATATCATCAAACAGAAATAAAAGAACTGGGCTAGGATTATATCTTTCTTATAATTTTATGAGAATGATAGGTGGTAATTTGAAAATTGAGAGTATAGAGAATACAGGAACTACTGCTATTATTGAAATTTAAACCATTTATCACTATAATAACATTGTTTTATATTCCTCGGTAGCTCAACGGTAGAGCGGCTCGCTGTTAACGAGAAGGTTCTAGGTTCGAATCCTAGCCGGGGAGTTTTATATATGTTTAGATTTCTCCATTCATATATAGTTTTTTAATTTTAGATACAACAGCTAACGCTAGATAGATCACGTATAGAAGATTGAGCTACTAATTTTATCAATTCTGAAAGAGTCGGGAATATATGAATTGTATCTGCTACTTCTGATACTGTCATCTTATTTTTAACTATCATGACAGCCTCATGTATGATATCTACGGCATCCTTAGATATTAAATGCATTCCTAGTATTTCCTTTGTATCATGATCAATAACCATTTTTATATACCCTCTAGTATCTCCTATCAACAAAGCCTTTGGTACCTTATCTAAAGTTAAAGATAAGCAGGAACAATTAAGATTAGTTTGAAAAACATCTTCATCTCTTAGTCCTACACCTGCAACAGATGGTGTAGCAAAAATTGCATAAGGAACTTCATCATAGTTTATAAAAGAATGATTCCCCTGAATAATATTTAAAACTGCAAGAGAACCTTCTCTTCCAGCTGTAGTTTCCATTCTTTTTTGTACATCTATAACATCGCCAACAGCGTATATACTAGGATTTGAAGTTTGTAAATACTTATTAACCTTAATAGAATGATTTTCTGATATATCAACATTCACTTTATCCAGATTTAAAGATTCTATATTTGGATTTTTTCCTATTGCAAAAAGAACTTTATCAAAAACAATTTCAGACTCCCCATCTGGATTTTCTACAAAAGCTCGTCCAGTTTCATCTTTATTTTTTTCAAACCTAGAAACCTTTCCATTCTTTATTATATCAATGCCGTCTTCTTTAAGATATTTCTCCAAATATTCAGATATTTCTGGTTCTGTTCCTTTAATAAGTCTATCTCCTCTTGTAATCAGAGTAACTTTACTACCAAAGTGTGAAAACATTTGTGCAAATTCTACACCAACAGCGCCACCTCCTATTATAGTTAACTTAGAAGGTAATTTCTTTAAATGAAGAGCCTCAATATGTGTCATATAATCTATACTTTCTACACCCTTTACATCAATAAGCTTTGCTTTTGAACCAGTTGCTATTACAAATTTTTCTCCTTTTATTTTTTTTCCTGATATATCTACTTCATTTTCAGAAATAAATGAAGCTTTCCCTTTAATAAAATCAACATGAGGAAGTTTTCTAAGAACCTGTTCATATTTTTCATTCCTCATATTATCCACAATATTTAATTGTGAATGAACAATATCTTCAAAATCAAATTGGACATTTTTAATTTTTATAGAATTAAATCTGGGATTTTTAGATTCAAATATATACTCTGCATTCTCTATCATATATTTACTAGGAACACAGCCTACATTTACACACGTACCCCCTAAAGGAAGACCACTATTTATAATTAAAGTATCTACGTTTAACTCATTTGCCTTTATAGCGGCAGCAAAACCTCCTGCACCTCCACCTATTATTATTAACTTATATGAATCTTTCATAGTATTTTTAAACTAAAATAAGAACTTAATTGGTAATATATAATGTATAATCCTGCTAAAATCATTATTACCCCTGCAATTTTATTAACAAATTTTCTATATCTGAACAATTTATCTTCTATAAAAGTATTAGATACTGCAAGAAGAAAAGATAATAGAAGAGAAATCAGAAATACTCCAGCAAGATATGATAGACCTACTACAATCGTATTAAAATAGTTTTTCTCAATAAAGGTTGACAGTACAACTGATATAAACAATGGAAAAGAACACCCTAAAGATACTAATCCATATAATAAACCAAACAAATAAATAGATAGAATATTGTTATTTTTCTTTACTTTTTTATCTACGTCAGATTGGAATTGGTGAAATATATTCAAAGATAATCCTCTATTTATAAGTGTAGAAATCCCTAAGCATATAATTATTATCCCAATAAAAACAGTAATTACAGGAATTACATTAATAATTATATTTCCAAATACAAAAATAATAATAGCAAATATTATAAAAATTGTTGAAAACCCTAAAGCTAGAGCGATACCTCTAAACAAACCAAGATAAATTTTTTTCCAAGATTTATCCTCATTACTTTTAATGTAAAATCCTATATATGCAGGAATCATCCCAACAGAACAAGGAGATAAAAAAGACAATATTCCTGCACTAAATGCTAAAGATATTAATATATCTGACATATAGTTATGATATAGAAGATAAAACCTTTCTAAGAGAACTTTCAGAAGGTAAAACTTTACTGTATACTAAATCTCCGTTTTTATTAATTATATAAACCATATCAAGACTAGTAACTTTATAATCTTCTAAAAATGTATTACTTTTTGCTATGACATAAGATACTCGACCATTACCGTTAGTTATTGAATTGATCCATGGCATTAATTCTGAATATGTATCTATGCTATTTATATCTACTCCATAAAACTTCACATTATTGTATAAGGACGATATTTTTGATAATTCTTTTGATAGTACAGCACAATCTGCACATCCAGCCTCTATAGTGAATAACACCTGTGCTTTGCTACTTACTCCACCAATATTTACTAATTGATTATTACTATTCATAAAAGATACTACTGGAGCTATCACTTTGACTGTTTTATTAGTAGTATTCCCTCTTAAAGAACTTCCAGAATTTACTACAAGTATTAATAAGACTATAAATATTACCACACCAACCATTATTAATATTACATTTCTACTAGTATTTTTCTTGCTCATAATTTAAAAATAAAAAATCAATAAAATTAGAAAATTTTTCATCTTTCATAGAATATAGTTTCTGCCTTGATACTCTTTTAAAATCCACCACATTATTATCTCTAAGCTTTGAAAGCATGTGTGAGACATTAGAAATGGAGCTTCCGACAATATTTGCAATATCAGTAACATTCATCTCTGGATAATACCTTAATATGTAACAAATTTTTAAAGTTGTAATATCTCCAAAAACATTACATTCCTGAGAACAAGACAAGATTTTAGTATTATTACCTAGATTTCTTTTTAATTTTTTAATGTCGACACTTGAATACATATTCAAATATTATACTTAAATATAAGATATGTCAAGCTCATACTTTATATCTGGACTAGAGCTTTTAAGATATATAAACGTATTGACAATATTACATAAAAGATATAATACATGAACATATGTTCATGTATAATAATTGTAGATGCTCTAAAGAGTCAAATTGTTGCAGATATACTGATAATCAAATGTCATATGTTGGAGAACAATTGAAATTAGTCAGTGTTAAAGCGAGACTTAATTTATTATTTCTTCTTGAGAATAAAACTCACTGTGTTTCTGATTTGATGGAGCATACTAATCTCTCACAAAGCCTTATTTCTCACCATTTATCAGATTTAGAGAAATCAGGATTTGTCAATTCTAAAAAAGATGGGAGATTTGTTGAATATTCATTGACGCAAAAAGGTGAAGAAATTATTAAAAACATATCAAATATAATAGACAAGGAGGTGATGTAATTATGATGAATAAAAAACACTGTTGCGGTGGAGAAAACAAACATATGAATATAGATACAATGTCTAAAGAGAATCTTATTCAAAAAAAAGAAAGGCTTGAGGAAAGATTAGCAGAAATATCAGAAGCTATTTCAAAAGCTGAATAAGCCATATTATATGGATAGCAGAAGAGCTCTTCTGCTATTTGTAATAAACATTGAAAATATATAAAAACTCTAGGATATTTTACCAGAACAATATGGCTTTAGAATAATAAAAAACACTATAATATATTTTTGATTGACATTGTTATAGAAAAGACTATACTGTATTTAGTATATTTAATATTTATAATTATATGGATAATAACACTGATAATACAGAAAATTCTAAAATAGAAACTGAGAAACCTGCTTATACTGAAAATAGTTATAAAACAAAAAAAGTTATTTTTAGAGCACATCAGCTAGTCTGGTATATTCTAGGAATAATTGAAGTATTATTAGCCTTTAGATTTATACTAAAACTCGCAGCTGCAAATCCTGGTAGCGGTTTTGTAAGTTTTATATACTCTACTAGTAATGTTTTCTCTCAACCATTCTCAAGTATATTCCATGTAACAGTAACATATAACTCCGTATTCGAATGGTCAACTCTAGTTGCCATGTTTGTATACCTAGTAATTGCATACGGAATTGTTAAGCTTATACAGCTAGTAAATCCTGCAACCCCAGACAAAGTAAAAGAAACAATAGGTTAAACTCATCTTCAAAGATTATTACTCCATAAAAAAATTAGGAGCAAATTATCATATTGATAAGTTGCTCCCCTAAAAAGTCTTATAGATTAATTAACTTTTAGCTTTTAGCATCTGATCCTTTGAAGGGACCTCCAAATAATGGTGCTAATACACAAACATTAAATATACCTGCTAAGAAAGGAATTAATCCTATAATTGCTACAACAATACCTTTTTTACCATGGATTGCTAAGAGCCCTACTAATATTAATACTAAACCCACAATAACCCTAAGCCATCTGCCTGTTGGAGTAGACATAAATTTTGCAAATTTCATATAAATCACCTCCTTGAAGTTCAGTTATATTATATCACAAATAAATATATTAAAATTTATAGTAAAATAATAAAGATAATTCAAATAATTTTATTTCATGAAACAAAAGCTACAAAGGTGCCCATGGGTTAGTAACAACATTGAATATATAAAATACCATGATACAGAATGGGGTGTCCCTGAACATCAAGAAAAAAAATTATTTGAAATGTTAATTTTAGAATCTATGCAAGCTGGCCTTTCCTGGCTAATAATTCTTTTGAAAAGAAAAAACTACAGAAAATTATTGGACAATTTTGATTATAAAAAAATATCTTGCTACGATGAAAATAAAATCTCCAAATTACTTGAGAATAAAGGTATTATTAGGAATAAATTGAAAATTATTTCTATTGTAAATAATGCTAGAGCTTTTATTAATATCCAATCTAAATATGGGAGTTTTAACAAATATATATGGGGGTTTGTAGACCATGATAATATTACCAACAAAAATAAAAAACTATTATCAGAAATCATTAGTAAAGAATTGAAAAAAGAAGGATTCAATTTTGTAGGACCCAAAATATGTTATTCTTTTATGGAATCTATTGGCATATTTAATAATCATAGTGAAGAATGTTTTAGGTACAAGGAGGTAGAGGAAATAAATGTTATATAGATAAAATAAGATTAAAAAAGACCCTGTAACTACATATAAATAATTGTTCTCTAGAATTGGTAGACTTGAATCATTTATAGCTGTAGGTACTCAGTAAAATCCATGCACTCCAATGATACCTTGCCATAAGATAGTTAGAATTGATGGAAAAATATGAGAGATCTATCAAATCCATAAAGAAAATCAATTTACTTAATAAACAAGAAGGTTTTATAATTTAGATATATCAATAAAGTCTTTACCGACATAAACTAACATTAAAGAGTCATTTTCTTTTACTAAAAGTGTGGATGACGCATTAGCCACTTTTGAAGTATATATTTCTTCCCTACTAGATTTCCTCATAAAACCGACTAAACATTTTATAGCCATAGAATGAGAGAATATAAACACTCTATTAGTATCATTGATACTTGATATAAAATCATACATCCTTTCCCCTACTTCATGCATTGATTCTCCAAATGGTGCCTTAAAATATTTACCTCTAACTTCCATATCATGTAATACAGATTCTATATAAACCTCTTTTCTTGATCTTCCAGACCATTTCCCTTGATCCATTTCTTGGAGTCTAGGATCTTCAACCAAATCAATATTTGCTAATCCCATATTATCAACTGCTATACGAGCAGTTTGTATAGTCCTTAAAGCAGGTGATACATATACTATATTTGGAATTATATTATTATCTGATAAATACCTTCCCAATTTTAAAGCTTGATCAATACCATCATCTGAAAGGCTTATCTCATTCATCCTCCCAGTAATTAGTTCAGGATGTATATTCATTTCTGATTCTGCATGACGAAATAGGTATAATTCCATATGTAATTAATTGATATATTTGTCTTTAATTATAGAAGAATATTCATTCAGTAATTTCATAATTTTAGGTTTAATTATATAACTACAATAAGAATTGTTTTTATTATTATCATAATAATTTATATGATAGTATTCGGCATTAAAGAAATTTATATATGGCTCAACGCTAGTAGCTATATCATTTTCATATAAACCTGATTTTCTAATTTCACTTATAGTTTCATTTGCAATATTTTTTTGTTCATCATTAAAATAGAATATTACAGATCTATATTGTGTCCCTACATCATTTCCTTGCCTATTAACCTCTGTAGGATTATGGGTATGAAGAAATATTTGAATGAGAGTTTTAAGAGTAATAATATTCTTATCAAATTCCACCTTTATAACTTCAACATGATTTGTTTCACCTGAACAAACTTCTTCATATGAAGGATTTTCAGTTGTACCGCCAGCATAACCAAGTGTTACAGATAATACACCTTTGATCCTTTTAAATATTGCTTCTGTACACCAAAAACAACCTCCTCCAAAAATTATTTTTTCATTCATATAAACACATAAAAGTAAATCTTAACTTATAGGTACAAATTTGAGTGAAATTGAATTTACACAATGTCTTGTGTTAGTTTTAGTGAAACCTTCTCCTAAGAATACATGTCCTAGGTGTGCACCACAAGTACTACATATAATTTCAGTTCTGTGAAAATCTTTATCAGGTATTCTTTTGACCTTGCCTTTAATTTCTTGATCAAAGCTAGGCCATCCACATCCTGCATCAAATTTGTTCTTAGAAATATATAAAGGTGTTTCACATTGTTTGCAAACATATTCACCTTCATTAAAAAAATTATCATATTGCCCAGTAAAAGGAGATTCTGTATTCTTATTCAATATAACAGACTCCTCTTCTTTTGTAAGATGGTTCAATTTCATATGTATTATTATACATGATAATACATTGAGAATAAATTAAAGTTGTTTTGCATTTTATCAATTTTATGGTAATATTTGTGATTGTTAGATAACCTAATTATTATGATAGACAAACTGGTTTCATACTCATTAAAAAATAGAACTCTGATATTTGTAATATTAATTTTTTTAGTATTATTTGGGACATACTCATATGTGGTGGCCGATAGGGAAGTGTTCCCTAATGTTAACCTATCAACTTTAATAATACAGTCAAATTATCCTGGCATAAATGCAAAAGAAGTTTATACAAATATTACAGAACCTATCTATAATGCTATAAAGTCTATATCTGGGATAAAGGATATACAAGAAAATGCTAGTAACGGATATACCACCATTATTGTTACGTCCCATTATGGCGTAAACCTTAATCAATTAGAACAAAGTATTAACCAAGATATCCAATCAGTACAATTACCTAGTCAAGCCAGCATTCCTAGTGTATCACAATTTAATTTTTCTGATATTCCTATATTAGAATTATCATTTTCCGGAAAAAATCGAGATAATTTTGTAAAAAATACTATTGTTCCATATATAAATACAGTTTCGGGAGTAAGTAGTGTTTCTTATTATGGGAATCAAACTCAAGAGTTTAAAATTAACCTAAACTATAACAAATTAACTGAGTATAATATCCCTGTATCGACAGTAGAGAGTATTATTAAATCATATAATATAGACACTACAATCGGATCAGTTACATCTAGGAATACAACAGAACCAGTAACGATATATTCTAATGTAACAAATATTAATGCTCTCAATAATTCAATAATATCTTATCACAACGGACAGATTATTAGACTTAAAGATATTGCTACTTTAAGTATTGTGAATGTTTATAGTAATCAAATAGTTGAAACAAATGGTAAAAAATCTGACCTAGTAGACATATTTGGACAACAGAATATCAATACCACAAAAGTAATCAGTACAATATTGAATAAGATAAAGCAAATGAACATTAAGGGTATACAATACCAAATATTAAGTAATGATACCTCTACTATTAATTCCACTATTAATGGTATATCAAAGGAAACTTTACTAGGAATCATACTTGCTATATTTATAATATTCATATTTCTAAAAAGTGGAAATATTACTCTAATAGCATCATTGTCTATTCCAATATCAATATTCTTCACCTTAACTTTAATGAATATTCAAAATATAACATTTAATATTATGTCACTTTCTGGATTATCAGTAGCACTTGGGAGAATTTTTGATGATAGTATAGTTGTCATTGAGACCATATTTAGGCATTTATCAGAGGATGCTATAAAGGATGAGAAGTTGCTGATTAAATCTGTGAAAGAGGTTGGAGGAGCAATAACATCATCTACTCTAACAACAATAGGAGTCTTTTTACCAATAGCATTTGTAGGAGGAATTACTTCATCATTTTTCGTACCATTTGCGTTCACAGCTTCATCTGCACTTATAGCATCACTTTTCACTGCAATAATAATTATACCCATATTCAGCGCCATATTCTTATTACGTAAAAATGCTAAATTAAAGAAAAAAGAATTTTTTTTAACAAAATATTATGAGAGGTTAATAAATATTTCTTTAAACCATAAAATATTGACAATACTAATAACATTCATTGTAATAGTAGCATCACTATTTTTAATACCATTCATAAAGACTGGATTTATCCCATCACCTACAAGTCCAAGTGCGATTGTCTCAGGCTCAATTAAAATTGGATCTTCAAAAACAGAGACATATAATACAGCATTAAAAATAGTAAATTATATAAAAACAATAAACAATGTATCATTATATACTGTATCAATAGGATTATCAGACAATAGAGGTATCTCAATAAACACAACTCCACAGAACAATAAATTTCAGATATTTATAAATTTTAAAAATAATAATAATATTAATAATGAGATCTATAATATAGAAAACTTCTCAAATAAAATCCAAGGATTGAAAAGTCAAGTAAACCTTTTATCTGCAGTTGGGAATCTAAACTCTGTGGCATTATCTATAAATTCAAATAACCAGAATAATTTGTATGAAGCTAATAACTATCTTCTTAGCAAATTAAAAAGTATAGGGGGCATAAGTAATATATCTTCAAACTTATCTTTGAATACATCTCAAAAACAAATAATACTAAATAACGATGTAATGTCTCAAAACCTTTTATCTTCCATACAAGTTCTATCTCAAATATCTCCATATTTCACACCATTAGAAATTAAAAACTACAACATAAATGGATCTTTATATGATACATATATATATGTAAACAATCTACCTAATATATCAAATATATATATAACTAATTCTATTGGAGAGAAAATTCTTTTATCTAAAATTGCTGTAGTAAAAAATAGCAAATATAGTTCAAATATTACATATGAAAATGGTAAAAGAGCATCAGTTATTAATGCATTAATAACTGCAAAAAATACACAAAAAGTGAACTCTAGTATAACAAGTTATATTAAAAAAACTCAAAATAAATATAACGTTACTATAACAAACCAGGGATCTTCATCTGAACAATCATCTTCTTTTAATTCTCTTTTTGAAGCTATGGGAATATCAGTATTTATAGTTCTTGTTATAATGATCATAACATTTTCATCTATCATAGAACCTATTGCAATTCTCTTCTCACTACCTGTAACAATAATAGGAGTCCTAGTAGCCTTATTTATAACAGATTCAACACTAGACCTACCTTCTTTGATAGGTATGTTAATGCTTATTGGTATAGTGGTAACAAATGCCATAGTTCTCCTTACCAAAATTAAACAGAATATTGTAAGTGGTAGTGATATTAGACAAGCTATAATTGATGGAGGGAAAGTAAGATTAAGACCAATACTAATGACTGCAATAACAACTATATTTGCTCTATTACCATTAGCATTATTTTCATCAACATCTACTCTGATAGGTAAATCCCTAGCCATAACAGTCATCGGAGGGCTATTTACCTCTACATTCTTAACTCTATTTATAGTCCCAGTTATTTATTCAATATTAAAAAGATCTAAATAACTATTTTATTAATTAGAAATAATACGTACTATTGATTTTAAGTCAAATCTTGAATACAATATCACCCGTAATGGCAATAAATATAATTATTGGGACCCAATGGGGAGATGAGGGAAAAGGTAAATTAATAGATTATCTAGCTTCAAAATCGGACCTAACAATACGATTCCATGGAGGCAATAATGCTGGACACACAGTAGTGAATCAGTATGGAGAATTTGCTATGCACCTGATTCCTTCAGGAATATTTAATAAAGGATCTAAAGCTATAATTGCTAATGGGGTTATATTAGATTTAGAAGTTCTAATTAATGAAATAGATATTTTAGAGAAAGCTGGTATAAAGTTAGATAAAAGACTATTGATTTCTCCAAGATGCCATATAATAATGCCTTACCACAGAATTTTAGATAAGCTTTATGAAGATATAAAAGGTGATAACAAGACTGGAACAACCGGTAAAGGTATTGGCCCTGCATATGCAGATAAAGTAAGCTATAACGGAATAAGGCTTTATGACCTTTCTAATAAGAAAATTTTTAGTGAAAAATTAAAAACACAACTTTTAATAAAAAATAAAATATTGAAATCTTTAGGAGGAACACCATTAATACAAAAAGATATAGAAAAAAAATATTTTAAATTTTTCTCAAAAATAAAACCATTTATCCATGAAAGTTTTCCTTTAATTGAAAAATCAATAAAAAATAATGACAATATATTATTAGAAGGAGCTCATGGTGTTTTTCTGGATAATGACTGGGGAACATATCCATTTGTTACAGCATCCAACATACTACCTGGAGAAATTAATTCTGGTGCAGGAATACCTCCCCAAAAGATAAATAATGTTATTGGTATTTCGAAAGCATATACTACAAGAGTAGGGCAAGGACCTTTTCCAACAGAACTTTTTGATAACAACAAAAATATATTAGTTGAGAGAGGACATGAATATGGTACAACAACAGGAAGAGAAAGAAGATGCGGTTGGTTTGACTCTAACCTTATAAGGTTTGCAATAAGAATAAATGGTATAAACAAAATTGCAATAACAAAATTGGATATTCTAGATTCTTTTAAAACTATTAAAATATGCACTCACTATGAGATTGATAACAATAAAGTTAATTATGAAGATATTGGGACAGAATGTTTATTTAAAGTTAAACCAGTATATAAAACCTTAAAAGGATGGGAACAAAATACAAATGGAATTAAAAATTACAAAGATTTACCAAAAGAAGCAAAAGAATATATTAATGAGATAGAAAAACAGATAGGAATGAGAATATCATATATATCTACTGGCCAAGAAAGGGAGAATATAATAAAACTTTAATTTAAATATGGAGAATTCATTAGACTTTTATGAAAATGAAGCTCCCCCTTCACAATCAACCCTCCATCAATTATATGAGTCAATAGATAGTATCACTACTAACGAGACAACATTTGATGGGATACATCATTATTTACAAGAGGGGGTTAAAGGTAAGTTAATTATAACAAAGGGTAATATAATACATATATCTCAAAGAATAAATAATGATCAAGAAGTACCTTTAATATCTATATTAATAGTACAGAACAATAAAGTGATTTGTGAGTATCAGCTAGATAAAAAAGACGATGTACTATATATTGAAAGATATTCCACACTATATCCACTTAGAAATAATGGATTAATCTCTGACCCTTTAAAACTAGAAAGATATTTAGGACTTACAAAAACGACAGAACCAGAGATAAGACAACTTATAGCTATTATTAAGGAAGATAGAAATTCAGAATAGTGTCAACAATACTTAATAAGAGTAACCATTTGAAGAGGATGATGATTTAGGTGCTGAGGGGACAGATGCGGTAGGAGAATAAGAGCTACTCCCACTCTTAGTATTTATAGAACTGCTACCAGAAGAATATCCTGTTGTAGGAGCTTTGCCTCCTGTGGAAGGAGCTACTGATCCAGTCCAAACTTCTGATCCACTAACATGTAGATTAGGATATACTAAATACCATGAAAACCAACCTATAACTCCCCCTACAATCAGAGAAACTACAATCAGAAACGTTTTTGATGATATAATTTTACTCATTCCCATAAATCTATATTAACATTATATGTTCTTTTTTGAAAGTAACAATTTATTATTAAAATCTCATTAATAACATCAGAATTATACATACAAGTAGAATTATGGTACAATAGGTTATATTGACTAATAGTAGATATTTAAGGTCAGACATTAGATTAAGATCATTCGATCAAAATTCTTGAAATCCTACCCCAAAAATTCTATTCTTTCTCATAGATAATTTATATTTTAAAATTATGCAAACAAGATTGTATATAGCTAATTTGCCTTTTTCTTTTAATAGAGATGATATGACACGCCTATTTTCTAAATATGGGAAAATAGTAGATGTTTACGTACCAGATAAAAAAGGATTCGGATTTTTAGAAATGTCTAATCCAAGTGAGGCTTTAAATGTAATTAATAATACTGATAAAAAGATGATTGAAGGAAGAAAGTTATCAGTAGTATTTGCACAAAAAAGAGCTGAAAGAACATATGATAGTAATAAAAATTATAATAGCAAGTATAAATCAGCTTTTAGAAAGAATAAGATAGATTTAAAAAAAATAGATATCTCATTATTTGTTAAAGAATCATCTTTGAATAATGCATCTGAATATGTACCTCAAAATAAATTCTCTGATTTTAAAATTAGCAGTGAAATAAAAAATATAATAGAAAAAAGAGGTTTTATATCCCCTACTGTCATACAGGATAAAACAATTCCAGAGATAATCAAAGGTAGTGATGTAATAGGGATTGCTGATACAGGAACTGGCAAGACTGCTGCATTTTTGATACCTCTGATAGATAAAATAATAAAGGATAATTCACAAAAGGTTCTAATTATAGCACCTACCAGAGAATTAGCATCACAAATAAGAGATGAGCTTTTCCAATTTTCAAAGGGGTTACCTATAAGGTCAGCTTTACTTATTGGAGGTAGCTCTATGTATCAACAAATAAATAATCTAAGGAATAATCCCAACTTTATTATTGGGACTCCAGGAAGGATTAAAGATTTAACTTCTAAACATTATGTACCATTAAAGGATATAAATAATGTTGTTTTAGACGAAGTTGATAGAATGCTTGATATGGGATTTATAGAAGATATTCAAAATATATTCTCATCACTACCTTTATTAAGACAATCATTATTTTTCTCTGCAACAGTCCCACCAAAAGTTAAGACTTTAGCAGTAAAACTTTTAAAAGACCCTATTATAATTACAGTAGAACCTAAAGATTCATACAATAACATAACACAAAATATTGTAAAATATAGAGACACTGGAGAAAAAATAGAACTATTACATAATCTACTAATAAAGGATGAGTATAAAAAAGTACTTATATTTAACAGAACGAAAAGAGATGTTGATAATCTTGCAAAAGAATTATTAAAGAGGGGGTTTAAAGTGGAATCTATACATGGAGATAAAATGCAATCAAGAAGACAAAAAGCTATAGATAATTTTAAAAACAATATAAATAATATCCTTGTGGCTACTGATGTTGCAGCAAGAGGATTAGACATAAGTGATATATCTCATGTTATAAATTATGAAGTACCATCAACCTATGAGGATTACCTTCATAGGATAGGTAGAACCGGTAGAGCAAATAAACAAGGTTCCTCTATAACATTTGTGAAAGTATAAATATTATCAACAATATTGTATAATTTTGTATGGAGCAAGATCATCAAATACCAGAACAACTAGATAGAGTAACTTCAGAAATGATTGATCTTATAAAAGATCATATAGATTCAAATGTTGTTCGACAAAAACCAGATTTATATATGTTTGTGAGACATACAAATGGTGTTATAAGTATATTCAATATTACAGGAGGAGGAGTAAATATTGAAGCCTATAATCACAACCTTCGACTTCACAGGGATAGATTAACTATTATTTTACCATATGAAGAAATAGAAGAGGTTGCAGTAGCTGCAAATGGAGAAATAGGTAACGACGGATTACCCTCAAGAGACGAAATAATATTCCACTATGGAAGGCAATACCTGACCTGAATCCGATACACTATAAAATATAATAACAAATCAGATAGTAGATATCTAAGATCGGTTAAATATACATGAGGAATAAAATCTTATATTTTGGTATTTTTAGGTTACAATATAGGTATTAAAGTATGAGAATATTCAAAGTCAAAAATATAAATTCAAAACTTACAAATAAAGAATTAGAAGAAATTATTAATTCTATAAAAAAGGATATGATAATAATATATCCAACAGATACTGCGTATGCTATAGGTGTCAATGCAGAATCTGACATAGCAACCAAAAGACTTTTAAAGTATAAAGGTCAAAGACGAAATAAAGCTTTATCTATAAGTGTGTCTAATATAAAAATGATAGAAAAATATGCCAAGATTAATACTATTGCCTATAATTTAATTAAAAAATATCTACCAGGGCAAATTAGTATCGTCTTAGAACAAAATGATCAGAGTATTCTTTCTAAAAATATTTCAAATGATAATAGTGTATCAATAAGGATACCAGATAATACTATATCAATTGATATAGTATCAAAACTGGATTCAGCTATAACGGCTTCTTCATCTAATATTTCAAACTACCCTACTCCATTTTCTATTGAGCAATTATTGAAAGATACACCTAGAGAGAAAATTAATATGATAGACATAATAATAGACGCTGGGACAATAAAATCTGATGGGGTATCTACAATAGTAGACTGCAGAAATAGTATTCCTAATATACTACGACAAGGAATTATAGAAATAAATGAATTCTAAACTAGCAATACACCTATTAGAAAAAGTAGCCATCCTACAAGCATACTAGGCCAAAATAATGATGCAACAAATAATCTTGCAACTGTACTTGCTGAAGCTAAAGCCAATGATGATAGACCTATTGTCAAAATTCCAAAGAACCTTTGATTATACATTTTTTTTGTAATAGCCCTATAAACATAATATAAAGAAACTCCTATAAGCTCAATACTTCCTACAGTATTTAAAATTACTAATGGAATTATCCATAGTCCTACTTTCAAAACACCGCTGCCATTTGGAGCTGCGTTATTCTTATAACCATCAAAATAGAGTATCAGTTGGTGTAAACCAGACCTTGATATTGATGAAAAGAATAATAAAATTAAAAGTATAAATGCTAGAGCGATTGTAGAATAAAACATTATTTTTTTTAATTTTTCTTTTTTTAATAAGTATATTGAACCTAAACCTAAAGTTGCTGGGGTAAGTCCCCCTCCAAAAAAATAATAGATATAGAATGGTATTGTGCTATGACTTATAAGAAAAACATAAAAAGAGAATGCAGCAACGGCACCAAATAGCAGTCCTATAGACCAAAACAATAATGAAATTCTTACAGGAGAGGATTTTCTTGATAAAAACTTACTAGAGATTATAAGAAACATAATGAATATTATTATACTTACTACCAAAATATTTATATACATATATTTAAAATCTCCATTATTTTTCTATATACACTAATGTGTTAGAATATAACTTATTATAGATACTATGGAGGAAAAAACAAGAGAAAATATAAATTTAGACAAAGAAACCAAAAAAGCTTTAAACGCATTGGTCTCAGCAATTAATAATGTATATCTTGATAAAAAAAAACTTATAATAAGAAGCTTTATATCTGGTATAGCCTATGGACTTGGTGTAACATTAGGATTAACTATAGTATTTGTGATACTAGCACTCATACTTGAATATATTGTTAAAATCCCAATTTTGGGAACATATATTTACCCACTAGCTACACATTTACATCAGGTAAAAATTAATAAACCATAAATGAGCAATATTATAAAAAATTATAAAAGCCTAGCAAAAGATAAAAAAAGAAGGGATATTCTGTCCATAATAGAAGCTGGTCTTCATTCAATACAACCAATTGAAGTATTAGAGAAAAATGTATCTTTAAAAGATAATATTCTCTTTATAAAAAACAAAAAATATGATATTTCACAATATAAAAGGATCTTTATTCTTGGTATAGGTAAAGGCTCTGCAGATATTGCAGATATTCTGAATGAAAGGTTAAATGGTTTAGTCACTTCAGGAGATGTCATTGATCTCACTTTAAAAAAAATAAAGAATATAAAAGTAACAAAGGGAGAACATCCATTACCTACACAAACAAATTTAAATTTCACAAAAGGAGTAATAGAAAAATATAGTAAATTAAAAAATACTGATCTTGTAATTACAATAATATGTGGTGGAGGATCAGCATTATTTGAATATCCTAGTAAAATATCCAAAGATTTATTAATAGATATAAGTAAAATAATGTTAACCTCTGGAGTACCTATAGAAGAGATGAATACAATACGGAAACACCTATCTAAAGTAAAGGGAGGACAATTAGCAGAATTAATTTATCCTGCCAAAATTATAAGTCTAATATTTTCTGATATACCAGGGAACGACTTATCTTTTATAGCATCGGGACCAACAGTAAAAGATAAGACAAATATTGCTGATGCAATTTCAATAATAAATAAATTTGATATTCAATCAAAATTGAATATTAATCTATCTATTTTCACAGAGACTCCAAAAGATAATAAGTATTTTGAAAATATATCAAACACACTCATGCTAAGTAATGTAACAGCATTAAATACAATGTTTAAAAAGGCCATAAAATTAGGATATAAAAGCACTATTTTGTCAGATAGAATACAAATGGAAGCAAGAGAATTAGGAGAATATTTAATCAAAAAAACATATCAAGATACAGTTTTACTCGGGGGAGGAGAAAGTGTAGTAACTGTGCACGGTAATGGAAAAGGTGGTAGGAATCAAGAGGCTTCACTTGCATCATATAAGTATGTAGATAAAGATACTGTATTTATATCTATAGGAACAGATGGATGGGATAATTCAGATTTTGCAGGAGGTATAATGGACGATATAACAATAAAAGATGCAAATAAATTAGGATTAGTTTTTGATGATTATATTAATAATGATGATAGTTATAATTTCTTCAAAAAGACTGGAGATGCAATCATAACCGGTAAGCTTCCTTCCAATGTATCTGATCTTATGATAGTATTGAAGAGGAAATGATAGAACAGATAGATAGTACCAAAATAAAAATCCTAAATGAGAAAGCAAACAAAATAAGAGAACTTATTATAGAAATGTTGCTTACTGCTGGTTCAGGACATTCTGCAGGGTCTTTAGGTATGGCAGATATATTTACAGCATTTTATTTCCATATACTAAACCAAGATCCAAAAAACCCTAATATGAAAGATAGGGATAGACTAATACTATCCAATGGCCACATATGCCCAGTAAGGTATGCTGCAATGGCCCTAAGAGGATATTTTGATATATCGGAACTACAAACTTTAAGAAAAATAAATTCACGTCTTCAAGGACACCCACATAGAACTTCTTTGCCTGGAGTAGAGACTTCATCTGGACCTTTGGGTGAAGGTTTATCTCAAGGTATAGGGATAGCATTAGCAGCTAAAATAGATAAAGCAAGATACCAAGTGTATGTGATTGCATCTGACGGTGAACATCAAGAAGGGAATATTTGGGAAGCAGCTATGTTTGCAGGAAAAATGAAATTAAATAATCTTACATTAGTTATAGATAGAAATAATATACAGATTGATGGATTTACTGAAGATATAATGCCATTAGAGCCAATGATTGATAAATATAAATCGTTCAATTGGCATGTCATTGAAGTTGATGGACATAATATAGAATCATTTATAAATGCCATAAATGAAGCTAAGTCTATATTTGAAAAACCTACCGTTATAATCGCGCATACTATTCCAGGAAAAGGTGTAGATTTTATGGAGAAAGATTACTTGTGGCATGGATCTCCACCAAATAAAGAACAAGCAAAAGAGGCTTTACAAGAACTTCGTACGTTGGGAAATAAGATTATTAGTGAACATCAATAATGTTGAATAAAGATTTATATCTAAATGAAAATATTTTTGAAAATCCAACTCTTGAGGCAACCAGGGATGGATATGGAAAAGCACTGCTACAGCTTGGAGAGGAAAATCCTAACATAGTTGTATTAACTGCAGACTTAGCAGAATCAACTAGAGTAGATGGTTTTGAAAAAAAATTTCCAGATAGATTCTTTGATTGTGGAGTAGCAGAGCAAAATATGGCTGCTATAGCTGCAGGACTAGGAGTATCAGGAAAAACTGCGTATATATCATCTTACGCTGTATTTTCACCTGGAAAAAATTGGGAAACTTTAAGAACGACTGTTGTATATAACCATTCCAATGTTAAAATAGCTGGACATCATTCAGGTATTATGACCGGACCAGATGGACCTACACATCAGGCGACAGAAGATATTGCTATAACAAGGTGTTGGCCTAAAATGAAAGTAATTGTTCCTGCAGATTCTATAGAAGCTTACAAAGCAACTTATAATAGTTCTAAATCAGAAGATCCTTATTATATAAGATTTACGAGAGACAAAACTCCTATTATCACAACATCTGAAACTCCATATGACGAAGGTAAAATTCAGACATTTTGGATATCCAATAATCCTCAAGTAACAATAGCTGCTACTGGTTATATGCTTTATTATGCCCTAATTGCAGCTTTAAATTTACAGAAAGATGGTATAGAGACAGAAGTTTTAAACGTATCATCAATAAAACCTTTAGATCAAGATACTATACTTAAATCAGTATCAAGAACCAATGCCATAATAACAATAGAAGATCATCAAGTGGATGGAGGTATGGGTAGTGCAATATCAGAAATGCTCTCAAGAACAAGACCTACATTACAAGAATTTATAGGATTACAGAATACATTTGCAGAGTCTGGAGATACAAAAGATCTAATTGAAAAATATGGGCTCTCTGCAAAAAGTATACAAGAAAAAACACTAAATTTAATAAAAAGAAAAAATGGATAATTTAAAAAATGAAATTACAAACATAGTAAAAGGTAAAGTTACAGATGATACATCAGTACTCGAATCTTACAGTAGGGATGCAAGTATATTTAAAATGGTACCTAAAATAGTAGTATTTCCAAAAGATATCCATGATATAGAAGAGTTAGTTAAGTATGTTGCAAATAAAAATCAAGATGGAGTTGATTTATCTATTACTGTTAGATCTGCTGGAACTGATATGAGTGGTGGACCTTTAACTGAATCTATTCTAATGGTAATCTCAGATAATTTTAACAAAATTATTAGTATACAAGATCATTATGGAATAACACAACCAGGAGTATATTATAGAGATTTTGAAAAAGAAACATTAAAACAAAATATGATATTCCCATCTTATCCTGCTTCAAAAGAATTATGCTCAATGGGTGGTATAGTTTCTAATAATTCTGGAGGAGAAGAATCATTATCTTTCGGAAAAACAGAAAATTTTGTTGAGGAATTAACTATGACATTATCTGATGGAAACACATATAAATTTGGAAATTTAACTAAAGAGGAATTAAAATCTAAGATGGAATTACAAAATTTTGAAGGAGATATATATAGGAAAATGTATAAACTTCTATCTGAAAATCATAACCTTATAAAAAGCAAAAAACCAGTTGTATCAAAGAATTCTAGTGGTTATACAATTTGGAATATTTTAAAAGATGATGGGTCTTTTGATCTCTCTCAAATATTTATAGGAGCACAAGGAACTTTGGGTATAACCTCAGAGATAAAATTAAGACTTGTAGATACAAAGAAATATAACGGTATGCTTTTATTATTTTTAAAAGATTTTAATAATATACCAGAAATAGTTAATACAGTTTTAAAATATAAGCCTACAAGTTTTGAATCATTTGATAATTATACTTTCAAACTGGCATTAAAATTCTTTTTTGCATTTTCTAAAATACTTGGATCCAACATAGTAAAATTATCATTCTCATTTTTACCAGAATTTTTATTAGTCTTAAGGAAAGGAATGCCAAAATTAGTTCTACTAGTGGAATTCCAATCTGACAGTATGGAAGAAATACAAAATAACATTAAAACTCTAAATAAAGATGTATCCAAATTTAACAATCTATTTACAAAAGTTTCTGCAAGTCCAGAGGAAACAAAAAAGTACTGGGCTATAAGGAGAGAAAGTTTCAATTTATTAAGACAAAGAATCAAAAATCTTAAGGCAGCAGCATTCATAGATGATATAATAGTAAGGCCAGAGACATTAGAAGAATTTTTACCACAACTATATAAAATTCTAGATGACTCAAAACTTCTATATACAGTTGCAGGTCATATAGGTGATGGTAATTTTCACATCGTTCCTTTGATGAATTTACAAGATGAAAAAGAGAGAGCTAAAATATATCCTATTGCAGACCAGATTTATGACCTTGTTTTAAAATATAATGGATCTATAACAGCAGAACATAATGATGGACTTATAAGAAGTCCATATATAGAACAAGAATTTGGTGATAAAATATATACTATATTCCAAGAGATAAAAAATATTTTTGATCCTCATCACATATTTAATCCACACAAAAAAACTGATGTGACAATTAAATTTGCATCTGAGTTTATAGCAAAAAATTAAAATCTTTTAAATAGAGAAAGCTTGGATATTAGACCAGCTTTAATCAACTGATTTTGAGTCATTACTTTGACCCATATATATGAATATGCTTTTAAATCAATGATATTTCCTGCTACTTCAGCCCTTTCTACTATCAATACGGAGAAGTGAAATATACCTAAATTATTCGTATCTATAATCTGTCTCTTTCTTGAAAGGTTATTTATAAATATAAGATTTTTATTATGGTACAATCTTAAATATGCAAATACATCTTCATTCCCTGTATTTATAATATGGATATCTGAATGAGCAAATATACTCCCATGCCTTTTTCTTATCAGAAGCATATTTCTTAATTTGTTATATGTCGATTGTGAATCCCATATATATTTATTAGCTTTAGCCCAATCTATTTTGGTTCTTACAAGCAATCGTCTATCATATGGTACATTATCCTTAGGAACTATAGAAAAATTTTCTTTTTCATCGAGTTCATCTCCACTATACAATACTGGAGTACCCACTAGAGTAAGTAAAATAGAATTAGCCAAAGCTATTTTCTCCTTGCTATCTCCAAGTAGAGTATATAATCTCTCTGCAATACCAGTATTAAATCTATATATTTTATCTTTATCATACTTTGAATAAAACAATGCTGCGGTTTCTTTATCCACAGTAGATAAGCTAAGTTCATCATGATTACGAAGAAATATTGCCCACTGGCTTTTACGAGGAATCTTTGGAAATGATTTAATTGTATTTATAATGTATTTACTATCTTCTTCTAACAACGATAAAAATATTTGCGGCATAAGAGGAAAATTAAATGCCATTTGAAACTCATTCCTACCATTCCCAAAATATTTAACAAGTTCATCCATTGGTTCGCCAGCCTCAGCAAGAAATATTATATCCCTACTACTATAATGCTTATTAGCAAATTTCCTAATTTTCCTTAATATCATATGTGTTTCTTTTAAATTTTCACAATTTGTGCCTTCTTTCTTCACTAGATATGGAACTGCATCTACCCTAAAGCCATCAACACCTAAATCTAACCAGAAACTAATAATTTTAAAAAACTCTTTTAAAACTTCATCATTTCTCCAATTTAGATCTGGCTGAGTTTTGTAAAATCTATGAAAATAATATTCTTTTCTTATAGAATTATATGTCCAATTAGTTTTTTCATAATCAGAAAATATTATCGAAGCATCCTTATACTTATCACCTGTCATATCCCAAAGATAATAATCTTTATATTTAAAAAAATCTTTAGATGCAGGATCTTGTGAAGCTAGAAACCAAGGGTGTTGTGATGAAGTATGGTTTAAAACTAGATCCATAATAATACGTACACCATTATCATGAGCTATTTTTATTAATTCTTTAAAATCATCAAGTGTACCTATTTCATCCCTTATAGAAGTATAATCAGATACATCATATCCTCCATCCATCAAAGGTGATTTGTAAATGGGTAATAACCATAGACACCCTACACCTAATTCTTTAATATAGATAAAATTGTCTATAAGACCCTTTATATCACCAATACCATTATTATCACTGTCTTTAAATAGATCTATATATATCTCGTAGAAAACACTCTCTTTGTACCAATATTTATTTCTAGAAGATGACCTACCTAACATAAATGAAAATTATTTAATTATCTAAATTCTGTTTGCTCAATATCTTTTTCAATATCTTCAAAAATATCCTTTTTTGAAGAACCCCAGGTCCATAGAAAATTTATTATAAAGTTAAAAATAAAGCTGACAGCAATGCTAGCATTATTTGCAATAAGAATAGCAAAAAATTTACTAAAATATAAGGAGACAAAAGAAAATACTTCTGGGAATAAAAATACTCTTGCTATTATAAAACCTAACAAAATTGAAATATGATATTTTAATATCCTTATTATAAAAGTAGAGTTCTTACTATCTTTGAATGTCCAATTATCATTTATAAAGAAATTATTTAAATTTCCTATCTCTGCAGATATCAATGTGGCAATATTGGCTGGTATAAAGAAAACCAATGTTAATAATAATATTACACCATTATCAATAATTATTCCTATTATGCCTACAATAAAATATTTATATAATTTATTTAGGATTTTTTTTATTTCTTTTTTATTAATTTTCAAAGGTTAAATATAATCAAATATTACTTATCTCTATGCTTACTGAAAGAATCTACACTCTCATAATTATATTCTTGAACATATATTTTAGCAATCTAATTTTCACCAATTCTTAGTACTATTTTCTTTCTGAAGGGAAAATTTTTAATATATTATTTTTATATTTTATAGGTGCAGGAATTGAATCAAATAAAGCGTGATATACAAAATATTTAAACCCTTTTCTTCTACTTGTAAAATCAAATCCATAGGAAACAGTATTATTCTTAATTTCACTTATTAAATCATCCTTATATATTGTGTATGCACTACCTAAAACCCTCCTTAAATGAGCATCTGAACCTCCTACGATAGGGATTTGGTATTTTTTAGCTATATCTATAGCCTTTTTATTAGCCAATGATAACTCTGCTTGTTTTCTAAGAAATTTCCTATTTGAATATAAAAGAGTCATATAATTTAAAGATCCATTAACTTCTATAGCAAAAGGTATATTACTATCAAGCATAGATTCCACTAGTATTTTACCATTCAAATGCCTGCCTTTTTGAAATGGGTTAAATGGATGAGCTATAACAGGGAAGCCACCTTGATTTAATATCTCCTTAGCAGTATCTTGTGGAGACATTTTTTTTCTTATATTTTTTTTAATATCAAGCCCAATCATGTGGCAGTGATTAGTTGATATCTCAGATCCAATACCTACTTCTATTTTATAATTCTTTTTAAGTTTATATGATAAAGCAATTTTTGCACCTTCTATATTATTATGATCAGTTATATATACTTTATCAATATCAGTATTGTACTCAATGTAATCAATTATTTGTTCAGGAGAACGTGCACCATCAGATACATTAGAATGTATATGTAAATCTGCTTTTTTCATTTTTTAATGGTATTTATTAAACTTCAAACAGTAGGATTCCTTCTATCTCTTTGTCTTTGAACGAAAGATGTTAATATTTCAACTAAAACAAGACCAGCAATAGTATAAAATATTAGTGCAGTTACAGAGTTTGATGCTAAAACAAACCTTCCAAATACTATTGTAGGAAATAAACCAGAAAATGGTGCTACTAGTGGATATGACGTACCATAAATAAACTTAGCTATTGGATTATTAGCATTAGCCCCGAAAAGAAGGAATAGAATTCTAAAGACTAAGAAAAATTCAATTATTGAAAATATTCCATATACTAACCTATCTGATATATTCATAATACTTATATACTACATTATAAAAATTAATTTAGAATTAAATAGATTGTACTATATCAGCAAACTTTTTTCCACTTTCTTTCATAATTCTATTACCATTGTTATCCATATAGGAAAATCCAAATTTGGCATCAAAACCATACTTCCATTCATAATTATCTATAAGGCTCCAGTAGAAATAACCTTTAACAGGAATACCCTCTTCTATGGCTTTCTTTATATACACAAGATGATCTTCTATATATTTTATACGATTCAAATCAGACGTATCAGATATACCATTCTCTAAAATAAATATATCTTTGTTGTACCTTTTATATGTCTGTTTCATTATATTATATATACCTTGTGGATATATATCCCATCCTAGTACATCTTGTTTTTCAAGCTTATCATTAGGAATGCTTTTAAATAGAAAATTATGAATAGATAATTTAAATTTGTCTTCTTCATGAAAATAATAATTTAATCCTATAAAATCCATATATTTTCTAGTTTTATCTAAATAAGAATAATTAGTAAAATATCTTTTTAGCATTATATAAAATTTGCTTATCCAATCTAAAGGTAAGTAGTCCACATTATTCTTGGCAACAGAAACTCTGGATCTTCCCCAATTAAACTTCTTATATATATCTTTTATCCCTATATATGCTCTAATATGAGCTATCTGAAGATTATGTTCTACCTTTAAATATTTGATTATACTCCTCTTTCCAGGAGGATATTCACCAGAAAGATATCCCATCAAAGCATATATAAAAGGTTCATTAATAGTAATCCAAAAAGTGACTTCACTACCAAGATTCTCAACTACAAAATCAGTATACCTTTGAAATATCTTAATAATTTTCTTATTCTCAAAACCTCCAATCTTTGATACCCATATTGGAAGAGATTCATGAAATAGAGTTACAAAAGGTTCTATATTATTATCCTTAAGAGATTTTATAAGATCTTTATAGTGATTTAATACTTCAAGATCCCACTTACCTTCTTCAGGTTCGATTCTAGACCACTCAATAGAAAATCTATAAGAATTAACCTTTAATCGTTTCAAAATTTCAATATCTTCCTTATATTTCTCATATGATCTACATGCATCTCCAGCTTCAATATATCCTTTATATTTTTCCCATGAATACCAATCACTATTAAAATTTCCACCCTCAATCTGATAAGAAGAAGTTGAAACCCCCCATTTAAAATCTACAGGTAAAGAAAAATTAGTATTTGTATTATCCATAAATTATTCTATCTTATTTACAGCTTTTTTAAACATATACAAAATCAAAGCAGAGAAAACTATTGAAAGTACAATACTAAATATTGTATTAGATAAAAAGGAATCTCCTGACAGACCACCAATCATTGCCCCTATAATACCAGTGATTATATCTATAAATAATCCCCCTCTGGTTTTATATTTTCTTGCAAACCAAAATCCAACTAAAATACCAATCAAAACATATATGAATATATTCATAGTTTCATTATACACAAGGTTAGAATCACTTTCTATAGAAGGTTAATTACTCTTTATTAAATTTATTTCTATCAGATTTCCTAAGGTATTTTTTTCTTAACCTTAGATTAGTTGGAGTAATTTCTAGATACTCATCATCTGCTATAAAATCTATTCCAAGTTCAATAGTAAGTTCTATATTTTTTGTTAATACAATAGTTTCTTCTCCTATATCCGAATGTAATCCTGTTAAATGCTTAGCTCTAGATACATTAACTTCCATATCTTGGTCATATTTATTTATACCTACTATCATTCCTTCATAAACTTGTTCTTCCGGAGCTACAAATAAGGTACCTCTTTCCTGGGCCTTATTAAGACCATATGATGTTGTATTTCCAGCTTCTGAAGCAATTAGGACTCCTTTTCTATCCTTATACATACTTCCTCCAGGTGATAATACAAATTCAGAAAAACTACTATTAAAAATAACAGTACCTTTTGTATCATTAACAAGCTCACCTCTAAGTCCAAACAGGTTCCTAGTTAATACTTTATAATGGAAATGTACTATATCTGAATTGTCAGTATGCATATTTACTAGTTCTCCTTTTCTTTTTGACAATGCAGTAGTTATAATGCCTATAGAATTCTTATCAACTTCTAAAAATAAATCTTCTTGTCCTTCATATTTTTTTCCATCAATTATTTTGGTGATAGCTTCTGGTTTTGAGATTTGGAATTCATATCCTTCTCTTCTTAGCGTTTCTATCAATATTGATAAGTGTAGTTCTCCTCTACCCGATACAAAAAATTGGTCACCTGAGATTTCAAGTTTCATTGCAACATTTTTTTGTAACTCCCTTTCTAATCTTGCAAGTAGCTGCCTTGATGTAACGAACTTCCCTTCTCTGCCAGCTAGTGGAGAACTATTTGCTTCAAATTTTATTCGAACAGAAGGTTCTTGTATTTCTAAATCTGGTAATCTCTGGTTCTCTCCTGGCATTGTTATTGTATCACCAATCTTTGCATCTGCAGCTCCAATTATAGTTACTATATCTCCTGCTTGCATTTTTTGCACCTCTTCTTTCTTTATACCGTTTGAGACTATTAATTTTAAAACTTTAAATCTTTTCACAGACTCCAATCCAAGTATATCTAATGAATCTCCTTTTTGTATTTCCCCTTGTAAGATCTTCCCTACAACTCCAGACCCAGTATATTCATCATAATCAATTGATGATACTTGCATAAGGAATGGTAAAGTTAAATCTCCAGAAGGAGGAGGAATATCTTTGATTATACTAGAAAAAAGAAGTGATACATCAGATCCAGAAGTATCTGCTTTATATTCAATCCTAGTATTTAAATCTGGAAGTTTATCAAAGATGATCCCTTCCCTTGCAATTGCATAAAATATAGGAAAATCTAACTGATCATCTGAAGTTGCAAGATCTAAAAAAAGATCATCTATTTCAGATAATGTCTTATCTATATCTGCAAATTTTTTATCTATTTTATTTATTACTACTATTATTTTCTTACCTAACTCTAATGCTTTTTGAAGTACATATCGTGTTTGTGGCATAGGTCCTTCTTGAGCATCAACAATTAGTAAACATCCATCAGCCATATTTAAAGTTCTTTCAACCTCTCCAGAAAAATCAGCATGTCCAGGTGTATCTATAATATTTATTTTATAGTCCTTATATTTAATAAATATATTTTTTGCAGTTATAGTAATACCTCTTTCTTTTTCAAGATCCATATTATCCATAATTAAAGACTGAGTCATCAAAGCCTCATTTTCTCTAAACATATTTGATTGTTTCATAAAGCTGTCTACCAAAGTGGTTTTACCATGGTCAACATGGGCAATAACAGCAATATTTCTGATTTTAGAATTTTCCATACGTTCTGTATTATACAGGGATTTTAACGAAGAATATAGAAGTTACCGTTTCCTGTGGTTACATAAAATTTACCAGAGTAAAAACTCAGTCCTGATGCTATTTCTGGGCCTCCCAATGTCCTTTTTGCATCAAACGCTCCGTTATTTTTATCAATAACATAAATGTTACCATTGGCAGTTACACCATAGACATCCTCTTTTATAATTGTTAGAGGTGCATTAATCATACCATTAATCTTATATGACCAATCTACCTTCTCTGTATTAATATTCACTGCAAATATGCTCCTTGCTGTATTGGAACCAGTATATATAGTGTCACCTTCTAATGTTGGGACAGATCCTTGCATTGGATCTGAAGGTTCATTTATAACTCCATATCCTTCATTTAACGCCCACACTATAGATCCTGTTTGTGCATCAATCTTATATAAATATTCATATCCAGAATTAGTAGTATAGTCTTTCAACATTGTTGCATTTGTATATAGATATCCTTTGTAATAGACAGGGGTAGTATCATCAAGTCCACCTGTTATTGTAATTCCTCCAGGGAGATTCTTGAAAGCTGTTGCCCATTTAATACTCTTAGTATTTATATTTACATCAAAAAATTTATATGGTTTAGATCCACCAAAAAATACATTATTACCAACAAGTATAGGTGATGACATTGAGACAATAGATCCAACATTTAATGTCCACAATACTTTTCCTGTTAGTGCATCTAAAGCATAAAATGTTCTGTTTCCATTTACAAAGTATAAAGTTCCATTGCTATATATAGGAGTAGGCATATTTTCACCAAGAGTTTTATATTTCCAAATTACTGCTCCTGTTGAAATATTAATACCGTACACAAAATTATTTCCCAATCCCCTATACGACTCCTTGGGGCCATATTTGATACTATTCCCAGACCCAACAAAAACCATATTTATTTGTGGAACTACAACTGGGTTAGTCATTATCCAGTTACTGAAATGATCATGCCATATTATATTACCAGTGACTCTAGATAGGGCTAGCAGCCCACCAGATAAATTTGTCTTATCCATTGTACCTACGTATATTGCATCTCCTGCAACTATAGGTGTAGTATCAAAATTCTCTCCATTAATATTTTTAGAAAGTACCACTTTAGATATTAGTACACTATTAACTCCTCCGACAACATTGTTATTTTTCTGATCTTGAGAATATTGTGAATAACTTTTATAAAAAAATGTAGTTTGAGGTTTTATAGTCTTTGTAGAATTAGAGTTATATACATCAAGTCCTACTATTGCAACAATAAACAATAGGACAACTAATATATAATAATTCTTATTTTTTAACATAATTGTAATTAATTACATATATATACACTAGAACTTAATAAAATGTTTCATGTGCATAATTTTATAACTATTATTTTTTTCCAGATTTTTTGGAGACACTTTTTTTTGTAGATTTAGAAGGTTGTTTTATATTTTTTACTGGAGTTTTTCTAACTGTTTTTGAAGTTGTACTCTTAACTGTCTTATCTGTACTAACATCTTTCATAGGTTCTTCCTTCTTTCTTAGTGGCAGATTAGTATTATTATGTACTTTAGAAAAAGGATTTTCAAAAAAAGAACAGTACAAAAGTATTATACCTATGATAATTAATACTACTAACAATGGTAGATATACAACTGAATAACCTACTGCTAAAAACAATATACCAAGAGCAAAGCTCAATAGTTTTAAATAATAATTCCTTTCAGATTTTTTAAAAAAATTCATATACCTTGGATATTATCATATATTATGAAAAAATGGAATATTATTAATATCTTTTCTAGTTATAAGTTTTTAATATATAAATTTTGTTATAATAAAAATATGTACCAATATTCAAAGGAAATAATAATTAAAGATACAGATAATATAAACGACCTTTATAATGAAGGTTTTGTATTTGTGCGAAAGGGAAAGGGTATTATGCAAAAAATAAGAAGCTTAAGAGTAGATTTAGAATATTTTGAACTGACAAGTGAAAATAGGAGAGTTTTAAAAAAAACTGAAAATATATCCATAGAAAAGGACAATTTACCTTACATTGAATATAGTTATAATATACATAAAATGGGATTTACGTATTATAAAGCTAGATTTGGGAATAAAGTAATGACTGCAAATAAAATTAAAGAAATGTTCACAAATATGGACAAATCCAACATGAATTCGGTTTTTGTTTATAAAGATAAAAATTTAAATGATGTAAATTTTGCTCAGAGAACTAACGTCCAGGGGTATGCCTTGGCGTATATGAATAAATATATGTTACACTATGCTTACCCATTCTATGATCTTTCATATTTTAATCTAAATATGGGTATATGTATGATGTTGAAAGCAATAATTTTTGCAAAAGAGCATAATCTTGATTATGTCTATCTTGGGAGTGTATATAAAAAAGAGTCAATATATAAATTACAATTTAAAGGACTATCTTGGTTTGATGGGAGAATATGGAATAATAATATTAAAGAATTGAAAGAGATCCTTAAATAATAAAAATAAATTAATGGTATTAACAGCTACTATAACAGTATTATTTTATGCATTTCTATTAGGCCTAGTTCATGGGATAACCCCAGATGAACACACCTGGCCTATAACCTTCTCTTATGCAATAGGAAGTTTTTCATCTAGAAAAGGTTTATATGTAGCTATACTATTTTCATTAGCATTCACGGTGCAGAGAGCGATAGCATCAGAGATTGCTTATTTTGCACTTATAAATTGGGCGCAATTTCCATCTTTGAATTATTATGTATATTTAATAGTAGGTTTAGCAATGTTTTTAGTAGGAATATATGTTTTAAGATTCAATAAGATATTTCATATCGAACTTCTTCCTTCTTCATGGATAGGTAAACATAAACATCATGAATTTGAGGATACACCAAGACAAATAAAACCTTCTATGGCACTTTTACATGGATTTATAGCAGGATGGGGATTTGGTGCTTTTGCATTGATATTATACACTGTACTTGTGCCAAAAATGCCAAATATGTATGTAGCGTTCCTACCTGGAGTATTTTTTGGATTAGGAACAATGTTTGTACAAGCTATTTTCGGAAGCATTTTTGGAAGGTGGATTAGAAATATGAAAATTCCAGAATCAGAAGGATTAAAATTGGCATCTAAAGTTGCAGGTAATACGCTTTTCGGGGGTGGAATAGTTTTTATATTAGGAGGAATGTTTGGACTTTTATTTCCTAGGATAGCAAATCTACATATTGTTACACCAATAAATGTACACAATCTACATAACTTAGGATTAGCATTTGTTATGGTTATGACTACAGTTTTGTTTATAGGCGTAGGATCTATATATATAAATATGCATAAAATAAAAGAAAAATACCAAAATACAAATGAAACCCCTTAATAAAAATCAAATCAGATATATTGCTTCGTATATAACTAAAAATAAGGAAAAATTACTGAATATAAATTCATCTATTATAACTGATGATATCAAAACTCTAGACAATAATGAGGAGAAGATAGTTATAGGTATTGGAGGATCACATATATACTATACTAAGGTAAAAAACACAGAAATTTTAAAAGAAGATATTATAAGATTCCCAAGTAATCAAGAACAATTTTTTGAATACATAGTAAAATATGGGAGAGAAAAATTATATATTACCGATAAAATGGATAAGTTAAATATAATATTTTCTTACCCTTTTAAATCAATAAGGTCCAATGGGTATATTGATGGTATATATGAGAAAGTTGATATAATATCTAAAGAAATACCTTTTACAAATATTAGTTTTTCAATTAATAAAAAATTTAGGGAAATTATTAAACAGGATATAAATATAAACGTTGTTAATGATGCGGTAGCAAGTAATATTTACAATTATTATAAAAATCCCAATTATGATACATATATATCAATATTATCAGGAACAGGTGTAAATCTATCTTATATAAAGGATGGCTTCTTTATAAACTCTGAAATTGGTAGGTTAAAGATGGCAGATTTTGAATCTCGATTCTTTGGATCTGGATTCATCCAAGATAAACTTTTGGAAGAATATATTTCTTATAAGGCTTTAAGTAAATATAATTTATCATATGTAGAAATTGCCTCTATTGCAGCATCATATACAACAGCCATCATAATGGCCTTCATTGATAGAAATAAACATACCTCTTTAATAGGACAAGGTTCATTCATAACTAAAAATCATATTTTCTATGAAGAGTTAAATTATAATCTTAGAGAGTTTAAAAACACAGTAATATCTAAAGATAATAAAGCTGATATAAAGGGTGCGTCTTTGTTATAGCTATAATGTATTTTGAGATATTCCAGAAGTAATGGAACTTAAGTGTGTATTATTTAAATAATTTAGAGCACTATTTAAGTCTGAAGAACTATTTACAACTGGGACTTGAGGTTGACTTGGAAGAGAACTTGTTACATTTTGTGAACTAGTTGTCTGACCAGTAGCTGATGATTGAGAGTTATTTAGTAAATCAACTATATAAACAATAGCTAAAGCAAGAAACAAAAATAGGACTAGTGATATAACCTTGTAAACTAACAAGTCATTATGTGTTCTTTTCATTTCTATATCACTATTTTGGTTGTCCATTATTATTAGTTGTAGATAAACTAGATTTAATTGCTACAATGAGATCAACGATACTTTTCCTATACAATCTTAATGCGGATATTTCAGCTTTCATATCAGTATTAAAAGCCAAAACCATCGTTTGTGGGCTAGTAGTACTACAAGTAAGATTAGCTGCATCTCCAGATACTTTTGTTTCTGCTGCAAGGACAGCATCTTCTGCAGTCTGTACATTAGCTACCAAAGTTTGATAATTTGCTACAGTAACATTTTTAGTCATAATTTTAGTTGAATAGAAAGATTCGACGCTTAATGCAATCCTTGTGAATGCTTTCTCTTGTACAGTTGCAAGAGCTACCATATGATCAGATCTTTCAGTTATTGCGGCTATTCTAGCTTTACAAGATTTTGCCAGCCCACTAGCTTTAGCACTCTGTCCCTTAGCCAATCCATTTGCTACGTTAGTAGTATTAGCTGAAGTTGGGGCAACATTATTACCTGGTGTAGTAGTGACAGTGTTTGGATTACCAGCAGTTGATTGAGCATTAGAATTGTGTGAAGCAGCATATACTGAAGTTGCAAGTGCTAAACTCAAAACAGCAAAAGGTAAAACCTTTAGAATTCCTATGTGTTTAGTATATTTTTCCATATTTAAAATTCACTAACAAACTTATATTAATGTATAATACTGATATATATTTGTCAATAGATAACTAAAAATGTTGATTAAAACGAAACAATTTAGCCTACAATATACTCTCGATTCTGGACAATGTTTCTCATGGACAAAGATTGCTGATAATACGTATGTAGGTGTCATCAATAGACATGGAGTAAAAATACGACAAGATGGCAATAATCTTTATATAGAATCTTCCCCAGAAATTGATAAAGAAACTATAATTAAATATTTTAACCTTAATATTAATTATGATGAAATTATCAAAAAAATTTCTAAAGATACTGTAATTAAATCAGGTATAGATAAGTATAGAGGGTTGAGGATAATAAATCAGGATGAATATGAGTGTACATTTGCATACATAATATCAAGTTGCAACAATGTACCCAAAATAAAAGCTTCTTACAGACTTCTCTCTTTATATCTAGGAGATAAAATAGAGGATTTAAACTTTAAAGATATTCCCCACAAATATAGTCTTTATACATTTCCGAATATTAAAAAGTTGGAATCTGCAAATGATATTATATTAAAAGATGCAAAATTAGGTTTTAGAGCAAAATATATAAAAAATACCGCAAAAAAAATTTTAGATGAAAATATAGATTTATATAATTTACATAATCTGGACCCAAAAGATGCATATAATATACTTATCAGTTTTCAAGGTGTTGGTGATAAAATTGCAAAATGTATATTACTTTATTCAATGGGAGTAAATTCAGCCTTCCCTATGGATACGTGGATATTAAAACATGTAAAAAGTATTTACAAAAATTACAAACTTACAGAAATACAAGATATTGTAAATAACCTTTATGATGGATACGCAGGATGGGCTCAACTATATATATATGCTTTAGCAAGAAAAATATAAATATATGCTACTCTCCATACCAACCTTCAGGATCTCCTTCTCTTACACCATCCTCCTCCCTATATAATTCTTCCAGAATCTTTTGTTCTTCTGGACTTAAATCTATTCCATCCATAACTTTTCCTACCACTACAGAACGCTTATGCTCCATCCTCCTTGCACTTTCATCAACTTCTACAATATATATTTCTTCTTCTCTCTCCATAACAGTTAAATAGTAAATTAAAATTTATCTTGACCTTGAGTATCTATCATTTATTTCCTTAACTTTTCTTCTTCTCTCATTCTCAGTTCTAGAATCCCTAATAGCTCTCTCAACTTCTAATAAATACCCATTATTAGATTTTCTCTCACGTTCATCACTAGGTGAAAGTAATTCTTCTCCATTTAATCTAGTCAATCTTTCATCCATAATATTAAAATAATAAAATTAATCATTCAAAGTATAAACTATCCTATAGTTTTTGTCAACATGGATATATTCAAAGTTTTTAGTTTTATATATATTCCTGTCCAAAATGTTAGAATAAAAACATTTAGGAAAGAATACAATAATGTCATAAGTATAAAATCCATAATAATCAGTATTATAAATATTGCTACACCAATATGTGAATAATATAAAATTACAGAAATAGTCATATTGTTAATTGAATTTATTAAAACTATAAAAAATAATAAGTATATTAGGAATATACCAGTTATTTTCAAGAACATGCTTATATTGTTATAAACAATAACAAATGATCTTCTCATAGCATCTATAATATCCATATCTTGATCACATACAAAAATTACACCTATCATATTAACTGATATAAGATATAAAAGAAAAATTGTAAGAATAACCAATGCAAGTAAAAATATTAATGATGCTATATACGGTATAAACGAAATTGCCACAACAATTAGTATGTATACTATAAATAGGAAAGTAGTGATAATATAAAAAACTATTTCATAAACAAAATATGATACTGCAACTCTCCTTCCATTTAGAATAAAAGATTTGATAGGATATATTTCTTGCCAATATTCTATATTGAGCATGCTTTTTACTATAGAAGCTTGTATAAAATAGAAAATCAAAGTTCCTAATATAATATATATAAGTACGATGAATGCTATTAATAACAAGACAAAAATATTAAAATGAGAGATTAAATTTAATATATATTTTGTATTATGATTTTTAAATACATAATTTGTAAGTAGAAAATATAAAATTGGAATAAGGGAAAATAAAACTAAAGATATAATAGAAAGATATAATAGATTAATATTTTTAAAAATGATAAAAATAGAATCTCTTATTTGTGTCAGAATGTCTGATATAGGAATATCTTTATTCATAAGTAAAATTGATTATATAACATATGAATTATTTGACAATATATGATATAATTATTGAGCTTATGACAGAACCTCAGCCTACTCAAAAATCGATACAAAAATTGTTAAATATTGCTTTAGAAAAAGGATATTTATTAGAGTCAGATGTCCTAGGTGAAATCCCATATATTGAAAATAATATTGATAATATCGATCTACTTTTTATTGAACTGGCAAAACAAAATTTGGAAATTATATATGAAGAAGATGACTATGAAGATAAGTCAAAAAAACCTGCAGTAGTTAAAAAAGAAGACATAACTCTTGAGGATAAAATTAAGATATTAAAAACCATACAATCTAATATTGATTCAGATCCAATCAGAGCATATCTCCAGGAAATAGGTAAAATTCCTCTTCTAACAGGGAAAGAAGAAGTTACTCTCGCAAAAAGAATAAAAAGTGGAGATAAAGAAGCTACAGAATATTTAACTACAGCAAATTTAAGATTAGTTGTATCAATTGCCAAAAAATATTATAAGGGTGGAAGTTTAAGTTTGCTTGACCTCATTCAAGAAGGAAACATAGGACTAATGAGAGCTGTGGATAAATTTGATTATACAAGAGGTTATAAATTTTCAACTTATGCTACTTGGTGGATAAGACAAGCAATAACAAGAGCAATTGCTGATCAAGAAAGAACAATTAGAATACCTGTACATATGATTGAAACTATACATCAACTTCAAAAAGTGAGAAGTACCCTCTCAATGAAACTACAAAGATCACCTTCATCTCAAGAATTAGCAAAGGAGATGGGAAAAACTGTTGATCAAGTTGAAGAAATCATAAAGATATCCCAGTACCCTACTTCACTATCAACACCAGTAGGAGACGATGGCTCTGGATCAAGCACAATAGCAGATTTTATTGCAGATGAAGATAACCCACAACCAGAGGCAGTAGCATCAAAAGATTTTTTGAAAAATCAGATCAGTGACGTTTTATCAGGTTTATCTGACAGAGAGAGAAAGGTTATTGAGTTGAGATTTGGTCTTCAAGATGGTGTAGCAAGGACGCTTGAGGAAGTTGGAAGAGAGTTTAAAGTAACAAGGGAAAGAATAAGACAGATTGAATCTAAAGCCTTAAAAAAATTAAATACTAAGGAAGTAAAACAAATTCTCCAAGATTATATATAAAAATCACCCTACACAATAATAAATACTGAAATTTGATAAATATGTAGTATAATTACAGGATATTTAGATTATTAAATTATGGAAGCTTTAAAAACAGAATATTATAATTGCAATACTGAAGTTATTGTAGATCCTATGGTTGCATATCTGGAAGAAGTTCATACTATTCCATTACTTACAAGGGAGGATGAGGTGAGATTAGGGATAAGAATGGAAAAAGGAGATGCTAAAGCAGAAGAAGAATTAATAGTAGCTAATTTGAGATTAGTTATATATTATGCAAAAAAAGTATACCAACCAGGAGGCCTAGATCTACTTGATTTAATTCAAGAAGGAAATTTAGGCCTTATTAAAGCTGTAAAAAAGTTTGACTATACAAGAGGATATAAATTTTCAACTTACTCCACTTGGTGGATAAAGCATTTTATTGAAAGAGCAGAATCACAATCTAGAACTGTTACGATCCCTCACAATATTATCATCTATAATAAAAGGATAAAAAGATTAAGAAATGATTTATCCCAAAACTTACAAAGAGAGCCTAAGCCAGAAGAGATAGCTGAAGAGATAGGTAAACCTTTACATGAAGTAGAAGATATTGTAATGATATCTAAAAACCCATTATCATTATCAACTACTATAAGGAATAGTGATGATTTAGAAGCTACAACTATAGCAGAGTTTATAACATCTAAAGATGATATACCTCCTGATGAAATAGCTGCACAAGATTTTCTAAAAGAGGAGATACAAAAATTATTAGCGAATTTATCAGACAGAGAAAGAAAAATAATAGAACTGAGGTTTGGCTTCAATGATGGAATTGTAAGAACATTAGAAGAGGTTGGGAAAAAGTTTGGACGGACCAAAGAGAGAATAAGGCAAATTGAATGCAAAGTGTTAAAAGGGTTACAAACTAAAGAAGTATTACAAATATTACATGATTACATTTGAATATTGATCAATACTATGAGATTAAATATGATCAAAAATTTGTTTAAATATTATGGAAGCCTTTAGAGAAGAGATAGGATACAATGAATTTGAAGATTATCTTGCTAATGAACCAGAATTAGATCCTGTAAAAATTTATCTACAAGAAATTAGTCAATTTCCACTACTAACTAAAGATGATGAAATAAGATTAGGCAAAAGAATAAAAAGTGATAATCCAGAAGACGTTGATCTGGCTAAAAAATCCTTAGCAGAATCCAATTTAAGATTAGTTGTATCTATTGCAAAAAAATACCATACAGATAGTTTGGATATTCTCGATATAATTCAGGAAGGGAATATGGGTTTAATCACTGCTGTAGAAAAATTTGATTATAGTCTTGGGTTTAAATTTTCAACTTACGCTACATGGTGGATTAAACAATCTATAACTAGAGCTATAGCAGATAAAGATAGAACAATAAGAATACCTTCTCATGGTATAGATAAAATCAATAAGATTAGAAAAGTTAGAAATATTTTAACTACAGTATTAGGTAGACAACCTTTAGAGGCCGAGATAGGTGAAGAAACTGGTATATTAGAGAGTAAAATCAAAGAAATTTATACATCATCTAGGCGTACAATATCTCTATCTACACCAATCGGAGAAGATATAGAGTCTGAAACATTAGGTGATTTTATAGCAGATGAAAAAACAGAACCACCTGATATTAGTGCTCTAAAATTAATTTTAAAATCCGAGCTTTCTGATATGTTATCAGGATTATCAAAGAGAGAAATTCAAATATTAAACATGAGATTAGGCTTAAATGATGGATATGAGAAAACATTAACTGAGGTGGCCAATATATTTAACATTTCTAGAGAAAGAGTCAGAAATATTGAATCAAATGCTCTAAAGAGATTAAGAACTCCGCAATTAGAATCATTATTAAAATTAATGGTTCAATGAAATTGATTTTGTTTACAAATATATTCTTATCCACTACTATAATATATGGACAATATGTCCAAAATATGATATATACAGATAGTTTAAAATATTATAGGACGTATGGAACAATTATCTTTGTTTTTAATACAATCTGGTATTAGTCAAAACACGCTATATATACTATTAGCCATACCTGTGGTAGCTCTATTTATAGTATTTATAAGACAAATCATAGGATTTGAAACATTTAATCTATATATCACCATACTCTCTATACTAGCTTTTTTCTCAACAGGTCTATTGTATGGTATATTTTTCGTTTTATACATACTGATTTTTGAAATTATATTAAAATATTTAATCAAGAATCTAACATTACATCATACAGCAAAAGAAGCTTTAACTATATCTTTTATATCATTTGCAATAATAGGGGCTTTATATAGTGTTCATGTAATATTTAATTATCATCATAGTATTTCAATATATGCAATATTAATACTAATGTTACTTGGAGAATCTCTAGCCACAATGAAGATTAAAAAGGGAGAGAGACATGGTAACTATATATATATTCAAACCATAATTATTGGACTTTTGATATATATGGCAGTTGGATCTTATGACTTTAGGACGACAATCATAAAATACCCAGTTTTATCACTTATTGCAATAATTTTTGATGTATACGTTGGAAGAGTGACATCTTTAAGATTTACAGAACTGTTTAGATTTAGAAAATTAATCAAAGACTAATATGATAGTTATATCAAAAGAAAAATCAAAAAAACTTTTGGGTATGAATGCTAGAAATTTACTCTTTATTGACAAATCGGCTACAGCAATATCTAATTCAAAAATAAAATCAAAAAAAAGACTTAAGGATTTTAATATTCCTGTATCAAAAACTATTGCAACAATTAAAAATCTAGAAGAATTTGAAAATTTTGATTTTTCTAATCTACCTCTAAGTTTTGTACTAAAACCAAATAAAGGGTTAGGAGGTGAAGGTATAATTATTGTATATGGGAAAAAGAAGAAAAAAAGTATTGATGAAGAAGACTCTTGGATAATGCCTAATAAAGAAGTTATAACCTTAACAAAGTTAAAAAGTCATATTTTAGATATTCTGAATGGGAATTTTTCTATAAATTCAGGTAATGACACTGCACTATTTGAAGAAAGAGTAAAAGTAATTCCTTTATTTTCAAAATTCACAAAACAAGGATTACCAGATATTAGAATTATAGTATACAGAAATATTCCGATAATGGCTGAATGTAGAATTCCAACAATAGAATCTAAAGGTAAGGCCAACCTTCACTCTGGAGGTGTTGGAGTTGGAATTGATATAGCAAATGGTGTAACTACAAATGCTATATTAAAAAATTCTTCTATAGAAATTCATCCAGACACCGGAGAACGACTTAGTGGTATAAAAATACCTTACTGGAATAAGATATTAGAGATGTCTATACTATCATCCATAGCAATTAATGCAAAATTTATTGGAGTTGATATTGCTATAGATAAAAATAATGGACCATTAATCTTAGAAGTAAATGCTAGACCTGGATTAGCTATACAAATTGCAAATAATGATGGGTTGAAAGAAAGACTTCTATCTGTCTCAAAAATAAAGACAAAAAACCCTCAATCTTCAATAAGAATTGCTAAAGAAATATTTGGAGGAGAAATAGAAGAAGAGGTCTCAGAAATTACAGGAAAGATAATAATAGGAAAAAAAGTGAAAGTATTAATAGGGAGTATGAGAACTCCCATAGAGGCAAAAATAGATAGTGGTGCATACCGTTCTTCAATATCTGAAGATATCGCAAAAGAAATAGGATACAATAATGTGTTAGAGAAATTTAATAAAATAGATATTCCTTCAAACTTGAATATAGGGAATATTAAAATTAAAGAAGAAGAACTTACAAAGCGTTATCATATAAAACTAAAATCAATTAGATCTGTAAATGGATTTTCAATAAGACCAGTAATAACTGCATCGCTAGAATTTTGTGACACAGATATAAATATAGAAACTGATTTTACAATTGCCCAAAGATCATATATGAGGTACCCTATAATAATAGGGAGGAAAGATCTTTCAAATTTTTTATTAGATGTAACAAAGTAATCATAGATAGATTAAAAACTGTTAAGATTGAGAATTAAATGGTGAGAGATTAGTTTAAGTTAGGTACTCTAGTCCCTTTGTATTATAATGAACATAGTATAAATTAACTTATAACAAAATATAATGCTTGTTTAATATATTAATTATGAAAATTGCTATTTTATCAAGATCTAAAAGTATTGAAGTACTTTCTCTAAAAGAAGAGGGTGAAAAAGAAGGGCATTCTGTTGATATTATTGATCCCAAGAAATTAGTATTTACTATTTTTAAAAATACTTTTGAAATATATACAGATACTGGAGTTAATATACTATCCTATGATGCATATATACCAAGGTACTTTGGTATTACAACTGGTAAATATAGAAAAAATTCTAAAGGATTAGTCGTTAGGTATTTAACTGATCACAATAAAATTGTACTTGATAGTATTGAAGGTAAAAGATTTTCTCAAGAGGGTAAAATTTTCTCATTTTCTAAATATTTAGAATCAGGTTTGTCATTGATCCCAACTCTATACTTATATTCTCAAAATTTGGATAAATTGGATCAACTATTAAAAGAACATAACATCAGCTCTCCTTATATTTTAAAAGATATAAAAGGAGTTCAGGGGAAAAATATTTATAAAGTTAATTCCAAAGATGAAATTACAAATATAATAAAAAAGAATGTCAATATTCATTTTATGATACAACCATTTATAGGAATAGAGCATGATTTAAGAATCCTTGTATTAGGGGATAAGATATTAGGTTGTATGGATAAAATACATAAAAATAATGATTTTAAAGGAAATATAGCACAAGGTGCGATCGGAGTGCCTTTCAATATAACGAATGATATTATAAAAATATCAAATATTGCAAGATTCAGAAATGGTGCTGATTTTTGTGGTGTTGATATTGCAATTACAAAAGATACTACCTACCTCCTGGAAGTAAATAGATCTCCACAATACAAAGGTTTTATGAACGCTACTGGGATTAATGTATCCAAAGAAATAATTAAATATTTGGAATATTTATACGTATTATGAGAATTTGTCTATTAACAAGATCCAACCGAGGAAATGATATTAATAACTTTTTTTATGTAAAAGCTCTAAAAAATGCTTCACTTAAAAGAGGACATACATTTGATATAATTGATCCTGGTGATTTGATCTATTATATACAAGAAGATAATCTTTTAATAAAAACTGGAAGCAATAAAAATATATTAGATTTTGATGTTTATATACCAAAGGTAGTCTTAATAAAAGAAGGTGTCAAAAGAATATCTGATAGGGGAATTCTTGTAAAATATCTCATTGACCATAATAAAATATTTTTTAACTTCACTGAAAGTTTTAGAAGTTCATCACGAAGCAAGATGTATGACTTTTTCAGACTTGCTAGTAATAATGTACCACTTATTCCTAGCATATATATAGAAGATAACAAAGATCTTGAGAGTGTGGATAAATATATAAAAAAGTTCAATTTCTCGTATCCTTTAATTCTAAAATCAAATAAAGGATTACAAGGGAAAAATCTTTTTTATACTACTACAAGGAAAGAAGTACACAATGTATTACAAAAATATAGAGACATATCATTTATTATACAACCATATTATGAAATCATGCATGATCTCAGAATCATTGTACTTAAAGGTAAGATTCTTGGCACTATGGATAAAATACACAAAAAGGATGATTTCAGAGGAAATATCGCCCAAGGAGCAATTGGGGTACCATATGATCTTGATAAGGCTGTACAAAATATCGCTCTTAATGCAGCACAAGTTGATGGATCTGAATTTGTAGGTGTTGATATTGCAATTACAAATAAAGGACCTTTTGTACTTGAGGTCAACAGAAACTTAGGGTTTCAAGGATTTTCCAAGTTTCTAAAAGTAGATACTGCAGGTATCATAGTAGAATATTTAGAATCACTTTATAATCATGCATTATAAATACTTATATTCTACAAAGCATATTAAGAATATAAATAATCTATTATTTACAAGATAGTGCATATATGGAGAAAAAAAATATATCTAATCACAGAAGATCGATAAAGAAAATAATATATGGATTTTTATTTTTTGTGATAGCATTCCTTCTGACTACTAATTTTCTTATAACACCAAAAAATGCACAAGGGAATATTATAACTCTAAATATATATATTGTTATTTCAGAAATATTTTTTATATTATTTTTCTTTATAACCTTTTTTGTTTATCTAATAAAACCAAATACTAGAAATTTTATAAAAAACTCAATAATAATACCTTTAACAATATCAATAATGATACTTTTGAGAGTTTTTGGTGAACTGGATATACTAATGATATTTGTCATCCCTATAACAGCAATAATACTTTATTTTTTAATCAGTATTATATAATAATATAATTCCACATATTTGATATAATACTCCTTATGAAGACAGATAATATAATTAGCAATAAAGCACTAGCAGATAATATAAAATATCTTGTGACAACTTCATGGCCATATGTAAATGGAGCCCCTCATATAGGGCATATAGCAGGATGCTATCTACCTGCGGATATTTTTCACAGATACTTAAAGCTTAAAGGTCGAGATTCAATATTCGTATCTGGAGGTGATATGCATGGAGCACCTGTACAAATACAGGCAGAAAGTGAAAATAGGGATCCTAAAGAATTTGCAAAAACATCCAATAAAATTTGGGATAAAACACTTAAATTATTTAAAATAGATTATGATTTATGGACTAGTACAGAAACTAAAAACCACAAAGATACAGTACAAGAGATATTTCTAGATTTATATAAAAAAGGATATATAAAAAAAGGTATGGAGACACAACCTTTTTGTTTAAATGATAATAGATTTATACCAGATAGATATGTACTTGGCACATGTCCTAACTGTGGAAAGGAAAATGTAAGAGCTGGAGAAAGCTGTGAAAACTGTAATTTTTTTATAACATTTGAAAGTATAAAGAATCCAAGATGTAAGATATGTGGAGATACTCCAGAGCTTAGAGAAACTGAAAATTTTTTCCTTAGGCTTAGTGAATTTGAAGATAGAGTTAAAAAATACATAAAAGGAAATCATACGTTTAGAAAAAACACTGTTGATTTTTCTTTAGCATATATGAAAGATGGGTTATTTGATAAATCTATAACGAGAGATCTAAATTATGGCATACCTGTACCCTTGAAAGGATATGAAAATAAAGTCATATATGTATGGTTTGAGGCTGTGATAGGTTATTTATCTGCTACAAAAGAATATAAAAAAGACAACTTTAAAGATTATTTTTCCAAAAACTCAAGATCAATATATTTCATGGCTAAAGATAATATAATATTCCACACAATTATATGGCCTACAATCCTTATGGGATATGATAAAGAATTATCACTACCAACAAATATAGTAGCTAATGAATATGTTCTTTTAGAAGGAGAGAAAATGTCAAAAAGTAATAACCATATCTTACCTGCAGAATATTTAGTTTCTAAATACGGATCAGACCAGAGCAGATTTTATCTCACAGCAAATATGCCAGAGAGTAAAGATTTTAATTTTACATGGAACGAGTTTATAACATCAGTCAATTCCGATCTTTCTTCAAATATAGGTAATTACATAAATAGAACGCTTACTTTTCTGTATAAAAATTTTGAAGGGGAGGTCCCCAAATCACATAAAATAGATGATGAACAATATATAGAAGATATGATCAATAAGATTTCTTTAAATATAGAATCATTTAGGTTCCAGAATGCCATACGTAATATTTTAGAATTTTCTGATCATGCTAATAAATTATTTGATAACCTTAGTATATGGAAAAGTAATTCCAAAGAAGATATATATAGACTCATGCAATATGTATATGCACTTAATGTTATGCTTGAACCTATTGTACCTGATGGTGCAGGAAAACTGTCAAAAATATTAAATATCAAAATCTCTGAATTTAAATATAAAAGATTATCTGGGAAAATAAATAAACCATATATAATTTTCCCTAAAATAGAAACTTCCAATATATCACTAGAAGAAGAGAAATTATAGTAATTATTTAGGCTAATGATTGATACACATGCACATATAACAAAAGAATTTTTTAAAAATCCACAAGATATAATAAGAAAATCAAAAGATGGAGGTATATCAAAAATTATAGTTCCAGCAACTACTATAATGGATAGTAAAACTAATCCTTCTGAAATTATTGATGGTGTTTACTATGCTGTTGGAGTACATCCAACTGAAACAAATAATACTATAAATAAAGATTTAATAAAATCAACAATAAAAAAAGAAACAATAGCAATTGGAGAATGTGGACTAGATTACTATAGACCTCCATATGATATAAACCTACAAAAAAAAATATTCAAGATGCAGATAGAAATAGCCAAAGATTATAACCTTCCGTTGATAGTTCATACAAGAGAGGCATTAAAAGATACCTACAAAATATTATCTGGATATTATAAAGGTGGAAGAAATAATGGTGTTATACATTCTGCCTCGGGAGATATCTCAATATTAAAAGAAATAATAAAATTGGGATTTTATGTTTCATTCAATGGCATTTCTACATTTAAAAACTCAGCATTAATAAAAGATTTAATATATAATATAGACATAAAAAATATATTAGTAGAGACTGACTCTCCATTCCTTACTCCGGAACCTAAAAGAGGAGAATATCCTAATACAAGTTTAAATTTGATATATATAATTGACAACATTAACAATTTAAAAAGAATCAACAATACTAAAGAAATAACAACTAAAAATGCACAAGAACTATTTAGAATATAGAATCTATGAAAAATGTATCTGAACTGCTAAAAAATACAAGAAAACAATTAGGATTTTCACAAGATAAGGTATCTTTGGAAACAAAAATTAAAAAACCTTTGATACAAGCACTAGAGGAAGGCGATTTCAGCAAGTTTCCTTCAATATCAACAACTAAGGGGTTTATAAAAATATATGCAAAGTATTTAGGTCTAGATCCTAATAAAGTAGGACTCCTTTACAAAAGAGAATCAAAGGAAGTGGAGTCCCACATGATGGTAAAAAAACAAAAAAAAGTAAAAGTGCCATTTATGTTCAATGGAAGAATTGCTTTTACGATATTTTTTATTTCATTAATAGTCATTATAGTAGGAATATATGCTATTCATGAATACATCGTTTTTAAAACACCTCCTACACTGGATATAACAGTCCCAAAACAATCTTCTATTACAACATACAATCCTAGTATCCAGATAATAGGGAAAACTAATGCCGGAAATAATGTACTAGTTGGAGGATACAAAGTAACTAATATCAATCCTAATGGATCATTTGATATAACAGTTGGTTTACAGAATGGTTTAAATAAAATCAATGTGTCTGCTGTAAATACATTAGGAATAAAGAATACTGATGTATTTAATGTAAGGTATATAAATTTAAAACTTCAGAAAATAGAGAATGCCTCTACTTTCAGTGTAACTATCTTGGATAAAAATTCTTCTACATTCATAAACGCAACCACTGGAAAAACAATCCTTTTTAATCATATATTAAAAATTGGGGATAAAGTCACTTTAAAAAGTGATTCCATTATCACACTAAATATTGGAAATATACAGAATATAAGTATTTTATATAATAATAAACCAGTACCTTTGAGTGGATATGGATTTGTTATACTAATTCTTAAGTACCAGAATAGTAAGTTAACTATTTCAAAAGTAAGCTAAAAATGTTAGTATATTAGTTATGTTAATAATTCTTGAAATATTATCAATTATTGTTCTTTTGTTCCTACTGGTCTTTATTATTGAGCTTATTATTGTGTTTTTCAATATATCAAAAAACATACGTACAGGTAAAAGGATAATAGAAAATATTGGTGATATTACAAGTAATATAAAAAGGGAGCAAGATTTTATAGAAGATACCTTTTTTGACAAAGGTATATATTTAAAGGCAGTTAGAAATGCGTTATTAAAAACATCAGATATCGTTAAAATATATAAATTGTTCAAAAATAAAAAAGGTTCTAAATCTGAAGAAAATTAGGACTTTTAAATATGAATATCTATCAAATAGGATTCATAAATGAATAGTTTTTATATTTTTAGATCAATAAATACTGATACAATAGGATAAATATTACTTTCAACCAAATTCATAAAACATTTTTAAAAAAAGGTATATATATCAAAATATCTTAATGCAGTATGTTATTAATTATTATACTAAGTATTTTTTTTAATCCTATATACCTTCTTAGATAAAGGTCCTTTTTTTGGAATATTAAATGTGTTATCGTGTAATATATAAGTATGCCTATATTTGGAAGAAAATCAAAACTTGATGATAAAACTTTTTTTTCTCTTGATATTGGGACAGAATTTGTCAAAGTTCTTGTCTGTGATATAGAAGAAGATAATGTTGTCATTTTAGGGTTTGGTAAGGAAAGACAACCTTTAAATGCTATGAAGGGAGGAGTTGTTACTAATATTAAAAGTGTAGTAACTACATGTCAGAAAGCAATAGATTTAGCCATGGAAGGTCTTGACATAGATATACCTAAAAAAACTGTCATAGGAATTGCAGGAGAACTTGTAAAAGGTGTGGGTGTTAAAATAAATTATGAAAGAGAAGACCCAGAACAAAAAATAGATGAAGCAGAAATAAGACGTATATTAGATAAAATACATGCAACTGCACACGATGAAGCTATAAAAAAATTTACAGATGCTACTGGCTCAGATAAAACACAAATAAAATTAATAAATGCTACAGTTACTGACACTTTTATTGATGATTATAAGATATCATCCCCCATTGGATTCCAAGGAAAGAAAGTTACCTTAAGTATATATTTTGTCTATACACCATTGGTTTTTGCAGGAGCTCTAGATGACATATTAAAACAATTAGATCTAACACCAATTATTACAGCTGTACAACCATTCGCCATAGCAAGATCAGTAAAAGGTAGTAGAGATTTAAATTTTGATGCTATCATAATCGATGTTGGCGGAGGTACAACAGATATAGCATTAGTAACACAAGGGAGTTTTCAAGATACAAAGATGTTTGCAATGGGAGGAAGATCTTTTACAAAAAGAATTGCATCAGACCTACAAATATCTTATGAAGATGCAGAAAAAATTAAAATAGAATATGCAGAAATGGATATAGATAAATCGTTATCTCTAAAGGTAAGAGATGCTATAAAAAAAGATTTAGATTTGTGGATATCTGGCATTGAGATATCCTTGGAGGATATGGAAGATGTCAAAGTATATCCAGATCAGATATTACTTTGTGGAGGAGGATCAAAACTTCAGGAAATAAGATCCAAACTTGTTGAGTACCCATGGTCAGTAATATTACCATTCCACAGAAATCCGAAGATAAACTTCTTATCTCCAGAGAAAATTGATGGTATAGTAGATAAGACATTACAGTTAACAAGACCTGAAGATGTAACACCTGTAGCATTAGCAAGAATAGTACTAGATATTATGAAAGATGATGTAATAGTTGCAATATAAAATATGAAAGATACTAAAGTATTTGTCGATTTAGATGACGAAATAACATTTGTAGCAGAAAAAATACTTAAATCCCAAACAAATAGGGTTATACTTGTAGTACCTGAAAGATCTGGGATAATATCATCTCAAATCGGACTTAAAATGTTAAAGAAAGTAGTTGACAAGAATGATAAAGATATCATTCTTGTAACTATGGATGAAAAAGGTAGAAATATAGCTACAGCCTCAGGATTTATATCATTACAAAGGATAGGAGATGTCACAGAGGAAACATGGAAAAATGCGATTGACCTTAAAAAACGTTTGAATGAAGCATCAAAGTTATCAAGAAAAGAACCTTATGGATCTGATATATATGCAGCTGTAGATAACCTAGAAATTAAAGAAAGTATACCTGAAACACATGCATTTGAAGAAAGTGAAGAAGAAAAAGAATCTTTAAAGGATGATAATATAGAAAAACTAACTCTTAACAAAGATCCTAAAATATTCAATAATTCAAAAAAAGTTTCACTTGAAGGATTTGATCTACTTGTTGGAGGGGATATAGCATCAGATAGCAATAAAAATGAACCAAATTTTGATTTTGTAGAAGATAAAAAAGATAATTTTAAAAGAACATTTACAAAAAAAGATAAAGTGGAAGAAAAGAAAAAAGTCATTCCCCCTAACCTATTTAAGAGTCCTATTTTTACGAAAAATAAAAATTTTGCAAGAAATAATAAAATAATAGTAGGAGTAGTGATACTTATTCTATTAGTTATATTTATAATATATTTTCTTTTTTTAACAAAAGCGAATATTACTATATTGATGAAAGGAAATAAGATATCAGGAACTACTACAATAATAGCAGATCCAAATATATCATCAATTTCTCCTTCAGGTATGAAGATACCATCCAGTGTAATAACAGCTACAGAATCAGGTTCGCAATATGCAAATACAACAGGTACCAAAACAGTTTCCTCTGGATCATATGCAACTGGTACAGTAACACTTGCAAATTATAATACCTCACAATCTGTTACAGTTCCTCAAGGAACTGTTTTAACAGCAACGGATGGATATACTTGTACTACTGATAGCTCAGTGTCTGTTCCTCAACAGTCTTCCCCAATATCAGCTCCAGGGACTGTAAATGTTAATGTAACAGCACAAACTAATACAGCTGAGGGTCAAGGCAAAACTTGGTCTGTTCAAGGGATATCAAATATTACTGGATATAATCAAAACGCTTTTTCTGCAGGTAACTATACCTCTAAGACAGAACAAGTAGTATCAGCTCAAGATCAAACTAATCTAGAGAATTCTCTATCTCAAAAACTTTTCCAGGAAGGTGATACAAAACTTACTTCAGAAGTAGGAAATGGGCTTGTATTTGTACCTTCATCAGTAAAAAATGTTGTCATAAACACAACATTTGATAATCAACCTGGGACTGTAGCTCAAGTCCTAAATCTGTCAGAACAAACAAAAAGCGAAGGACAGGCTTACAGTAAAGCCAATATATCTAAAGTACTTGGAAGTGGTTTAACAACAAATCAAAATACTATAAAATCAATTAAGTATACTATAAAATCAGTATCTGTAAACCCGAATGGAACAATACAAATAGATGTATCATATTCTGGAATAGAGTTTAAGAATTTGAATACAACAAATATAATATCAAAGATAAAAGGTAAATCTTTTAATTTTGCAAAGACAGAAATTCTAAAAAATAAGGGTGCAGAAAGTGTTAAAATTGTAGATAACCCATCTATATTCTCAATATTTGGATTATTACCAGCACAACCAGAATCAATTAAAATAAATATAAAAAACTAACTTTATAGAATCATAAAGGACATACATGATGTATGCCCTTATATGAATGAGAATATTAGATTAATATCTATTATTTTCTCTTGGTTCTCTTGGTCTAGCCTCATTAACTACGATATTTCGACCGTCTAATGTACTATTGTTTAACTCAGAAACTGCTCTTTGTGCATCTTCTTCTGTTTCCATTTCAACAAAACCAAAGCCTTTGCCTTGTCCTGTAACTTTATCCATTATTACTTTAGCTGAAACAACTTTTCCAACTTTAGCAAAAACTTCTTCAAGCTCTGCATCTGTGATGCTGTATGGGAGCTTACCAACAAATAAATTCTTTGCCATGATCTTTAAAAAAATAAAATAAAAATGACTAAATCAAAATCCATGTACATAAATAAAGGTTAGCAATTCCTTTATATTAGATCCTTTAAACCTATCGACCATAATAAATATTATTATAATCAATTACATAATTAATACTAAATATGGATCACTAAGTCTTGAGGATTCTTGTATTTAAAAATACATATACATTAATTTTAAAAATTGCCTAATAAACTTTCTCGCTAGAAATTGAATATTATGTTTTATTGTACAACAAATCTTCTATTATTGAAAGGGCCTGTCATATTATATATCATATATGCCATTTTTTAACATCTATTTCTTTTTCACTATCTCTTTAATCCGAGTTTTTTAAACATATCTTTAGTATCATCTTGTTTTTTAGCTTCTACCCCTTTGGATATAGGTAATGTAAAAGAAAACGTAGATCCTTCACCTTCCTTTGAATCTACCCATACCCTACCTCCATGTTTTTCAATAATCCCTTTAACAACATATAACCCTAATCCTGTACCACCAGGTCTTACAAGTAGATATCTTGGATCATTAGGATCCCCAGTATAATTATTAAGCCTATGAAATTTTTGGAATAATTTTGGTACATCATCGACAGCAATACCTATCCCTTGATCTTTAATGTGAACCGTCAGTTCTTTATTGTTCTCTTCTATAGATATAACAATAGTTCCTTTCTCTGAATATTTTATTGCATTTGAAATAAGATTACCTAACACCTCCTCAATCCTTGTTTTATCAGCAAACACCTGGTGCTTTATACCTTTATCCTTATATTCTATCTTTAGACCCTTTGATTCTGCATCTCTACCAAATCCTATCAGCTGTGACTCTATCATTGAAGATATATCAATGTATTCTGGTAATATTGTTATATCTGTCTTACCTAATCTTGATGCTTCAAGGAGGGTATTAACTATTCTTATTTCATTCTCTATACTTTCCACTGTTCTAGAAGTATATCTATCCAGTCTTTCCATATCATCTCTATATTCCCTACCCTTTAATTTTATCTTAAGTTCATCAACTAAAGCTTTAGCCATATATGCATTACCTTTAACAATAGTTGCTGGAGTTCTTAATTCGTGTGAAGCAATAGACAGTAAATCATCTTTAAGTTTATCTAAGCTGGCAAGATCCTCATTAGCTTTCTTAAGCTCGACATTCTTTTTATTTAGTTCTAATGTAGCTTCTTTTACTTTTCCCTCTAAATGATTATTAAAGTCCAATACTTCCTTATATAATCTTAAATTTGTTATAAAGATTGCAATTTGTACCTTTAGTTGGCGCAATATCTTTATATCGTTTGTATAATATGGATCACCCGATTTCTTCCTACCAAGGAGAATCAAACATAAAAGATTATTATCAGAAATTATTGGTAATATAATATCTACATCTGACATGTTTAAACTTTCAAAATTTTCATCCTCAGATTCACTTAGTAAAAATATATCCTTTAAATTTGATAACTTGGAGAAATTCTCTCTAATTAAATTATTGTCTATACCTAAAGAGTGGATATCTAATGAAGCATCTGATGCTACAATTACAAATGCTATTTTAGATATACCAAATATTTTTTCTATGGATTTACTAAATATAGAGAAAAACTTATCTATATCTATATTAGTATTAATTGACTCAAGTAAATGATCTATCTCTTCTTTGGTATTACTGATTCTTTTAAATATAACCTTATCCAGAACTTGCTGTGATAATTCATGAAAAAGAGGAAATAATATAACAATTAAAGTAGAAAATAATATTTCAATAAATAGTTCTATCAGAGTAAGTTGAAAATTTAAAACATAATCTATTAAAAGATCAAATAAAACAAGGAGTATAAAGCTTGAAAGGTATATTAGTATATTCCTTATAGCGATGGTCATATTGAATAATCTTTGTCTTATAATTGCGTATGATATTAAGAAGAAGATAAATACTGGATATAAATTTTCCAATAAAAGATTAAATTCTGTATTATGGAAAAATAAAGGTAAAGTAACATTAAATATCAATACACTAATAAAGAAGAATGAAAACCCAAAAAGTATATATTTTATCTGTGCTTTTTCTTGGCTAATACTTTGCTTATATTTTATATAAAAATTCCTTATTATAAGAGTTATGTTAAAAATATTAGCTATAAGAAAAAATGCAATACCTATATTAACTGTAGGAGTTATTGTTGGATGTAGATGTACCCCAGAAAATGTTAGAGGAGAAAAAATTAATAAACTAAAAAGTAATTCATATAACAAAAATAAGAGTACTATTTTTTCTTCCTTTTTCCAGATATTTTGGGTTAAGAAAGATCTAGAGAAAAAATAAATAGATATAATTAAAGAGAATCCTAAAAAAACAGTCAACCTGATAAATAATAACGTAAGTGATCTGGAGTTAGATGTAAATGAATAATAGTCTACTATATTAAGAGCAAAGAAAAAAATTGTAACTATTAAAAAGGATACATTTTTATACACTCTTTTTCCATTAAAGAATACAAAAAATCCAAAAATAAGGATAATAAATGCTGATATAAATGTCGATAATAATGAGAAATTCATACTTTTATTTTTTTAAATTTTACTTTATTATCAGTTGCAAAAGAGTTATCTTTTGAGAATTCTTCATAAGAGATTATAGGTTCAACTTTTTTTCCAAAAGTGTTATGCAGTTTAGAATATTCACTATTTATATTTTTTAGATTAGAAATTATATATTTTTTTATATAATTAGTATCTATAGTATTAATAGTATAACCTTTTTTTATCTCTAGATTAAGTAGGAATTTTGGGTTTTGATTTTTATCAATATCAACTCTTGCCTGAAATTTACCAGTAATATAACTCAGAAGTTCAAAAGAATTTGTAATATCTTTTATATTATCTATATATATATTAACTGAATATATTGTAATAATAACATCAGATCTTCCACTTAAATAAAGGCAAGGAAGCTTAAGATCATTAGTTTTTATATTTATATTTATTTTTTTTGCAATATCAGATAGGAGATATATACCTCCTTTATCTTTTGTATCATATCTTAGAAATGGCATCACATCAAATAATGTTAATACTATAGTACCATCAATTGCTTCCATATATTTAGATAAAGGATTGTACTGAGCTAAAGTTGGATATAATTTAGTTTTAAATATTTTTTCTACTAGAGATCTGTCTCTAGATTGTTTTATTTTATACACTATATCCTTAGTGATATTAGTATCAGTAGCTAACACTCCAGATTCAGAAGATGCGGCTAAATTGCAAATAAATCTATTATTCCCTACTTTACCCAATAGATTCAGAATATATTGTCTCCATCCTAGTGTAAAACCTTCTCCTCCTGCATATATATATATATCTTTTTTATCAATTTCAATATGGGATAATACAGCTTCATCAAGAATATCTTTAATAAAGCTTGGATATCCAATAATAACCATTTGATCATATTCACTATTTATAAAATTATTTAAAATTTTTACACACTCCTCTATATTCAACCCTGGGGTAACTACAGAAAAACCAGTGTTTTTATATGAAATTAACAATGCTAAGGCAGTTATTTGACTAGACGCACTCCATATCCCTAATCCTACAGTAACCATAAATAATGTCCTTTTCCCTTGGATGTGGAAATTATATTCAAGTGAAAGTTCTAATGTTTCTGCCATATCAATATCCTTGATTGCTGCCCTAGCTAAATATATAGGAACACCAGAAGACCCAGAAGAACTTGTAATAGATGATACCTCGGACATATCTGTTACAAGTTCTTCTAATGGGTATTTTGTTATATAGTTATCTTTTGATGTTAAAGGTAGTTTTTTAAAATCTTCTATAGTATTTATATTATCAATATTAATATTATGTTTTTGTAAAAACTTTACATATGCTTTAACTTTAGGAGCATAAATCTTAAAATTATTAATTATATTATCTTCACTTTGCTTCACTATATCTTTTTCAGAAATATCTTGGAATTTTTTTATTGTATCTCTAATATCAGTATTAAAATACTCATTTAGCTTATTACGGAAATCTTTATTATTCATTTTACTACCTCTTCTAAATTTAGAAATACTTTATTATTTATTTTATTACCCAGAACTATTTGCTTTATAGCATAAGTAACGAAAACCCCAGTCAATGATGATGCCAATTTTAACTGTGACATCCAAGAAATTTCTCCTTTGGACATAGATACTATATGTCCCATAAATCTCTCTGGATATTTTTCTAGATTCAATATTTTTGGGATTATTTGACCCATCTCGATTAAGGTCAATTTTTCACTATTTTCTATTCTATCAAGTTCACTAATAGGTAATACTCCAAAGAATATTGGATCTTCTGGAGTCTCTACATTAAGAAGTAACCCATTGCCTATATCTGTACCCATAACAACTGTAACACCATATTTCTTAGCAAGCCTTCTTAATGTTATTTTTGAAGATATAGAGTCAAAAGCGTCAATAACAAAATCAAGTTTGAATTCAGATAATAAAAAATCTTCAAGATTATTTTTTGAGATAGGTTCTTCATAGAATTTAATATTGTAATAAGGATTTAATTTTAATATTCTTCTTCCCACTAACTGTGTTTTAATAAGTCCTATTTCATCAATTCCTCCATCCAACCTATTAAGGTTGGATCCTGATAGAGTATCAAAATCTGCAAGTTTTAAATTTTTTGAAATACCTGCGCCAACGAGAGATAATGCACTTGACTGCCCCACACTAAGACCTATAATCCCAATATTCACTTTCCTTAGAATTTCATGCTCTTCCTTTGTCACCATATTCCTATTCCTTGCTGTGATAAGTTTATAATGTAAATCATCTGATAAACATGCAACCAATTTTTTATCCCAAGGAAAATAAACCCAATTAAATTTATCATCCAAAGACTTCTTAAATTTTTTGAATTCCTCTATGTATAAATTAGAATTCTTTAAGATATGGGGATATTCTACTTCAAATATTTCTTCAGAAAGTAAATCTCTTTTATCATATATAGAGTTTATCTCCATTTTTCTTATTAAAGATTCTAAACTATGATTCTTACAAGGATAAAAGATTAAATTGGAGTTTTCACCCAAAAATTGGTTACCTTTATTTTTTAATAATCCAACACTGATCATTAAAAAAAGTATATTATAAAAAATGAAAAAAAGATACAAAGTGAATATTATTGACACTTATTAATACCTACTATAATAGTTAATTTAGGAATTAGAAAAAATAGAAATATTAATTCGAGGATATTGTTATCTTGTTTATATATATATTAGATAAAGGTCTGTGATGAGCAGATTTATTTACAGGAATATCATTAATCTCCTTAACAACACTCATTCCTTTTATAACTTTTCCAAATGCGGTATAAAGCCCATTTAGCCTTCCTTCTTTAGCTACTGTTATAAAAAATTGACTCCCATTAGTGTTAGGCCCTGAATTTGCCATTGCCAAAGTACCTGCATTAATAGGGATAGATTGTACACTATAATCATATGTATAACCCTGTTTTTTATAAGCATTAATCAATAATTGAGGAATTCCCAAACTTATTGGGTTTATTTGGTCATTGAATTTATAACCTGGTCCTCCATTACCTTGTCCAGTAGGTGAACCTGTCTGATCCATAAACCCTTTAATCACTCTCGTAAATATAACATTATTATAAAATCCTGACTCAGATAAAAATACAAAATTATTAACTGCTAAAGGTGCGGCTTTAGGATATAATACTACCTTTATATTACCATACGAAGTTTGTATATTTGCTGTATAATTTTTACTTTTATTAATACAAAATTTAGGATAACTACTATAACTTTTTACAGATGGTTGATAAACTATATTGCATGGATTTTGAGTAAACAATTTTCCACTTTTTGAAAAATATGAAAATGTTATCAAAAACCCAACTACTATTATTAATAATATATATAATGCTAGCACTCTTTTGGATACATTCGATTTTTCCATATACGCTAAAGGATACCATAAATTACCATGTTTCTCAATTCGATAAAATATGTTAATATTCTTTATATACAAACATTATGGGAAGAAAAAAATCATCTGCAATATCTCGTGCCTTAAAAAAGAAAAAAGGACCTTCTTTTAGTGGACAAGATACTTATACAATAATAGGTATAATATTGATGATATTATCACTACTTTCTTTTATAGGAGCATTTACTCATATATCAGTATTGAATTTTATATATTTATCTCTTGGGTATGGGATAATAATATTTGCTATATTTGCATTCCTTCTATCTTTAAGATTCCTAGGTACTAAGATAAAATTTAACACAGTATCGGCGATTTCAGGGATTATAATTTTTATGCTATCAGCATTGGCATTCTTGAATGTTTTATATCCATCTAATTTATCACTAACCTTATCTGGAGAAGGTAAACTTGGTGGAGCAATAGGATATTTATTGTCTCAACTTATGATAAACCATTTTACAAAAATAGGATCCTTTATAATACTTATACCTATTATTATAGTATCTTTTCTTATGGCCATATCATTTTCTTTTGTTGAAGCACTACGCTCAATAAAATGGGGGATTAACATAATAATAGAATATATAATGTCATTTATAATAAGTGAAGAAGAAAATAATGTAAATAAAGGAGATAATATTGAAAACTTAGAATTTGAAATAAAAGGTACAAATCCACAAACTGGTTCAGGAATGATAGGAGATCTATCAGGTGGAAATATAATGAATAAATATAAAAAAGTTGATGTAGCACAAACAGAATATACACCAGTCTTTTATGAGAACTGGAAAACACCCCCAATTGATTTTCTAAAAATTATAAAAAAAATTGAAGTCGTTAATGCCCAAGATATAAAAAAGAATTCTGAAATTATAGAAAGAACACTTCTAAGTTTTGATATAACATCAAAAGTAGTCGATGTTGATATAGGCTCTGTAGTTACAAGGTATGCTCTCCAAATAACGATGGGTACGAAAGTATCTAAAATAAACAATCTATCAAGAGATATTGCTCTAGCCCTTGCAGCACCATCTGGTACAGTTAGGATAGAAGCACCAATTCCAGGAACATCCCTTGTAGGTATTGAGGTTCCTAATTCCAAGTTCCAAATAGTAGGATTAAGAAACATTGTAGATACAGCAGAATTCAATAATCCAAAAATAAGGCTGCCCCTTGCTATGGGAGAGGATGTAACAGGTAAGATTATAATAAGGGACCTTGCTGCTATGCCCCATGTCCTTGTAGCAGGATCTACTGGGTCTGGAAAAAGTATGTTAATAAATTCATTTTTGATGGGGCTTTTATACAGGCATTCTCCTGATACATTAAAAATTATTATGATTGACCCAAAACATGTAGAGCTTTCTGTATATAATGGTATACCCCACTTATTAACTCCTGTAATTACCGATATGGATAATGTGAATAATGCATTAAAATGGGCAGTAAGAGAGATGGAACAAAGATATAACATTCTAAAAGCTGATGGAGCAAGGAATATAGAAGGATATAATGAAAATAAAGAAAATGCAGAAAAAATGAGTAACATTGTTATTGTAATAGATGAGATGGCAGATTTAATACTAGCAAAGGGAGTTGAAATAGAACATTCAATAGTAAGACTAGCTCAAATGGCTAGAGCAGTAGGCATACATCTTATACTTGCAACCCAAAGACCATCTGTCAATGTTATAACTGGACTTATAAAAGCTAATATCCCTGCAAGAATATCTTTGTCAGTAGCATCAGTAATAGATTCAAGAGTTATTTTAGACCAACAAGGAGCAGAAACATTACTTGGGAAAGGAGATATGCTTTTCAAAGCACCTGATCTTGGAAAAACTATGAGACTACAAGGAGCTTTGATAAGTGAAGAAGAAATATCTAAAGTCATAACCTTTATATCCCAACAAGGGACAGAATTTGCGTATAACGAAGAAATTCTTACACCTTTAAGAGAAAATATTATACATGGAGGAGATGGATCATATGAAGATAATCTATTCCCTGAAGCTGTTAGAGTTGTTGTAGAAGCACAGAGAGGTTCTGCATCAATATTACAATCAAAACTCAAAATAGGATATGCTAGAGCAGCTAGATTAATATTAGAACTTGAAAATAGTGGTGTTGTAGGTCCTCAGGATGGATCTAAGCCAAGAGATGTTTTAATTGATGATGCTGATAATTTTCTACAACCTTAAAAAATTATCCTAATGTTAAAATTTCAGGAGCACCATTCGTTATTAAAATAGTGTGCTCAAAATGACCAGATATAGACTTGTCTTGAGTCCGTATAGTCCATCCATCTTGTTCTATATAAATATCAGAACTACCCATATTAATCATACTCTCAATGGCTACAGTCATATTCTCTCTTAGCCTGGTACCAGTTTTTGGCTTACCATAACCTAGTATATATGGATCTTCATGTAATTTATATCCTATACCATGACCTGAAAGTTCTTTCACAATAGAATATCCCGCTTTTTTAACTGGAATCTCCATAGCATAAGATATATCTCCAACAAATGATAGATTCTTTGCAGCTTTAATACCTTCATCTCTAGATTTTTTAACTATATCAAGGAAAGATTGTATTTTATTATCTTTTTTATCCCCAACTATAAATGATATTGCAGCATCAGTGTATAAACCCTTATAAATAACTCCATAGTCTAAAGATACTACATCACCGTTTTTAATTGTATATGAACTTGGTATACCATGAACTACTTTGTCATTAATACTTATACACAAAGATTTTGGATATCCCTTATACCCTAAGAATGCTGGTTTAACGTCATATTCCTTACATAATTCTTCAGACATTTGATTAAGTTCATTCTCTGACACACCAGGTTTTGATTCACTTTGTAAAATTTTAAGAATTTTCCCTAATATTTTGCCTCCATGTCTCATATATTTTATTTCTTCAATTGTTTTTGGTTTCATAAAATTAATTTATTATATATTTTAGAATCATATTATATATTGTATCAATACTTAAAGTAGCATCAATATCAATAACCTTTTTTTTATAAAAATTCCTTATTTTATCCTCATTTTTATGGTAATTGTATAATCTGTTTGATATGGCTTTATCAGATATATCTAATCTTTTTTCTTCACCCTTTTCACGATTTAATATCCTTTCTTCAGATATTTTATCATCAAGATTAAAAATAAAAACAAGATCCATAGATTTATTATTTTTTTCTAAATATCTATCTAATAATAAAGCTTGTTTTCTAGTCCTAGGGTATGCGTCCAACACTATTTTGTCACTTTTTATTTTATCAAGTTTGGTAAATAACATCCTTGATATTATGGAATCTGGAACCCATTCTCCATTTTTCCAATATTTCAAGTAAAGCTCTTTCCCAATCTTGGTACCATCTTCATACTCCTTTCTAAGTAACTCCCCTGTGGATACAATATTAAAACCTTCATTTTCACAAAGTCTCTTACTCTCTGCACCTTTCCCACACCCAGAAGGCCCTATAAAAGAAATTATCATATTGTATATATTAGCAAAATACAGTCACTAATACAAAAATTTTATATATAGATACAACAAACATCTAAAATTTGGTAGTATATAGTGTATGCCTCCAGAATATATAAAGAAACAATCTATACAATTTTTTGAACTATCACTGTTAGTTTTTACCTTATTCCAAACTTTTTTTACTTTTCTAAAAAACCCATTTTATAATTTTTTCCCACTTTATAATTTTTATATCACAATAATAGGATTTTTACTTATTATAATACTCAATCGTATATACCTAAAAAATAATAATTTATATATAAAGCTTGCAAGATACCTATTACTTTTCATAATAGCAATATTAGAAATTTATATTGCGGGAGCAAATTCAGATATATATTTAGTACTTATATTATTTTTAGAAATACAAATTGCGGCAGAAGTTCGTTCAATTAAAAATGCATTGTATCTATTTTCTACCATATTCCTTTTATCCTCTGTCATAGTAGTAATCCAAGGTATGAGTACTATGTACCAATCATCAGCAATTTTTTTAGGATTAATAACATTGGGCGCTATAATATTACTATTTATAAGATATAATACAGATTCTCTAAGTAAATTAGAAAATCTAGAAGCTGATATTGAAAATAAAAAAATTATAAAAACTTCTCAAGAGAATTTTCTTTCTATAAATAAAAATATATTAAAAGAAGAATTTGCTCATATAGCAGAAATTCTAATAGATGATAATACACTACTTTATGAAACCTATAAGGATAGTGTATATATGCAAAATCTATTCATACAAAGAGAAGATTCCTTAAAACTCCTATCTTTGAATATTGATATTGTAAATCTATATGAAGAAATATTAATAATACAAAAGGAGTTTAGTATATTTTATGATGCTAGGATAGAATATAAAATCGATGATAAAGAGACTGTACTCAAAGATCAGAACATTTTAATGGATAGAGAGAAACTAAGATCTATGTTAAGATTGATTTTTATATTTATACAAGAGAATAATATCCTGAATACAACGATAGAGATAAAAACTAACCCTCAAGGTGTGTCACTCAAAATTATTTTTCCTCAGAAATTTACAACATATTTTGCAGGTAAAACCATTAATCAAATACAAAAAGATTTTACATGGTCAAATATTTTAATGATATATTCTAAGATAATAGGCAATGAATATATCTCCCAAGAAAGCTTTATATCTACTACCTTTATTAAAATATGAATAAGAACCTAGATACTAAAGATATAAAGAAACAAATAATAGATAAGAAATCTCAACATGATTCTTTAGAAATTACTGCTATAGGAATCACAATAGCTTTATTTATGATTATAAGAGAAATCGTGAGCTTTAATAATTTGTATATCATAGGATTAAGTATCATTCCAATAATTGCTATTATAGGATTTTTCATTGTTTATTATATATATTACCCAAAAAATAATTACTTTGATGATAAAAAAAATAAGCTCGAGTATATACTAATAATGATTGAGCTTTTATATTTTATAATCATATCTGGAGGGCTATATGTTGGAGGTGGTATAAATTCAGTTGCAATGCTGGTATTTTTCCCATATATAGTATCAATTATCATAGATCCAAAGGATTCAAATATATTTTTATCATATTTATATATAGATATAATCCTTTTTGCTACACTCTTTATTTTTGGATTCTATTTATTTGATTTTACAGCACTCTTTATCATTAATATATTTATGATAGTGACTGGGGTTTTGATAAAAACATTTGCTGATATAATGATGTTTAATTATCTAGAACTTGTAGAAAAAAATACAGAAGAAGATGTTTTTGAAAATGATAAAAGGGAAAATATAAATTTTCTAAAAACAACAATATTAGAAATTGATGAATTTATAAAAAGAATATCAATTAGAAAAGATATCAAAAAAAACATTGTAGAACTTAAAATCATTGAACAAAAATTGAAAGACAGGCAAGAACTTCTTGATGGAGAAAAATTAAATATAAGTATTTTTCAATTTAATAAAATTGTATCTTCAGTATTACAAGAATTATTCCCTCTAATGAAAGATAAAGCCATTCAAATACAATATCTACCATATATAAATGAAGACTTAGAAATAAATAATGATAGAGATAAAATATATTCAATACTTTTATATTGTATTGAGAATGCAATACTATTTTCTAATGATGAAGGTATCCTTACAATAATAACAAAAAAAGAAAGAGATAATATAAGTGTTTCTATACGCAATAATACAGATACTGAAATAGATTTGAAAAATCTATTTAAACTGGGTAACACTACTAAAAAGGGTACCAGAGAAGGAGTTGGATTATACATTTCAAAATCATTTTCTAACCTAACAAAAACGGATATTCAAATACATAAGGATTATGCAAATCTCATCATAGTTGATTTAAAAGTAAAGATCATACTATAGAATTTATGTTTAGCTGGCTATGCATAGCTTGAGTACGAACGAGTTATAAGATGTGATTTTATATTCCTTATTAGAGTCAATATTACTACTACGATAATAAGTATACTCGTACCACCAATTGCTACACTTGTTATATTAGTATAATACTGAACTACTAATGGTATTAATGCAATAATAGTCAAAAATATTGCTCCAACAAACGTAAGTTTCAACAAAATATTATATATATAGTTTTCTGTTTGTTTACCAGGTCTAAAACCAGGGATAAACCCTCCTTGTTTTTGGATATTATTTGCTACATCATGAGGTTTGAATACAATGAATGTATAGAAATAAGTCATAAATATTATTAAAATTCCATATATTATCCCATAGTATAACTGATTAGATAAACCATTATAAACAAATACTGAAACATGATGTATTAGTACATTTTTACTCGTTTCTAATATTTTAGATAGTTCAGTTGGTAGCAGCACAAGAGAAAGTGCAAATATAATAGGCATAACACCTGCTGTATTTATTTTGATCGGTATATATGATTTATTCCCTCCCACAAGCTGCACTCCACGTGTCATACGAGTATAGTTAACAGGAATGTTTCTGGATGATTCGTTCACAAGTACAATAGCAATAACCATACCAATAAATAGTAATAGTAATACTAATATAATAATACCATTAATACTCTGTGACACTGCAGCCGATACTAGTGATTCTGGCATAGCAGCCAAAATACCAACAGCTATAAGTAGCGATATACCATCCCCAACCCCGTATTCAGTAATTAATTCTCCTAACCACATAAGAAATATTGAACCAGCTGTCATTGTAATTATGAATGTTGTAAGACCCAATGGATCAAGGTTAGAAATTATAGGAGTTTGAGATACTCCAAGAAGAAACTTATAAATTCCAAATGATTGTAGCGCTGCAATAGGTACTGTAAGATATCTTGTATATTGATTTATAATCTTTTGTCCTCTATCACCTTGTTCTTGTAATTCTTTTATTTTAGGTACTAGATAGACTAAAAATTGGAATATAACAGTAGCAGTAATAAAAGGACCTAACCCTATACCTACAATTGCAGCTGTCTGCAATGTACCTCCAGAAAATATATTCAGAAAACTTAACGCCTGATTATTCTTAAATAGTGATGACAGAACACTTACGTTAACTCCAGGAACAGGTATTGAAGCGAAAACTCTAAATACAGCAATAAGTAATATTGTAAATAATATTTTCCTTCTAAGCTCAGGACTATTATAAAGCTCTCGAATAATATAAAAAACTTTTTGCATCAGAGTATTTTACCATTCGCTAATTTTATTTTATCTAAAGACGATTTAGAGAAAGATATTTTATCATTTTTGAATGATAATTTTTTTGATAATTCTCCATCTCCTAGTATTTTAACAGTTTTTTCCTTTTTTAAAACCCCAATTTTTTTTAGTTCATCAAAGGATACTATATCATTTTCTTTGAATAATCTATCTATGTCAGATAAATTTAAAACAGCGTATTCATGTCTTTGTCTCTTAAACCCTTTAAGATAGGGAAGTCTTAATATCAATGGATTTTGTCCTCCTTCAAAAAACGGGGATATATGTACACCCGATCTGGATTTTTGACCTTTGGTCCCTCTACCAGCAGTATGTCCACCCTTACCTGATCCATAACCTCTACCTACTATTTTTTTTGATTTTTTTACAATTTTATTCTTAATTAACATATTATCTTGCCTTTAAATTTTGTAAAGCTAGGAAACTACAGTATATATTTGCCTTTTTATTGGTGGAACCAAGTCTTTTAGATAAAACATCTTTAACACCTGCAAGTTCTAAGATTGGCTTGATATTTTTCCCTGCTATAATACCTGTTCCTTGTACTGCTGGTTTAAAAAGCATTTTTGCGGCTTTAAAATCCTGTGTTATTTCATGAGTAATAGTATTCTCTGTAAGATTTATTGACACTACAGATGCTCTGGCCTTCCTTATTGCCTTCTCTATAGCAAATTTAGGATCATTTCCAACCCCCTTTCCTATACCAATTTTGCCATTCCTATTACCAACTACAACCATAGCTGAAAATCTAAATCTTTTAGCTCCTTTTGTAACCTTTGTAACTCTTTTAGTCTCAAGAATATAATGCTCATAATCAGATACAGGAGTTTTATCCTCAAGTGTTATTTCATCTATAATTATTTCTTTTATTTCCGTTATATCTTCTTTATTCGCCATAATTTTTAAAATCTTAAAATATCAATCCGCTTTTCTTCGCTCCATCAGAAAAAGATTTTACTCTACCATGAAATCTATATCCTCCTCTATCAAATACCACAGATTTTATACCTTTTGATAATGCTATTTTACCAAATTCTACACCAAGATTATATGATTTTTCTGTTTTATCCTTACCATTTTTGATAACCTTTGTAGACATACCTATGATTGTTTCACTTTTATCATCATCTATTATCTGGACATAAATATCTTTACTAGATCTAAAAACAGACAATCTAGGTCTTATTTTAGTACCTGATACTTTTTTCCTTATAATTTTATGCCTTTTTAATCTTCCTTGTAATGTTTTCATAGAATTTAAAATTTATTTAACTGTGGCCTTACCACTCTTCCCTGCCTTTTTAATTACAACCTCATCTTTATACCTTATACCTTTACCCTTATAAGGTTCTGGTTTTTTAATCTTTCTTATGTCTGCACTTACCTGACCTACTAATTGTTTATCAATTCCGCTAATCTTTATTTGATTATTATCAGAGACTTCAAATTTTATACCTTCAACTTTCCTAACTTTTACAGTATGTGAATACCCAACATTTAAAACAATATCCTCTCCATCTAGTGCAACTCTATATCCTATCCCTTGAAGTGAGAGCTCCTTAGTAAATCCTTCAGATACACCTATAACCATATTATTTATTAGTGATCTATATAATCCATGTAAAGATTTATCTTCCTTAGAATCTGATTTTCTAGATACCTTAATAATATTATCTTCTTTTATTATTTTTACTCTATTCAAATAGTGCATCCTAAGTTCTCCCAATTTCCCTTTTACGACAACTTCGTCACTGTTTATTTCAACATCAACTCCTTCTTTTAAATCTATTGGTAATAATCCTATTCTTGACATAATAATTTACCAAACTTTACAAATAATTTCTCCACCTACCTTATTCTTCCTAGCCTCACTATCAGTCATAACCCCTTCTGGTGTTGATAGAATACATAAACCAAGACCGTTTAGAACTTTTGGTATATCTCTATATGATGAATATATCTTCAAGCTAGGCTTTGATACTCTTTCTATACCAGATATAACACTTTCTCCCTTTTTATACTTTAGGGATATTATTATATCATGTTCCTTGATTTCATAATCTTTTATATATCCTCTATCTTTAAGAACTCTAACTATATCTTTTTTGATAGTACTTAAAGGTACTGATACAATCTCTTTATCTCGAAAGATCGCATTTCTTATTCTTGTTAATAAATCTGCTATTGGATCACTCATAATTAAACCTACAATAAATTACATATAATTACCATGATGACTTCCTAACTCCAGGAAGTTTGCCTTCATGAGCTAAATGCCTTAAGCATATTCTACAAATTCCAAAATCTCTAAAATATGCTCTAGAACGACCACAAATAGTACATCTGTTGTATCTTCGGACTCCAAATTTCATCTTTTTTACCCTTTCTTGTTGTTTATCAACCAATGCTTTTCTTGCCATACTATTTCTTTGCTAAATTATCCTTTGCTAAAGGTTCTTTTACTAAAGGTAATCCCAAATATTTAAATAAAATTTTTGCATCGTTATCATTCTTTGCAGTGGTAACAATTGTAACCTGTAGAGATTTTACCTTATCACCATACATTTGTGCAACTTCAGGGAACACTGAATGTTCTTTAATACCTATTGAATAGTTACCTTTTCCATCAAAAGAATTCAATGTTAAACCTCTAAAATCTCTAAAACGAGGGATATCAATATCAATCAACTTCTGATAAAAATCCCACATCCTATCACTTCTTAGAGTGACCTTTATTCCTATGTTCATCCCTTCTCTTATGTGAAAATTGGATATAGAAGCTTTCGCCTTAGTTGTAACAGGAACTTGTCCTGTAATAGCAGTAATGATTTCCCTCATTTGATCTAATGCTTCAGGATTATTAGGAACTGAGTCAGATACACCAGAGTTAACTATTATTTTGGATAAATTCGGTACAGCGAAAACATTATCCACTTTCATTTCTTTTGCTATATCACCTCTTAATTTTTTATTATATTTTTCTTTTAGGCTATTCATAATAAACTACTCATATTATATTTTTACATTTCTTACAACTTCTTTCTTTTATACCCTTATCATTGATTACGTACCCCACCCTTGTAGGTTTACTACATTTAGGACATACTAATTTTACTATAGACGTATCTATAGCTTTTTGTCTGTCTACCATACCTGAACCCTTTACTGCTTTCTTATACAGACCAACACCATCGACAAATATCTTATTTTTAGCTGGCAAAACTTTTGATACTTTGGCTACAGTACCTCTCTTATTTCCACTCAATAATTGCACTGAATCACCTTTCCTTATTTTCATAATACTTCATCTGCTAAACTAACTAATTTATTAAAACCTCTATCTCTAAGTTCTCTTGCTACTGGACCAAAAATAGCAGTTCCTCTTGGATCACCACTCTTTGGGTCAATTATCACTGCAGCATTATCATCAAATCTTATATAAGAACCATCTTTTCTCCTTACTTCCTTACGTGACCTAACAATTACGGCTGTTACCATATCATGTGCCCCAACTTGACCTCCTGGAGATGCTTTTAAAACAGTACACTTCACTCTGTCACCAACTCTGGAAAATCTTCTGAATGATACACCTAAAGATCCTAGAACTTTTAATTCTTTTGCTCCAGTATTATCTATACATTTTATCCTTGATTCATCTTGTAACATAATTATTTTACCTCTAAATCTTTAATATACCTAAAACTTATTTTTTTAGAAATAGGTCTTGTCTTTACAAAACTAATCTCATCACCAATGTTTAATACATCATCAACTCCACATGCGACTAAATATATTTTTGTCTTTTTTGTTAATTTCTTATATAAAGGATGTGGAACATATTTTAATACCCTGACCCTTACACATTTACTTCCATTAACCTGAGGAAGTAACACAGTCCCTCTCAATGGTTTTTTCACCTTGGGTCTAGACCCATTGGATCTAGATACCTTAGTGTTTGTAACCTTATTGTCAGAACCAATGTTCTTTGAAGATACAATTTTTGGTTGTACTTTTAATCCAACTTTTTTAGATGTTTTTAATGCAGGTTTTTTTGCTATAACTTTTTTACTTGATATAGCCTTAGTCCTCTTTAAAGATGTATCTGTTTTTCTAATTTTTGATGTTTTTTTTACTTTCTTATTTTCCATTTTGTTTCTCCTTTAAATCTGAGTTACTTGGGTCTAGATTATTTGTACCTTGATTCTCTAACTTTTCTAAATATTTCTTTTCTGTTAATACAGTTTTAAATCTAGCAATCTCTTTCTTCATCTTAGTCAGCTCAGAAACATCAATATTTTCACTTGATGACTTATACAATATTTGCATCCTAACATCCATCCTCTTTTTAAGCATTTCATCGTTAAGCTTTTTTAATTGCTTATATATTCCGTCTGTACTTATTTTTCTTATTTGTTGTATATCCATAATTTTTAGAAATTAAAATTCATCCTCTTTCCTCACAAATTTCACCTTGCATGGCAATTTATATCCTGCTAGTCTAAATGCTTCTTTTGCAGTATCTTCAGATACTCCAACTATCTCAAAAAGTATTCTTCCTGCTCTAATTGGTGATGCAAATCCTGATACACTACCTTTTCCCCCTCCCATTTTGACTCCTGCTGCTTTTTCCGTTCTTGGATGATAAGGAAACATCCTTACCCATACCTTTCCACTTCTTTTTGTATAATGGGTAATTTTTTTTCTTGCTGCTTCTATTTGTTTTGCAGAAATCAAAGAAGGTTCCATCGCTTTAATACCATAATCCCCAAAACTTAGTTTTGTTCCATTTGAAGCTACCATATCAATCTTAGCCCTAAATGTCCTTCTATATTTTTGTCTTCTTGGTTGCATTAACATAATATTTTATACTACTTCATCTATATAATTTTTCTCACCTTTATATATCCAGACTTTTACCCCTATAACCCCATAACTATTTGTCTTTATGTAGCTATCTGCATAATCTATATCAGCTCTTAGTGTATGTAGTGGGACAGATCCAAAATTCCTTTTGTCTGTTCTGTGTATCTCAGATCCTCCAACCCTACCTGAAACCCAGATTTTAGCACCTTTTGCACCTGCTTCTTTTATCTTTACAATTTCTCTATCCATTAGAAATTTAGGTGAAACTCTTTTTGCAATCCCATCTGTAACATTTTGAGCTACAAGCATAGCATTCAAATCAGGTTTTTTTATATCATGAACCTCAAGATGTACATTAGAATTGAGCATCTTATCCAATATCTTCTTCAAATCTTCAAGTCCCTTTCCACCTCTTCCTATTACAACACCTGGTCTTGATACTGAAATATCTATAATAACATTATTCACAGATCTCTTTATAACAATATCTCCTACCCCAGCAAGTTTTAAAGTAGTTTTTAAATATTTCCTTACCTTTAAATCCTCATGTAGTTGGTTTTTATATATATCCCCTTCTGCATACCATAAAGATTTATAATTTTTATTGATTCCCAGTCTGAATCCTACTGGGTGTATTTTATGTCCCATATTTAACTACTACCAAGTTTAACTAAAATATTACAAGTACGTTTGTGTATCATTGCAACGCTACCTTTTGATAGATATCTGTATCTTTTTAATGTCTGTCCCTCATCTATTCTAATTTCTTTTATAGTATAAGGCTTCTCTAAATTTTTTTTATCTGCATTATTTATAGCTGTTTTTATAACCTTTTTTAATACATCTGCATTCCTATAATTTAAAAATGAAAGAGTTGATACAGCAACATCAGGAGATAACCCTTTTAGTAATCTAGCCACCCTACGTGTCTTCCCCGCAGATCCCTTTATATTTTTAACACTTGCAATAACTTCTTTACTATCCATAGTATTTATAATTAACTTTCAACTCTCCCTATACTCCCTTGATTTTGAGCGATTTTACCCTTCCTGCTATGTCCTCTAAATAATCTTGTTAGAGCAAATTCCCCAAGTTTATGTCCTACCATTGCCTCATTAATCAAAACAGGAATATGATGTTTCCCATTATGTACTGCAATTGTAAGTCCAACCATCTCAGGAGATATTGATGAACGACGAGCCCATGTTTTGATAGGCTTTCTATCTCCAGAAGTCTTTTGTAATATAACCTTTTTTAATAATTTTTCATCCACATAAGGACCTTTTTTACTTGATCTTGACATATTATTTTTTTACTCTTTGTCCTGTTCTTTTAATTAATATATATTTATCAGTCAATTTATTTTTCCTTGTTTTGGTTCCACGCCTATGGCCCCAGATATCCTTTGATATACCACCAACTTGACCTTTACCTTCTCCTCCTCCATGAGGGTGCTGTTTAGCATGCATTGCCATACCCCTAACTGAAGGCCTAATTCCTAAATACCTAGTTCTACCAGCTTTCCCAAGTTTCTGATTTGCATGATCTGTATTACCGACTCTTCCTATTGTTGCAAAATTATCTGAATTTATATACCTTACTTCACCTGAAGGAAGTTTTAAAAGAGCAAGATTATTTTCCTCTATAGATTGTAATTTTGCAAATACACCAGCAGATCTTACCAAAATACCTCCATGACCTGAAGTTATTTCTATGTTATATATCTCAGACCCTATTGGAATCTTTTTTATTGGCAACGCATTACCTACCCTAACTTCAGCATTCTCTCCTGATTCAACCCTATCTCCAAGAGATAATCCTACAGGTGCAATTATATACCTTTTATCACCGTCTGTATAGTGTAAAAGTGCAATTCTAGCAGTTCTTATGGGATCATATTCTATGGATTTCACATAAGCAGGAATTCCATATTTATCTCTTCTTGTATCTATAATTCTATATCTTTGTTTAACTCCACCTCCTTGATGACGTACTGTAATAACACCTCTAGAATTCCTACCTGCCTTACTTTTATATTTTACAAGTAGCGATTTTAGTGGCTTATTTTTCCTCAATCCATCTTTTGAAACTAATACGGTATGCCTTAAAGATGCAGTTACTGGATTATATGTTTTTAAATTTTTATTCTTATTTTTCTTCATCTTGAAGCTCCTTTTCTTTCATTTATATTTGTATCTGTTTTTTTATCTATACTCCTTCTTCTTAAAAGTGTTCTTGCAATGCCTAATGGATTTGAATCTTTTGACTTTGTACCTATTTCCTTAGTTTTTACTTTTTGAGTTTGGGCTCCTTGAGCATTGACTCCTTGTGATTTTAACACATTTTTCCCCTTTGTAGCCTTATTGTTTATTTCAGTCTTTGACTTAGATTTCTTTTTCTTTTCTTCTTCTTTATCCTCTCCAAGTAAGTTAATGCTAAACCCTGGTTTCAATTTTACATATGCTTTTTTTATATCTGCCTTTTTATTCTTGACAATATATCTCTTTTTATTTATATCTCTGATTTTCTTACCTTTTTCTCTAAGTAGCCTAATTTCAGCAACTTCTACAGAAAAAGCCTTTTCAACTGCAGCCTTAACACCTTTTTTATCTGCAAGCATTGAAATCTTAAATCCATACCAACCACCAGAAGAACTTGTAGACATTCTTAATATCTTCTCTGAAATTATAGGTTGTTTCAATACATCAGCTATTTTCATTTATTTTAACTTTTTAGAATTAGTCTCTGTAGTACTAGATCTATTGGTTCTAACAGACTTTACTACTTTGTTTTTTTTCACTATAGTTTTTTTCAAAACAGGTTTCTTAGTTATTAATTCGTTAACTACTGATTTTTTAACCATGGATTTCTTAACTGCTGTTTTCTTCACCTTTGATTCTATAGATTTAGATGCTTCTATATCTATAGATTTTGTATTTTTTTGTTTTAAACCTTTATTTTCTAACTTTGATTCTGTAATTTTTGTTTTTAATGAATATCCAGGAATGTTATTAATTGAATCCTGCAGAAATAAAAGTCTCCTTGAATTTTCAACATCATAAGCATTAAGAAAATCAGCTTTCAAAACTTTTATTTTTTGTATATTTGAAAAAGCTCCCTTTATATTTGAAGAATCAATATTTGCTACAATTAAAGTCTTTGTACCTTTGATATTTAACTTTTCTAGTATTGAAACTGCTTGCATAGTAAGTGGTTTTTTTGAGAATTTTATCTGATCTAGCACCATTACTGATCCTTCTGATGCCTTTAGGCTTAATGATGAATACAGGGCTATCCTTCTCATTTTTCTTGGCATCGATAGTTTGAAGAATTTTGGCTTTGGACCATGAGAAACTCCTCCAGATCTTTGTATATTAGACTTCTTAGCTCCCGCTCTAGCCCTCCCAATTTTGTTATTAGCCCATAATTTCTTTGTTGTTCCAGCTATCTCTGATCTACCTTTTGTAGACCTAGTTCCTTGTCTAGTATTTTGAAGATGTATATATATATATTGATCTATTAGATACCTATTTATAGGCGCATTAAAAACATTATCATTCAATTCTATCTTTTTAGTATTTTTTTCTCCATTCTGAGAATATACATCTATCTTCATTATGTAGCCTTTATAACAATTAAATTATTCTTAGCTCCAGGCACTGCCCCTTTAAGAACTATTATGTCATCCTTTATATCAATAATTTCTAATCCTTTAACAGTAACTTTTTCCTGGCCCATACGTCCCCCCATTTTTTTCCCTTTCTTAACATTACCTGGAGTAGTACCCGACCCTATGGACCCTGGATGCCTCTCTTTGTCAGACTGTCCATGAGTTTTGGGTCCTCCATGGAATCCCCATCTCTTAACAACACCAGCAAATCCTTTTCCTTTAGTAGTTCCATATACTTCTACTTTTTCCCCAACATTAAAAATAGAACTTAGCACCTTATCCCCATACTTTACATCATCTATATTTCCAACTTCCTTTATATATTTTGGGACTTTTAAACCAAGTTTCTTTGAGCCTTTCAAATTTTTAAACTTACCTATCTCCGGCTTTTTGGGATTTTTTTTATCTAGCAATCCCAATATGACAGAATCATATCCATCTTTGTCATTTTTTTTAAAACCACAAACAAAACATTTTGATGTGTCAATAAGGGTAACAGGATAAACTGTACCGTTTTCCCCGAATGTTTGAGTCATATCTTTTTTAATACCCAATATAGTTCTCATAATCAAAAAAAATAGAAAGTCTCGGCTTTCTATATAAACTTAAATATCTTACTTTATTTCAATACCAACACCTACAGGTAACTGTAGGTGGGTAAGTATATCAATAGTCTTCCCAGTTGGCTGTAATATATCGATTAATCTCTTATGAATCCTCATTTCAAAACTTTCCATAGACCTCTTGTCAACATGAGGAGATGTGTTTACTGTATACTTTTTTATTTTTGTAGGTAGAGGAATAGGACCTGAAGCTTTAGCTCCAGAAGATACTGCTGCATCAATGATTTTTTGAGCAGATTTGTCTAAAATCTGGACATCAAAACCCTTCAATTTTACTCGTATCTTGTTATTATCCATACTAAAAAGAGCAAATAAAATTTATTTTACAACCTTTGTTATAATTCCTGCTCCAACAGTTCTTCCACCTTCTCTTATTGCAAATCTTACACCTTCTTCTATAGCTACAGGTACTATTAAACGTACAGACATCTTTATGTTATCACCAGGTAAAGCAACTTCAACACCTTCAGGTAACTGAATCTCTCCTGTTACATCAGTAGTTCTTATATAAAACTGTGGTCTATATCCTGATACGAAAGGAGAATGTCTACCTCCCTCTTCTTTTGTTAATATATAAACCTCTGATTCAAATTCTGTATGAGGTGTTACTGATCCTGGTTTAGCTATAACTTCACCTCTTTGTATTTCCTCTCTCTTGTATCCACGTAAAAGTAATCCAACATTATCCCCTGCTTGAGCCTGTTCCAAAGATTTATTGAACATTTCAATACCTGTTACAACAGTATTTCTAACTTTTTCTGTAAGACCAACTATATCAGCTGCATCTCCAGCTTTCAAAATACCTCTCTCAACCCTTCCAGTTGCTACGGTACCTCTTCCTTCAATTAAAAATACATCTTCAACAGGCATTAAAAATGGTTTATCAATTTCTCTTTCTGGTAAAGGAATGTAGTCATCTACATTGTTCATCAAAGTTAATATAGGTCCACACCACTGACAATCTTCTTTTCCACAACCACATTCTAAAGCTTTCAAAGCGCTCCCTCTAACAACAGGAGTTTCATCTCCATTAAATTCATATTTTGAAAGTAGTTCTCTAACTTCCATCTCAACAAGATCAATAAGCTCTGGATCATCTACCATATCCACCTTATTCAAGAATACTACCATCTTTGGGACTCCAACTTGACGAGCTAAAAGTATATGTTCTCTTGTTTGTGGCATAGGACCATCAGTTGCAGATACAACTAATATAGCACCATCCATTTGAGCAGCTCCTGTAATCATGTTCTTTACGTAATCAGCATGTCCTGGACAATCAACATGAGCATAGTGAAACTTGGATGTCTCATATTCTGTATGAGCTGTAGCTATAGTAATACCTCTTGCTCTTGACTCTGGAGCCTTATCTAAAGCATCTACTCCTTTGTTCTGAGCTGCAAATCCAGCTGCAGCAAGTACTCTAAGTATCGCTGCGGTTAATGTTGTTTTACCATGATCAACGTGACCAATAGTTCCAACGTTTTTATGTGGTTTTGATCTATCAAATGCTGCTACCATAATAATTTTTGACTAAAATAAATAAACTCTAAATCCTTGGACCTAAATCCACAGATTTAATCCAAGGCAATTATACATACAAAATATGCATATTGCAACTACTTTAAGATGCTATAAATATATCATATCACTAAAAATTTGTAAAATTGTATTTATATTGTTATTACAATATATCTAGACAATTATGATATGAGTTAGGACAAATAATAATTAAAGTTACATTAAATGCATAGTCTAAAGCAATTTACGGGCTATTAAATCTTTCTTTAATTTTTTATATTCTGGAATCTTGAGGCTAACAAGATCCCAAAATTTATCCTGATGATTCATTTCTTTAATGTGACAAAGTTCGTGAACTATAATATAATCTGATAAAGACTGAGGTAAAAGAACTATCTTCCAATTAAAATTTAAATTACCCAACGTTGAACAACTACCCCACCTAGACTCTTGATTTTTAATCCTGATATTTTTAAATTTGAAATTGTAAAAACTATTAAAGTATTTGATCCTAGTAGTTACAAGATTTAGAGCTTCTTTTTTGTAATTTATAATATTATCATCTAAATGCACCCCATCTTTTGTAAATTCTGTCTTTATATAATTCTTTTTTGTTTTTACAATCCATTTATATTTCTTTCTTAGAAATTCCTCTTCCATGCCTTCCTTGATAAAATATGGAATTGTAACAAAAACAATCCCTCCTTTCTTTATATAAACAATGATTCTTTTTGCTCTCTTACTTTTTTTAAGAAAATAATTAATTGTTGTTCCTTCAACTGTAATATGTTTTTCCATAAATTATATATTAACAAAAAATTACTTATAATTAATATATTTTGAAAATACAATGATTTTTTGGTAGTATTACATTATGAGTAGAAAAAATTTAGGTTTTGAAAAATTAAAAAAGGATTTAACACCAAAAGAAATTTTCAAAAATGAACCTGAAACTATCTTCAAACTAAATAATCCAATATTGTATTTTTTTATCTTAGGTATAATAGTTTTCTTTATATCCCTAAATACTAGTATAAACAAAAGTTTATTCTTTTTTATATTTAATATATCAACCAAACATTATCTCTTTCTAAATCCTATCATGGAATTTTCTGCATTTTTACTTTTTGCAGTTATCTGCATAATTGCATTTTTCTGGACATTATTAAATGAAAAAAAGAAAATGTATACTATTGGTTTTTCATTCCTTTTTATAGGAATATTAGCTTTTATAATATCAAGGATAGTTATGCATTTTTATTTTGACATCAGACCTTATATGGAATACGGATTAAAACCTTTAGTCCCAGTATCCTCTGGAAATGGATTCCCTTCAGACCATGCACTTTTAACATCTGCAGTGACTGCCACAATGTATCTATATAGCAGAAAGGCTGGACTAATATTACTTATACTAACTATTTTAGTATGTATTGCAAGAATATTTGTCGCAGCACACCACCCTCTAGACGTTGCGGCAAGTATATTCATTGTCTTTATAGCAACATCAATCTATCTACTATTTTACAACAAAATAGGAAAGAAGTTACTCTAAACACTAGACTTTTAAAAAGATATTATCTCTACAAAGTGATGTCAGGAGGACCTATCAATACTTTAAGTGTCGCCTGTTAATAATCTATTCCTAACATTTTCAAACATCATGATATTCCAATTTATACTAATTAAAAGGTTAAATTTCAAAGCCATACGGCCTTATCTTAAATCATCATTTCATTGCTTAAATATTATCTCTTTATTTTTCAAGTACTGTATCCAGAGATGAAGTAAAAACTCTCTGCGCTAAAACTCATTATACAGATTTTTATAAAGAGTTATGACAATTTTTCTGATATCAACCTTTGTAAAGATATAATTTATATAGCTTAAACTATCTATACCTATTAAATATAGAAAATATTTACTGGATCTTTATTCGGAGAGGGTAAGATTCGAACTCACGATTCTATTTTTGTAGAATGCTGTTTTTCGAGAACAGCCTGATAAACCACTCCAGCACCTCTCCATATACTAATTATCGCTTCTGGTAGGATTCGAACCTGCAATCTCTAGATCCGCAATCTAGGGCTTTATCCGATTAAGCTACAGAAGCATTTTGAATTCAGACTCCTGAACATAAATCTTGAAATCTATATTTTGTACTATTGAATAGGTATATATGTACCATCAATCATTTTTGAAAACCTAGATTGTCTATTTTTAAATTCCTTATATGGTAGATATTCTGATAATATAGTTTTTATTTTATCCTGTGATTCCTCATCCACAATAAGAACTAACCTTGCAGGAATCTTATAATTAGTATCAATATTTAATATAGATTGATCTCCTCTTTTTGAGAACCAAAAATTTACTAAATCTTTATAAGGATAATCTTTATCAAACCACATAATTTCTTTATTGGTAATAGTATGCTCAATAATATTTGGAGGAACTCTAACCATCACGTACATAACAAACCCTAAAGCTACAACTACTACAATAGTAAGATATTCTTTTATAAATAAAAGCAATACTATAATAACAAGTAACCACAAAAAAACAGTATATAATTTTTGTTTATCCCAATTAACATATACTCTAGCTGGTGATTTCCATGTATACAATACTTCTCTTGGCTTTTTATCAAAATCTTTTTTATCTTTCTCCTCATTTATGTCATCCTTCAAAGATTGTAATTGCTTCTCTAGAACTTGAATTTTTTCTGCCTTTTTATCCTCCATTAAATTAATATTACTATTTATTAGTATCTAATTCAATCTAGCAACATTTTACTGGTATATTTTGCACTATTTGTAATTTAGTTCTAATATAAAAATATGAATGGGTATAAATCCAAAGTTGAAGATTTCAATAATTCTCAGAATAAGCATTTTTACGAGACATCGTTATATCCATCTATTTTTCAAAAAACATTAGATGAGGAAGCATTTATATACTCACTAACCCCAGATGAGGTTATTAAAATTTTAAGAACTGATAAAGATAAAGGATTGTCAAGTACTGAAGTTGAAAAATTGATTGAAGTACATGGACAAAATAAACTACAAGAAAAGTCCAACTTTAACGCATTTAAAATATTTTTCTCCCAATTTAAAGATTTCCTAGCGTTACTGCTTTTTATAGCAATGATATCTGGTTACCTAACTGGCCAACCTATAATAGGAGACATACTATTCTTACTTATACTTTTCAACGCAACAGCTGGTTTTATACAAGAATATAGAGCAGAGAAAACAATGGAAGCCCTGGCTAATATGATACCGAAAAAAATAGAGGTTATAAGAGATTCTAAGTTACAAACTATAGATTCCATAGATCTTGTTCCAGGAGACATCATCATATTACAGGCAGGAACAGATATACCAGCTGATTGTAGATTGATAGAGTCTAATTACCTTGAATGTCAAGAGGCTTCAATAACTGGAGAAAATGCTCCAAGAGCAAAAACTGTTGACGAACATGAGAAAAAAATACTATCCATATTTGACGTAACAAACCTTGTTTTTATGGGTACTACTGTATCATCAGGATCAGGGAAAGCAGTAGTTGTAGGAACAGGGATGAATACAGAGTTTGGTAAAATCGCTCAATCAGCTCAAATCACAAAAAAAGAGAAATCACCTCTCCAGAAAGAACTGTTTTTAGCTGGAGAATATCTTATAATCATAGCACTTGTTGTTGCAATAATAGCATTCTCAATAAATTTCTTCTATGCTAAGGATTCTTTTAATACAACTTTGATACTAGCACTGGGACTTGCTGTTGGGGTTGTTCCTGAAGGTTTACCATCTACTGTTACTGCGGCACTAGCTTTTGCAGTTAAAAAACTTGCAAAAAAAAATGTAGTAGTAAAAAAACTTACTTCTACTGAAACTTTAGGATCATGTAATATTATAGTAACAGATAAAACGGGAACCTTAACAAAGAATGAAATGACTGTAAAAAAAATATTCTTTTTTGGAATTGATTCTCTTAATAAAGATGATACTGCCAAAAAGCAAGATTATGTAGATGTTACGGGAGTTGGATATGCATATGACGGAGAAATCAAAATGGATTTAACCAATAAAAAAGCTAAAATCATATTAGATCTTCTACTGAAATCCTCCACCTTATGTAACAATTCAGAAATTAACTATGATCAATCAAAAAATAAATATACAGTCGTTGGGGATCCTCTTGAAGGAGCATTACTATCTTTCTCAGCCAAGATAGATAAAAATTTTGAAGATTTAAAGAAAAAATATGTAAGGATTAAAGAAGTCCCATTTGATGCTAGAAGGAAAATGATGTCAGTTATTGTTAAATATGATGATAAAAGTTATGTATTCACAAAAGGAGCCATGGAAGATGTGTTGGCAATATCTAAAGATACAATGTTATTAGATAAAAAAGTAAATCTTACCTTGAAATTAGAAAGAGAACTTATTAGAAAAGGAGAAGATTTTTCAAATGATACTTTACGTGTCATAGCATTTGCCTATAAAGAAATTATTGGGGATATAGACAATTTAAGCCCAAAGGATATAGAGAATAACCTTACTTTTATAGGTATTACAGGCATACAAGACCCTCCACGAGAAGAAGTATATAAGGCTATACTGGATGCAAAGAATGCAGGCATTAAAGTAATAATGTGTACAGGTGATTCTCCTGAAACAGCTCTTGCAATAGGGAAGATGATTAATATTGCAGATTTGGATACAACTGTTATAACTGGGACTCAAATGAAAAATATGCCACATAAAGATTTAGAAAATATACTAAAAGCTGGGAATGTTATATTTGCAAGGACAACACCACTAGGAAAATTAAATATCGTGGAAATTCTACAGAGACAAGGGAATATTGTTGCAGTCACTGGAGATGGTGTTAACGATGCCCCAGCATTAAAGGCTGCAGATATAGGAGTTGCAATGGGCATAACTGGTACAGATGCAGCAAAAGAAAGTGCTGACCTGATACTCCTCAATGACAGTTTTCAATCTATTGTATACGCAATATCTGAAGGTCGACAGATATATGACAATATAAAAAAGTTCATCAGATTTGTTGTAACAATAGATATAGCAGAAATGATGACGATTTTCATTGGGTCATTATTTCTATTTCCTCCAGTTATGTATGTTCTACAAATATTAACAATAGACTTGATAGTAAACATTATTCCATCATTAATCCTGTCATCTGACCTCCCTGATCCAGACATAATGGATAGGCCTCCAAGAAGTAAGAAAAATCATTTGTTTGATAAAGAAACATTGGTACCAGTATTAATGAATGGAACTATCATTGCTATATTAGCAGTCATAATCTTTTATATTGTATACCACACCTATAATAATTACTTCATGGCAACGACAGCTGCATACTCAACCCTAGTGTTTGCCCAGGTTGGTAACTTCCTTTCATCAAGATCATATAAATATTCTATATTCTCATTTAAAGTATTAAGTTATTCAAAGATATTTATCGGGATTTTGACTATAATAATATTTCAATCTCTATTTATATTCTTGCCATTTTTCAACGCAATATTACATACTTCTCCATTAAAAACAGATATAATCTTCTACTATGTATTTGTCATAATTCTTCTGATTATTGTAGAAGAAATAAGAAAATTGATTATACGTAAATTTTAAAATTACAACACCACCTATTGATGTACATGTATAATATAGGTATATATCAAAGCACCCTATTGCTATTTTAAAAAAGTATTTGTAGAATGGATGTTACAACCAAATATGTTTAAAATAGTAAAATCTGATATATACAAACAAGCATTAATTGCTAAAATAAAAAAAGCCCAATCTAGAATATATATCCAAGCTATGGCCATAGAGTTTACTGAAGATATATCATCTATTATTGATGAGCTTATAAATGCTAAAATAAAAGGTGTAGATGTTAGAATTAACATAGATTGGTATTCTAAAATGTATACCTCTTCACATATAAATAAATACCCTCTATTACTAAAGACTAAAAAAAACGTAATAGAAAAAATAAAGAGGGAAAATAATACTTATATCCAAAAACTTTTAGATGCAAATATACAAATTATATACATTAACAAACCTAAGCATAAAATTAGTGAATATATCCCTTATGTAGGAAGAAATCATATGAAATTTATTCTTATTGATGAATGTGTATTTATAGGAGGGATGAATATATCTCAAAGATCTTTTAAAAATGTAGATTTTATGGCTGAGAGTAACAATAATATGTTAAAAGAAACCATACTTAAAATATTTACTAATAATCACACTTTGTATAACAATAGCGAGATACCTCTATCATCTGATTCTTCTCTCCTTGTAGATGTAGGTACATTCGGGAATTCCATAATATATAAAAAAGCATTAGAAAGTATTAAATCTTCAAAATCAAGTATAAAATATATATCACAATTCCTTCCAAATTTTAATATTTTAAAAGCTTTAAATGATGCTGCAAAAAGATCTGTAGATGTAAGCATAATTACATATGATAAAAGATTAGCTAACCAAAAATTTGCAAACAGAATAGATCATCTACTTTTCACGTTGTCAAAGAAGAACTTAAATGTCATGTATAATAAAGATAAATATGTACATGCTAAATTACTACTTGTAGATGATAATGAGGATGGGACTGCACTTTTTGGATCACATAATTTTTCACCATTTGGTGTATATTTTAAAACAGCTGAGATAGCTATATCAACAAAAAATAAAGAGTGCTTAAATGACCTAAATAATTGGTATTCAAGTATCAAGGATAATCTAGATACTAATGCCTAGATATATCATAACTAATTAAAAACGTTACTCCACCCTGAATGTTGGAACTGTAGAAGAAAATTATCAGAAGCAGATGCAGTAACTTCTGCGGTATATAAAACTAAAGAATAGTTATTTTTTGGTTTTACCTGTATTTCTACTGTTGCAGCTCCCAATCCATACTTTAGATAATATATAGTGTTATTATCTATTATTGCTCCATACACAGTAAAAGGAAAATACCCCCAATTTGTAAATTCATTCATGTAAAAATGGAGTAGATTTGTTATTTGTGTTTGATTTTGCGTCCATAAAATAGCCTCACCTGTGATCATTTCTATAGGTTTGTTGTATTGAAATTTAGAAACATTCGCCAAATTTGAAGAATAATATGTAAAACCAGTCTCTGTAATCACGCTAACATTGGATACATTTAAAGATGATAGCACATCTTGCATATCAGATTGTGTAAAAGGATATGACCCTCCACTTCTAAAAGATATGGGTGAAAATAAAGACCTAAAATCTCTATACTCTTTAGTTAATTTTTGAGGTATGAATAAAGCTACAGAAATATTATTTGAAAATTCTTTATATGTTATTACATAAGGACCTTTTGTAAAATTTATTTTATTTTGAAATATATAATACTTGAAACCTCTACTCATATAGTATGGAAATGAAGTATTTTCAAATGATAAGAATGAATCATTTATATTAAAGTTTAACACTTCATAGCTACCATTTTTAACTATATTGGTTTTAGTTGTATTTGAAGATGATGGATTTAGATATTTTTCAAAAGATATAAGGGTAGAGTCTTTAAATGGATAATTTGAAGAGGATGTTATACTTTTTTCTATTGCAGGAGAATGTAGAAGAAAAATATATGTAATTATCGCAAGGTACACAATAAGTACTATAAAAAAAATTATTGATTTTTTAGTTCTCAATTTCATACCTTAGATTATACAGTTAAAACCTTTTATATAAAAGTATTTTTTGATATACTTCAAAAATAAGGTTTGTATTTAATTTAAAGGAGAGGTACCCAAGTGGCTGAAGGGGAGGGTTTGCTAAACCCTTAGGAATCGAAAGGTTCGCGAGAGTTCGAATCTCTCTCTCTCCGAATCAGAAACTATGAATATAAATTCTATCATATGGAGAGGTGGCCGAGTGGTTTAAGGCAACAGTCTTGAAAACTGTCAAGGGTGAAAGCTCTTCGTGAGTTCGAATCTCACCCTCTCCGAATTAGAGTTATATATATTAAGATAATTTTTAAGATAACCTTTATTATGTTTATAAATATTGTTTTAGGATATAGAATATTCACACCAAAGGATTATATATAAGAATTATCTGAATACATACTTAAATTTAATCTCTAAAAATACTCCTAATATTATTACTGGAGGAGTATCAAATCCACACTACAAATATCTGTCAGAAGCAAAATCCATGGGAGAATATTTAATCTCTAATAATACTCTAAAATACAAACTATCATACAAACAATAATGTTATTAATATTACCTATTTAACAGTTAATGATAAAACTATATTCAACCTAATGAATAAAATATATAATCTTATATAATAATGAATATATTAATTTGGAACACTATAATATATACTTATATAGAAAAAATATGAGTAAAATTCACTACGATAAAACAAAATTCATATTCCCTATACTAATGATAATTCTCTTCGCGGGCACATTAATTTATGTAAAGCACATACAGAATAATACTAATGTTATTACTAAAAAAATAATCTTACATAAGAGGCCTGCAAAAAAGGCTCTTCTAATTAAGAATGTATCAACTGGACCATTAGGCCAGAACATTTATATATGTGATTCAAAAAATAATAGAATTATAGAAGTTAATCCTCAAAAACAGATAATATGGCAAATGGATAATATAAAGGATCCTGATGATGTACAGGTATATAAACCTAATAGATTAATTGTAAATGAGGAAGATTATAGTAAAGTAGTAGAGATAAATACCCAAACAAAACAAATTATATGGAGTTACGGTCATCTTGGTGTGTCTGGGTCAGCTACTGGATATCTTGGTCAATATGTAGATGATTCATTTAGGTTACCTGGAGGAAATACATTAATAACTGATGATGTGAACATGAGAGTCATAGCAGTAAATAAGCTCGGTCAAATAGTTTGGCAATATGGGCATACAGGAATAAGATCTAATGCTCCAGGATATCTAAATGCTCCAAATGATGCCATGCCTATTCCAGGAGGGAGCGTCCTTATTACAAATATTGGCAACCACATGGCTATAGATGTTAGCATAAATACAAAACAGATACTTTGGCAATTAAATATACCCCAATCTTATCCTTCTGATGCAGTACCTCTCCCTAATGGAAATATCATATCTACAGACTGGGTTAACCCAGGGAAAATACAAGAAATTACAAGACAAGGACAAGTAGTGTGGACATATCAACCCCAAGGTGCAAATGCTCTAAACCATCCATCTTCCACACAATTACTGCCTAATGGTAATTACTTAGTAGTTGATGATCATAATGATAGGGTATTTGTACTAAATCCAAAAACACAACAAATATTATGGCAATATGGTATTACTGGAGTAGCCGGCATCGGCACCAATATGCTGAATGATCCTTCAGGTGTTGCTTTATCTACCCCAATGGAATCTCCTGCCTTTGTAAATTAAATAATATCAACACTAAGATCATCAGACCATGCAGGATCATAGTAGGATATTTCATCAATGGTGTATTGACTATCAACTATTGAAAATTCTTCACCAATCCCAAGACCTAACATATTACTACCTGGTGGACGACTATAACGAATTACTAATATTTCACCAATTAAAGGATTGTTAAATAACCCTTTCCTATTGTCAAGAACATATTTCCAGGCTATCTCTGAAAGAATAAGGTAATTTGTTATATCTGAAGTATTAGTTAGGCTATGAACTCTAACGAGGCTTCCTATATCGACCTTGCCTTCACCAAGTTCTCTTTTATATTCATAAGTATCACCACAATCTTTGAGAATATCTTTAAATCTATCTACTTCAAACTCACATAACAAACGAGATCCCCTAGATAAAGCATTCCTTGTTTCTAAGGAAAATTGATCCTGTAAAAGAGGCAGAGTACTGGTCCTCAGTGTCTCCATACCTTGATTATATAGCTAAATAAGTCTTAAAACAAATTTATTCATTTTTCTCTACCTCAAGAAATATTTCCTCATAATAATCTTTGAGCCTCTTATCTACCCATATTTTCAGAATATTACTATCCTTATTTATTAAAAATGTTGCTCTTATAACCTTATTATCTTTATTTAATAATTTATATTTAGAGGCTACTACTTTATCATTATCAGACAAGATAGAGAAAGGTATTGCATACTTTAAAGAAAATTCGACAACCATATCCACTGTATCTTCACTTATAACAAATAGCAGAGTATTTAGTTCTTTGAAAAATCTATATTTATCCCTGAATAATTTTATCTCCTTAATTGATCTATTCATATCATCATGTGGATAAAAATAAATAACAACAAAACTTCCTCTGTAGTGATATAATCCTCTAAAATTACCATCATTGGACATCAAATTAAAATCAGGTGACAGACTACCCACAGATAAGAGTTTAGGAGTATATTTATTAGGTAAAATGATCATAAGAATATTTATACCCTAACATCTTAGCATTAACTAATGAATACAGTATTAAGTATAATATTCTTGGAAATATATTATTTTCCCATATATTTTAAATTTCTCAAGTTTTAACTCTATACTTCTATCGTATAAATTGGATACTGAAGAAGTCAACATTTCTTTAGCATTTACAATCCTATAATTCCTTAGAATAAAATTACTTTCATTATCATATGCTAGAACCAAATCTCCATCTTTTGGTTTTTTTGATGCTATAACTATTACAGCCTTTTTAGGAAGATTAGAATCATTAGTTTCAAGATTTTTCACCTTTATAGCTACAATAGAATCATATAGTTCTATCGCATTAAATGGGACAGAGATTGTAGTTTTTGATGTATACATAGTGTCTAGAAGATTATCAGGATATATTTTTTCTACTAATGGGATATTCGTATAAGAAACCCCTTTATCATACTTCCATTTCTCAATTATATCTGTCATTAGATCTTTATTATCTGTATAGAAATAAAGAATACTTTTTTCAAGTGCTCTTGCAAGTTCTTGCATTCTATAGACAGATATCCTCCTTGTACCTTCCTCATACAAAGCAACTTCCTTTTTATAAACACCAAGTCTCCTCCCAAGTTCAGATTTACCGATACCTAACTCTTCTCTAGCTTTTTTTAATTTCTGTCCTAGTTGTATTTGAAATATTGTAGGATTTTTTGTCCTCATTTAGGTAATTATTAAAACTTTTCTGTATATATTTTCTCTATATCGATCTTATTATAATTTGAAAGTATGAATTTTTTTATACTTTCTACATTGTTTGGATTTCCAGATATGTAGAAAGACATTAAATTATCTGCATTAGCCTTTATAAAATCTCCTATAATACTTTGTATATACATCTTATCTTTTGAAAATGTATACTTAAATTTATCACCAAGTGAAGGAAAATTAAATATCAAATCTAGTTTATCCTTCACACCCCAAAAAAGATAGACATCATCTTTCAAAGGCAGGCTTTCTATAATACTCCTTATAGGTGTAATTCCTATTCCCGTAGCTATAAAAATATCTTTGCTACAAAGATCTTTTTTATTATATATAAATTTACCGAAAGGTCCTAATATCTCTATATTATCTTCTAATTTCATATTATGCAAAATCGTTTGTGCACCAAGACCATCATCTATTTTTATCCCAAAAGAGAGATATTGATCTTCTTCTTTGGACAATATTGAGTATGTCCTTTGCAATTTATCCTTGAGTTTTAGAATTAAATATTGTCCAGATTTAAATGTAAAATTTTCTGGTTTGGACAAAGTCAAAATTATGTACCTATCGTTTATAACATCTTTACCTATTATTTTAACAAAATTCGATATCATTGGCTTAACAAAACAAGTACTAGTGGATTTTTTCCATATTTTTCAACTAACATAGTTGATATAGATTTTGCAATTGCGTTTCTCATATCCTGAAGATCTGGTATTTTCTCATAGATTTTATCTTTAAACATAAAATCTACATTTTCTTCTACATATCTAATTAATTTATAATTTTCCTTTGAGAATATAAAACCTCTTGATATTATATTTGGTGTACCAATCATTTTCTTTTGAGAATCTACATTTATATTGACTAATAATATACCATTTTCAGATAATTGTTCCCTTTCCTTCATAACCTTGTTTCCTATATCTCCCAGTAGATTATCAGAAATTCTTACAGGAACATGAGTAATCCTTTCACCTATGCTAAATCCTTTACCTTCTTGATATTCAAATACACTTCCATCTTTAGGCATTAAAATCTTATCTTCCTTAATACCTACAGATTTTGCAGTTTTTTTATGAGAATCAAGAAAAGATTGATACCCTTCTATAGGCATGAAATATCTTGGTTTTATTAAATTCAATAGAAGTTTATGGTCTTCCTGATGAGCGTGTCCACCAGCATGTACATCCATGATACTTTGGTGAATGACGTTGGCTCCGGAACCAACTATATAATCAAGAAGTTTTTGCACTAGTGCAGCATTAGTAGGAATTACTGATGAAGATAATATTACTGTATCTTCTTTCTTTATTGAGATTTGTGCATGATCTCCTAATATCATCCTCATTAACCCAGCATTCTCCTCACCTTGAGCTCCAGTAGTTATTATTAGTATCTCCTTATCTGGATACTTAGATGTATCTGAAATTTTTATAAAAGTGTCCTTTGGTACATCCAAATAACCAAGGTTCTTAGCAATTTTAATAGTTTTCTCCATAGATAATCCTGAGATAGCTACCTTCCTCCCGTATTTATGTGAGAGAGATACTAATTGGTTTACCCTTGTTAATAAAGATGAAAATGTTGCAGCAATAATCCTACCTTCTGAATGTATAATAATATTCTCTAAAATTGGAGTTATGGCACTTTCAGAAACAGACATTCCTGATTTGTTAGCATTTGTACTGTCAGACATTAAGAGTAACACTCCTTCTTCCCCAACTTTGGTTATTTTATGATACTGAGTAACAGGTTCTTCAAATGGAGTATTATCAAATTTGAAATCTCCTGTATGTACAAGATTCCCAAATTTTGTACCAACTATAATTCCAACTGAATCTGGTATATTATGATTAACTCGAAAAAAACTCATACTAAAAGCACCTAAATTAAATTTATCTTCTGGGGAAAATTCTATTATCCTAGCCTTGTTTTTTAAACCAACTGATCTATCTGCAAGCTTTTCTTTAATTATTTCAACAGTCATCTTTGTTCCATAAATAGGAGGATTACCAAGTTTATCAAGGACGTATGCTAAACCTCCTATATGATCTAGATGTCCATGAGTGATAACAAATCCTCTTATTTTATCTTTATTATTCTGTAAATACTCAAAATTTGGTATTAAAAAATCAATTCCATATAAATTATCTTCTGAAAATCCTAGCCCAAAATCAATAACAATAATATCATTGCCTAATTCTATGATAGTAGAATTAATACCTACTTCCTCTACACCTCCTAGTGTAATCACTTTTAATTTATCGTTCATATTTTTATTTTCTCCTTGGATATAGATCCTCTATTATAAAATTATTATAATAAGCAAGCCTCCTTGCTTTTTTATATATACATGAGTACCTTTTTTAGAAAGTACACTTTTATTTTCAACTTTACCTTTTAAATTTTTAACAACTGTACGTTTAGATAGCCTTAAAGATAGGGTATCTCCATTCAACGTTGATACTTTAAGTATATTATTTTTAAAAGATTCAATTTTTCCTAGAACAGCAATATTCTCTTGATGAGGACCATGACTTTGGTGATAACCATAAAATCTTAGGTGAGAACCAAATACCGCTCCCAAAGAAAAAGATATAAATAGCAATACAGCAAAAACGATTCCGGCCGAAAGGGAAATTATAACAAGTTTACTTTTCTCCATATCTCTTTAATTTTAAATAATACTACCATAAAAATTACAACAGAAAAAGCCAATACTAATATTGAGACACTAGTCTGATAATATACTTGAAAGATAGATATTATAGCTACCATAATTGAAAATATCAAGAGAAATCCAAATATGAATGGATAGTACAACATATATAGTTTCCTTTTCCTATTGATCTTATCTATAAGATCATTGTTAAAACCTTCACTTACTTTATAAGTCTGTAAATTGTTAAATATATCCATTAAGTTCATTTTTAATTGCCTCCTTCGCTCTTCTGATTCTAGTCTTTACTGTACCAAGAGGAACATTCAGAATTTCAGAAATCTCATTGTATGAGAATCCTTCCATATAGTACATTAATAAAACTATTTTATATTTTTTCCCTATTTTATTCAACGCTGTTTGTACTAAATGTTCTCTCTCATATGTGTCCTCCTCTTTGTGAGGATCTGTTGGGTCATCATCTAAGCTAGAGAGTTTTCTTTCTCTAAATTTATTATATATAGTATTTTTGGATACTCTATAAATCCATGTTTTAAAAGAAGCCTTGGTTTCGTCATACTTGTCTAGTTTAAAATATACCTTAACAAATATATTTTGAACTAAATCCTCGGTATCTTCTCTTTGAGAGAGATACCTTAAGGTGAAATTGTATATATTATCCTTATATCTATTAACCAACTCCTCAAAAAACTTTATATCTCCAGTCTTCCTAAAATTGGTGACAAGCTCTTCATCACTGATTGTAACCATTCACCTATATATGTATACAAAAATTATTTCTTATTTGTTTCATATTGATAAAGTATGTATTATCTTCTATAAACCTTATCTTTTATATTCTTTATTATAAATGAGGGTCTTGATATGTTTTTCTTCTCATAATAAAAAGCTCCCATAAAAACAAGAAGTAATGCTACTATGAAAGATAATACAGACACAGAAAGCAACATTAGGACAGTGGCTATAACACCAAAAAGTGGTAGTATCTCTCCTCCCAATCTTTTAAAAGTTTTCTCTCCTATTATATCACGAAATCTAATATGTATCATCACTGCAGCAAAATTAATCAGTATAAATATAAACATTACAATTGTTGCAGCTACCTCAACAAGAAAATTTATATTATTTACCAGTAAAAATAATGAAGTAACTAGAAATATGAAAATCAAAGAATTTTTTGGTGCATCATATTTATTTAACCTAACAAATTTTGAAGATATCTGATTCTCCAAAGCCATACTTGATATTGTTCTAGTTGTTGAGATTATGTTTGAATTAGCTGATGATAGGGTAGCAAATAATGCAGCTAGTGGAATTAGAAATCCGAGAGTTCCCATAGATTTCTCGGCTGCCAAACCTACAGATGCTACATTAAAATTTGATCCTAAAATAGATATTGTTGCAATAACAACCAAAAGATAAATTACAAGAACAAATATTAATGATAAAATAATTGCCATTGGTATATTTTTTTTAGGGTTTTTAGTTTCTACTTCCATGTTAGAAATGACTTGAAATCCCATAAAAGAAATAAATAAAATACCTATTACTCTAAATACACCACCTCCTCCATATGGAAAGAAATTAGAAAAGTGAGATAGATTAATATGTGCTATACCAAATAATCCAAATAAAAATAGTATAAATATTGTCACCATTACCAGTACACCTTCAAACCACTTGGTATCAGATAAATCTAGGTATGCTAAAATCATAAGTAATATTAACGCTATAAAAGAGAAATATATAGGATGAATATTGTGTATAAAAAAAGTAGACATATAATCTCCAAAAACAGAAAGTACAAAAGCTATAAATATAGCACCACTTATGTATATGGCCCATCCTGATATAAATCCAAGAAAATTGCCTAAAAGCTTTTTTATAAATAAATATCCTCCTCCGTCTGAAATGTATAAGGCGGATAGCTGGGCATATGATATTGCAGATATTAGGATAATAAAGAAAGCAATAATGTATGAAATAATGGCACCTGGACCAGCAATATTAACTGAGATACCTGTAAGAGCAAATATACCTCCACCTATAATTGACCCTATTGAGAATATTATAGCGCCAAGTAATCCTTGCCTATTTTCCCTACTTAAAGAAACAGAGTCTAATCTTTTACTCTTTTTAAATATAGACATAACTTAACTAAAAATATACTTAATTATAACTTTTGCTCTAATATAATACTATAATTGCTACCTTGAAATTCAAAAAATGAATACCAAGGATTATAACGAATATTTAAGCAATGAGAAAATTACAATATTAATCATATAACATCTGGTTTATTAAAATTGGCTATGACCGTGGAGCCAATTTGAGAATTTCTTTTATACGACCGACTCTATCTCTTAAATCTACATACTCACGATCAAAAAAGGATACTATTGTATTTATATCCTTTCTAGTTTTGCTACTATCACTCTTCAGAATATTGATATCACTTTTCACTTCCTTCATATCAATCTTAAGAGGATCTACTTCCTCATGTAGTAATTTTTTGATTTGTTGTAGATCATAGTTATTAAGCATATATGAATGATATCAGGTTGATATTGAGATCTCAAATATGTATATAATATAAGCAAAAAATGTTGACTTTTAGAAAATTCTTTGATAACATAAGGTCAAGCTTCTTTTACTAATTAAACTTTTAAGTATACAAAAGATTTTTCGAATACTCATGATATATATTTGTAAGGTTGTGAGTATTTTATTGGTTTTAATATGGCAAGAAAAAAAGAATCAGAGATTAATTTAATCAATGAGACAAGAGATAAAATTATAAAGCATTTTTCCACACACGAAGGTGATAATGGTTCTCCAGAAGTACAAACAGCACTTTTTACCAAAAGAATTTTGCAATTATCCGAGCACCTGAAAGAGAATAAGAAAGATAATCACTCAAGAAGGGGATTGCTACAAATAGTAGGTAAAAGAAGAAGAATATTGCAATTTCTAGAGAATAAGGATCCCGAAAGGTATAAAGTATTGATAGATAGGTTAGGCATTAAGAGATGAGTATTATAAAAAAAGAAACGACCCTCCAAGACACAAAAATTTCATTTGAATCAGGAATATTTGCACCAAAAGCACATTCATCAATTTTAGCTACTATGGGAGAAACTGTTGTTTTAGCAACAGTAGTAACAAGAGAAATGAAAGAAAATCCTGGATTTTTTCCTCTCACCATAGAATACATGGAAAGGTTATATGCTAGCGGAATGATCTCATCTTCAAGATTCATTAAAAGGGAAGGGAGACCTTCAAGCAATGAAATTTTGAAAGCAAGAATGATTGACAGATCCATAAGACCTATATTCAAAGAAGATTTCAGAGATGAAATACAGCTTGTAGTAACTGTATTATCATATGATAAGATTAACGACCCTGTGATAATAGGAATCTCTGCTGCGTCTCTAGCTTTGATGGTTGCAGGTATACCCTTTGAAGGCCCAGTAGCTGGAATTAGAGTGGGACTTTTAGACAACCAATTTGTTCTAAATCCTGTACCTACAATACTAGATTCTTCAGATTTAAATCTTTTTATATCTGTAACTTCGGACTCAATCTCTATGATTGAAGCGGGTTCAAATAATATACCTGAAGACAAAATGATTGAAGCAATAGAGTTTGCAAAAGAACAAACAAAACCTCTCATTGACATACAGAATGATTTTCTTAGTGAACTTAATAATAGAAATAACATAGAATATACTAAACATGGAGTAGACGAAGCACTACTTAAAGAAATTGATTCCAAATTCCATGATGATATTGAAAAATCAATTTGGGACACAGAAGATAAAGAACTCGAGAATAAAATAGGAGAAACTTTTGACATAGACCATGATCCTAAGGATGTTGAGGAAGCTGTCCATGAGTTGTTTAGAAGATCATTCAGAGGAGGGATACTAAAAAATAGTGTAAGACCAGATAAAAGAGCCCTTGATGAAGTGAGACCTTTATATATCAAAGTTGATATTTTACCAAGAACTCATGGTTCTGCAATATTTCAAAGAGGTGAAACACAAATTCTGTCAGTCGCTACTCTAGCCTCCTCAAAACAAAGCCAGACTATAGAAAATATAGAAGGAGAGGAAGTAAAAAGATACATGCATCACTATAATTTTCCAGGCTGGTCAGTCGGTGAGATAAGTAGGAATCTATACTACCCATCACGTAGAGATATAGGACATGGAGCTTTAGCTGAAAGAGCGTTAGAACGCCAAATACCTCCAATGAGTGAATTCCCATATGCAATAAGAGTTGTATCGGAAACATTATCATCTAATGGATCATCATCTATGGCATCTGTATGTGGTTCCACCCTAGCCTTAATGGCTGCAGGTGTGAAAATTAAAAATCCAATTTCAGGATGTGCTATGGGACTTGTAATGGATGAAGAATCATCAAAATATGTTATTTTAACAGATATCCAAGGGCCAGAGGATCATTTTGGAGATATGGATTTTAAAGTTGCTGGATCTAAAGATGGTATAACAGCATTACAAATGGATAATAAATTAAAAGGAATATCAATAGAAATTCTAAAAGAAGCATTAGATCAAGCGAAAAAAGCTCGTTTATTTATACTATCTAAGATGCTTGAGGTATTACCTACTCCTAGAGAATCATTATCAATATATGCTCCACAAATCAAAGTTATAAAAATAGATTCTACTAAAATAGGTGAAGTGATCGGAGGTGGAGGAAAAACTATTAAAAATATTATAGAAAAATCTGGTGCAGATATAGAGATATCTGATGATGGATCTATATCAATATCTGCAGTTGAGGAGAAACAATTTACTCTAGCTCTTAAGATGATAGAAGATATAACAAAAGAGGTCGAAGTTGGACACACTTATGAGGGCAAGGTAGCCAAAATTACAACTTATGGTGCCTTTATAAATGTTACACCATCAATATCTGGACTAGTACATGTATCAGAAATGTCAGATAAGTTTACGAAAGACCCAACAGAGATAGTATCTGAAGGAGACACCGTATTGGTCAAAATTATAGGAAAGGATGATCAAGGAAGATTAAAATTTTCAATGAAACAAGCATCTGAAGAAGATAAAGAATAATTTTTAAATTATTCCTATAATCTTTTTTACAATATCATCAATAGGACCGGTATCTTTGAATATATAAACACCACTGTCTAACTTATAATCAGGATATAGTTTCTTAATATTATTAGCCTTTATAACATCACTAAAGTCTTTAAGATAAATTTTATAATTATCTATACCTGCAAATATACATGTAAACAGAGCTCCTTTTATATATATATCATTAAGAAGCGAAGTTGAAGTTATCTCTTCTTCATCAATATTAGATATTACAAACATAGATTTCTTAAATTCTACTTCTTTAGCATTTTTCAATATTTCAAACTTTTCTTTCAGATCAGATATAGACCTTGGTGCAGATAAATCAATAGTTGCTAAGTTTAAATCTCCTCCACGATTTATAATATTAGATACATCCATAAAAGTTTTCTCAGTTATTGATTTACCACGCAAAAAATCTGTGTTTGAAAGTATCCCCATTAATGTTAATTGATAATCTTTCTTTGACACTATAGAATCAATTGCAATAAGCATATGATAAATTATTTGTACAGTTGAATTAACATTATTGGCTGTTAAATTTAATAATCCGTATTGTTTGTTATCAATATGTGAATCTATATTAACTATTTTAATTTTATCTTTGTTATCTATATCTTTTTTATATACCTTATATAACTCCCCTAGATAACTTAAATCAGCAGTGTCTATAGCAAATATAGTGTCATACTCAAATTCACCTTTTTCAATTTTTACATTTGATGTATCTAAAGTTCCATTATGTAATCTTACATGGAATTTAAAATTATCTTTATCATATTCATACCTGACTGAGTCTATTTTTACATCATCCTTTTTTATAGATATTATATATTCAAGTTTTGGATATTCATTCTTTATATCTTCTTCAAGTAGCATTGAATAATTAAGTAATAATCCCAACCGTTCTGGAAATTTTGGAATATATATGTCTATTTTCTTTTTAAAATTAATACTTAAAAAATGCCACACCAAAAGCACAGATGCTATGCTATCGTAGGTTGGTCTTGTATGAGATACAATAAGAATCCTATTTGATGCATCTACTATATCTTTTATTTTTTCTATATCTTTCTCCATTATAACCCCCAATAACTGATAATCTTGATCAAAGGATTTTGATCCAGAAGTTACCTAATATTAATGGGGCAGTTTCACAAGAACCAAAGGGCTAGACCTTAGGTCCAAAATTTTATACTTTCTCTACTTTATAATCGATGACTACATCCTTCTCTTGTACACCATCAAATGTAGGATTGAGAATTATACCACATTCTCTTCCTGAAATCACTTCGCTGACATCATCTTTAAGATGTTTCACTGATCTTATTTTACCTTCATATATTTCTTCATCACCTCTAAAAATTTTACATTTGTTATTTTTTATTATTCTACCTTCAAAAACAAGGCCTCCTAACACTACAGATTTATCTGATAATACAAATATCTTAGAAATCTCCATCTTCCCCATCTCTACATCTACATATTCAGGAGGTATGAGTGACTCCGCTGCATCTCTAACATCTTGTATGAGTTCATATATTACAGAATATTCCATAAAAAGTAATCTCGAATCTTGGAGGATTTTCTTAATTCTAGATGATACCCCAACTTTAAAAGAGAGAATTATTGAGTGAGTAGATTTAGCTATAGTGCAATCTTCTTCCGTAATATCACCAACTTCAGCTTTTATGATTTTTATATCTATATTATTAAGCTTTATCTTCTCTAAAGCAGAGGTAATTGCTTCTAATGAACCTTCAGTATCAACTTTCAAAATTATAGACAATTGTTTTTTTTGATTATTATCACCAAAAAAATCTTCAAATCCTTCATTATCGACAATCAACGATTCATTCTTTGAATCTTTATCATTCCCATGTAATTTATTACCGTGTAATACATTACCGTGTAATTCATCTATTTTAAAATCCATTTTTTTATCTTGAAAAAATATTCTGTCCCCAATAGACAAGTTTTTATTTTGCCCTACAATATATACTGGCATAGAAGCCCCTGCTTCTTTCATAAAAATACCTTTATCATTTTTTATTGATCTTACTCTACCCAAGGATTCCCCATTTGAGGAATAAATGTAATCAGATATCTTTAACACTCCATTCTCAATAATTGCAAGGCTCATATTCCCTATATTCCTGTCCTTAAATGATTCTAAAATAGTCAAGGAAGGCCTCAAAGTAGTTTCATCACGTACATTAAAAGAAATGTCATACTCAAGTAATATTAAATCTAGTAAATCATCTATCCCTTGTTTAGTTTTTGAAGAGACTGATATATATGTAGTATCTCCACCATAACCCTCAAGAAGAATTCCTTCTCTACCTAGTTCTGCTTTAATCTTTTCAATGTTTGAATTGGGAAGATCAGCTTTTGTAAAAACTACTATAGTCTTTAGTTTTTGGGATTTTATAATATTAATAACCTCTTTTGTTTGAGGTTTTACTCCATCATCCAATGCGATAATAAGCAATACTATATCTGTCATTAAAACTCCTCTCTCCCTCATGCTAGTAAAGAGTTCATGTCCCGGAGTATCTATAAAGGTTATATGTCTATCTTTATATAAAATATCAAATGCAGAAATATGTTGAGTTATACCTCCAGATTCATTCTCCACTACAAAGCTCCCTCTTATTGCATCTAGTAAAGATGTTTTTCCATGGTCAACATGACCCATAATCGTAACAACTGGAGGTCTACTATTAACCACTTGCTCACTTTCAGATTTTTTTGGGTCTATACCCTTTATATCTTTTTTCATATTTACCATCAAGATGAAGTATATCACTTAATAGTACCTAAACAAAGCCTTTAAAGGATCCAGATTCGAAAATCTAAATCCAAGAATCTGAACCCAAAGGGTCTGAACTCAAAAGTCTAATGAATGTTTTTATTATTAAGTTTTTTTGGATTTTAGCTTTTTAGAGCTGGGCTTGGACTTTGAATCCTTAGAAGCCTTTTTTAAAGAAGAAGATTTAGAGGCTACACTCTTAGGGTTAAGATCTTTAGTTTTACTTTTAGATACAGTTTTAGTTTTTTTTACAACTTTAGATTTTGTTGTAACTTTTGCTGTTTTTTTGACCACTTTCTTTTTTGTCACTTTTTCATCTTTAACCTCATCATCAGTATCATCTTTAAAAAGTTCATCTGCAACTATATCTATGCTCCAACCTGTAAGTTTTGCTGCAAGCCTAACATTTTGTCCTTCTTTTCCTATAGCTAGAGATAATTGTTCCTGTGGAACTATAACCTTTGCAGATCTATTGACTTCATCCATAGATATGGTAATAGGTTTAGCTGGAGACAGAGAATTCTTTATGAATTTTTGTATGTCAGGATCCCATTGTATAACATCAATCTTTTCATTTCCAAGTTCATTTGTCATTGCTATAATCCTCATACCCCTTTGCCCAACACATGCACCTATAGGATCAATACCGGTTGTATCGGAAAAAACTGCCACCTTAGTCCTATAGCCAGCCTCTCTGGATATCGCTTTTATCTCAACAGTTCCACTTGCTATCTCTGGTACCTCATTCTCAAATAAAGATCTTACCATTAGATCAGAAGACCTTGATACAATGAGCTTCCTACCCCCTGTTGGAGAATCTTGAATTTCTTTCAAATATACCTTCACCCTATTCCCAGGTTTCAATATTTCTCCAAAAATTTGTTCTTGAGGAGGTAGTACAGCAGAGAGTTTACCTACTTCTACTATAACATTCTGTCCATCAAATCTTTGTACAGTTGCCATCTCAATAGTCCCTATCCTATCTTCTATTTGATTCATCATAGAGTCTTTTTCTGCCTCAGAGACCTTTTGTAATATAACTTGTTTAGCCGTTTGTGAGGCTATCCTACCAAAGTCTTGGGGGGTGTTATCTTTACCGTTAACAACTATAGAAAATTTTCCATCCTCATTTATCTGAGCTTTTATTTCATCATCTTCACTATATTCATAATCTCTTTTATATGCTGCTACTATAGCTTCCTCAACAGCCATAAGAACCTCAGAGGAATCAATTCCTCGCTCTGAAGCTATCTGATGAACAGCAAGTAAAAAATCTGATTGAGTAGCCATATGTAAATTTAATTAAAATAATTATCAACAATAAAGTACATTGGTAAGTATATCATATTAAAAGCTTAATTAGAACGTATAGAATACTTAAAGGGTCTTAAAAATATACCCATAGGAAATGGTTTATTTTAACACGGTTCATAAGGATATGCCCTTAATGTTTTTTTCTGGTATAATTTTAAAATACATGAAAAATCATTTTCTAGATCAGGCAAAACAGATAATTTTTGGTATGCAGGATGGATTAGTATCAACTATAGTTCTGTCAACAACTGTAGCAGGTATAACACACAACAACTATTATATAATAATAGCAGCAGTAGCCGAAGGTCTTGGAGGCGGTATTTCCATGGCAACAGGAGTGTATCTAGGCTCTAAATCTCAAAAGGAAATATTGGAAGCTAAAATTAAGGGAGATGAAGATATGAGAGATGAAGCCATAAACAAATTAGAGAATGATGGAATAGATAAGAACGACGCAGGAGAAATTATTAAACTACTTTATAAATATCCTGTATCAAAAGCTAAACTTATTCCTAATATAGTACTAGGTCAAGATATAGATTCTACACTAAATCCATATATGGAATCATTCTTCATGGGAGGATCTTTTATACTAGGTTCAATTGTACCAATAATTGCATATTTCTTTCTAAAAGGTATTGATGCTGTTATACTATCTGTAATATTAACTGCCTTAACTTTATTTTTTGTTGGTGTAATGAAAGGTAATTTTGCAAATCTTTCAAAGGTAAAAAGTGGGTTAGAAATAATGATAATAGGCATGTTAGCAGGCTTACTTGGATATATACTTGGTATAGTATTATGAACGAAGAATTATCAAAATTAAAGAATAAAGTAGATATAACAGAAATGCCAGTTGACCTAAAGGAGAAAGTCGATGGTATGATTGAAAGGCTTGAAAGAATGGCCCAACATGGAAATTACTCCTCAGAATATGAAATTGTTTCAAAATATATAAATGTAATAACAGAATACCCTTGGAATAAACAAACAACAGACAATCTTGATATTAAAAATGCAAAAGAAGTTCTGGATAAAGAACATTATGGAATTGATGATGTAAAAGAGAGAATTCTGGAATATATTGCTGCCATGAATATGAACAATACTCAACAAGCACCAATTTTATGTTTTGTTGGATTACAGGGTATAGGTAAAACAACTATGGGGAAATCTATAGCTGATGCCTTAGGAAGAAAATTTATACGAATATCTCTTGGAGGTATGGGATCATCTTTAGAGATAAGAGGACAATCTAAAGCTACACCTGACGCTGAGGAAGGATATATAATAAAAGCATTAATAAGATTACAAACCAATAATCCCGTCATACTCCTTGATGAAATTGATAAAATATCAGATGAGAAAAGTGTACGCTCATCAATAATGGCAACATTATTAGAGCTTTTAGATCCAGAACAAAATTCTACATTTTTTGATCATTACATGGATTATCCCGTTAATCTGTCAAAAGTTATGTTTATTTTAACTGCAAACAATCTAGGAAGTATTTCTTCTGCATTGCTTGATAGATTAGAAATTATCCGTTTTCCATCCTACACTGATGAAGAAAAGTTAATTATTGCAAAAGAATATATTATGCCTAAAGTATACAAAACGATAGGTGTAACAAAAGATCAACTTGAAATAGAAGATGAGGTATGGGCTAATATAATAAGACCACTAGGATATGAAGCTGGTATAAGAGAACTCGAGAGAACTCTTATGGGTATAGCAAGGAAAGCTGCAAAACAAATACTTATGGATAACAAAACCAAAGTTACGATTACAAATGATAACGTAAAAACATATTTACCATTAGGGTATTAGTATCTAGATACTAGAGTATGGACCTTATAAGACAAGAAATACTTAATTGTACAAAATGTGAACTTTGCAAGGGAAGAATACATGCAGTTCCAGGGGAGGGAGCAATAAATGCTCGAATTATGTTTGTTGGAGAAGCTCCAGGTCAAAACGAGGACCAACAAGGGATTCCTTTTTGTGGAGCATCTGGAAAATTACTTGATTTGATGCTTGAGAGTATATCACTAAAAAGAGAAGATGTTTTTATAACAAATATAGTAAAATGTAGACCCAAAGGTAACAGAGATCCAGAGAAGATTGAAATAGATACGTGCTCAAAATATTTAAAAAGGCAGATACTCCTTGTAAACCCCAAGGTCATATGCACATTAGGAAGATTTTCAATGAATTTGTTCTTCCCGGACTTTAGTATATCAAAAGTTCATGGGCAAATTTTTAAACTTTCAAAATTCAAGATTATTCCACTCTATCATCCTGCAGTAGGATTATATAAAGATAGCATGAAAGAAACACTATTTTCTGATTTTAAAATATTAAAACAATTTACCACAATCAAGCCTAAAGAATTCTCCTAAGGATAATTACAATCAATATCAAAAGAGAAAATGATATTACAAAAGTAGGGAGTGTGTTAGTTTGAGACTTAGCCTTTTTTGAAATAGTCGTAGGAATAACTTTACCATTGCAGTAATTAAAACTACAATAATTCAAGGTGGAATTTTGAACTACATGTACAGTATGAATACTTGGAGTTTTAGTAACTGGGGGAGGAGAAATATTTGTAGGTTGTTGATTATTAGGATTTACAGATGTTGTATTTGTAATATTTATGGTTATAGGATTTGAATAATTTGATATAACTCCACCACTGGTTATATCTAGAGCCGTAACTTCGTATTGACCTAGAGGAATATTTGATGCATTTTCAACATATTCAAAACTACCTACAGAATTTACTAAAGTTGAATATTCATAATTAGAATTTAGGAAGATTTCTATTTTACTTAGAGGATATGCCATACCATATAAAGAAAGGTTATTGTTTGTGCTTTGAGCAGTCATGGTTGGAGATAGGTTTATGTTATATACATTGTTTATTCTATCTGACATTACATTATCAGAAATTGAGACAATATTTGAATTTAACCCATTTATATCCTGAGAATAGATTTGATAATTAGAGATTCCAGAGCTTATCCCAACAAGTGTAACATTAAAATCACCAGAACTTTGGGAAATCCCAGTCCCTACTACTGAATTATTTTCTTCAATATATACTAAAGCTCCAGGTGAGGTATATCCTTGAAATACCAAAGTAGTGGGAGATATAGTAACAGATACAGAGATGTTGAAAGTCTCTGACGCTGCAAAAACAGGACTAATAACCTTTAAGGAGTATACAATGATACTTAATATAGTTAATACTAGAGCAATTCTATATATTTTACACATTTTAACTCCTGAGACCAGTACCGGAACCTATTCTGAAACCTGTACCGCTGGTATGAGTACCACTGGTACGAGTACCTTTGGTGCCTGTACTTCTAGTACCTGTGTCATTAGAGAATAATGCCTTTAGTGCTCTTAATATATTCCTCCTAAATAATATTAAAAGAATTATTATTGCTATAATGAGGAGTATTTCATATATCGGTATTACCCAAAAACTTGTTTTACCTACTAAAGTCCCACTTTTACCTTCACTGTTATAATTAACAAATAGGGACGCAGTATATAATCCAATATAGCCTTTTGTATTTATTTGCTCCTGGGATAAACGCACTGCACTAGGGATAACATCCAAACTTTGGATAGATATAGTTTTTACAGTATTACCAAACATATTTGAGATTACAATCTTTCCGGTAGGCCTTAATGTTACATTTCCAGTATTTTGAATTTTCTGAATAAAATTGACTATTCCTCCTTGAGTAAACACAGGATTAGTGTAAAAATTAGTCAATGTTGCATCAACCGTGACGTTTCCTGATATAGTAAGTAATATTAAGGATCCTATCTCTGTGCCAACCCCACTCCCAGATCTTGAGTTTTGACTTGCTGAGACGGATGCTACTACAGATGCAAACCTACTCCCTGGCTGAGCATCTAAAGGTACATTTATAGTGAATCTTACATATTGATATGAATCAGGAGCAATACTAAGATTTGATGGACTTACAGTAATCCAAGATGCCAGAGAATACTGGTTCGATAATGCAGGAGATTGTAATTGCACCTGTCCTCTATCCCCAACAGGAGTATAGTTATCTACTAAAATAGCAGTATTTAGAGGATAAGGAGAAGTATTGTATACCTTAATAACATTTGATATCGTACTTCCAGGATTTGCTGTTAAGTTAGAAAATACAGGGGGGGATATTATGATGCCTAGAGTTTGCTTTGCAGAAGTCTGCCCTGAAGTTTGAGCATGTGAACTTTCAGGTACAACTACATAAAAAAATAAAGTTGAAAACAAAATAACGGCAAATAACGACCTAAATACAAGTTTTTCCAAACGAAGTTTCCTGAAACAAAGTTTCTTCATCTAATAAATATACTATAACTACTTTGATAGTATCAGAATTATACTACTAATACAATAATCCAAACCTTTAATTAGTAAGTTGGTGTAACTACATAATCAAGATTATTTGTATATGTACCAGCTGGTTGAGCTGCAGTAACTCCAAGCTGAAAATTCACATATTCACTATCACCTGATGATGATGTTGCAGATGACTTAGTAGCTAGGGTAACTGGTGTAGCAGGATTCACTGGTATTGGTTCATATATAGCATTTGAGGTGAATAATGCAGAGTTATAATCTCCTGATGTAACATTAACTCCAAAACCAGTAGTTGTATTTGTAGTCCAAGTTCCAGCAGTAACATTAGGTATTGTACTTGAACTTGAATCAGTCAATAATTGGTTCTCTTGCAAAGTTACTGTATAACCGTAAGCTGCATTAGTTGTTGTTGATATTTGTTGAGCTGCAACATTAGTAGTTGCAACATTAAAATGTCCAAAAGGTAATGTGGTCGATGTTGTGGTTACAGTAGTTGCATTTTCTGCTCCAGTTGTAGAAGTCGCAGTACCTGAAGCTATTCCAGTTACAGTAAATGATAATGAAGGATCCATTGTACCTGTAACGACAACTTGTGTCACAGTAGTTGTTGCCATAACACCATAATCAGTAACAGAAGGTGTGGAACTGTTTGAAGTCACTTGGACATAAAACGTTCCAGCACTAGGGTTAGTAACAGAAGCAACAGTAACACTAACAGTTGCTGATGGTGCCGTTGCAGCAGATAATGTAACAGTTAAAACTCCGGTGGATGAGTTATATGCTCCAGTTGCAGTTGCACTACCAAACCCAGATAACGTTATAGTTGGGGTAGCTGACATTGAAAGACCCGATGGTACAGTTGTACCAGTTGCAGTTGTTGCATATTGGATATCTATAGTAGCGACTGCAGTTGTCGTATTACTTGGATTCCATTGAATAGTTTCATTAGCTACAGTTCCAGGATTTGAGTTAGAAAGAGTAATAGATGCATGAGACACTGTGACTGTTCCAGAAGCAGCAACACTCTGAAGGAACAAAACACTACTCATTGATAATATTATAAAAAATGATACTAAACTAGCTAGAGGTCTTCTTATATCTTTTAATCTCATGATTTACTTTTTCTAAAATTAAATTAAAACCAACACTTAGTAAGTGTTTATTTTTTACTAATACCAGAATACAGAAACCTATTAAAAATGTCAATAATATTATAAGGTATATTGGAATTATATAGATATTCTTTATAATTTTACTACGTTGGTTATATCCATATAAAAGTGTAGATGAGATTGTATAACTACCTATATTAAAATTATATGCAATATTTTTATCTAAAATTCTTTTTTCATTTTGCAGAATCAAATGTACTGGGAGATTAAAATTCTTACTCTTACCACTAGATTTAACAGATAAATATCCATGTTCATTAATATATGTATTACCTAAATTCTGGATTACAGTTTCTGTATTAATTGTAGGAATATTAAACAACGGAAAATAGAAATTGGAAAAGTGAAGAGTGTTAGTTTTTATGGATATATTATTTATTCTTGAATTATAGTTTATATTCCCCCCAATTGTGATAAAGAATAATGATCCCAGTCTTGATATAACCCCTACATTAGAATTTAATTTTTCTGTATTTAACGATTGAAAGAAAACTGTAACATAGTGTCCACCAGGTGTGGCATCTTTGGGAACTTTTATTTCTATAGGTACATCTATAGTACCTTTTGGAGGAACAGCATAATTTAGATTTGGAAAAGAAAACCAAGATGCAGAAGCTAATCTTGATTTATCGACAAAAAAACTAATATTACCATTTAGTCCTACAGTCCCAAAGTTTTGAGCATATACTTTAATGGCTATAGGAGCTCTTGTATTGTTATAAAATGTCACATATTTGATAATTTGTGATCCTCTATCTAGAGTAATTATATTTAGAGAAGGATAAATAGTTTCATTCAAATTTGGATGTGTAAATGATGCATAAGAATTTTTAGCTATCTTAATGTTGGTAACTAGAAAAATCACCAGTAGTGTAATTATTAAAATTTTTCTCATAACCTAATCACAGTTTGTATAATAATTTAGAATGATGATACTACAGTATACACAATATTAGTTTGATATGTACCCGGAGATTGTATAGATTGTACTGCAACCTTATAGGTGATAGTGTAGTTAGTTGGGGTGGTAGTATAATTTGACCCTGTAATATTTGTTTGGTTCTCAGCTACAACATCTCCAGGCCCTGATTGTGAGAAAGGTGCATATAGTGTCCCGTTAGAAAAAAGGTTGACACCATTTATATCTGTAGCAGAACTGGTATACCCAAATCCATAATCTCCACTAGGCCATGAGGCTGGCGATGCATAAGACCCAGCAGAGAAATTAGGTATTGTATTTGAAGAATTTTGCAGTGACGTTAATATTGACGTTTCATAAGCAGAAATTGTATACCCGTTATAAGCATTTGTTAAAACTGATAAAGTTGAGGTGTTAGTCGTAGTATAGGAATTAGTAGCATTCCAATCACCTAAATTAACAGCTGAAGAATTGAGAGAGAAAGACAGTGTAGGAACAACATATTGGCCTGATGATGTAACTGTAGTAGTTAAACCAGCATTATTGATGGCCTGCACACTAACATAATATGTTTGACCGGTATGTAGAGGAAGAGATGATAAAGAAACTGTGTTATATGGACTAGGGTTATTTAGGACAACTGAAGATGAAGAATACGCATATATATTTGTACCTCCAGGAGTAGTTCCAACTGCGACTTGATAAGGCGTAGAGGCAAGTCCTGAACAGGTATCAGAAAAACCTGTCCAATTTGCACCCAGTGATGATATTGAGGCAGTAGTATTAGTTTCTGTCCCAGTTACTGACCCATCATATACTGTTCCTGCTGTGGGTGCACTATCAGATACGGAAAAATTAGGATTCACAGAATTGAAAACTACAGGTGAAGATAAACCACTTGAGTTCTTCACAAATGCCTGCCAATGATATCCAGTACAATTAGTTAACCCTGTGACATCTACAATCCCTGTTACAGCAGTACCAGAATAATTTACAGCAGTACCAGAATAGTTTGGTGTACCAGTAAATGCCGTACCATTTTGTTGAAGCTCGATTTCTGGGGTAAGAGTATCAGTACTATTTGGTGATGACATAGAGAATTGAAACACAACATTCGTGGTTATACCACTCGTAGTCCAAGTATCATTAGTAATTTGTGTAGTTCCATTTGATTGAAGTTGTTCCAAAGATGTAGGAGCATTTGGTGCACCAGCTGTAGGTGGTGGTGTAAAATTATATTCAAAATTTACATTCTCCAAAGATGTATTTCCCACGTTATCATATATAACGACATTTAAATAGTACATACCAGATGTTGTAAGTGATGGGGAAAGATAACCTTCAGTTGTTTGAGTACTTACAGGGTAATCAGTAGCAGTCTGCCCGAAATATACACCATAATTTGTAATCCCAGAACCTTGATCATATCCACCTAAAAATTCAAAATAGGGAGTGGTGTAAGTATATGGGGTAGGATTCCCATATGCAAGTTGAGTTAACCCTGAAGTATCTTCAACATTAATATTATCCATATTCATATTGATGCTGTCAGAAGTGGCATCAGTTACAGCACCAAGAGTGAGAGTAGTCATATTAGACACACCAGTATTCTGACTTGTCAAAGACACTTGTTGTGAACCATTCAAATATGTATAAATACTCCCAGTAGTACCACTAATTGATAGATCAAATACAATAACATTCCAAGTATTTAAAGGTAAAATAGTCGTACCTTGAGAAGAAGTAGCTCCAACAGAGTTAGTAGCCTGTAGTACTGGTCCAGAGCTTGTATCTAGCAGGTTTAAAGTTGCAATTGTACCTGATGCTCCAGATATACTCATAAGTGTAATGCTATCACCAGTTGCTGCAAATGCCACAGCAGAAACATTTATATACATCCTCACTTGAGCAGAAGAAGTATTAAATGTATCATTAGCAATATAGCTTGTACCTGCTGCAGAGGTTGCCATGTTTACCGAGTATGTTCCTTGTAATACATGACCTTGTATGTTGTTTTGGATAAGTGGGAGAGATGTTCCTCCATCTGAAGTCCAACCACCTGCAGGAGATGAAGTAGTCAAAATTGTCCCACTCTCAAATCCATTTGAGAATAAAGCTGTTGGTTGTCCAGACCAAGCAATGACATTTGTACCTCCAGATATAGGGGATGATGTGTCAATACCAAAGTCAGGATTGCCTCCCATTGCAACCCATGAGCTTACCCCATCTGCATTTTCAACTGTAGCCTGCCAGTGGTACTGAGTATTCGATGGAAGCCCAGAAATAGTGACACTTGCAACAATACTTGTACCTGAATATGAATATGCTATACTTTTATACACTCCAACTCCTGATGTTACAAAATTAGTAGTTGAATTTGTGAAGGCAGTACCATTAGGCTGTACTTCTACCAACAAATATAAAGTGTCTGGATTATTTGGACTTGATATTGTAGCACCCAAATTTATACTATTATGGTTAAGCCACGACCCAGATGTAATTGATGAAGAAGAGACACTTGATGTAGAGACAGCAACACCTGTTGGAGTTAAAATTGTACCATTTGCAGTTATCGAAACTTCAGTTGAAGGAAGAGTTTCCCCAGAAGATGTTATACCAGTAACTTCATAATAGTAGGTAGTCCCATATGGTATATTTCCACCAACTGATGATGTAGATGAGGATGCAATTGTGGGGGCAGTTCCTCCACTTGAAGGTGGAGAACCTGAAGAGGGAGTATTAAACCCTGAATCTATAAATGTAGTTGTAACAGAGTTATTTATTAGGAAATATGTAGTTTCTCCTCCTGAAGAACTCCCTTTATATACTTTATATGAGGTTGCCCCACTCAAGGCATTCCACGTAATTGTGTTTTGATTAGTATTGGTATATGCAACATTTAAAGTTGATGGAACATTAAGATATCCCCACAATACATATTGATATGTGTTAGTACCATCATATCCTCCCACTGTGTATACATACCCATTGTATATTACAGCATTTTCATTATCTATAGTTTGAGGTAGAGAATTTGTTGATGTTGCCCACGTTCCGGGTACTCCTCCAGTACCTATTTGTGCATATTCTATTGTAGATAGATAATTACTACCAGTAAAACCCCCAATTTCATATATATATCCGTTATATACTATAGAGGCTGAATAATCAGTATTTTGAGGTAATGAATTGGTTGACGTACTGAAAGTACCTGGTGCTCCGCCTGTACCTATAAGGGAATAGTCTACTGTATTTAAATAACTCCCATCATATCCGCCAAATACATAGATATACCCATTATACACTACTGAAGTATCGTGAGTTTGAGCATTAGGTAGAGAATTTGTTGATGTTGCCCACGTTCCAGGTACTCCTCCAGTACCTATTTGAGAATAATAAACTGTTGATATACGTGCAGACGTTGTTCCGTCATACCCTCCAAGCTCATATATGTATCCTCCATATTCAACTGAGGTAGAAGAATTGATTTCTGCAGGAAGAGGGTTTGTTGCAGTAGTCCACGCACCTGGAGCTCCACCTGTACCTATAAGTGAGTAGTAAACTGCAGAAGATATTGCAGTACTACTAGTAGATCCTCCTAATACATAAATATATCCTTGATACACCACTGAAGTTGCAAAATCCAGTCCCACAGGAAGAGCATTTGCTGCTGTTGCCCAAGTACCTGGTACACCTTGATTATTAATCTGTGAATAGTAAACCGAAGATAAATAAGTTGAACCATTCAATCCACCTATATCATATATATATCCACCATATTCAACTGATGTGGAATATAGAATAGATGCTGGCACAGCATTATTAGGGTTTACCCATGTACCTACTGTCCCGCCAGAAGCAGTTGGTGTATACTCTACTATAGTCACTGCAGCACTACCGTTATATCCACCCATATCATATATGTATCCGTTATATACAACTGAGGTAGTTCCAAACAAAGAAGTATTAAGGGATGTTGTAGCTGTCCATGACCCTAGTGTCCCTCCAGAGTTTATTGGTACATAATACACAGAATTTGTAGCAGCAGTAGTAAAGCCCCCTATCTCGTATATATATCCATTATATTCTACTGAAGTAGAATTATATGTAGCAACAGGTAGGGAGGTTGTAGCTGCCCATGATGACCCTAGGGTACCATTAGAGTTTATAGGTATAGAATTTACCGTAGTCACTGCTGCACTACCATTGTATCCTGCTATATCATATATATATCCGTTATATGCTATTGAGGTAGAGTTGTCCATCTTGACGGGCAGGGCTGTGGTAGAATTCCATGCTGAACCTAAGGTACCATTAGAATTTATAGCTATATAATATACTGTAGTCACTGCTGCACCAGCAACATACCCTCCAATTTCGTAGATATAACCATTATATACTACAGATGTAGCCGAATCTATAGAAGGAGAGAGAGATGTGGTAGAATTCCATGTACCTAATGCACCAGAAGATAATATTTGAGCGTAATACACAGCATTTGTAGATGTAGAACAAGAAGTATCTGTACACCCCCCGATTTCATATATATAACCATTGTATACTACAGACGTAGCGGAATTTAATGGTACAGGTATAGGAGTTGTAGTTATCCATGATGTACCTAACCCACCTGATGATAAAATCTGAGCATAATATACATTAGACAAGGTTGTCCCACCACTATTCTCACCACCGATCTCATACACATATCCGTTATACTCCACAGATGTAGCATATTCATCAGTTTGGGGTAGTCCAGCGCTAGATAATAGTGGATTATTATTCCCTATGTTAATCCAATTTAGATTTCCTGTATCTGTAAGGTATGAATTAGTGGTATTTATGTACTGAGCCATTGTTGACGACCCAATACCTCTATACACATTATATGAAGTTGCTCCCACTACAGGATTCCAAGATATTTTATTTTCTGACGTAGATCCTGTCGTGGTTACTGAAACTGCAGCTGATGGAGTAGTTTGCCCATAAGAAGTTAGAGCTGCAACTTCATAGTAATAAGTATTTGCAGATAAAGTTCCTCCCAAGAGTGATTGAGTTAAAGTTGTAGGAGCATTTGGAACAGGAGGAATAGTGAGTGTAACAGTATTAGAACTAATACTCCCTGCAACCACATACAGATTATCAGTTCCTATAACAGAACCAGATGGTATTGTAAATACTATTTGAGTATTGGACCATGATGTAACATCCCCTGTTGGGACTGTGTTACCTTGTATATTAATATTATTAGTTGATGTATCATAATTACCTGTACCAGGAGCACCAAATTCTGATCCATTTATAGTAACACTTGTACCATCATATCCTGATGTAGGCGAAATTGAAGTTATACAAGGATTGATGGTAAATGCAAAAGATGCTGTACGATTTCCAATATTAACATTTATATTCCCTGTAATAGTTCCTAAAGGTACCACTACTCCCGCTATTTGCGTATTAGACCAAGTATAGTTACTATTTGAAGGCGATGAACCATTTACAGTAACAGTTGAAGAGCCCTGTGTTGATCCAAAATTTGATCCATTTATATTAATTGTATCTCCTACTCTTGCAGATGTAACAGACGTTGTAACAGTTGATGAACATGCCGTTGCAGTAAGATCTACTGATGATATTGAAGGAGGCGGTCCAGCATATATAACACTTGTAATAAATATTAAGAATATAAGGAATATAGGTATAGATATAAATAAAATCAAGCTATAGAATTTATTATATAGAATTTTATCTAAAAGTAGGCCTTTACCCATTGAGTTTGTATTTAATATATAAAAGACAGATTATTATATTCTAACTTTTATAAGTGCTTATTTCAATATTTTTAAAAATTCAAAATATATTTTTGTTCTATTAAATTTGGAATTTTAATCCAGAGTTTTTAAAGTTTCAAATAACCTTTTCTCATCACTTGATAACTTTTTAGGAATGTCCACTTTGACTGTAACATATAGATCTCCAACACCTCTACCATGAAGGTAAGGGATACCTTTTTGTTTGACTCTAAAAATTTCCCCACTTTGAGTTCCCTGTGGAATTTTTAATTTTATTGGTCCATATAAAGTATCTACATCCAATACACCTCCAAGTACTGCAGTTGGGATATTAATATGAGAAACTACCTTTAGATTATTCCCATCTCTCTTGAATCTAGAATCAGGGTTAACCTTGATGTGAATATACAAATCTCCACTAACTCCTCCATTCAATCCAGCTCCACCTTCACCTTGAAATTTTAAAACACTCTCATCATTTGCACCCTTTGGTATTTTTATAGTCATTTTCTTTAACTGCTTAACCCTTCCAGTTCCAGAACATGTACGGCATTTATCTTTTATTATCTTTCCAGCGCCCTTACATGTAGAACATACCTCTGAGACTGCAACATTTCCAAAAAAACTTTGAGAGATTTTTCTTACATGACCAGTACCTTTACATGTTGGACATGTCTCAGTTTTTAAAGTTGAAGACCCAGTACCTTTACACACAGTACATTTTACCATTGCATAAAAAGAAAGTTGCTTTTCTGCACCGAAAACTATGTCCTTAAGGTCAACATTTATATATATCTCCATATCATCACCAGATAAATCTACAGACTCTGATCTACTTGATCCTTGTTGAGAAAATCCTCCACCAAAAAGATCTGAGAATATATCCTCAAACCCTCCAAAATTTGCACTAGAGGATTCATATCTAAAGCCACCAGTGGAACCACCAGTCTGCCCTCCAGAAGTATACCCACCACCAGGACCTCCTTGTTGGTTTGCAAAATCAGCGTTTCCGAATCTATCATAACTAGCTCTTTTTTGTGGATCAGACAAAACTGAATATGCTTCATTAATCTCTTTAAATTTTTTATCATCTGCAGATTTATTCTTATCTGGGTGATGTTCTCCTGCAAGCTTTCTATATGCTCTTTTTATTTCTTTTATATCCGCATCACGTGATACACCTAAAATTTTATAATAATCATCCATAGCGAAAATATTTTAGCATATAAGTCAATAATCTGATAGTCTGTTTATGTCATTTAATCTTAACATTAATCAACTGGTTCTTGATTCTTTACCAATTGTTTCATAAGGGATATCATATATTCATGATATAATGGGACCATGGCAAAATATATGTATGTAAAAGAAATTCACACTAGAAAACCTCTAATTTTCAAGGTTAGAATTCCTCTGAGCTATCCAAAATTAAAAATACCACATATCGGTTTTAAAAAAAGAAAGATGTTTCAAAGAAGAAAGTTAAGATTTAATTATGGATCTATATTTTTAATAGTAATAGGTGGATTTTTTGTATTTATAGCAGCATCACCACTCATTAAATACTATATAGATACAAACCTTTTGCATAAATATCAGACTGCTATAGTAAAAGCAGATCCAACTGCTTCATATTTTGCAAAGATAATTAATAATCAAACACAAAAAAGTGACTCAAATTACAAAGGATACTTTTATCTTTCTATTCCTACAATAAACCTCAATAATATCCCAGTAAAAACTAATGTAGATGGGTTCAACACACAAGCTTATGAACATGTTCTTGTAAATTCACTTGCTCAAATGAAAGGAACTGCACTTCCAGGAGAAACTGGAAATGTATATGTTTATGGACACTCTGCTCCACAATGGTTTGCAGATTTATATCCTGGATCCTTCCTTGGAATTTTTACAAATATATTAAAGCTTAACAATGGAAATTTAATTTATCTTAAATTTAAAGGTAAAACATATACATATAAAGTATTTATGGCAAAAGTAGTACAACCTACTGATTTCTCTGTTCTTGCAGCATCTCCAAACAAAAAGTATCTAACATTGATGACATGTATTCCTCCAGGTATTGGGACTCAAAGATATATAGTAAAAGCTGTACTCATATGATGACAAATAAGGTAGACAAAATGACATCTTCTTAGTAACTTTATTTATATCTTAGATACAACATGGAACTACTGGAAAAATTCCTTTTCAAAATCAAAAGCAAATATTTTGCTATTTATATGGATATCTTTTGCTATAATTAACGCTTCACCTACGTCAAATTTTAATAAAGAGTCTTTTTCATCACTTGATAGTGAGAAAGAACGCGATAATCCAGCAAGATTTATTTTCTCCTGTTTTAATAGAACTTTCAGTGATGTATTTGCAATAATTGATCTTCCCTGTTCTGTTGATATAAAATCCTCTACATCTTGAGTAATATAGAAAATTCCAAAATTATATTTCCTTGCCCTTTTTGAAATTGTTTTTAAATAATTAATAAGATCAACATTTTCAAACAATCTATGAGCTTCATCAATGAAAATTTCTCTTTGGGTTTTACCATCATGCATATTCCATATGAAATTTAAAACAAGATACATCATCAATGATATATTTTCATTATCTAAACTTGAAATATCAAAAACTATTAAATCGTCATCCTTGGATATCTTTATATTAGTCTTTTGAGAATATAAGGATGCATTTGTACCTTTTGCTATATTAAATATCTCATCTGCCATACGCGCCTTTGATTTTAAAAGTATATTATACAAATCAACAAATGTGGGAGTTTTGCAGTCTTTGTATATCCTAATTAAAGCCCTGTCAATTTCATTCTTATCATAATAACTACAGGCCCTTTTTAGAAAACCTTTTAAAAATTGTATCTTTTCTTCAACATTTTCATTCTTTGTTAAATCAAATGGATTTATATGAAACATTGAGTCATGGCTCAATTTTAAAACTTTGGATCTAGATCCAGAGGATCCAGATCCAGTATTGTTAAGATTTTTAGCAAGTTTTACATATTCTCCTTCTGGATCTATTACAATTGTTTTTATACCTTTTGATATCATCCTTAAGATGACAGTTTTTGCAAAAAAACTTTTACCAGCTCCAGACTTTGCAAACACGACTGCATTATAGTTTTCAAACTTAAATATATCAAAGGATATAATAGATTTAGTATTCACATTTATTCCATATATTATTCCTGTAAAATCAATAAGGTTATTAGAAGTAAATGGAGTTGATGCTGCTACTGTCTTAAGATTAATAATAGTAGGTAAAGATATATTAGAATATGCAGAGTGTAGTAGAGACTTAAAACCTTCAGCATGCCTTAGGTCTAATGGGTAAAATTTGAAACTGCGTGACGCTGTAAAAAGTTCAAAATTCTTACAAGAAGTATTTAATGCTGATAGAGAATCTTCAGATATAGCAATAACTATACCAAAAACCATACCCTCTTCTTCCTGGTTTATAATAGATAAATTAAAATCTTCCAGATTTGAAATCTCAACATCTAGTGACATATCCCTTATTTTACCGGCAGATAATCTTCTGTGCCTTTTTGCTGATAATGATGCAATCCTCATTTTTATACCTTGGAGTAAGGCCTTTTTATCAATAGGCTGTATAAACTGCCTTATTACTATATTCGAGTTCAAATTTAGAAAATCAGAAAAATAAAATGGGGTAATATCTTGTGGAAAATCATACAGATAATACATTCTATAGAACCTACCGTCCATTTTTAGATATTTATGATTTTCATTTACTATCTTTGGCAATAAAATATCACCAGACCCTTTAAAACTTATTTTTATTCTTTTATTCATAAATAATCTATATAAAACTTAAAATATTAATAATCTCATCTCTTGTATCTACAATTTTTGCACGTAGTGGAGTTTTGGAAAGTAAGAATAAAATTTGTTTATCATGGACCTTTAGAGAGTTATCTATGTTGTTTAATTCCTTCTTAAAAGATAAAGATTTCCTGGGATGTTTTATCTTATAAGTTATAAAAAACCTTTGGGAGTAAATCTTATTTTGCTTATAGAACATTTTAAAACTATCTTTGTATAATTTTTGTAAATCTACTTTATTATTTTTGGATTCACTGGATCTGAATTCCCTGAATCTTAATCCTCGGGACCCAGATCCTCTGGATCTAGATCCTTTGGAATTTGGTCCTTTAATATTTTTTATATATTTTAAAATTTCACTTTCCTCTATCTCTCTAGATACTACAGTTATGTCTATCGGAATATGCACACCTTTTAAAAATTCTTTGTACTTTTTTATAAAATCAATCTTTACATCTTCCTCAGATAGAACAAAATGTGAAGGGAAAACCTCTATGATTCTCATATAAAAATAATCTTTCAGGATTATTGTCCCTCCTAAAACATCAATTATTGGATAGAAATCATTTGTTTTTTTCATTGAATTGAGACCTTTTTATTCCTAAGAATTTTGATTCTTGAAGCCTTACTTCTGGAAGCTCTGCTTCTTGGAGTTCTACTTCAAAGATATTGTATGAGAAAATATATTTTTTATCTTTGAATAAATATTTAATAGAATCCAAAATTAAGATATATGTAGGTCTCCCTCTATAATTTTGTTTTATCAAAAAATAGAAGATAGCTATAATAGAAGATCCTAAAAATATTTTTATATGTATATCAAGTGAAGATACTACCAAAAAAAGAATCGGGGGTGCTGAAAATAATACAACAAAAATATCTGAGGTTAGAGAGAAATAATTATTCCTTAAACTTTTGATTTTATAAACTTTTACTTTGTCCATTATATTATAGATTTAATTTTGGATGATAGAGAAAATATTCTTTCATTTATGACACCACCAAGAAGTTGAGGAATCAAAGAGAGAGAAAATAGAACTATAATTCCAAGTATCAATCTTTCTAAATTTCCTATGTAATAATTATTAACTATTACTACAAATACAGAAATACCAATTAAGAATGCCGGCTGGATAAATAAAAGCTGCACTATTTTAGAGAAAGCATTAGGCAATAAATCTCCCATTGGAGGATATATAGATATAACAATAAAAAGAGGAAATAGGAGAATTAGAATCCAAAGCATAATAAATCTTATTATAAACTGCAAAGAGAATATGAACAGCGCTATAATAAGAAGTATGTATAATACTATTGAGACAATTCCAGAAAATATTCCTATTTGAAGTGATGAAGCCCCCATCGTGTTTACAATAGTTGAGAATAAACTTGAACTTCCTCCTATCATATGTACGACTATAAATTGATCTACAACATTTATAAATGTTATGAAAAAAGACAAGAAATATATAGATGTAAAAAGAAATATTACTGAAATAAAAAGACTACCTAATAAATCAGATGGAGATAAATTGGTTTTACCAACCGTTGCTTCTCCAATTAAATGTATAACATAAACAAGAATTATTACTGGTATAATTGAAATTGCAAGATATTGGGTCCCATTTCTATAGTTAGAAATAGCAGCACCTTCAAAATCACCTCCTCCTGGTTTTAGAATGTTGGGTGTATATTCTGTGAACTGATCTATTATATACCCTAGAGAACATACTACTCCTTCAAAAGAATATGTAGTTTGAGACGAGCATCCTGACCCTGTACTTTGATTTTGAGCAAATATAGGGGATGCTAGCAGAAAAAGCAGTAATGAACTAATAAAAAGTCCCCGAATTAACAACCCCATTTATAAATGTAGTTAAACTAGTAGCACTAAGTACAATAAAAAGACCTATCATTATCCAGACTATTCTCTTTACAAGTTTAGATCTCTCTTGTGGATTATCTGCATTTAAAATAAATTGAATCCCTAATATTATTATAATTATTAGTAATACTGTCTCCACTGTAGTTACTAATAAGGAAGCTATATTTGAAACAAATTGTGACAATCCTGGTATTTGCATAATGTTTTTATTGATGAGTTAAATATGTCTATTATAGATGAGTTAAAAAAAATGTCAAATATATAAATGAAAGACTCTTATTAAAAGACAATCCATATTATAAATATCTTTATTGACACAATATGACACAAATGATATAGTATAAGGGTAGTAATACTACCCTTATGTATAATCAAATTAAAAGTGTAGAAAAACTAATATTGTCTGGTAAAAAGGTTTTCACTACTGGAGATTTAGCCGTACTTTGGGAAATTACAAACAGAAATAGGCTGAGGGATAGGATAAAATATTATCTGAAAAATAAAAGACTTCAATCTATCCACAGAGGTATTTATGTTTATGATAATAATTATACAAGGGAGGATATAGCACAAAAATTATTTCCATTATCATATATTTCTCTCTATACAACTTCACAAATATATGGACTAACATTTCAGTACTACTCAGACATTTATTCAATTGCCTTAAAAAGCAAAAAGTATGAAATAGATGGGACAATATACATATATCATAAGGTTAAAGAATCAATTTTTTATAACACCATTGGACTAACAAATAATGGCAGGTATACTATTGCTAGTAAAGAAAGAACAATTTGTGATATGTTATATGTTTTCCCAAAGATATCTTTTGACAATTTAAGAGAAATAAATATCAAAAAATTAGAGGAAGTTTCTAAAATTTATGATAATAGAAGATTGGAAAAATCAATCAACAATATTATTTTAGACATTAATAAACATGATAGATCTTGAAAAGCATGCACAAATACTAAAAAATATACTAAAAGATATTTACACTGATAAATATTTACAAACATCCTTAGCCTTTAAAGGAGGGTCTTGCCTATATATGTTTTATGGATTAGACAGATTTTCAGTTGATTTAGATTTCAACTTAAAAACTGAAAATTTTGATCCAGATAAGATTACAAAAATACTAAAGAACTATATCAACATAAATGATCAATCAAATAAAAGGTTTACATGGTTCTGGTTAGGGAGTTATGAAGAAAACAAACAAAAAATAAAACTAGAGATTTCTAAAAGGGATTATCCAGATAAATATATAAACAAAGATTTTTACGGTATTACCATTTCAATAATGGAACCATCCTACATGTTTGCACATAAACTCTGTGCCATCACAGATAGAAAGGTACTGCAAAATAGAGATCTATATGATGCTCATTTTATGTTTAAAAAAGGGTTTGAAATTAATGAGGAGATTATAATGATTAGAACTGGAAAAACTAAAAAAGAATATTTTGCATACTTGGTAAAATATATAAATGACAATGTTAATTCTCAAAACATCATTGAGGGATTAGGAGAATTATTAAATAGTAGCCAAAAAGACAGTGTAAGAGCAACACTGCGTAGAGATATATTGTTTGATCTAGAGAGTAGAATGTAATAAGAGGAAACTTAATTAAAATACATCAATAAAAGGAAAATTTGTAATCTTTTAAAAATTAGAGTAAAATTTTCTCTAAGTATATGAAAAATAAAATAGTAACATTATCTATATTGTTAGCATTGCTGTTTGTAGTAGCTGGACTTTTTTCAGTATCCTTATTATTCTCTAAAAAATCTCATGCATCAAGTCTTAAATTGTATCAAAATGTAAACGTATATAAAAAATCATCTGGGAATTTATACGTTCTTGGCAACTCACTTTCTGTCAACAATAAAATTTTAGGAGATATGGTATTTTTTGGTAGCAATTCCATAATAAATAATATTATATCTCAGGATTTCATTGATTTTTCTGGAACTACTATAGTGAATGGTACTATAGTAAATAATGCATATGTTGTTTCAGGAAATGTCACTCTAAATGGAAAGGTTAAAGAAGATTTAGTTTTTCTTGGAGGAAACATAGATATATCAAGAAATGCTACTGTGTACGGTAACTTATACGCCCTAGGAGGAGAAGTACTTGTTAATGGTACTATCATGCATAATGCATATGTTGATGCTGGACATTTTACTTTAAATGGCAATATTGGAGGTAACTTAAAACTATCATCTAATAATGTTGAAATTAATAAAGGATCTAATATCCATGGATATCTTTCATATACAGGATCAGATAATAAAAAATCCTATGTTGATAAAAATAGTATAAAAGGACATATATATAGATATTATACAAACCAAGATCAGAAAGAAATTGCCCTCACCATAGCAAGGACAGTACTTACATTCCTTGCTATGATAATATTTGTGTTACTATTTATAAGAATATTTCCAAGATTATCTTTATCAGTAGTAAAGAATGCCACAGAAAAAACATGGGTAAGTTTTGGGTATGGATTTGTAGAAATCATAGTAACACCTGTAATTGCAGCAATATTACTACTAACAATAATAGGGATTCCAGTATCAATATTATTAATAGGGATATATATGTTATTAATTTTTGTATCCTATATGTTAAACGGGCTTATATTGGGAGCATTCATTACAAAATATTTATATAGAATGGATGTGGGAATAAGGTTTAGGTCAGCATTTGCTGGAATATTCATATCATCACTTATAAGCATAATCCCAGTAATAGGAGGTCTATATAACATATTTATGGGAATTGTGATATTTGGGGCATTTAGCTTAATAATGAAAAATTATATATTAAAAGTCTAAGACTTAATTTCGCACTAGCTAACAATACTGTTATATTGTATCTGTGTATCCTCACCTCCTCCACTTGATTCAGGAGTTTCTTTATCAGTATCAGCATCATCCCCTTCACCATCAATGCCATCTGGAGGAACACTTTCTGGTACCGGACTTTCTTGAGATATTCCATCCTGCCTTAAGGGTTCAGACTGGGGTTCTTCAGTTTCATCTAGCGTATTTTTACCATCTACATCTGCAATTGTATTTGGAACTATCCTATCTAACGATGCACCTTCTGCTCTCATTTTTAATATTTCTTCTGGATTTGTAGTTATTAGTTTATATTCATATTCGGAAGAATAGATTTGGATTGCTACATGATTTGCACCAACAAAGAATATTCCTTCACCAATTTCCGCAGATAAAAGTAAATTTTTCTCCCCTGCAGATAAATAAAAGACGTCAGAAAGATGGTCTATAGCAGTAGGAGACTGTCTTAATAAAATCTGAATTGAAGAGTTAGTAACCACAGCCTTTCCATACTCATTGGATAGAAAATCATCTACATCCTGAGATACCGTAGTAAGACCAAGGTAATATTTCCTTGCTCTTTTTGAAACTGCATAAACAAATTGTGCAGAATCAGGGTATTGCATTAATATCCAAGCCTCATCTATTATGAATAGTCTTCTCTTCAGTTCTTTTTTAACCCTTGTCCATATAAAATCCAACATTAAAAACATGGCTATTGGCCTAAGTTCATCTGATAAATCTCTTATTGAAAACACCATAAATTGGTTATTAATATCTACATTTGTATGTTGATCAAAAATTCCAGAAGCAGAACCTTTAACAAATTTCTCTAATCTTTGAGCTAGACTATGAGCTTCATCCTCTTCCATTGAAAGGAGGATTTTATACAAATCTTCCATTAGAGGTGGATCTTTTACCTGTGTTGAAGGATCAAAAGTTATACCTTTATCTCTGTATGTTAAGATCAAAGCCTTATCTAGTATAGCATTCTCCATATTGGTAAGACCTCCTTCCTCACCTCCAAGCATAACTTTAAAAAGCCCATGGAGAGAAAGAATTTTAAACCTTAGTTCATCTTCTCCTTCCTCATAAACTCCAGATAAATCAAATGGATTTATCTTTGAATCTCCATCTTGGGAAAAAGAAATATATGACCCGTTCATTGCCTTACACAATGTCTCATATTCCCTTTCTGGATCTATTATTATAATCTGAGTACCTAACATGAGAGATCTTAATGCTTCAAGCTTTACAAGAAAACTCTTCCCTGCTCCAGATTTTGCAAAAATTACAGAATTTGCATTCTCAAGATCAAATCTATCAAAAACTACGAGACTTTTATTTGCCTTATTTATTCCATACAAAACTCCTCTGTCTGAAGTTAGTTCTGATGATACAAAAGGGAATGTTGTAGCTATGGACGTAGTATCCATATTGTGTGTATAGTACATTTTGTCATTACCTTCAGGAAGAGTCGACTTAAATCCCTCCTCCATTTGGAGGGTTGCTGGTTTAATGATAAGAGACATAGCTCCTAGCGTCGCTTCAAGATTTTTAGATATATCATTAAGTTCTTCAAGTGTATCCGCTCTTATTGATACATATAAGGCAAAATGGAAATACCTTTCTGATCCTTTCGCAAGATCATCCTGTAATTGTTTTGCATCCTCCAAAGCAACCTTTAAATTAGGATCCAAAACTTTCCCTGAATCTATCATGGTATTTGTTGTAGCCTCCATTTCAGCGATTTTTCTTCTAAGTTGTACTAAAACAGTATTTGAGCTTATAGGATAATAGAACATACTTATGTCTATGGAATGTTCAAATGTAATTAGAGGAGATAACCAATTGGGAACAACATACCTTGGATATGCAATAGCAAAATATGTTTTATAATATTTCTCCCCGATCTTTATATGGGCAAAATCCACTTCAATCGAGGCGGGAGCAATAATATCTTTAATAGAATTTATACCTGTCCCAAACTCTATTAGAGGATCTTTTGCTGTCTGATCATCAAGACTTTCCATAACTTGTGACTGACCTCCTTGTAGTTGACCTCCTTGTGGTATGGCATTCTGAGCATAGAAAGTATTAGCATCGTTCTGCTGAGTAGCAGTCCCCTGTTGAGGAGTGACTGTTTGATTATTCTTCTTTTGTTGTTTTTTAAACGGTAAGTTCATATTTTTAAAATTAGTCTTTTTTAATTCATTATTTTGATCCAGAAACTATTGGACCTGTATATTCATCAAAGTCACCTCTAATTTTAGCATTCATAGGATTATATATGCTATAGAAAAGTTTTATTAAATCTGCACTCTCAAGTTGCCTAGATCTTAATCCCATTCTAGAGAGTTGCTTGATTATGTGATCCCTCCTTGGATAAAGCCTGATTTTTGCAGCCTCAACCAACTTAGTAGTATCTCCAAGTTTAGCTTGTTTACCAAAGAACTGTTTAATAAAAGAAGGTTTCTTAGGCATTGATGCAAGATATGGAATGACAATATAGAAATGTTTATCTAGAACATTATTTTTCACAATTAAATCCTTAATATTTTTTCTATAAATATCTATTTGGTATTTAATTTTAGGATCTCTCTGCTTTAATTTATACTCATCAAGATGCTTTAAATATCTTGATATATCAATATTTTCAGTATGTATCATAACTTGGATATAAAAACCGAGAGAATTTAGTAATCCTGCAAATGCATATATTTTAGATTCCTGCTCAATCTCAGATAAAAGATAGAAATTTACAGCAGAAGTCTCAATGACTATACATACATTTCCATTCTTTAGAATAAGAAGATTATCTTTAATATCTTCTATATCAAGATGATCTTGAGTTGTTGCTACTATAGGTACCCTTTTAGGATCAGATAAAATTGACATAATTTATATTCCACTAATATTTGTTTTTTCCTCCTTTGATACAGGTATGAACATAAAAGGAGGGATTATTTGGCCACTAATTTCTATTGTTGCAGTATTAAACTTGTATCCTGCTGCATCAACCTCTATTTCATATCTACCTAAAGGTAAAGGTGTTCTTGTGAAAAACTGCCCTAATTGATTAGTTTTTACAGCCCTAACAGGTTTTTGGTTTGTATCTTTTACTATAACTATAGCGTTGTTCAGTATTTTATCCTCATCTGTAATAACAACTCCTGCAACAACATTAGCAACCTTTGTAAACTCTGGAAGATGATCAATTAATTGCTGTCTAGTAAGGCCTATAGATTGATCTTGATTGGTCTGATCTAAATTACCTGGTGTATTATCAGATTTTTTTTCTTCATGTATCAAAGATTGATCCTGTGGTTGACCTTGGGCCTGAGGTCCTTGGGCCTGAGGACCTTGGATCTGAGGTCCTTGGACTGACTCTTGATCTGATGTCTGCATATTTCCAAAATCCTGTGATTTAGGTGCAGACAAAGTTGGTTCTGTAAATTTTTGCCCATCTTGTTCTGCAGATACAGACTTCTCTGTAAGCTGAGTTTTCAATCTCTGGTTTTCTTCCTCTAATGCCTGTATCCTTGTTAATATTTTAGCAAGCTCGGCTTCTCTTGACTCACCCTCAGAATGAGTTGTTGCAGCAACTGTGGGATCAAGATCCTTGGGATCAAGATCCGTTGGATTAAGATCCTTGGGATTAAGATCCTTGAGATCGGGTTCCTCGGGATCAAGTTCCGCGGATTTGACTTGAGTATTATTTGATGTATTTGAAGATAGGTCTGTGGAAACAGCTTTAGTATCAATACTTGAAGATACATCTTGTTGCACTACATCCGCCTCTTCTTTATTAATGGTAGTTGGCTCTGTAGAAGATGTTACTGTTTGCTCTTGTGGAATCGTTTGAGTAGGTGATGTATTTTCAGTATTAATCTGATCGACAATATCTTGAAAAGGATTATCTATCTGCCCAACATTAGAGGTTTCAGGTTTAGCTTGGGTATTTATAAAATCATCTCTAATATTGGGATTTACAGATGATCTAACTTCTTCTGCTGCAGAGACTGGAGTTATGTTATTTATATTGAAAGGATTGTACTGAGGGATTTTATCTCCATCTTTAGTATCTTCACTACCAGTTGAAGTATTGGGTATAGCACCTGGTATGTCAGGACCATTAGATATAGAACCTATCCCTTGAAGATTATCTTTCTGAAGATTACCATCCTGTATGGGCATTCCTGATAGAATATTTGGACTTGCAACAAAAGGGTCACTCGCTACATGCATTGTAGACCCCTGATTAAACAAATCAGTTCCTAGATTTGAAGGTGGCGTAGACCCACTAGTAGATCCATTAGATATCATACTATTTATCTTATCAATATTTGCAATTAAAGTCTTCTCCTTTACATCAAGGGCGTTATCTACTGCATCTTCATTAACTGAATTTAGTGAATTATCAAAAGGAGATTGGTATAGAAACATAGAAACATCTTTTTTATTGTTATTTTTATTAACCATAGGCCTATCAATCTTCAAAATATTGGGTATAACTTCATTTTTCTTCCAAACCCTTTGGGTAGGATTTTTTATTGCAACTATAAAATTTGTAATCCACTCATCTAGAGGTCTATCATCAATAGGAACAAAAGCTATTGCCAAAGCTAAAAGAACAAATATTGCAGTAAATGGAACAGTTATGTAGTTACTTATTTTTACAACATACATTATAAATCCAATCAACAAAGGTGTTGCAATTATAAGGAATTGCCTCATAGACATATTCCCTATAAGTTTAAACTGAATACTCATTATATTTTGAGGAATTGAATGCTGTTTCTCGTTCATCTTGATACTAAGATAGCATAAAATACCATATAATAAAAGTCTTTATAGTCTTTTTAAAAGCCATATAAATAACAATTATTGACGATGAATTATAATATATACTATAATGTCTTTGATATGTTAAATGAAGAAGTATTACTTACAAATTCCAGAGAAAATGAGATAGATTGGCCAGAGATTCCATTTATAGATCTTAGAACGGGACCAAAAGGTTCAGAAATATATGATAAATATAGACAAATAGCAGAAAGAGCCGCTATCGTTAAAAATGGATTAAAGGGATTACCAAGAATTCTGAGAGAAGACATACCAGAAGATTATATAGCAATATCTCCAGCTATGATAAAAAGAAATTGTGTAATTAAAAAACCATCTGGTATAAAAAAGTTAGAAGAAGATTTTATATATTCAATTATTATTCTCCTAGAAGACAAAACTACAAAATCTGCTATCGGTGAAGTATATATTTCAAGACCTAAGAATAATTCTAGGGATACTATTGTAGTAAGGAAAAAAGTGTTTGATTCATTTTTAGAAAACAAAAATATTGAAGTAAATGAAGATAACATGAGATTAGATTTCCTAGAGAGTAGATTAAGAAATCTATATCAGAGATACCCCAAAATAGCCGAAGAAATCTTTGATAATAAATAAATTTATATGGAGAATTTTAAAAATATAAAATTCATATATTTTGACCTTGAAGGAGTTCTTGTAGAAAAAAATTCCATAGACAAAGAAACCATGGCTGGAATAATAGGTGTTAGCAAAGAAGTTTTTATAGAAGAATATAAACAATATATAAAAAAGCATATTGATGAAAAAAAATCCATTAGGGATCTTGAATCTGAAAAAATATTTTTTGAAGGACTATTCAAAGAAGTATGTAAAAATGTAGGGAGAGCCTACAATAAAGAATTCATAAATGTCCTTATTCATCTAGAAACCCACAAAGATTTTAAATTAATTGATAATGTTAAACTTGTACTGTCTATACTGCATGAAAAGTACAAATTAGGTATATTATCTAATGCATATCCATCAAGAAGAATAACAATATTAGATAAATATAAATTACATGATTTTTTTGATGTTATAATATTATCTTTAGAATTAGGATACATGAAACCAGAAAATAATGTATATGAGTATGCACTATCACAATCTAAAGTTTTACCAGAACAGATATTGTTTATAGATGATAATATTAAAATGTTAGAAGGTGCAATGAATATTGGAATAGACAATTTAATACTTTTTGGTAATAGACCTACTAAATTTAAGAGTATACAGAAATTCAAAGAATTACTTGAAATTCTCCAAAACTAATTAGGATACATTGTTTTTTACCCAAATTATATATAATATAATAAAGTATCTAAGATCAAATATTATATGAGAAAAAAGATAACAAAAGCTGTAATAGCATTGGCTGGGTACGGAACTAGATTCCTACCTGCAACAAAGGTACAGCCTAAAGAGATGCTACCAATCATAGATAAACCTGTCATTCAATATCTTGTAGAAGAATTAATTCAATCAGGCATAGAAGATATAATAATGGTAACTCGAGGGCAATACACTCTAGAGAGCCACTTTGATAACAATGTTGATCTTGAGGAACATCTCAGGAAAGAAGGTAAAAATAAAGCTTTGGACGAGATTAGATCGTTACCAAAAAAAGCTAATTACATATATGTAAGACAAAAAAAACACCTTCCATATGGGAATGGAACCCCCTTAATAGTTGCAAGAAATCTAATAAAAGACGAAGAACAGTTCATATATATGTTTGGAGATGACCTTGTAAAGGCGAATGTTCCTGCAACAAAACAGCTAATTGAGTTTGCAAATCAACATCCTGGCAAGATTGTTCTTGCAGCACAGGAAGTATCAAAATCAGATGTATCAAAATATGGAATAATTAAACTTAAGAATGATAACATAACAGTTGAATCTATAGTTGAAAAGCCAAAAGAGGAAGAAACCAATTCCACACTTGCTACATTCGGCAGATTTATACTAAACAAAGATGTATTAAAGGAACTTGACAAAAAAATAATAGGTAAAAATAATGAATTATGGCTTATTGATGCAATATCTAAACTAGCCAAAGAGGAGAAAGTTGTTGCAACTAAAATAGATGGAAAATGGCTTACTACTGGAGACCCATTAAACTTTTTAAAAACAACAGTTGAGTATATAAAAGATAGGGATGATCTGTGGAAAGACTTCAGAGAGTTTCTTAAATCGCAAATTTAGATAATAAAGATATGGATAATCAACAAAATATAGAACAAAATAACAACGGAGGTACAGTAAATAGCTCTATACCACAGAATACTGGAAATATACAATTTCAAAGTAACCTTCCCACAGAAGAAGAGGTAGCTAAGCTCAAACATAGAAGAAAAAGACTGATTTGGATACTCATCATAGTTTCTTTAATAATTATAATAGTAGGAATTTTATATATATATATAATAGATATAGGGAGAACATCAAATACTCAATCTAATAATAAAATAAGCCTCACCATGTGGGGGATTAGTCAACCAGCAATGTCATATACGAATTTAATTAGTCAATTTGAAAAACAAAACCCTAATGTTTCCATTAATTATGTGCAAATTCCAGATCAATATTATGAGAGCTTTCTTGTTAACAAATTAAAAAGTGGTGTGAGCTTACCAGATATAGTTAGTATAGGGAATACATACCTTCCTTTAGTTAAAAATTATCTTTATCCTGCTCCACCATCAATATATAACATGAATAATTTCAAAAATGAATTCTATAAAACTGCTACAGAGGATTTAACATCTAATAATCAAATCTATGCTGCCCCTAATTCTTATGATGGATTGGCTTTACTCTATAATAAAACTGAATTTGCTAAAGCAGGGCTTTCAGCTCCATCTTCAAATTTTAATACTTTTGTATCTGAGATACCTAAACTTGTGGTGAAAAATAGTGCTGGTCAAGTAACGCAAGCTGCTATAGATATAGGGCAAAACACATCCAATATATATAATGCCTCAAATATACTAACTTTATTTATGTTGATGTCAGGAACTCATATGACGTCTTCAAATCAGGTAACATTTGCAAATGGTGTGAATGGAGCTAATGCACTAAATGAGTATCTTCAAATATCAAAAGTTGATGGATGGTCATCACAGTTTCCCTCTGCAATATCTGCTTTTGCAAATGGAGCTGTAGCAATGGTATACGCACCTGCATGGCAAATAACCAACATATTAACAATAAATAAAAGTCTCAATTTAGGTGTTATGGAGCCACCTCAACTACCTGGACAAACAATAAACCTTTCCTTATATTTTGCAAGGGCTGTCCCACGAGAATCTTTACACCCTGTAACTGCGTGGAAATTCATACGATTTTTGGAACAAAAACAAAGCCTTATATCTCTTGCAAATACAGAAACCAAGGTAGAAAACGAACCGATTGCAAATATATTCCCAAGGATGGATATGGCATCTCTTGCAACAGGATATAACTATATGCCAGCATTTATCAAAATGGCACCAACCTCTAAGTCATGGCTTATGGGTGATTATGCTAATGTATCTAATATATTAGATAATGTGATAGCACAAAATATTACATTAAAACAGGCACAATCAGAAGTTTTGAAAATATTAATTGATATTTATAATGGGACATATAAAATGCCTCCTCAAGAGTAATTATAAAATATAAATATACAAGTATGAACATACAATTATGAATCTTAAAAATATATTAGTATCTAAAAATTATATATCAGAAAGTCTTTATACAGAACTAGAAGAGAAGGCAAAACAATTGAATACTTCTGTAGAAGATTTGTTGATAGCGCAGAATACTATAACTGAAGATAAATTAGGAGAGATAGTTGAGAGTGAACTTAATATCCCTTATATCTCTCTAGCTCATAAAACTATAGATCCAGCTGTAGTAAAAATAATACCTGAAAAAACAGCAATAGAAAAAAAGATAGTTGCATTTGATAAGACAACATCAACTTTAAAAATAGGAATGACTAACCCTAGAGATATTAATACTATTGAGTTTATAAAAAAAGGTACTGGATATAACATAGATCCATATTTTATAACAGAAAAATCTTTCTATGAAGGACTAAAATTTTATAAAACATCCATAAGAGAAGAATTGAAAGATATAATCGAAAAGAATGCAAAAGAATCTAAAAATGTTAAGTCAGGTGAGACAGAAGCATTGCCTATTATAAATATTACAGACACAATACTTGAATATGCAAAAACTATGGGAGCATCAGATATTCACATAGAACCGATGGAAACTGAAGCAATAGTAAGATATAGAATAGATGGGATATTGCATGATCAAGCCACTTATCCACTACCAGTACACCAAGCAGTGCTCGCAAGAATAAAAATTCTAGCAAACTTAAAAATCGATGAACACAGACTTCCACAAGATGGAAGATTTAAATCAACAATTAGTGATAGAGATATATCTTTTAGAGTCTCCATAATGCCAGTTTACTCTGGTGAAGTCTTAGTCATGAGATTACTTGAGGATAACGCAAAGGAATATAGTCTGGAGAGTTTAGGTATGGCAGGGAGAGATTTATCTGTTATACAAGATGCAATAAAAAGAACTGTAGGTATGATCCTTGTAACAGGACCAACTGGATCTGGAAAAAGTACAACTCTATATACTGTGCTATCGGAATTGAATACACCAGAAGTAAATTTAGACACTATTGAAGATCCTATTGAATATTCTATGCCAAGAGTCAATCAAACCCAAGTAAATGCAAACATAGGACTTACTTTTGCGTCGGGGTTACGTTCATTTTTAAGACAAGACCCTGATGTTATCATGGTAGGGGAAATCAGAGATACTGAAACAGCAGATATTGCTATAAATGCTGCTATGACAGGACATTTGGTATTATCAACTCTTCATACCAATGACTCATCTGGAGCTATTCCAAGGCTTATAGATATGCATATTGAATCATTTTTAGTATCATCTACTTTGAATGTTATAATAGCTCAAAGGCTTGTTAGAAAACTCTGTAACAATTGTAAGCTAGAGTATTCTCTAGATAAAAAATTAATAGAAATATTAGAAGAACAATATACAAAAAAAGGAGTCGACAAGAAAATAACAAAAGATAAATTCTTTAAACCACAGGGTTGTGAGTATTGTACTAATGGTTATAAGGGAAGAATAGGTATATATGAAGTTTTAGAGATTACAGATGATATAAAAACTTTAATAGCAAGAAGGGAAAATGCCAACGTAATACAGAAAGCTGCACAAGAGAGTGGTATGAGTTTGATGATAGAGGATGGCATGAGGAAAGCTGAAGAAGGAATAACTTCGCTTGAGGAAGTATTAAGGGTTGTTAAAGAATAAAATCCAATAATTTAAATATTCAAACATTATGAGAAATTATATTGATAATGATTATTGTGTAGTTTTAAAAAAAGAAGATAGTGTATTTATAAAGACAGATATTTTACTCTTAATAGCACCTCATCCAGACGATGAAAGTCTTTCATCTGCAGGTATGATACAAAGAGCAATAGCAGCTGAGACTAAGGTTATCGTAATATTCATAACTAATGGTGATGGATTCAAAATAGCAACAAAAAGAAGTCATTTAAGACAAAAATTAACACCAAATATATATAAAAAGTTTGCACTTCTAAGACAGAATGAAGCCATAGTTGCACTGTTGGAACTTGGTGTTAAACAAGATAATATAATATTTCTTGGGTTTCCAGATGGTGGATTGAAATCTCTATACACAACAAATTTTAAAAATCCTTTTAGGTCAAGAACGACAAAAGAAACTAAAGTTCCGTATGAAAATTCTTATAGATATGAAGATCAATATACTGGAGAGAATCTACTGGATACCTTATCTACTATAATAGGTACTTATAAACCTACATATATAATATATCCAGATCCTAAAGATACCCATGATGACCACAATGCTACTTCTCTGTTTATAAAAAAAGCTATAGAAAAAGAAAAATTAAATATAAATATAAAAGAACTAACTTATCTTATACATTTTAAAGATTGGCCACAGTATACTATACAAAATCATAAAAAGTATGCCCGAATACCAAAATTATTAAGGGGAAAAGAAAAATTTCTTAATCTCGAACTTACAGATGAAGAAGTTTCTAGGAAGAAAAAATCTTTATTATCACATAAGACTCAAGTAAAGCTTGTAAAACCTTTCTTCTTAGCCTTCACAAAAAGGAATGAGATTTTTATACTGAAGAAATAAAACTGCTAGATTATAGTGCAAGGAGAAATAATATGTATGGAATATACAATACTCCATCTTTAAGCATTGGATTAAAATCTTTTGTTAATATTATTTTTTTCAAAAATCCAAATTTTTTTGACAGATTTAAAAAGTTTTTTGTGTATTTAACATTAATACCTACTGCATAGTCTGAATATGATAATATAAAGTCTATTTCTTTTTCTCTATCTCTAAAATATTCTATTGATGTAGCAACTGATTTTTGTAGGAGGGAAATTAGAACTATATTTTCAAGATATTTATTAAAAAGATCAATATTTGATAATATTTCTTCTAATTTTATTTTTAATATACTATTTCGTATTCCCATATCAATCAAGAATACCTTTATATTAGACACCTTGTTGATATTAGATCCATACTTTGAAAGAGTTAATATTAGATTAGATTCTCTAAGGAGAGATATATATCTTTCTAATGTTTCTCTATGAAGGCCAGTTTCTCGTACAAGCTCATTTAAAGAATATTCTTCGGAAGGGTGGGATGCAAAAAGAAAAAATAAATTAGCTAAAGAAGAAGTATTTTTTATATCTTCTAGAATATAGATATCTTCGAGTAATACTTTCTCAATTTGAGTTTGGTATAAATATTCATATTGGAGTGTAGTATCCTGGATCTCCCATCCTTCTATGAATCCTCCTACTATTAAGTATTGCTCAAAGAGGAGATACAGTTCATCAGAGAATAAACTCAAACCTAAAGAGAATTTTTCGAATGTATCGAAAATTTTAGATACAGGCAGATTAAATAATGTTTCTCCAAATTTTCCTATTAAACTAAGGTTTTTAGAAATTTCTTCTTTGGCCTGAATATCCAATTTATCATCAAAGGATATTTTAAAGGATACAAATTCTGAGAAAGAAAAAGGATATATTTTGAAATTCTTTATTCTTCCGGCTAAAGATTCTTTACTTTTTGACACTATAGATGAAGAGACTGATCCTGATACTATAAATTTTATATTATAATTTTTGAATCTAGATCCATTATCGTAATATTTTTTTAGGAATAGCTCCCAATCAGAAAATTTATGAATTTCATCTATTAGAAAATAAACTTTTTCTGTGTTGAAATCTTTTAGATTCTCACCTTCCACATTTCTTAAAAGATAATACTTTTCATAAACTGAAAGTATTTTATCAAAAAATACAGGGTTTCCTCTTTTTGAAAATATATAAGGATCATCCATTGAAAGGTAAACTATATTCTGAGGAAGTACATTCTCAATAATAATAAGATCCGATATAATCTGCTTTATAATAGTAGTCTTACCCACTCTTCTTGGTCCGGTTATTGATACAATTTGTCTTAGTTCTGTAACACTTACAAATATATCATTATATACGAACCTCCTAAATAGTGGAGTATTTAGCGATGAATTTTTATTCTTCCACCAAGGATTATAAAATTCGAGAGTTTTCCTTATTATTTGATCTTCTAAATCTACACTAGACATATAATATATTTAACAGAGAAACATAAAATATTGCAAGGTTTTAAATAAATACATTTAATTATACAACAAGATATAAAAATGTATACATATTTTTATGCCTAACCACTAAATTTTGGATATGTCTCTTGGTGAAAACTCATTAAGTATCCAATTGAGAAGGATTTTAGTTTTAGATCCTTTCCCAAACATTTGAGATAAATAAAAATATCTCCATAAAAACCATGCCATCTTACCCATAAATATATTCTTACCAATACTAATAGCGGCGTTATTATGTCCTAATGATAATATTAACCCTTTTTGTCTTAATACAAATGGCACTGCAGGTTTTTTTATAATTGAATTATATATATTCCTTGCACATGTTTCTGATTCATCCACCGCAGTTTGCGCAAGTTGAGGGAGAGAATTATCGTCTGTATCTGCAACATCTCCTATTGCAAAAACATTCTCTATCCCTTTTATATTCAAGTTATGACCAATTAATATCCTTCCTGACTTAGTTAATTCAAAATCCCCACCAGGAATATTGGGACTTACTCCAGCAGCCCATATAGCAATATCAAAATCTACACTTCTCTCTTTAGATGAAGATTCCTCATCTAACTTTTCTAAAATTATTCTATCCTTCATCACTTCTTTTGCTCTTGCATTCAAAATCAAAGATATTGGTGACTTTCCAAATCTAAAAAGATTGAACACTTCCTTTTTTAGTCTCAAAGAAAAATTTGGAAGAAAATTGTCTGATGCATTTAAAATCTTTATATCTATATCGCTTTTTTTATCTTTAAATATGGAATAATTAGGGATAAGGGTATCAGTAAATTCAGATATTTCAGTAGCAATCTCAATACCAGTAGGTCCTCCTCCCACAATAGCAATCTTAATCTGTTTTTTATTTTTACTTTCTTCTCTTTCTTCAAATAATCCAATTATTTTATTCTTTATTAAAATTGCATCCTCTAGGGTTTTCAAAGGCAATGTAAACTCTTTTGCACCAGGAGTATTCCTAAAATTAACTGATGCACCAGTAGCTATAACAAGATAATCATATTCAATTTCACTGTTTAAAAGATAAACTTTGTTTTTTTTAAAATCAACACATTTTACAGTATCAAGAATAAAATCAGTAACACAACAATCTATATTTCCTCTTACTGGAGATATGACATCTTCAGGAACTAGTGTCCCTGTAGCAACTTCATGTATTAATGGAGTAAATAAAAAATAGTTTTTATCGGAAACTATAGTAAATTCAACTAATCTATCCTTATGGGTTAATTTATGTAGATTTAGATAAGTATTAACCCCTCCAAACCCAGAACCTAGAATTACAACTTTTTTTTTACTTTTTACCCCAATTTCAGTTCCTTCTGCTGTTTTTGTCATCATACATGTTTTTATCTGCTATATTAATCATGTCTTCCAAATTATGAGCATCTTTCGTTGAAATTGCAATACCAAATGAAGCTTCACATCCACCTAATTCTACAAAATCCCTTATCCTTTGACGCATTTTTGTAATTTCGCTGTCTTCTTTTGGCACCCCATATAAAATTATAATAAACTCATCACCTCCAGATCTTATCACTCTATCATAAGGACGAGATGCACCTTTTAGTAACTCAGTAAATTTTTTAATATATAAATCACCTTCCTCATGCCCCATACTGTCGTTAATATCCTTCAAATGATCCAAATCTGCTACAACTACAGCAAACAACTCTCCTCTATCAAATCTTGAATTCAGTTCTCTTTTAAGTTCAGTACTTTGTAAAAACTTTTTATTGTATGCCCCTGTAAGCCCATCTGTAAATGATTCATCATGTAGCATTTGATTTTCTTCTTTGAGTAAAGAAATCTCTTTTTTTAAATCTTCAATTATACGCCTAAGTTCTAATGGGTCACCTTCCTCTTGAATCTTGGGCTCCTGGACTATAACTTTATCTTCCATAACATAATTATATCAAAACAATAAATATATACCTACTTTCTCACTATTGCCTTTATATCAAATTCTTTATATATTTAATATATGTCTGAATTTAAATATGAAGCAACAAAGGAAGATGGGACAATTGAAAATGCAATAATCACTGCATCCTCAAAAGAAGAGGCTATAAATATACTTAAAGATAGTGGTAAAACTGTCCTAGATATTTCTAGCCCAAAAGATAAAAATGGGCAAATAAGTAAAAAAAAGATTAGTATACTTGAAAAATTAGTATTTTTTGACCATCTAGAGAAAATGATAAATGCTGGATTGTCATTATCAGATACCCTCACTGTTCTTATCGATGATGCACAATCTCCAAATTTCAAGAAAATAATTGGAGATTTAAAATATGAGATAGAAACTGGGAATTCTTTATCTAAAGGGATGTTGAAATATGAAAATATTTTCTCTCCTCTGGCAGTTAAAATGATAGAAATAGGAGAAACGAGTGGGACACTTCCTGAGAATGCAGCTTTAATTAGAGATCAAGTACAGAAAGCTTATGAACTTCATAAAAAGGTTAAAGGAGCCATGCTATACCCTACCGTAATATTTTCAGTAATGATTGTTGTAAGTATTGGACTTATTATATTTATATTTCCACAACTTGGAGCAATGTTTAAGCAGTCAAAAGAAACTTTACCTCCACCAACACAAATCATGCTCGGGATATCTTATGTACTAACGCATTATGGAGCTGAAGTAGCAGTTGTTGTTATAGCATTAATAATTACATTTAGAAGATTACTCAAACTTAAAAAATTTAAGTTGTATTGGAATAAAATTTCTTTACGTATCCCAATATTTGGTTTGATAATAAAGAAAATTAATATTACTAGTTTTTCAAGAACTTTAGGAAATCTGATTAAAAGTGGAATTCAGATAAATCAAGCTATAAAAATAACGGGCGATACAATTGAAAATGAAGCCTATAAATCAGCCATTAGTGAATTATCAAAAGAAGTGGAAAAAGGAGGTGGTATAGCAGATACCTTAGATAAATATCCTTTCTTGTTTCCAAAAATTTCAGTAAGAATGATTGCTGTGGGTGATAAAACTGGAAATACATCAGAAATGCTACTTTCTGTGGCACAATTCTACCAAGAACAAATAGATGATACTCTCGCAAATTTATCTACAATAATAGAACCTATAATGCTTCTTGTTATGGGAGGAGGAGTATTACTCATAGCATTGTCTGTAATCATGCCTATCTACCAGATGACAGGGTCTATTAACTCTACAACTGGAACTACTCAATCCAGTGGATCTTAATTCTAAGAATCTAGACCCACTGGTTAAATTTAAATTATGAACCAATGAAAGCTGCCTCAAACAAACAAATATCTAATGAATCTAGGTCTAGAGGATTCACATTGATTGAATTACTTGTAACTATTACAATAACTGCAATTCTTGCGACAGCTTCAAGTATTGCATATTTTGTACTACTTGCAGATACGAATACTAATAATGCTGCACAAACAATATCTTCAATAGTAAAACAATCCCAAGATGATGCAATGAATAATACCGGTGGAAATAATACATACGGAGTTTATTTTACCCAAACTACAGTAACACTATTCCCTGGGTCAGTATATTCAAGCTCTAACACCTCAAATCAAGTTTATTATCTTCCTTTTAGCCTAAATATAACTAATATATCACCCTCAAGTAATAATCCAATTGTTTTTAGTGCACAAAATGGTATGTTACAAAATTCTGGCATAAGTTTCGACTTAGGAAATTCATTTTCTTCCACAATAATTAATATAAATCAAAATGGAGCAATATACTAATAATTCTGGACAACTTCTTATCGAACTTCTAATTGCTATTACAATAATAGGTATACTTCTAACCTCTTCACTATTCCTTATAACCCCGATAGAAAAACCAATATTGCTCTCTAGCCAAAGATTAGAGGCCAAATATCTTTTATCTTTAGAAATAGAAAATCTTTACGCATTGCAAAATCAATCCTGGGCAGATTTTCTACCAGGCCAATATTACCTTGCATATACAGCTACTAACAATCCACCATTACAAATACAAGGTTGGGCTTTATACCCAGGACAAACTACATATAGTATTTATACTGAATATGTGACTATATCTTATGCATATAGAGTAAATGCCAATACTTTATCATCCTCAGATACATATCCTGAAGACCCTAATACAAGAGAAGCAACTGCAACAATATCTTTTACATCATTCGGCCAAACTTATACTTATCAGGAAAGTGAATATTTTACAAATTGGCAACAATTTTAATATGAAAATCATATATTTAAAGAAACAATTAAGTAATAATAATGGGGATACTCTGATAGAGTTATTACTATATATAACACTACTATCAATAATGCTAGTTGTAGTCACAATAATATTGTTTAATCTATCAATTTTTCAAAACACAATAACTACAACTGCAAATGCTAATGATACCGTAAGAATAGCAATGAAAGAAATAACTCAAAATATTGAATATGGATATCAAGTTATGTTACCAAATTCTGGAAATGTCACGTCTTCCGAGCTAACAGTACAAACAGACTCTAGCGGAGATACAATAAGTTTTTATTCTCAAAACGGGGTTATATATTCACAGATAAACAATGAGACACCATTAGCCTTATCATCTTCCAATGTATATACTTTTAATTTACAATTTATTGAAGAGGCAAATACCGGTATATCTCCAACTGTTTTTGTAACTCTAACTGAAACTAATGTTGGAACTACTGGAATTAAAACATCTATAACATATGAAACTGCATCAACTCAAAGAAGATAAAAAAGGGCAAGCAGCCTTAATATCAGTGATAATACTATCTGCAATACTTCTTGCAACTATTACTACTATAAGCTCTATAGCCGTAAATGAATATGTTTTATCATCTAACGATATATTGTCCGGACAGGTCAAATATTTCGCTGAATCTGGAATTGAAAATGCACTGCTTCAAATAGGAGAAAGTTCTACATCTTATACAGGAGGATCTTTCGTATCACCAATAAATACAACACTGAATGGTACGGACAATGTAACCGTATCCTACAATACTGGAGTTACACCTAATCAGGCAACAATAACATCTGATGCAACAATAACCTCACCATCAGGTAGTATTCTGACTACAAAAACTATACAAGTAGTTGTATCTCTTGGGCAAAATCCAGCTATATATAATTATGGAATGTTTGCAAATAATTCCATTTATGGGAACTATTTTCAAGATCAAGGGAATATACAGACCAATAATTTATTATATTTAACAAATGGCTCTATTACAGCTCAAGCAATAAATGCTATTGGTAATGGAAGCGGTTTTGCTAATTATCTAAACAATATGACAATTTCAAATACAGGTGGTGTTATAAACCTTAATAGTAACTACATTTCTTGCTTTATTTATAATAGTAGTATATCTGGAGAACTTGGATATGGAGAGAGTGTCTTTGGTATTCCATTGTGCCTTATTTCTGACTCTACTATCGGATCTGAAGCTCAAATATCTCCCGCTCCACAAATCAGTTTACCTACATTTGATACTTCTGCGTGGATATCTTATGCTCAAACAAATGGAACTTATTTTTCAAATTCTACAGCCTTCTATGCATATCTTGAAAATTATTCATCTGTATCTGGAGGTATTGATACAATATCTCCTCCAGCAGGAGTATATTACATAGATGCTAACGCAAACCAAGAGACTCTCCCCTCCACTGATAGTTCTGGGAATTTAATAACATACAATTTTTCTGGTTCAACAATAATAATGAAAGTTGCATTAAATACAAATGCTGGATGGATACAAACCTCTCCATTTAAAGATCCTGCAACTGGTAAATATCTACCTGCTATTATAACAGGGAAACAAGGAATCAATTTATCAAATGCAAATACACAAATACCCTCTGGAATAAGTATTACAGGAATAGTTTATTCTCCAGGAACTATCCAGATTGCAGGGTATCAACCATCAACAAGCATAAATGCATCTGTAAATGGTGCCATATGGGCAGGGAATCAAATACAAATAGGTAATAACAGTAGCAACGTGGAAAACCCAGGAACAAACTGCAGCATAACAATTAATTCAAGTATAATAACAAATACAGAAGGGTTTAATCTAGAAAATACAAAAATGTCTATTATATCCTGGCAATCCCTGAATTAAAACGTTCAATTTCTGAGTGTGTTTATCATATCCTCAAACTGCTCTTTTGTTATTTCTCCACGTGCCAGCCTTAATTTTAATATATTCACTGGTGAATCTTTTATATCATTTGGGGTATCTTGATTTCTATCCCTTGGCATAATCAAGGCTAATACTAAATAAACAATAATAGTAATACCCATAAACAAAAACCCTATGAGAAATATAAGTCTTAAAATCATGACATCAACACCATAATATTCTGATAAACCAGAACATACACCGAAAATTATTTTATTATTTAAGTCTCTTGCGGGCATTCTCTATTTCTCTAATATCTTTGAAATCTCTAAGTATTCTTCTTTTGTTATTTCCCCCCGAGCTAGCCTTGTTTTTAATATAGATTTGGGATCCTCAATACCAGTACCAAACATATCATGTAAATGCTTCCCTGATCTATGACTTATCCCTATATGCCTTAAAAACATTATTATAAAAATAACAAATATAATCCATCCGAAGACTATAAAAATCCCTATCAGTGGACCCATAAAATTATATCCATAATTATTGTAATACATATTCATATACTATACCTTCAAAAGTATTTTTTCAATCATAAAATTACAATATTTTATACAATTTTAAATTTATAAAAAATACTGTAATATGTATTTATGGAAAACCTGCTCAGAGAAATTTTAAAACGTAGAAAGGTTGTTGGAGTTGATATATCCCCAGGTTCTGTAAAAGTTGTCGAATTTGAAAAAAAGAAAGATTTCTATTCTCTAATATCAATAGGTGAAAGTGACCTTCCTGCAACAGCTTTTGTAGCTGGTGTTATTAGACAAAAAGATGTAGTTGCAAACAAACTAAAAGAGGCTCTATTAGTAAAAAATCCAAAAAGAATCAAAACTAGGTTTGCTGTTGTTACTCTGCCGGATGATCAAATATATACACAAATAATAAACCTCCCTAAGGTAGATAGAAAAAAAATTAAAGGTGCTCTATCTCTACAACTATCATCTTTTGTCCCAATGAAAGAAGAAGATATCTATTGGACATTTGATATCCTGTCTGAGGATGATAAAAATTATGAAATAGTAATAACTGCAGTGACTAAAGAAACTACTGATTCTATAACTGAAACGTTGGGACTTATAGGGCTTACCCCATTAATGTACGAAAGTAGGTCAAGATCAGCATTAAGAGCAATAACTGGATCCCAGATAGAAAAAGATTCAGAATTCCTTCTCATTGATATTGGTACAAGTGTAACAAGTATTTCGATCACAAAAAAAGACACTATACAATTTTCTTCATCTTTCTATTTTGGTATGAATCAGATTATAAAGGTAATAGGAGAATACAAAAAATTCAATGATGATCAGGTAAAAGAATTTCTCTTAAAGGATGGAACAGAACAAAAAGATCCAGAATTACAAATCCATATAGATGCTTTATTTGAAACTCTTGATACTGAATTTAAAAAAGCTATAAATTTTTATGGAGAAGATAAAATCTCAAAAGTATATATTTATGGTGAAGCAGCAAGTCTGCAAGGGATTTTAGAGCATATACAAAAAAATACAAAGATAAAGGTTGAACAGGCTACTATAGATATAAAAGTATATCCTGTACTACAGTGGGAGAAGCATGAAAAAATATCACCATATATCCCAATCATTGGGGTAGAACTTGCAAATAAAATAAAAAATATTGCTTATATAAACTTAATTCCTAAAGATCAAAGCTCAAAAGCAATAAGACAATATTTTATACAATACACAATAAACGCTCTAAAAATATTACTGTTCAACTTCTTCCTCCTTTCTTTGCTTTTTCTAGTACTAAATTACTATAATATGCAAACGATAAATTCTGAAAAAGCCCAAATTGCACAATATACTAGTTATACTAATAACCCAAAATATCAGGGGGTTGCAAATAATATTAACAACTTAAATTCTACGCTAGCAACAATATCAAAAGTATATCAATCCCAAAATATTTGGTCCCCTACACTAATAAAATTGGCATCAATTGTACCAACTGGAATGATTATATCTAATATAAAACTAGATAACGCTAGTAAAACCTCCACCCCACAATGGCAAATAACGATGTCTGGAATTGCATTAAATAGAAAACAAATAATATTATTATCTTCAAATATACAAGCTATGACACCTTTGTTTTCAAATATACAAATGCCTATATCTAATTTCCAAGAAAGCGTGAATGTTCCTTTCTCTATAGTATTTAATGTGTCTCCATCATGAAAAATATAAACATACTACAATATAAAAAATACTTATTCTATCTACTCATAACAGCAGGGGTATTATACTTTTTTCATTTCTCTTATAATCTTTACTCATCTTCTAATACGAAAAAGACTACACTACAAAATCAAGTTTCAATACTACAAAATAAGAATACACAAGATTTATTAATGCTCAAGAATGAAAATAAATATAAACAGAAAATACAGTATTTGTATGGAACACTTCCTTCTAATAAAACTATATTAACATGGGCACAACAGGAGGACACTATGGCTGCACTTTCAGGGTTAAAAAATCAACTTGTTTTTCAATCTGCAATTATTTCAAAATCTGGAATATCAGTATCAGGCGGAATCGCACCTGTAACAACTGGGCCTCAACCCCTTACTGTAAATATAAATCTGCAAGGACCTTTTCCAAATGTAATAGAGTTTATGAGCCTACTTGAAAACTCTTATTTCTATACTGACATTACAACATTTAACATTGTCGAACAGCCTTCTACTAATATAATCAATACATCTATAACATTAGTTTTGTATACCCAATGAAAACAAAAAAAACTGTAAATTTAAACAATCATACTATAACAATAATAAAAATAGTAACCTTTGTAGTTATTGTTATAATAAATCTTATTATACTATCACCAGTGTATAACAACTCTAATAACACTACATTTACTATACCTACTTCACCTACAGTAAATACAGAATCTTTTATAAAACTTGATAACATAATAAAAAATAAAAAGTTCTATTCCAGTCAATACTCCGTAGTGCTGCCTTCCCTCCCTAATATTTTTGGACCATAATTATGGCTTTAAAAAGTAAGGCCTTAAATTCTAAGATACAATCTAAATTGTTAGGTCAAAATTTCCTGAAGGATAAGAACGCTGCGCTAACACTTTTATCAGATATCAACAACCAAGACAATGTAATAGAGGTTGGTCCAGGATTGGGATTTATCACTTCATACCTTATATTAAAAACAAAAAATATAACCCTTATAGAAATAGATTCATCATTAGTTAATATATTAAGAGAAAAGTTTAAAGATAAAAATATCAATATTATAAATCAAGACATATTAGCATTAGATCTAGAAGATTTATTTAAAAACAAAGTTATAAGTTATAAAGTTGTAGGTGCACTACCCTATTACATATCAAAAGATATAATATCTTTGTTTTTAAAAGGGAAAATAAGACCATTATCAATATCTGTTATTATTCAGAAAGAAGTTGCCTTAAAATATACTACTCCAGGAAATCTTCTTTACAATACACTAAGAGTATATGCTGATGTAATAGAATTTAGAGGCCTAATAACAAAAGATAAATTTACCCCTATCCCTAAAGTTGACTCTGGTATAGTATATATATCTGGGATACATCAAAGGAAGATTTTGGAAGAAACTGAATTTGAAAATTTCCTTAAAAGAGGCTTTTTGAATCCACCAAAAATGCTTAAATCTTCAATCCCAGATATTGGGGAAAAATACTCTAAGTACAGGGCTCATCAATTATCCTTTGAAGAATGGCGACAATTGTTTATTAAGAGAAACTGATTAGATGTGGAAGATCTTTTGGATATTTACCCTTGAATATTGATTCTAGGATTTTTTCTGACCCATTGTCATGATTTTTGACTGAAAGAAGATAAAGAATGCTTGAACCATCCAGTACAAGGATAGTGCGGATGGTATGTTTCCAAGGATACCTAAGGATATAATGGCTGTAAAGACAGGCATTATATAAAGCATTTGCTTAGTCATTATATTCCCCATATCAGAAGGATCCATAGATAGAGCAGATTTTTTAGCTTCCTTTCCCTTAGCATCTTTTGCCTCTTTAATTTCTAAAGATGTAATTTCTTCTTCTATTTTATTTTCAGTAACAGGGAGTGAAACCTTTGTAGATAGATATTGAGAATATCCAACTAAAAGTGCAAGAATGATGTATGGAACTATTTGTATATTTGAGATTGAAAAATCTGCGGCAGCTTTTCCAACATTTATTACAAAAAAACTTAAATTATAGTGATAATTAGAAGGGTAGTGTAAAAACGGAAAATACATTAACTTATTTATATATGAAGCATTATTATGACTCATAATAATGATAGCTTCATAAACCCCTATTAAGAATGGAAATTGCACTACTACAGAAAGACAGCTTCCAGCAGGGTTAACTCCTTCTTCCTTAAATATCTTCATCTGTTCCTCTCTAAGCTTCAAAACATCATTTTTATATTTTTTCTGTATTTCTTTAATCCTAGGTTGAATTTTTGCCATATTCTTGGCAGATTGTATTTGTGCTTTTAAAAGTGGCCATAAAAGTAATCTTAATATTATAGTAAGAAGTATCACTGCAATACCAAAATTACTCCCAGAAATTTTATATAATCCAACCAATATATTTAAAATAGGGTGGAAAAAAATAATATTCCAAAAGGAAACAATACTACTCCAAATTGTTACAAAAAATGATCCCATTATGTTTTATCTATTCGTGTAAATGCATCTTTTATGCTGTTTTTTATATCCATATATTTTATACCTTCCCACCCAGGTTGTTCCAAGTTAGTTTGCTCCTGATTAGTTATATTATGATTAATAAGAAAAATAAGGTCATATCCCATATTTTTAAAATTATCATCTTCTACTAGTTTTTCCATTACAATTGCTCTAAACATTCTCTTTACCCTATTCCTCAGATGAGCTTTCCCTAATTTTTTTCTTATAACGAAACCGATCCTAGGATATCCTTTTCCATTTTCTTTGTAAAAAAGTAGAAACATAGGACACACAACTTTTTTTTTGTCTTTATAGATCCCTAAGAATCCTTTTCTAAGTCTATTCTTTGAAGGTAGCATATCTCTCTTACCTTATACTATTTCTAGGTTTTTTCCCAATCTTTCTAAATACATCAGAGATTGAAAGTTCTTTTCTCCCTTTTAACTTCCTTCGTTTTATAACATTCCTTCCTCCATGAGTGGACATTCTTGCCATAAATCCAAATTTCCTTAGAGTTTTAAGTTTTTTTGGCTGGTATGTTCTTTTCATAATATTTTATATAACTTGTAAATTATACAGTATTAATAGATTATCAGCAAATTTACCAATCTTAAAGCTTTTATATGTAATATTCATTAGTTCATATTTTCACTAAAGTATTATTTTAGTATATAATAAAATTATGATTTATCTATCATCAGACCACGCAGGGTTTCATTTAAAATTAAAGATTGTATCATTTCTTAATTTAGAGAAAATTCCATACTTTGACCTTGGACCTTTTGAATTTATAAAGCAAGATGATTATCCATTGTATGCACAATCTCTTGCAGAAAAAATGAAAGATGAGAAAAACAGTATGGGAATACTAGTATGTAGATCTGGAGAGGGGATGGAAATTGCAGCAAATAGATTCAAGTGGATAAGAGCAGCTTTATGTAATAATAAAACTTTTGCAAAACTATCCAGAGAAGAAGATGATGCAAATGTTCTTGTATTGTCAGCAATGATGTTCGAAGATGGTGAAGAATATAAAGATATTATAAAAACATTCATAAATACAAAATTCAAAAATATTAAAAGGTATAGAAGAAGAGTGGAGGAAATGAGTTAATATGGTTATTCCTGCAATATTAACAACAAAAAAATCAGAACTTTTAGAAGAAATATCTATTGTTAGGGATATATCAAAAACTGTTCATATAGATATTATGGATGGAACTCTGACAAAGGAAAAAACTTTGTCAATAAAGAAAATTCCTAATATTAAAACTGTTAATATAGAACTTCACTTAATGGTAAATACTCCATCTTTATATATGGATGATATAGTTAGATTAAAACCACAAACAATCATTATCCACGTAGAAATACCAGACTTTGAGAATGAAGTTATAAAACTAAAAGGCGATTGGAAGATCCTAGCAGGCATAGATTTAAAAACTAATGTTTATAATCAACAAAAATATACTTCCATTGTTGATGGCTTCCTAATAATGGCTGTCGAAATTGGTCGTTCTGGTCAATTATTTGATAAAGATGCACTAGATAAAGTCACTTTTCTCAGAAAAGAACTAGCAAAAACTATAGCAATAGATGGAGGAGTAAATAGTAATAACATAAAAATGATAATGGATAGTGGGGTTTCGTATGCTGTATCACATTCATCAATATATAAAACCAAAGATGTCAAGGATGCTATAGCAACACTAAATAGTGTTTTATAGAATCCAATATCTATTATCTTTTTTTATCAGATCTTGAGCTTCTTTTGGACCAGATGAGTTCTGTTTATACATTAAAGGTTTTTTATCTTTAACTTCTTTTTCAATTTTATCTACAATCCTCCATGAACTTTCAATCTCATCTGTTCTCGTGAAATTCATCTGGTTACCTAAAATACAATCAGTTAATAATTTCTCATATTCACTTTTCAGTTCTCCGAAATAGTCAGAGTATTTATACTCCATCTGTATATCAGTAATCTGGTAGTCCATACCAGGCACCTTGCCGGCAAAATTTAATTTTATCCCAAGATCTGGCTGAATTATAAAAGAAAGTATATCTCCATTAAATTGACCCCTAAATAACTCTTTTTTTATATTTTTAAATACTACAGAGATAATGGTTTTTTTCATATCTAACATTTTTCCAGTTTTTATATATACAGGTATTCCTTTCCAACGCCTACTATTAATATGTAGTTTCATTGCAACAAAAGTGTCTCTATTTGATTGGGGGTCAACATTCTGTTCTTCTTTGTAGCCTTCATACTGTCCTTTAATAGTATCTATTATTGAAATTTTAGATATTAAAGAATTCTTTTCATATCTAATATGATCTTCATCAAAAACTTTAGGCTTATTCATAGTTAAAATTGCCAGCATTTGTAAAATATGATTTTGGAAAACATCTATTATAACCCCTGTTGCATCATAAAAAGCCCCTCTTTGCTCAATACCAATGTCCTCTAAAAGCTGTATTTGAATACTGTCTATGTATTTATTACTCCATATATTTTCAAAGATATTATTTGCAAACCTAAAAGAGAATATATTCTGTACAGGCTCTTTACCAAGATAATGATCAATTCTATATATCTGTCTCTCTTCAAACCCTGCAAGTAAAACTTTATTAAGAGACTCTGCAGATTTTAGATCTGTACCAAAAGGTTTCTCTAATACTATTCTAGAAAATGTGTTGTGCTCTTCACATTGCTTATTTAAACCTACTGTCTCAAGATTTTTACTGATTATTGCATAGAACGCTGGGGGTACAGCTAAATAGAAAATTTGGGATATGCAATCTGAATCTGACATTGCTTTAATTTTTTTCATATCTCCAATATTTTGGAAATCAAGATTCAAGTAATGAATTTTTAAGAAAAATTTTGTTAATTCCTCCTCCTTAATATGATCATGAACTAATGCTGCCTTTATAAAAGGAGTAAGTGTTGCCTCAAAACTTGAATCTGTATAATCCCTCCTTCCTATGGCAAAAATTTCTATATCTTTGTCTAATCTCATATTTCTGTAAAGATTAAATAAAGATGGAAAGAGTTTTTTATGTGCAAGATCTCCAGTTGCACCGAAAACAAAAATATGTAAAGAGTCTTTTTTTGTTTTTATACAGTGATTTTTAACCATTTTTTAATTTTGCAGATAATACTTGTTTTTCCTTCTCAAATCCTGGTTTTGAAAGTAAGGTATACATATATTCTTTCCCTTTCTCTACACCAGGTTGATTAAAAGTATCTATCTCTAGCATATTCCCAAGGTACGCACAGGCAAGTTCAAAAAAGTAAAAAAGTCCTCCCATAGTCTTTGGGTCAAGACCTTTTGAAGGCATATTGTCAAGTATAATAGTACCATTTGATCTTTGGTTCTCTCGTAGCGACAATGCAGTTGCTTCTCTCTCTATAGAAATTAATTCCCTAAAACCCTTTCCATTAAGATATTCAAATTCCTTTATTTCTGTTTTTATTTGTGGATTATTATCAAAAATTTCTCCAAAAATAAAAGTTACAATCAAATCATTTGGGCCTTCATTGTAAAGTTGTATTTGTGAATGTTGATCTGTTGATCCCAAAGATGCTATTGGTGTAATACCTGTGTTTACAATATTTCCATTTATATCAATTTTCTTTCCTAAACTCTCTGCCCATAACTGCCTATACCAAAAAGCAAAACTCCTGAGTTTCTCAGCATATGGCATAACTACACCTATATTTTTACCATACAATTTATAAGATAAAAAATTAAGTTCTGCGAACATCAAAGCGTCATTAGAAAATGGATTAGGACTTGAACAATTATTATCAATCTCTCTTGCACCTTCTAGAAATTCTCTTGAATCTAATCCCATAACCTCAGCTGTTAACATACCTATGACAGATAATACTGAGAATCTATCTCCTACAGAACTTTCGCCTTCTATGATACTAATACCTTCTTTCTTACCAACTCTATAAAGAGAACTTTGAGGGGAACTTGTTGTTATATATATATTCTTACTTATATACGAAGGACCAAGGTTTTGTTTTATAAAATCCATAATGTATAAAAACACGGAAATAATTTCTACAGTTTCCCCTGATTTAGAAATAATATTAAAAACAGTCTTATCAAGATCTTTTTTAATTTCATCAAAGAAATCAGAAATCTGATCAGGGTCAGTATTAGCCCCAATAAAAGAAATTTCCGTATTACTTTTTCGTTTTAGTGCCCCAACTATTGCCCTTGAACCTAAATCTGATCCCCCTATTCCCACCACTACATATCTTTTAAAATTTTTCTTTATGTGATCTCCAAGAGCTTTAATATCTTTGGTTCTAGAACTATTGTTATCTTCATATATTAAGTCTCTGAAAGTTAAATCCTCTTTATTAAAAGAAGAGGATTTAAAATCGAAAAGATCTTCTTTCTTTATAGCCTTATCCTGAACCGCAGGATAAAGCATATTGGTATAGTTATATTTAATCATGATTTTTTATTTTGTTATAAAGACTTCTCCAGAATTTTTCCAATCATCCAAAAATTGTTTCAACCCTTTGTCTGTCAATGGATGGTTATACATCTCCATTATAAATTGGTATGGAGAAGTTATAACATCAACCCCAATAAGGCAAGCCTGCCTTATATGCTCAACAGATCTTACAGATGCAAAAAGTATTTGTGTCTTAAAGTCATAGTTATCATAAATTTGGACCATATCCTCTACAACCCCAACTCCATCTTCTGAGATATCATCTAGCCTACCCACAAAAGGGGATACAAAGTATGCTCCAGCCTTGGCAACAAGTAATGCTTGCATGGAAGAAAAAACTAAAGTTATATTCACTCTTATACCTTCAGATGACAATGTTTTACATGCTTTTAATCCTTCAGGGGTACAAGGGATTTTTACAACGACTCTATCATCTAAAGAAGAAAGAAGCCTTGCTTGAGATAAGATTCCTTCATAATTTGTATCAATAACTTCTAAATTTATGATGCTGTCTTCAGGCATAATTTCAAATATCTCCTTTACAAGAGTAGGATATTTTTTTCCAGTTTTTGACGCAAGAGTAGGATTTGTTGTAATCCCATCTATAACTTTTAAATCTACAAGTTTTTTTATCTCTTCTGTATCTGCACTGTCAATAAAAATTTTCATAATGTTTTTTTAATAAAATTAGTTCTTATTATTGTCTTCTTCTATCAATCTATGTCCTCCAAAACCATTCCTCATTAAAGCTAAAACCTTGTTTTGATAAAGACTTTTATCCCTTGATGAAAATCTAGAAAATAGAGCATGAGCCACAGTTTCAAATGGAATTTGTTTGTCTACAGCCTCTTTAAGTGTCCAAGCTCCCTCTCCATTATCCTCTACTATACCTTCAATTTCATCTAAATTTGGTGAATATTTGCCCATCTGTTCTTCGGTAATCTTAGTGAGGTATGACTCCACAATACTCCCATGATTCCATACACTAAGAAGATTTTTAATATCGACATCCTTATATTCTCCATTCTTTACAAGATTGAGACCTTCTGCTATTGATTGCATCATCCCATACTCTATGGCGTTGTGAATCATTTTAACATAATGTCCAGAACCTGAAGCCCCAACATAGAAATACCCATCTTTTGCAGCAATACTCTCAAAAACCCACTTTTGATTATTAAAAACTTCCTGATCTCCACCTATCATTAAACATGCCCCATTCCTTGCACCTAACATTCCACCGCTAGTTCCACAATCTAGAAAGTCTATGCCAAGTTCCTTCAATTTTGTATATCTTGAAACTGAATCTACAAAATATGAATTCCCTCCATCAATTACTAAATCTCCAGACTTTAGATGTTTTACTATTCCCTCAGACTCATCAAATAAAACTTCTTCAACTGGATTCCCTTGAGGAACCATTATCCAGAATATCTTCTTCCTATCTTCAAAAAATGACATCAAATCATCTATAGATTTTGCAACTTTTATACCTTCTTTCTCTGCTTGAAGCCTCCCATCTTCTCCTTTTGTATATCCATATACCAAAATCCCCTTATCCTTTAGATTTAAGGCTAAATTTAATCCCATTTTTCCAAGTCCTATTATTGCTATCTCATGTTTTTCCATAGGTAATTTATTAGGTATATTCTGGTTAATTCTATTTTTTTTAAATATTTTAAAATTCACTTAATTTAAAGATTCAAAGTCCCCTTCTATTAAAACAATTCTACATGGAGAACCATCAAGACCTTTCAATCTTAGTGGCATTCCTACAAAAGTATACTCTCCTTTTTCTATGTTTTGCAACACTAATCCTTCCGCAATAACAATATTATTATCGAATAAAAATTTATGTATTAAATCTTTACTGTGAAATTTTTTTACAGATGGTCCATCTGTTGCAAGTAATTTTATCTTCCTACTTACAATATATTCTGCAGCACTAGGATCTAGATATATAAAATCTGGATAGAATTTGCTAAATCCTCTTATAGAATTTTTAGTTTTTAAAACTAATATTTTATTACTACTAGAATTCTCTACAAGACCAGCCTTCCTAAGATCACTTTCTGTTATTGAAACATCTACATTGGTCAAATCAAGGACTGTACATTTCCCTATAAATGTATCTATAGGAATATCAGAAATAGAGAAACCTTTCTCTTCCATATGTAAAGGTGCGTCTATATGCGTTGCAAAATGTGATCCCATGGTAATCTTAGAAACGTTAGAAGTTCCAGTAGTTAGTGTTGATTCAAAGATTGTGCTAAATTCAGGATTCCCAGGATATATAGGAGTATCTTTGTCTAAAAGTTGAGATACATCATAGATTTTCATATAACAACTATACCCTTTGGATTGCTCTATTGCAAATAATTCATAAACCTTAAGTTATTAGTGATTGTTAAACAAAAAATATTCTAATATACTCAACATATAGCTCTTTATTTTTTGAGATATATAATGTAATTTTAATGTTATAAAATTAACATGTATCATATGATATTTTTTATGAATTAGATCTTGATTTAATGAAGAATAAAAATATAATTTCACAACTAGGACTAGAAGATGTTATGCCAGAGAATGAAAAAGATAATTTTGTAAATGATTTATCTTTACTATCCTTTGAGGATGACCAATTCTCTGTAATGGTCATACAACAGAAAGATGTAAAAAAAGTAAAATCTCTAACAGAAACTGAAGCAATAAATCTTAATATATTTTTAAGAAATGCTTTCTGAGGGTTATCTAGTAGATATAAATATTATATAGAAAGGGGAGAGTCTGATATGTATCTCTCCCCTATGTATTTTCCAATCCTTATTAAAGGACTTCTCCTTCTTTTGCTGCTGGTTCCTCACCATCCTCTGGTGAAGACTGTTCTTGATTAGAAGATTCTCCTCCTGATTCACCGCCTTGGGACTGATCTCCTTGAGGCTGATCTCCTTGTGGCTCACCACCTTGAGGCTCAGATTGTTGGTACATAGAACTACCAATTTCTTGCATCAAGGATTCAAGCTCATTTATAGCAGTTTGAATTTCTTCCTTCAAAACAGGCTCTTTTGAAGAAACTTCTTTTAATTTTGCAATTTTATCTGTTAGTTGAGATTTTTTATCTTCAGGAATTTTATCTTTATTCTCATCTATAAATTTTTCAGATGAAAAGATTACAGTTTCTGCAGTATTTTTTATCTCAACACTTTCCTTTTTTGCTTTATCTTCCTCTTCATGTTCCTTTGCCTCTTTAAGAAGTTTTTCAACTTCCTCGTCAGATAATGCTGTATTGGCTGTTATAGTTATATGTTGACTCTTCCCTGTGGCTTTATCAGATGCAGATACTTTTAATATCCCATTAGCATCAATATCAAAGGCAACTTCAATTTGAGGAATACCTCTTGGAGCTGGAGCAATACCATCAAGAATAAATCTCCCTAATGTTTTGTTGTCTGCAGCCATTTCTCTTTCCCCTTGTAAAATATGTATTTCAACTGAAGTTTGGCTATCTGCAGCAGTAGTAAATATCTGTTTTTTCTGAATAGGAATTGTAGCATTTCTCTCTATAAGTCTTGTGGACACACCCCCTAACGTTTCAAGCCCTAAAGATAAAGGTGTAACGTCAAGTAATGTTACATCCCTAACATCACCAGCTAGAACTCCAGCTTGAACTGCTGCTCCAACAGCAACAACTTCATCTGGGTTTACGCTCTTGTTCGGTTCTTTTTTGAAAAAATCTTTAACCGCATCAACTATTGCTGGCATTCTAGTCATTCCACCTACAAGGATAACTTCATCAATATCTGAAGGACTCTTTTTTGCATCAGCCAAAGCTTTTTTCACTGGTTCCATAGTTTCTTTTACTAGATCTCCAACCAAATTTTCAAGTTGAGCCCTAGTCATTGTTATATTTAAATGTTTTGGACCAGATGCATCTGCAGTTATAAATGGAATATTTATTTGTGTTTGAGCAGTAGATGAAAGTTCTATTTTTGCTTTTTCAGCTGCTTCCTTAAGTCTCTGTAATGCAGAAGAATCTTTTCTTAAATCAACACCATTTGTTTTTTTAAAATCCTCAGCTAGATAATCGATAATTTTTCTATCAAAATCATCCCCTCCAAGATGAGTATCTCCATTTGTAGATATAACCTCAAAAACACCATCTCCTAATTCTAGTATTGAAATATCAAATGTTCCTCCTCCAAGATCATATACAGCAATTGTCTGTTCTCCTTTTTTATCAAAACCATATGCTAATGCTGCTGCAGTAGGTTCATTTACTATTCTCTTTACATCCAAACCTGCTATTTTACCAGCATTTTTAGTTGCTTGTCTTTGTGAATCATCAAAATATGCAGGAACAGTAATTACAGCCTCTGTTATCTTTTCACCTAAAAAACTTTCTGCATCCTGTTTTAATTTGGATAAAACCATAGCAGAAATTGCCTCAGGAGCTAACCACTCATCTCCAAATTTGATTTCTACTCCTCCACCTGTAGATTTTCTTATTTCAAATGGAAGTAATTTTATATCTCTTTGAACTTCTGGATCATCAAAGGTTCTTCCTATAAGCCTTTTTATAGAATAAAAAGTATTTTTAGGATTTAAAACCATTTGATTCTTAGCTGTAACACCAACAGCTCTAGATTTATCATTTAATATAGCTATGACAGAAGGAGTTGTGCGAGCACCCTCACTATTCTCTATAATAGTTGGAGTACCCCCCTCCATAACAGCCATAGCTGAATTTGTTGTTCCTAAATCGATTCCTAATATTTTTGACATAATAATATATTAACTAAATTAAATTTTTAAACTAAGATTCTTTTTTCCCAACGATTATCCTTGCTGGACGAATAACTTTCCCATTTTGTTCATATCCAACCCTAACAACTTGTATAACCTTATTCTCTTTTTCAGGATCATCAACATTCACTGTCCCTATTACCTCATGATTTAATGGAGAAAATGTATCTCCTTCGTTAACTACCATCACCTGAGCTCCCTGACTTTTCACAATATCATTACATTTATCTAAAATAAGTTTGATTCCACTTTTTATTTCGGATATATTAACTTTTTCATTTCCACCCTTCTCGCTCTGTTCAAGATGAACAATATATGAATATATATCATCTGATATTTCCAAAAATTGACGAAGTAACATGTTGTTTGTTATCCCAACCATATTCTCCTTTTCTATCTCCGTTCTCTTCTTTAGATTTTGATAATCAGATAAAGCACTTTTAAGTAAATTAGTTGTTTTCTCCAATTCACCTTTCAGAGCCTGTATTTCCTCATCCCTTTTATCAATTTCCTCAAGAACCTCATCTGTTACATCTTCCACACGAGAATCAACTTTCGCCTTTTTATTTTCTTTTAGATCTAGATCTTTTGGATCTAGATCCATTGGATCTAAATTCTTTTTTTGTTTTTTTTCTGCCATAATATTCTTTAAAACTTTAGATTTAAATTATTTTCTTTTACCATCCAGCTGTTACTTCTTCTAATGAATCAGTAACGTATCTTAGAACGGGGAATACTCTTTTGTAATCCATCCTATAAGGACCAATTACTGCAATATATCCCTGTTCTCCTCTGTGAAGCCTAAATCCAGAAAAGACAATTGCTGAATTTTTAAAACTATTAAATCCAGATTCTTCTCCTATTAAAACCTTCACATCTTGCTCATATGCCACCCCTTTCTCAAATATAGATTCTAGAATGTTATAATTCTCCAAAACTGAAACAACATTTTTCAAAACTGAAATATCCTCAAATTCAGGATAATCCAGAATTTCAGAGATTCCAGAGTAAAATAACGCATCTTCAAAAAGAGCGACTGCTGCATACTTTAGACTTGAAGAGAGTGTCTCAACTGCTGTCCTTAAAAGTTTGTCTCTTTGAAACCTAGCATCGTGAAACCCTTCCTTTATGTTCATCTCTTGGACATACCCCATCTCATCTTCTTTCAGCATATGTTCAATATAGTAACGAAAACCTACAGAAGTAGGAATTCTACCTGCAGAAAAATGTTCTTTTTCAATAAACCCAAGACCTATGAGATCGGCCATTTCATTTCTTATAGTTGCAGGAGAAGCTTTTATATTATACTTATCTGCAACAGAAACCGAACCCACAGCTTGTGCTGTCTGCATAAACTCCAATATTATACATTCCAAAATTCTCTCTTGTCTCGGAGTCATATGTTATTAGCAAAGATTAATATTAACTGCTAATATGTTAACACCTCCTTCAAATCTTGTCAAGGCATATATGTCAAGACATGTATGTCAAGATATACATCTTGTCAAGAGTCTAAAGAGAAAGTATAATTTAGGCAAATGAAAAGGAAACTGCCCAAAATAATACTTATCCTTATTCTAGCCTTAATTGTCATAGTTATTGAACCTGTTGTAACAAAAAGGTTGTTTAATATTCACAAGAAAGGGAGAACTTCATCTTTGGCAGTCACCTTACAAAGTGGAGAAGGGAAAGGATATATTCTAAAAACTATACTCTTCAAAGAGAACAATGTAACAAGCATTGAAAGTAACCTTTACAACGCATCTTCAATAAATCTTAGTGAAAATACAAACTCTCAAATATTTACCAATAGAGAATATATAAAAACTTCTTCATCACAAAACAAAGCATTATCTGCAGGCTCTTATAATATAACCTTAATATCATCTGGATATACTCAAAAAAATGTAGAAGTTAATCTTAAAGAAGGATATGATGTTTATGTTGAATTACAATTTTTCAAAATACCTGTAAATTCAACTTATGTAACTTAGTAAATTATGGCTAATAAAATTATTTTTGCAAAAAAATTACCTATCACCCTAATATTTAATGGTGGGAATTTTTGTGCAATTAAATTAGCTGAAAATATAGTTGAAGAAGGAGGAAACGTAATAATAGTAGATGAATTTTCAAAAAATAACTCAGAAAGTGTAAGAAAATTAAAAATTATAAAGGATAAAAAACATAAAGGTGAAATAAAAATACTAGACATAATTTCTAATCCAAATTTGATAGAAACATTAGATGAAATAAATTTTGCCATTTTTTTCGGTGGATTTAATAGTATTTATGGAATAAACCATTCAAGACTACTAAGGAATATTGATTTATTCTTTGAAATAGTTCTAAAAAATCATAGCAGATATCTAGTTGTTACAAATATAAATAAAACCGATGATGATCAATTTAATGAAGTAGAAGAGAGTTTAAAAACTAAAACTATAAAAGAGATGAAAGATATAAACGGTAGTATTGCAACGGGGAGTCTAATAGAAATGGGAGAGGTTTATGGAGAAACAATGGATACCTTTTTGAAAAACCCAATAAACTCAATATTAAAGAGTATAGAGGAAGATAAAATAATAAAAGTAGAAAATAGAAATAGATTCTATCATTATATCTATCTAGAAGATGCAGTAAATGCCATTATAAAGGTACTATTCTCTGATTCAGAGGGAGAATATAAAATATCAAATAAAGAAGATGTCTCTAATATTTCTCTAGCATTTAGAATTTCAGATCTTACAGGATTTAAAGTAGAGGAAGAAAAAAATGACCAAGAATTTAGCGTCCAAGAAGACAGAATGAAAACTACTATAGGAAACCTCTTGGGGTGGACCCCAGATACAAGTTTTGAGAATGGAATAATAAATACTGTAAGGGAGAGGGTTACAAATAAGGCTGCACCAATATCAATGTTTAAAGATGAAAATATTATTCCATCTACACAAAAAGACATAGGTGCAAAAAATTCTTTTAAAAAAGTGAACCTTTCCAATTTTGACAAAATAAAAGAACAATATTTAAAAAACGAATATATTAACCAAGGAGTATTCACACCTGAAAGAAAGAAACAATTAACAACTACAAGAAGAAAAAGGAAATTAATAAAAATTATAATAGTACTCCTTGCTGTTATTATAGTTTTTGTTATTGCTTCACTAATAGATTCATATATTAATTACGAATCTCTCCTTTCAAACCTTTCCTTACAACAACAATATTTATCTTCAGGACAATATGCTGAATCTCTATTTTATAACAAAAATGCACAATCTAATATATCTACTCTAAAAACATATATAGGGGTGTATGAACCAATATTATCAATACTCTCAATGTATACACCTACAAAAGAAAATATCTTATCTGCATCAAACCTAAATAATTCTATGTATTATTTAATAAATAACACCAAAAATATAAACTCAATCAACACCTTAAATTTATCGAATGCTAATCCTGGGTTTATTTCTGCCATGCAGACACTTTCAACTCCATCTCCTGGTTTAATGCAAGTAAAAACTGCATTATTAGAACTAAACTCTAATTCATTAACATCTGCTTTATATCAAAAACTTTCCAGTGAGATTAATTTTGTAAATAGTAGTTTGACCAATATTCAAAATAGGGCAGAAATATACTATACCCTTCTATCTGGAAATAAGTCATATACAATAATTTATCTTAAAAGTAATACTCTACCATCTACTCAAGGAATCCAAGAACCTCAGAACCTTGGATCTCAGATTCAGGGGAACCAGATTCAAGGTAATATTGAAAAATATGTTTATATAAAAATTTCAGATGGGAAAATTACAAGCATCGTGAATCCAAATAATCCGGGAGATCTCAATACTATACCAAAAGGTGGGTCTCTACCTGAAGCTTCTATGGAGATTTCCAGTCTTGTTAATTCTGCATTCAAGGTAAACAATACTGGGGTTTTGTATATAACAAAAAGTGCACAAAACAGTTTTAGCGCTGAACTTTCAGGACAAGATTTAATTAGTATATACACAGGGTCTAATTACAATATGAGAATGCTTGCAGTAAAACTTATAACTCAAGCTTTAAAAACTCAGAACATTAGTCTATATATAACTAACCCAAAATACCAGTATATTAACCTTCTTCTTAAATAAATTATGGTATACTCATCTCATCATGGAAGATAATAACTATGGTGATTATCCATACAAAACAATTCCTCTAGAGGTAGGAAATACACAAAACAATTTTGTTACAAATTTAAACTCTAGAGTTTTAAGTTCAAGAATACAAAAATATATTGGTATACAAAAAAAACTTTTATTATGGAAAAGACCTCTCTTTTTATTCTATAGTATATTTAGCATATATATCATCATATTATTACTATTTTTTACAATAAAATATTTCATATCTCTACCATCATTAATCCCTGCATTACTTTTTAGCCAACATAGTTATTTAATATCTAAATATATATTGTTTTTTTTAATCATCATTGATATATCATTCTCTTTAATATCAACATTTATATATTTAAAAATTTATTATAGAATAAAAGAAATTGCATATTTTACCATTATATTCAATCTAATGTTTAGTGTTCTATTGTTTTTAACATTTTATAAGATTATACAGATGTCATTATGATTTCTATTCCAACAGAATACTTAAAATATATTATCTATTTACCTTTATTTATAGAGTCTTTTTTAATTTCAATTTTTCTAACACCAATTGTTAGAGTAATAGCAGAAAAATTACAGGTTTATGATAATCCTCCTTCAGAAAGAACCGATTCCACTGCACCAAGAAGAATACATCTTACCAAAAAATTAAAACTTGGAGGAACTGCAATTATTTTCCCATTTATATTTCTAACTCTTTTAAATGTACCAATAACAAAGCAATTATTGGTATTCATTCTAGGTATTTTGATTTTAGTTGTTACAGGAATAATAGATGATTTTTATGATGTATCTGCAAAATTTCAAATTGTAATGCAAATTATAGCAACACTATGTGTTACTTTGGCTGGAATAGATATAAGTTATGTATCAAAACCACTCGGTGGGATATCATCTTTAAGTTTTATTCCGTTCTCTATAGATGGTACAAAAATATACTTGGTGTCGTTTATAGTTACAGTTATCTGGATACTTTTTATTATAAATGCAGTAAAATGGATGGCAGGAACAGACGGTCTAGCAGAAGGAAATGTTTCAATAGCTGCAGTTATAATAGCATTAGTTTCAATACGTTTCCAAACATATGACACTGCAATTATGGGATTCATTTTTGCTGGATTAATGCTAGGATTCTTATTCTTTAACTTTTATCCTTCAAAAATATTCTCTGGTTCTTCTGGAAAGAGTGTTTATGGTTTTATTATCGCAGTATTAGCTATTTACTCTGGTGCAAAATTAGGGTCTACCATAATGGTATTATCTATACCAATAATCGATGCAGTTTGGGTTATTTTTACAAGAATCAAAGAAGAGAGACCTAAAGGTGTATTATCTTTGATGAAAATTAATGACAAAAGACATCTACATCATAGGTTGTTACAACTTGGTTATTCACAAAAGAAAATAGCTCTAATTGAATACACTTTTACTGGAATAATAGGAATAATAGCCCTTATAGCAACAGGTTTTCATAAACTTATATTCCTTGCAACATTTGCACTCATTATATTCATTCTAATATTCACAATAAGTATGAGAACTAAAAAAACATATTAATTAGAATTTTTGGTTTTAAGGATAATGATGTTGTATAATAATTATATGAAAGAAAAAATTAAAAAATCAAAAGGATATAATCAAAAAAACTCTAAACCTAAAAAAGATGTTTTAAAATTAGATGAAATTATAGGTTCTATACCTCTATATTGTGATAAATGTGGTTCTTTGCACAACAAAGATAATATTGAAATAATAGATAAAAACGAAAACCTCACAATTATATATATGATGTGTGAAAATTGCCTTTCTAAAAACATTATGTATGTTATAAAACCACTCAATGTGATAAATAAAACTGTAATAAATGTTGATTTAGAATCAAATGAAATAAAAAAATTTGCTGGATCAAAAGCTATAACTACAGATGATATATTAAATATCTATTCAATTATAAAATCAAAAAAAATAAATAAAGCAAAAGATCTCATTGATGAATTATCAAAAATAGATTAACTATAAACCCTAATATAGATAAAAGGTTTGAAATAAAATGCTTGAAAAAATCAGTTTTAAAAGGAAAATAGTTGCTGTAAAAAAAAATATTAAGTTAAAGGAAATTATAGATAACACATTAATAGATATATTTGGTGAGGAAATAGATCTTATTAAACGCAAAAATAAAGAACCTCAATTAAAATATAAATATATACGCAAAGGAAATATTACAATAATAACACCAAGCTCTGTTATTGCACAGGAAATTATCCTTAAAAAGAATCTAATTATGGATAGTATTAATAATATACTAATTAAAAACAAAGATATAGATATTAAAGTAAAAGATATAAAGGTGAAAATAAAATCTTTGGATTAAAATCCTTAGACTAAGATATTATTAAAACTATCTTTCTTGTAGTGGTGTCATTAGGTAGGTAAAATTTGGATCAGATGTGTCTTCAAATTTAGAAACTTTCTTTTTTTGTGGGTTATTAGTTTGTATTTGTAATTCATTACCCTCAACATGATTTAAAAAATCCATAAGATACTTTGAATTAAAACAAATAACACCTTTTTCCCCTTCTATTTTTGTACTAATAAAACTTACACTCTCACCAACTTCAGCAAGAGAAGAATAGATTTTTATTTCATTTTTTTTAGGATTTAAATCTAAATATATTCTTGATATATCTTTAAATTTAAAAATGTTTGAAAGCTTAACAACATCTCTAAATTCTTCAAAATTAATGGTAAATTTATTATCAAATGATTCTGGAAATATTTTTTTATAATCAGGATATTTTCCATCTATAATCCTAGATATAAATTTTACATTAAGTATTTCAAATATCAATTGATTTTTATTCTCAGTTTCAGATATATATATATAAGTATCATCATCTACATTAAGTTCTTTTATTATTTTAGAAATATTATCAACTGATGTAGTAGGGATAATAATATCTCTATCAGTTTCTTTTTTTACCTCAACATTGGATATTTTATAACTTGAAAATCTAAATCCATTTATTCCAATCAATTTTAAAGATGATTTATTTGAAGATATACTTGTTTCAAACAATATACCATTTAATATTGTTTTTGACTGATCAGTTGATGAAGCAAAAGTCACTTTATCAGCAGCATTAGAGAAATCTAAAGCGTTTATTTTTATGAAATAATCATTTTTTTTGTCCTTAAATTCAGGAAATTCATCTGAAGGTATAGTATTTAGAGAAATTTCATTTTTTAAATCTGAAATTATAAGTTTAAAATTTTCAACCTTTATATTTACAGCTTCAGATTTAAGATTTGACAGAAAATCATATAAATTCTTTAAATTTACTGTTATTGACCCTTCTTTTACAATTTCTACTCCACAATATGAAACTATAGTCTGTTCCATATCTGTCGCACAAATTTTAATTTTTCCTTCCTCTGTATTTAGAAGAACATTAGATAATATAGGAATACTAGATCTGAAATTTTGTACTTTACTTGCAAAATTTAAAGACTCTAATAAATTTTCACGAACTACATTTATCTCCATAAAACTTTTCTCTTCTTTTAATAATATATAAATTTTAGTAGTCTTATTAGGTATTGTTTATAAGTTTAAAATAAACAATAAAACATATATCTTATATAGTTTAATCTTGGTGTATTTCCTGTTTATAATATAAAATTATATTATAAATTGCAAAAACACTAATATTTTTTATATAGATTATAATAAAACCTAGTTACTATAACTGTGTATAATTAATTCAAAATGTTTATTATTTGTGTACTAAAAAATAATTGTTTTTTCAAAATACACACAAAAATTAATATTTATAAACATCTTATACACACACAATATTCATAATATACACACATAATAATATTCTTTAAAAGAGCTACAACTGGTGCCTGATCTCTGCTATTTGGTCTTTAATTTGTAGATCAACATCAATTAAATTTTCAATCTTATCCACACCATGCATTATTGTAGTATGGTCTTTTCTTTTAAGTATTGATGCAACTTCTACAAGAGAAAGGTTTAAATCTGTTCTTAAAATATACATAGCAATTTGTCTAGGTAATACAACTTTAACAGTTCTTCTCTCTCCAAAAATATCTTTTCTTGAAACTTCATATTTTTCACAAATAGAGTCTATAACATCTTTAGGTCTAAGTCTTTTTTGTCTTTTTTTTCTTGATATACCAATATATTTTGATATATCTTCTGGAGTTAACTCTTTATTTAGAGAAGTTTGCAGAGCGATTACTTTAGTTAATACACCTTCTAGTTCTCTAATATTAGATTCAATACTTATTGCTATCATTGAAAGAACTTCATCTTTAATTCTAATCCCTCTTTCCTCACATTTTTTTCTTAAAATTGCCACCCTTGTTTCTTCATCTGGAAGAGAGATATCTGCAACCATACCACCTTCAAATCTAGAAACAAGTCTTTCTTCTAAATTTTCTATATCTCTTGGATGTCTATCAGAAGCTAAAATGATTTGTTTATTTGCTTGGTGAAGAGTATTGAATGTATGAAAAAATTCTTCTTGTGTACCTTTTCTTCCTGATATGAATTGAATATCATCTATTATAAGCACATCATTCTCCCTATACTGTTTTCTAAAATTTTCGGATTTACCTTTCTTTATAGAATTTATAAGTTCATTAAGAAATGTTTCACTACTTACATACGCAACCTTATAATCAGGATTTTTTTCTAATATAGAATTTCCTATAGCTTGCATAAGATGTGTTTTTCCAAGACCTACTCCTCCAAATACAAAAAATGGGTTATATATTTCTCCAGGTTTATCTATTATTGCACAAGCAGCTGCATGAGCAAGTCTATTAGATGAACCAACAATAAAATTTTCAAGTGAATATTTAGGATTTAGACCAGCTTTTATTAAAGAAGAGTCTCTTGTAGTTTCAAATTCTTTTTTTGAAGCATCTTTTGTATTTGAATCTTTAGTGTTTGTTTCAAACAAAGGAGTATTTTCGACAATATCTCCTTTTTTTACAACTAAAGTTATTTCTACAGGTTTTCCATAAGCATCAGATAAAGCCTTTCTTGTAATATTTAAATAATTCAGATTAATATAATCGGATGTGAATGAATTGGGACAAGATATTTTTGCAATACCATCTTTTATGTCAATAAGTTTTGTTTTTGAAAACCATATGTGATAGTTTTTTTCAGAAATATTTAGCCTTATTTGGGATACAGCAATTTTCCAAATTCCTGGTAGTAGATCTTTTTGATCTGAACTTTTTGAATTTGAATCTTGAATTTTCCCGAAATTTCTATGCATAGTTTAAATAAAAAAAGTCAAAATATTTAGTGTTAGGCACAAAAATAAAACTTAAGGATTCCTTAACAAGGATTAGGATCCAAGAGGCAGACACGAATAAGGGTATCAAATTGTGGATAACTTTTCAAGTAATCTACTAAATACTTATTATTGTAATATTTGTTTTACAATATAAAAACAGCTCTGGTATTTTAAAAAAAAAGACTTTATTATTATAGAAATGGAAAAGGATTTAGCTCTAGAGAGTTTATACAAAAGAGATACACAAAAAATTAGGGCAATATGGATTGGCTCTAAGGGTTTCACTTTAATTGAAATATTAATAGTTATAGTTATTATTGCAATATTAGCTCTTGTTGTTTTTATCGCAATAAATCCAGCTGGAAGAATAAGTGATTCTCAAAATACTACAAGTATTAAAAATGTAAAAGCAATCGTTAATGCAATAGAAACATATACAATTGACCATAATGGAACAATACCACCTTCAATTCCTAGCCTACCATCTCCTTTTATAACTACAAATACATCAAGTACTGGGATTGGTTCTGGTTACAATATAGAAAATGGGAACCCAGGATTACCTGATTGTACTCAAGCTGGGGCATCATCTGGGACATGTACTCAGGTCACTTCAGGAACTTTACTGTATAGTGAAATCCAATCATACTTATCATCTTCTCCAACAGGAGGCCCTTACTATGTTGGACAAGATAGTGGTGGTAATAACATAGTTGTTTTTGCAGTAGGATTAAAACAAGGGATTACAACAGATACAGTAGGATACGGTGTTGCATATATGTTGTATGCCTTTAGATAAAAAAGTTTAAAAATTAACTATCAAGATTGACAAAAATTTTATACTGATATAAATTGGTAATAAGTCAGATAAAGGGGGTGAAAGAGAATTATGATAAAAACTAATTTTAAAGGAGCTAGCCCCAAAAAAGCAAATGCTTTATCTAGATCCAATGGAACCAGAGGTTTCACTTTGATTGAAATATTGATAGTTATAGTTATTATTGCAATACTTGCACTTGTTGTGTTTGTAGCAATTAACCCAGTAGGGAGAATTGCAGATGCAAATAACTCTACTAGACAAACAGATGTTCAGCAAGTTGCACATGCAATATTGATGTATACTAATGATCACCAAGGTCAATACCCAGGTGGTTTAACTCAACTTACATCTCCATTGATAAATACAGCTGCAGCTTATGGATATTCTTTAACAGGATCTTCAATTGGAGTTCCTAATTGTGTTACAGGATCAGGAACAATACCTAATGCTACAGTTACGGTATCCTCATCTTGTGTATTATTAACACAAGGATCTACCGTTGGTAATGAACTTTCACAATATCTAAGTTCTTTCCCTTCAGGTAATATCTATATGGCAGAAAATTCAACAGGAACAAGGTTTGTTGTTTTCGCAACAGGAATGCAACAAGGAGTAACTGTTGACGCTAAAGGTTATCCAGTAGTTTGGAGTTATAACTAATAGGCAATGTTGTGGGGCGACAGACATATATTTTATATGTTGTCGTCCCCCTCATATAGTGGTATACTCAAGGTACTAATATTTGGATTGTTAATGCTATGGCTCACCAAGAAATAACATCTTCAAACTTTGATCAAGAAGTTTTAAAATCAGATACACTTTATGTTGTAGATTTTTGGGCAGATTGGTGTATGCCATGTCATATGCTATCTCCTATCATAGAAGAGGTTGGGGAGGATTATAAAGATAAAATAAAGGTTGGAAAACTTAATACTGATGAAAATCCAGATATTGCAGCAAAATATGAGATTATGAGTATTCCTGCAGTACTATTTTTCAAGGAAGGTAAAGAAGTAGCAAGACTAATAGGGGTTAGACCTAAAACTGATTTCTCAAATCAAATAGACTCTCTTTTATAGTAACCTAAATTCATGAAAATTAATGTAATCACCTTATACCCAGAGTATTTTAGCTCTTGTTTCCTCTTTGGTACTATAAAAAAAGCTTTAGACATAAAGGCTATATCTTTGAATATTATAAATCTTAGGGACTATTCCTATGATAAACGTGGATCCGTTGATGATTCTCCTTATGGAGGGGGTGCTGGAATGATAATAAGGGCGGATGTTCTGTATAATGCAATAAATACAATAGAAAAAACATCTAAATCTAAAAATTATACCGTAATGTTATCTGCATCTGGAAAGAAATATACACAAAGTGTAGTAGAATCCCTAGCAAAACTAGAAGAAATGACCATAGTGTGCTCAAGATATGAAGGATTTGATGAAAGAATTTTAGAGTACACTGATATTGAACTTTCAATAGGAGATTTTGTCCTATCTGGAGGGGAACCAGCAGCAATTGTAATAATTGATTCAATATCAAGATTACAACCTGGAGTTTTGGGAAATAATGAGTCATTAGGAGAAGAGTCTTTTTCAAAAATGAATAAAAATTTATTGGAGTATCCTCAGTACACAAGGCCGAAAGAATTTAACAACATTGATGTTCCTAAAGTATTATTGTCTGGAGATCATGAAAAAATAAAAGAATGGCGAAAGGAAAAAAGTCTTGAAAAAACACATAAAAATAGGCCAGATTTAATATAGAAATGCTGTTTGTTGTAAAAATATAGGGATGTGATAAGATATTATGTTTACATACTATATTTTTTAAATATGCAGTTTATAAAAAGACATACAGTATTACCCTTCAAAGAAAAAAAATTAAAGACACAAATCTTGTTGTTAAAAACGAGAATTTTTATAAAACACCTAATTTCGTATAAAAGGGATTTGATTGATCTTATAGAGAGAACTACGAATGCAAACTTAAAACAAAGAAGTTCAATAAATATAAAGAATGTTTTTGCATTATTAGTAGTTTTTGGAGTTTTATCTGGAGGCTACGTCTTTGCTCAGACAACAACTACTTCTTCCTCTACAACTTTGGATAAGTGTGCTCCTGCCAATGGATCAGGACTTGCAACTTGGAATTCTTGTGGTTTCACTCCATCTATTTTTCAATCAGGTGCGATTGCTATACTTGGTAATTATACGCAATATTCTAACTCTACAGCCCAGAATTTTAAATATACAGGGGGTTATGGGGCAATGGGAGAAATGACTTCTTTGATGGGAACTATGTATGCAGCACAGCCTGAATCTGGAGTTGGGTATTTTGCATATTTAGGAGAGAAAGCTGGTTTTATAAATCCTACTTATGCTGCAACAACATCAAATTCTGGTGGCCCAATTTATGGATTCTCTTTCCTCTCTCCAATTGAACCTCTGTGGGCATTAACTAGAAACGTAGCATATTTCCTGTTAATTTTAATAATAATAATGACAGGAATTATGATAATAATAGGAGGAAAGATTGGAGGCCAAATACCAATAACCTTTATGTCTGCATTACCAAATATTGTTGCTGCAGTAATACTAATTGAATTCTCTTATGCATTGGCGGGATTTATGATAGATTTAATGAATATTCTACTTTCTTTTGTATTTTTCACATTTAATTATCTTGGACCTAATTTAGGAGGAAAAAGTTTTTCTTCAGCTTTTTCTAGTAAAATGTATGTATTTTCAGTCTTTGGTACAGAACAGAGTCAGATACAAAAAGCCTTAGAAAATTCACAACCACTTGTTAATTCTATTACTGCAAATAGTAATAATGTATATGTGAAATTACTTGGGATGTTAGGGAATCTTATAAGTAATCATCAGTTATCTGGAATTATAGCATTTGTTATTGCTGTAATATTACTTTTCACTGCGATAAAGATCTTTATGAAACTTTTAGCTTCATATGTCATACTTATTTTTCTTCCAGTAGCCGCACCGTTTATGTTCTTATTTGGAGCTTTTCCAGGACAGAGTAAATTTTACTGGAAATTTTTTATGGGGATGTTTAAAGCTCTTATGGCATTTGTTGTTGTCTATGCAATTTTCCTGATAATGTTTTATATAGAAAATGGCAATGGAGGAAACCCTATATCTTTCGGGAACGGAAATGCTTTACCACTTATTGGGTTTAACAATATTTCTACATCTTCTGCAACTTCAGTAATCTCTGCATTTATAGCTATTGCTCTTTTTGTTCTTATACCAAAACTTGTTGGCGATGTACAAAATGCTATATCAAGAGACTTTGGAGATTATGGAACAGAACTTAAAAAGAATGTTGCAGGTCCTTGGGCTAGCCTTAGAAGAGGTGCTAGGAACCTTACAGGGATGGCAAGATAAAATATATGGATTTAAGACAATTTTACTATGACAAATATAAGGATGATTTTTCATTGTATGAGGAATTTATAAGGAAATTCTCTTATAGTAGTGATGTAGATAATTTTTTGACCCTTGAGCTTAAAACCTTTGATGAATATTGTGATGACAGAACCCTTCCCCTGTATGACTATATGTACTCCTCACTATATGAGCTTTTAAAAACTCCTACAGTCTCAGATTTACAATTTCTTTATAGGGTCATAGACAAAGATTTTATAGAGTTTTTTTCTTCTCAAAAAGGGAGAGATTTCCTTTTTTATGAAGGACTAAAGAATGAAAAAGGAGAGGAAATTACAATCAGGAAAGATGCTTTGATTGGAGAAGAAAATTATGAAGATCTGTCTTTCTCTCCTCATATTCTTGATCCAAATTATTTTTATTTCATTGACCACGATGATGATATTAGGGGGATCAAATATTTGAAGGAAGTGAAAACCCTTTTTATTATAAGGAAGTTTTTAGAATATGGAGGTTCCTTTGCATATCTTAATAATGCAGAGGATAGTCTTTTTATAAAGAAACTTTGGATTCCTTTATCTGAAGGCATTATAAAAATTTCCGATAAAAACCTTGTAACTTCAAGCATATCATTATATGAAGATATCTTTGATTTTAACTTAGATTTAAATATTGAACTTTAATGAATGATATACAGAAACTAAAGAATAATCTATATAAATCTTATTGTGATCTTATCTATACAAAAGAAGATTTGGATAGAGATTTATCTGTATCTAGGATTGATCTTAGTAGGTATGTTCAAGATTTTATAGATCAAAGAAATTGTGAGTTAAACGGAATTCCATCAGGATTAGTTGGAGAAGTTCTAGATAAAAAAAGAAATTTTACTTTCAGGGATAAAGTTTTAGAAGGACAATACCGGAGGTATGTTAATGTAGCAGTAGAAGAGAATTTGTATAGAAGGTTCTCTATCACAAGTTCTAATTCATATAAGAGAGCATATAAAGCTAGAGAGGCAAGACTTCTTGCAAAATCATTAACTCCATCAATAGCTCAATATTTTCTTCCTGCTCAAGGAGGTAGGTTTTCTGGAACAATCGGAGATATAGATACTGTTAAATTTATGGTTTCTATACTTCAGAGAAAGAAGTATCTAGATGTTATAGAAAGACAACTCTACACTTACAGAACTCAAGGTTATATGCCTGCATTAGATGAAAGACTTGAGGTTAGAAAAGTTAATCTTTCACTAAATGCTTTAAGAAGAAGAGAAGGAGTAGGGGCTCAGATAAAAACTAGAAGAGTATTAGATGTTTGGGAGACAGTCAGTCTAGAAGAAGTGTATTCTCTAATAAGAGGGCTATCAAAAGATGAGGCTATAAAGGAAATTACAAGGAGATATCAATACCCTATTGCCGTTGCAGAGGCAGTTTATTCTAGAGTTATTGAAAAAACTACAGCAGTTGACATTCTTGAAGATGATAAAGGTATAGCTAGAATTACTCCAATTGTTAATGATGGGAACTTCCATGCTAGATATTTTTTCCAATATATCCTTAATGACAATAAAAAAAGGAATAATAGAAAAATATTTTCTATTCCTAAAACATGGATAATGGGTAGAGAGGTGGGGGTTCTAGTTGGGCTCGGATTTTTCTCTAAAAATCCTGAAGTAAATCAATATTCTAGATTTATAGATAAAAATCCATTTCTAAAAAGAATAACAGAGTATGATAAAGAACAGTATTATGAATCCATAAGAAGTTTTTTTTCTCCTACTGAAACATCTAGGGTTGTTGGTTCTAAATATTCTCAAGGGCTATATGTTAGAAACACAAATAGATTCCTTTTTAACCAAAAAAGGGGAGGCTTACGATATGAAGACTACAGCAAGGATTTTAAAGACCAAACTGCAGGAGAAAATATAGAGTATGCATTGAACGAAAAAAAAGAACGAGGATTGTTGTTTTTTAAAAAACCTACAACAATAAGACAAGGGTATGAAGTCCTAGACACCAGATCATCTTTATGGACTCGCTATAGATACAAGAAAAGGAGGATTTTAAAAATTCTAGATTTTATAGCTGCAATTCCTGCACTTATATCTTTGTCTGTAGGGTTTATAGAGACAAGGCTTATAAATATTGCAGATAGAGCTTTCTTGGGAGGTAGGCTAACAAAAGCTTTTATTGGCCATATTGAAGGAGGAACGCTAACAGATAAGTTAATGCTCTCTTTTGATGGTATAAGATTCTCTTTTAATGCCTTTAAATTAATTATAAAAGATGGTGCTGAAATAGCAGTCCCTGCATTGTTAGTAGGTATTTTATCAGGATCTCTTCCAGTGGCTTTGGCTGTAGGGATACCTTTCTTCGGACTTAAATTCCTTAAAGATTTCCTTCCTATGTTTGATGCACAAAATCCTCTAACAGTAGATATCATTAAAAAGATAGTAGGCGGCATGACACAAGAAGCTCTTTCTGGCAGTGAAATTATGCTCAAATCTTCTATATTTGGTTTAGAAGCTGGTGCACTTTCAATCCCACTAGCACTTTTGTTTGGAGCTTCTGCACCATTAGTTTTTATGGGTGCATTTGCTGCTGCTACAGGATATAGAGCTGTAAGTACATTATTTGCAGGAAGATTTATTCCTTCTTATCTTGAAGCTTCAAAGCTGGACGCATCCTTATTTGATATTTTAAGATATAAGTCCCAATACTTGGGGGAGTTTGGTACAGGGGGTTTTATTACAGGAGGTCTATTAACTTTAGCTTTTGGAGGTAATCCAGCATTTGTACTTGCATTTACTGGTGCTGGATTACTTAGTGGTTCTGTTGCAGATTTTTTTAAGAATGCCATATTTGAAGAATCTATAGTTCATACTACACCTACAGCTACAATACTTTCAGATACCACCCATGTAGCAGTTGGATTTGGAGCAGGTCTTGGTATTATTGGTTTTGCATTTTTTGGGGTACCGGGAGCCATAGTACTTGGAGGTGCAGGAGCAGCATTAAGTGTTGTTACAACAATAATTCAAAGGAGAGTTACATCTATAACAGTTGGTAAGCTAGATCCTACAATATTATCTCATATATCAAGATTGTCTCCAGAGGATATAAGGGATTTAGTTACAGCTTCCTCTTCCATAGAAGATATGAGAACTATCCTTCTAAAAGCTGGATTGTCAGCAGATATTGTAAGTAGATTTTTATCAAGTAGAGCCTTTCTTGAAGATATTAGAGATATAAGTGAATCTATAAGATCAAATCTTTCGCTACAAGAGAATTATGTAAAAGATCTACTTAAGGGGACTCTGGAAAGAGATCTTTTTTCAAGGCAGCTCTTATTAGGAGATATAGCAAAAAATTTTAGAAATTTTTATGACATAAGAGATCTAAATTCCTTAGAAGAAATACGGCATCTATCTATAAATGATTTTGCGACAAGGTTTGGTTTAGATCCGGACACTGCAGGGAGATTATTACGTAGTGATGGTTTTATTAGAGCGTTAGATAGTGAGGATATAGTTCAAGTTAGAAACAGCATAGAGAGTGCTCTAAGAGGTAGTTTAAGAGAAAGATTTTCATTGTCACAAGGGGATATAGATAAATTATTCAAAGAATCTAATTCTGGGATAATTAAGAGTCTACGTCCAATAAATTTAGAATTAAGATCATATTTAAAAATATCAGAATACCTTAGAGAAGGAAGAGCTCTTGATTTTGTAGGAAGGGGTGAACTAGCAAAATTATTAAATGTGGATGAAGTAAATCTTGCTGAGCACTTAAGGACTGTATATCAAATTAATATAGAGACCGTTAAATATTCAGAATTAAGAGATATTCTACTGAGAGATAATATTAATATTGTATCTGCTTTAAGTGAAAGAAGTGAATTTTTTAGAGTCCTCGAAGGAACAAAACTAACAATGGGAGAACTTTTTGGGAAGTATGTGGAATTTCCTGATAATCTTCCAGATTTATTGAGTATGAATTTTTCTGAATACTTAAAAGTTATTAGTGACCCAACATCTGTTTTTGCTGCTTCTTGGGGATGGGAAGATCTATTAGGGAAGGCACAAGGTGATTTCTTAGCAAGCCCAGAACTAAAGGCAATAATAGGTGATAAGATAAAAGAATTACCTTTCTCTTTGGGAAAACTAGCAGAATTTGGTAGAAATTTCCATCTTGGACATTTAAATTTTGCAGGAATTGAAAGTGTTGGAATGACAGGTTTGTGGACTGGGATAACAGTTGCAATACTAGGAGTCCCAATTTTACCAGCAATAGCAATAACAGGTACTGCTGTTTTAGCAAAGGGGTTGATTAGTGAATGGGTGGCAGCAAATCCTTTGAATAAGGCAGATATTCTCGCAGGAAGATTAACAACAATTGATCAATATAAATTATTTGCAAAATCTTTGGAAGGATCACTAAATGTTGGAATAATAGGATTTTTAGTAGGAACAGTTATAGGAGGGCCTTTGGTTGGTACCTTAATAGGTGGAGGTTCTATGATTGGTCTTATGACCTACAAATATTTAAGGGGACCAGAAGCTGCAATTGCTGAGGCAACAAAAGGCTTTGGAGCAGTTGTTATGAAAGCTGGGAATGAAAGTTTAAATGTTGTAATGTCATTTAGTCTTGTAGATCAATTATTCCATCTTAAATCTTTTATACCAAGTCTATTGTTTCAAAATGGAATATTGTCTGCACTTGGAGCTTGGGCAACGGTTGGATTTGGCATTGCAGGATTTGCAGCTATAGGAGGAGCCATAATAACATTTGTAGTAGGTGCAGCAGCAGTAGCATTTTTTCCTGCAGTTCTTATAGGAGCAGCCGTTGTTGTAACCGCTGATGTTGCAACAAGAATCTTTTCCTGGCTTATCACGGGAACTTCGCATGGACTTCTTTTTTATGTTGGTGCTGGATTAAAAGACGTAGCAGGATTTTTCCTAGGAGCTGCAGGTTCAACATTAGCATCTTTAGGTATTGACATAATAATAGGACTTATATTCTTACTTTCGAGATTTGATTTTGATATAGATGATTTTCTAAAAACTATTTTTATAATGGTATTCTCTTGGTCACTTATAGCAGGAGGAGTATTTGGATCAGGAGTATTTTCAGGTTCTAGTAATAATAATATTTCTAATGTTGCTGTATCAAATAATAGTACTCCCGCTTCTGGTATATCATCAAATATGATAATCTCTCCTGTGAAGGGTAAGATATTTAAGATATCCCAGTCAGGGTCTGTTATAGTCTCAGATACGGTATACATAAAAACGGAAAATGGAGATATTATAGGTGTAAAAAATGTAAACAACCCATATTTATATAGTGGAGAAACAATTACAAAAGGCCAATTTATAGGGAACTTATCACAATGAAGGTATTGAAAATAATAGTACCAATAGTTATATTAATAGGTTTGGTGTATCTATATATAAATTTCCATCCCACTCATCCTAATGTGACTGTTGTTAAAACTAAAAGTACTACTATAATACCTAAAGTTTCTTTTTATATAAATACAAATATTAAAATTCAAAAAGCTAAATCTATTCCTATTATAAATCCAAATAATAATAAGACTTTTTATTATACAAGTTTAAAAAATCCTTATACTGTAGCAACAAATCTTGGTATATCATATCCTCCCATATTATCAAAAAATGGTCAGATATCATGGACTTCTTCAACTAACTCCCTCATATATTCGAATGGTTCTTTCTTTTATTCTGTAAACTTAGGTTCTAAAGGGAGCATATCAGAGTATATAAATAATATCTTATCTCAAATAACACCTCAAGGTGTAAGTTATAAGAAGGTTACTAATATAACTCAAAATGAAGTCATAGTATATGTCTATCCAAAAATAACTAATCAGTATATATATCTTACTGATGGTAATAAATTTTTTTATACATTTATATTTTATCCAAATGATTCTATAAAGAGTTTTAATATATACCCACTGACCCTATCTAAGAGAAAAGGCCAATCTTTAAATGTTACAAATCTAGATAATAAAACCCTAAAAAATTTAGGTCTCTATGTAGGAGCTCCTGGTGTAATTTCTAATGTCACCATTACTTCTGAAGATTCTGGATATTTCTTCGATCCGCAAAATAAGGTAATTATTCCTGTTTACATAATTTATGGGAATGCTGATATAATAAATTTAGGTATTAGAAATTTTACACTTTATGTTCCAGAGGTTAAAACTATATAAATTAATAATACTTTTTTTTACAATTTCTATTTTTATAGTAATAGGTAAGAATACTTATGCTGCAAGTAATTCTTGTGGAAATGGAATAACAAATATTCCTCAGCATATGGCAGTATCATGTAACACTACACCGTTACAATTTAATGTCCCTGTATCTGTTGTTGCAGGGAGTGGAGGGTATGCAGTGTCTGGGAGTGCAACATTGAATGTGGGGTTTCCTCAAAATATACCACTATTTCAGTTTTTAGATTCAGTATCTTCAGTTGGTACAGTAGATCAATCTAATTCTTACCTTGATAATCTTTATCAACCATATGGTTATTTTGTAGAAAAAACTAATATCAATCCAAATGTAAATTTTAATATACCATCCTCTTCAAATGGGGTTGGTGCCATAGACGTTCCTTCTAGTTGCTCATCCGTTTCTGGTGTTCAATGTAGCGTTTTATCTACTTCGGGGGCAAGTCAATATGCATATTTTGCTGTTCCTGGTATAGGGAAAGCCGTTGATTTATTTACATTGGGAAATATGTTCACAATTTCTGGTTCACCATATACTCAAAGTTTAAACAACCTTTCATCACCTTTTATATCAAGTACCCCACAAAATCCAGTTGGTACATGCACTGGTAGTTCTAATGGGTGTATAAACAATGAGATGCCTTTGGCATACAAATTAACAACTACATATGGAAACAATCCATACAATCCTGCCGATAACGCTCCATTGACTACGCTTGCAACCGCTGGGGTAACAGTATTTGATTGGTTTGGTCAATTGTTAACATGTAATTTTATTCTACAATATGGGTGTCAGTTTACATCTTCTGGGATACCACCATACTGCAGTAAGTATATATACCAAGTAAATCAATCTAGTCCAATAACTACGTCAAACCTTCCTTACTGTCCAGTAACAGGGTTTAGCATTAATGTGTCCTTTTCTTGTCAACAATATGTTGGTCCTGTAACAACTTTAGAATCGGAGTTAAATTCTACTAATCCTCAAGATACACAGCGAATAAAGACTCTAGAAAGTGAACTTGCTTCTGCAGAAGCAGCACTCAATTCTTGTATGAATACATTACAAGGATTCCTCCAAAATGGAATCCCAGTTAGTTTTAATACAAATTTGTATTTGCAGGGACTAAATAGAATTCTTGCAGATGAATGGTATGCAGAAGCTTCATTAGATGGAGGACCTGCTATAGGACATACAAATACTAAGGCTTGGGATCAATATGTAAATCCATACACAGATGAGTTGTATCCTGCTTATCAGAAGATTTTAGATCAAGGCCCTTCTAATCCTCAATATGCCTCTTTAACAAACTTATTATTTTTGGGCATAGGAGAAAATGTCCCGGTTAGTATATCAGTGACATCTTCCAGTGGCAGTACAGGAACTTCGACTACTACTTTCCCTGTATCAAATTTTTATTTTCCATGGATAGGAGATGCACTACAGATTCAGCAGAATTTAGCCATACATAATTTTCAGCCATACTTTAATAATGGGAATACCAATAATCTGCCTAAATTAGCCCAGGGAGAATATTACATACAAAACAAATCACAATATCCAGATCCTCTTCTGCTTTATCTCTTATATGTAGGAGCATTGTCACCAACTGATCCTGTAGTACAAAATGCACTTGGATCTTATCCAATAAGTACTATTTTACAAAGTTCAACAGGAGGTGGTTCCGGAGGTGGTTATGGAGGTGGTCCAACGAATACTTCTGGTAAATATAACCAACAAGCATGTGATCTTGCGTTGACTATGGCACGTCCATCAACGATAAGTTTGTCTTTATCAAAATTATTACAGTATGCAAATGATTTTCTTGGTGCTAATTACTCTGAGAATAGAGATTTTTCTAGGTGCTATCCTAATGCTGCTCCGGGTGTATACCCAGGGATTGATTGTTCTTCTTTTGTTGCGACACTGTATAAAGATATGGGTATTCCTCTTGCTCAAGATTCTACTACTGAAACACAGTATTCATATAGCCAAACGGCCTTACATATATTTACAAACTTAAATGATGTTGCTGCAGGAGATTTGATATATTTTTATGAGCCGGCAGATGCTCCACAGGCTCCTCCTCAACATGTTGCATTAATATCAAGGTGGAATGGTCCTAATAATTTTGATACCATTCAAGCTACTTATCCTGGAAATGGTGTTGTGAATGATAATTATACTAAGAATGTCCCACCATTATGCCTCACTCTACCTGGAGGTGCGGTACCTTCTGGGGGTTCATTATCTTCTGGAGGTAATGGTAGTTGTATAATGGGATTTGCTAGTCCTAGTGCAGGACAATTTAACTAAATTATGAACTTAAGTACACTAACAATATATATACGAAAATACTGGATTCTTATTATAGCTTTACTATTTTTAGTACTGCTATTATTTATATTTTTTAATAAATCTACACCTTCATTTAATTTTGATACAAGCATTAATTACCAACAAATAGGTCCAAAGGGTGGGTCATATACACCACTCGGATACCATGTAGATTCTTTCTCTGGCACATCCTTTTATTCTAAAATTCTAAATCAACAAGTTAAGTATTTTAAAATATCTTCTGGCGAGACGATAGGATATTTTATCAACAAAGGTAACACTCTTAATAAATATGAAAACAATCCTTTATATCTAGGATATGCTCTTTCATATGATATTTTTAATATACCAGTTCCTTCTTTAGAACAGGGGAATCTAAACTATTATACATTCTTGTTAAATCATTTTGGGTCTATCCCCTCTTATCTAATATCAAAAAATATCTACTCTTATCTTAAATCAAATCTTAATAAGTTTTACTCTGCAAATCCTATATTAGAAAAAATCAATATAATTAACTATTCTAAAGGAAATCAGTATAATATACTGTATTCCTATAATCTACTTCCTTTGCTGGCTCAAGGTGGGGTGAAGTATTATAATAAAAATATTGATATAATTATCAATAAAAAATCTGGAAGTTGGGATATAACTAGCATAAAAATTTTATGAGGAAACTAAATCTTTTACTTATTGCTATTTTTATAGACATTATCTTTATAAGTCTTGCCGTTGTTTATGTACATGCGAGCACTTATGAAATACCTCCAGAGAATAGAGGGTACCCTTTAAATTTATATTCTGGTGGTAATTCTGGAGTAGGGACGATATCTGGTGCTCCAATTCCAGTACCAGCTGGTTATTGTCCAGAGCCTTTCACTGTGAATGTTCCTCTTATCTCCACTCAAGGGATTCCTTTACAGCAATCAGATTTCACAGCAATGTTTAATTATTTACAGAATTTTGGAAGTAAGACAGTAGCAAAGGCCAATCAGATTGTAGTAGCTTGTCAGATATCTCCTGGTTTGTACAAATGTGACCCTAGATTTATTGCTGCTATATGGGGACAAGAAAGTAGTTTTTCTACTGGAGTAGGTGCAGGAGAAAGTTTTAATTGTTTTGGTGGAGAACCTCAATCCTTTGGGCCAGAACTTAATTGTGCAATTAATTCATTTCTTTCTTATTACAGAACATTTAATTTGGAAATGCAGTCTCAACAAATAGCTGTTGCTGGAGCAGGAACCTCTGCTGCGTGCAAAACAACAGATCTTTTTACCTATATGATGGAAGAATATACTCCCATAAACGGGAGTTTTGGAAACTCATCGACTAGGTACAGCTTACACTTTTTTCTGAGTAAATTTTTAGGGTCTCAGGCAATTGTTACAGGGTAAACTATGAATATTAATTTAACACTAATAAAAAAGAATGCAAGATATATAATACTTATAGTAGGATTAATCTTAATTATATTTTTAATTTTTATTCTGTCACGACCAAGTAGTTCTAATAAAGTTATTCCTATTGGCGTCCCTATTGTTAATAAGAATAATTTTAATCCTAAAGCTCTAAATTATAATTCTACGAATTTCAGTATTAAATATGTTCCACAAAATCAAGCCTTTGGTAACTTAAAAGGAAATACAGTTTATATTCATATAAAGAATATAGATTTTGCAAATCCTTCAGGGGTTATCGCGCAAGAAGATAAATATGTTGCTCAAGCTAAAGCGATACTCCTTAAATATGGAATAAATCCTAATTCTAAGAAGATAGTCTATACTTTCTAGAGTTTTTATTCTAAAGGTTAGGGGTGATCTTAAGATTTTTCAGGTTCTTCTTCCTCTCCTTCTTTCTTCTCATTTATAACCTCTACATCTTCAGGAGATACCTCTTCAACCTCTTCTTCTATTTCTTCTTCCTGAGGAGGGGAGATTGTTATAATAGCACCTTCTAATTCCTCTTCTTCCATAGGGGCAAATTCAACTCCTTCTGGTAATTTAATATCCTTCAAAAGTATGGAATCTCCAATTTCAAGTAATCCAGAAATATCTACGACTATGGAATTAGGTATGTCTTGAGGTAGAGAAATTATTTCAATTTCCTGTATATTTTCGAAAGGTACTCCTCCATATGTTTTTACAGCAGGAGCTTCTCCTACAATTTCAATAGGTACGTTAGCATTAATCTTTTCTGTCAGTGAGACTTCATGAAAAGAGACACTTAAAAGTTCAGATGAAAGAGGGTGTGTTTGAACTTCTTGGATTAATACATTATGTGTTTTATCAGGGAGTTCTAGTTCAATTATTCCAGTGTAATGAGCCTCCTTATAAGTATGGACAAACTCTTTCTTATCAATTTCAATGTTTGTGTTCCCTGATATACCAAATACAGAGGCTGGGATAAGGTCCTTTTTTCTTAAACTTTTAACAGCCTTTTTTGTGAGAATTCTTTTTTGTGCCTTGAGTTTGATTTTTTGCATACGGGAAAGATAATAGCATAATTATATGTAGGTTTTCAATCAACGTATCTAGCTATCAAATGGTCCATCTTCGATAATGCTATGTTTGGCCTCCACTATATTAATTTTAAATACTCTTACTAATTCTTTAAAAAATTCTTCATAACCTTCAATATTATCTTTTGCAAATAACACTAACTTCAAAAAATCATCTTCTGGAACAGAGTCTTTATTTTCTAAATCAACAGCATTTTTAATATTAAAAAGATAATATTTTATAAAGAGCCTTCTTAATTCTAGCAAAAGGTTTTCTTGGTAATCTGGAGGAAGATTATCAAAATTAAACTCTTTGTAGAGATCTATATCTCCTGTATAGTTTTTCTCAAATAACTTATCTATATCCATAGTTATACTTTAAGATTCTTTATTATGGTCTTTTGAGACTGGTCTTTCGGAAATTCCTCATACATTATACTTATTTCCTCTGTTTTGATTAAACCCTTATCTTTTAATGTTTGGAATAGTGCTTCTGTTATAAAAGGAATAAATGGGTGCATAAGCTTTACAAGAGTGTAGAATGTGTGTACAAGCTCTGCATTAGATTCTATGTTGTCATTTTTGGGATTCTTCATATCTTCAAGATAAGAGTCACAGAATGTATGATGATAAAAATTCTGAAGATTAAATGCAGCTAGGCCAAATTCAAAGTTTTCAATATTCCTATTTACTATTCTTATAAGATCTTGGATCTCTTGGGTGATATGGATATTGGTTTTTGCTGCATAAACACCAGTATTCTCCCTTATAAACTTTTTATCATCCTCAGACAAATTTTCCATTTTTAAAAATATAAACCTTGAAGAGTTATACACTTTGTTTATAAAATTCCTAAAACCTTTTACTTTCTCATCATACAGTTTCATATCCTGGTCTGGGGCAACACCAGAGACTAAGGATAATCTTAGAGAGTCAGTACCGAATCTGTCAATCATCTCCATTGGGCTTACTCCATTGCCCTTAGATTTTGATTGTTTAAGTCCATCCTTGTCTAGAACTAGACCATGGAGATATACATCAAAAAATGGTACCTTAGAGGTCCTATAAAGGCCCATCATAACCATCCTTGCTACCCAGAAAAATAGTATGTCTCTCCCCGTCTCAAGGACATTAGTTGGATAGAAAGTTTTAAAATCTTTTGATTCTGTCCCTCCAAGTGTTGTGTATGGCCACTGTGTAGATGAAAACCATGTATCAAAAATGTCTTCTTCTTCTACTAGATTAGTATTGTTGCATTTAGGGCATTTCTTTGGTTTATCTATTGATACAATAATCTCTCCACAGCCATTGGATCTTGATCCTGTGGATCCAGATCCCGTGGATCCAGATCCAATTATCTCTTTTAAATCTCCGTTCTCGTCTATCTCCGTCCTTTTCCCTCCACAATAGTATACAGGTATCCTTTGTCCCCACCAAAGTTGTCTTGAAATACACCAATCTTCTATGTTTTCTAGCCATCTAAGATAATTTTTTTCTTGTCTTTGAGGATGAATATGAAGATCTCCTTTCTCAATAGCTAAAATTGCTTCTTTTGCTAAACCTCTTGTTTTCATAAACCATTGGTAAGAAAGTAATGGTTCTATTACAGTATGGCTTCTTTCACATATCTGAATCTTATGCTTTATATCCTCAATTTTTACAATTAGACCTAGAGCTTCAAGATCTGATACTACAGCTTCTCTTGCATCCTTAACCTTCATACCTTTGTATCTACCATATGTCAATTTTGAATAGTTATCAATTATTGATATACGAGGTAAATTGTGGCGTTCTCCAATTTCAAAATCTTCCTTTGAATGTCCTGGAGTCACCTTTAAAATTCCCGTTCCAAAATTTTCATCGACTGCAAAATCTTCTATAACAGGTAACTCTTTCTCTCCGTCTATTGATTTTACTAGGATTGTTTTACCAATAAGATGCTTATATCTTTTATCTTTTGGGTTAACAGCTAAAGCGGTATCAGCCATTATAGTCTCAGGTCTTGTTGTTGCAACAACTAAATCTCCGTATTTTATATAGTATAATTTTGTATCTTCCTCTATATATTCAGTGTCAATATCAGCTAAGGCTGTTTGACATTTAGAACACCAATTTATTATTCGTTTTCCTCTGTATACAAGACCTTCTTTAAACATTGCTATAAAGGTTTCTTGAACTTGCCTCGTGATGTTTTCATCAAGACTAAACTTTTCTCTACTGTAGTCTGCACTAAGACCTATTCTTTGCTCTTGTGCTGTTGCGTTTTTTGCGTTTTTGAGTGTGAATTCTAAACATTGTTTTACAAATTCTTCTCTACCTATATCTCTCTTACTTCTTCCAGATCCTTTTAGAAGTTCTTTCTCGAAAACAATTTCTGTTTGTATACCAGCATGGTCCTTCCCAGGTAGAAGTAAAACTTTATCTTGTAACATTCTGTGATATCTACCCATTATATCTTGGTATGTATTCCCAGTAACATGACCTGTATGTAAAGGTGCATTTGCATTAGGAGGTGGAAGAATAATAGTAAAAGTCCTAGTATTTTTTGGATATTTTCTATATTCTGGAGAGAATAAGTTGTTTGATAACCAGAATTCTATGATACTCTCTTCGTATTTTTTTGGATTGTATGAAACATCTTTTATATCTAACATATCTTTTGAATTTAGATTCTTGAATCTTGATTCTTGGATCTTGATCCTTTATTATACCAAACTGTTATATTAAACACACTGAATTTACTCAAAAAGTGTTTTTAATCTTTCAAGATTTTTCCTAAAATCAGGTTCCCTTCCAGGATCAAAAAATTTTGATTTTTTACCTTGAATATATTTTTTTAAAAAATATTTGTATAAATATTTGTATTCATCCATATCTTTAGTAGTAGGAATCCTTTTTTGTGTATACAAAAATACAAATCTTTTGTCTGTCTGATGAGGGATTTCTATGGTATCTATTACACCTTCTCTTATAAGTTGCATTAGGTTAAATGTCACATACGATTGCATTAATCTTAATGCAGTCATTTTGATTCTCAAAGACATATCGTCTCTATAACTAGGAGTATCAACATCTCTTTGATCAAATTTAAAGTAATCCTCTTCTCCCATCGCTTCATCAAGTTTATTGTTGAAATATTTCATTCTATATTTTTCTTTATTTATAAGATTTCTAGCCTCTTTCCCTCCATCATGTAGAAAAGTATCAAATTTAACCTTCATCAACCTAAATGTTTGATAATCTCCTGATATAAATTCTGCATCAATAACTCTAGATGGATAGTTGTTATTCCTATAAGAAGGTTCTGCAATAACTTCTTCCCGGTGGTAATTATAGAAATCTGAATCTAAATACTTAATCTCCACTACTTTGAATATACCAGGGATTTTTGTAAGCTCTTCTCTTGTCGTCTGTGCTTTTGTTTCAAAACTACTTGATTCTACGACTAATGCAATTTCCAGAGGTGATGTCTTCCCGGGATTTTCCCTCCTTGCATCTGAGCCAACAGTCATGATAGCAATACCTTTGCCTAAATCAAGAAAATTTTCTTTATAAATGCATCCATACTCTGGCATAAGAGTGGAATTATATCATATAATCCTAAATTGAAATATACCTAATTTTATAGATGATAATAGGGAATATGGCAACATATCATTGATTGATGGTGCCGTAGGTTCTAGAGCTTGTAGGAAGCTTTAAAAATTTTGATGTTATAAGTGAGATATAACATTATCTTGGATTAAGATTCTTGGATCCAGATTCTTAGATCCAGATCCTTGGGGCTAGACTCTTGTAAAAATAAATACACTTAATATTCCAATTATGACAGAATAATAAGCATATGGTTTTAGAGTTCCTTTTTCAAAGTATTTCATTAAGAATTTAACTGCAAAATATGCAGTTATACCTGATATAACTCCTCCAAGAAGTGCATACCAAAATGGAGTTAAAGAGTGAGTAGAAAATAAAGAAGGAACCTCTAAAAGTCCTGCTGCCAGAATAACTGGAGTTGCCAGCATGAAAGAGAAATAAGCAGCGTCTTCGTGATCTAGGTCATATAAAAGTCCTGCAACCATACTAGCTCCAGATCTTGAGATTCCTGGAATTAACGCAAATATTTGAGATATCCCTATAATAATAGTATCAAGAAAACTTAAATCTTCTAATTTCTTTTTTAGTTTTTTCTTTTTAATTAACATTTCACCTCCATAAAGGATGAATCCATTGACTATTAGAAATATTGCAGCAATTAGAGGATTCTCGAATATCTTCTTTACAAATGATGAGAATATAAGACCAATTATTCCTACAGGTATTGTTGCTATAACAAGTTTCCATGCAAAATTTTCTGTTTTATCATTTGACAGTTTCCCATTGACTGCAGTTCTAAAAAGAGCAAAAACAATTTCTTTCCATTCTTTATAGAAGAATACTACTAATGCTATAGCAGTACCCACATGTAAAGATACAATGAACGGAAGAAAAAAAGAGGAACTTTTAGTTACATGTATATTAAGTAGGGATTGTATTATTACAATATGTCCAAGACTGCTTATAGGAAAAAGCTCCGATATGCCTTGAGAAACACTGATTATGACATCATTTAATATATTCATAGATTGTATCTGTTAAATATTTTTGTTAACATTAAATCATTACTTTATATCATAATATCAATGAATAAAAAATCTCTGAGGCCAACCCCCATTGTTATTTTCCTTGCTGTAGTTTTTTTGGTTATAACTATCTATTACCTTATTCCTGGATTTAATCATTTACTAGTTTTCAATAATCACCCTCAAACATATCAACTTAAGCACGCATTATTATTTTTCATACTTCTTATAATTGATATTGTTTTTGGTAGAATTCTGATTAATAGGGATAAAGAAACAAAAATCCCTCAATAGATCTAAGTTGGGATTTTTTAAAATAAGACATTATCTACATAAAGGAACCAGTTTATCAGTTATTCCAGTTTGTGGTGATGAAAAACAGTATGTATTATTAAGTTCCCAAGTATTATTTTTATTTACAAGATCAAATTCCATTATATTTGTTTGATTCTGATTTTCTACTTTTAAAATAGCTATACTTGGTAATTCAGTAACTATGCTTACTTGTGGATTTTCTAAAGCTCCAGATTCCCTTGTGATAGGATTAACGTGGTGTACATTTTTTATATAAGTTTGCAGTGTAGTTCTAAACTGAGGGGTTATTGGACAAGAGGTATTTTGTATACAGGTATTATATTTTGATAAAATACCTTCTGTTACCAATATTGGATTTTGATTTGGAATAGATCCAGTTTCTTTTTTTGAAATGGAAGAAGCAGTACTATTTGAGTTTTTATAAACTACAACTTTAGGTTTTTGTAAAACATTTTGTGCAAACAACAACACAATAATTACCGCTAAAACGATTATTATTATATCTTTTCTGTAAAAATTGATTTTATTCATAATTATCGATCGGGACTATTCTATCATATTTCTTATAAAAATTTTATCTTCCCAGAATTAGGAATTTAAGTAATCTTTGTGTATAAAGTGTTTTAATACCTAAAAAAACTACAAAATTTACTATAAAATTATGATTCTTAAAATAATGTTTTCTGTAGAATATCCACATAGATTTATAACCTGCCATAATCCATCTTTCCTTAGTTTTTCTGTCTGCTTTAGTATACTTCCTACTTGATTCTTTTATACCTCCAGAAGCTCCTTTATAGTGAAGTATTGATGTTTCTGGATAATACATAATCCTAAAATCCATTTTTTTTAATCTTAAACATAGATCTATGTCCTCTCCCATGGCCCAAAATGTTTCATCAAAAAGACTAGTCTTTAAGAGGTTAGAATCTTTATTGTCTGCATTTAATTTTTCAATTGAAGACCTTCTTATGTACATAAATGCTCCTGTACAAGAATCTATCTCTATTTCTTTGTTAGTTGGAGAATCTATATTGTATCCTCTGAATATTGGGGATATTTTAGATAAATGGAATAATTTCCCAAGACTATTTTTTATTGAAGGGAATTGTCTCATACATGCTTTATCTAGTGTACCATCGGGTAGTAATACTTTACATGTGGAAAGAGCAACATCTTTGTGTTTCTCCATATAGTTATACATTATATCGCAAGTATCAAGAGATAATTTTGTATCTGGATTTAGAACTAAGATATATGTACCTTTTGATAATCTATATCCTTGATTATTTGCCTTGGAGAACCCTACATTATCTTCATTTTTTATGTATATAGAGTGCGGAATGATGGGTTGATGGTTTTTTTCAAATATTTTGTATGTATCATCATTCCCGTTGTCAATTACTATAACTTCAATCTTTAATTTTGTTGTCTTTATTATTTTACCAAGTTCTCTAATGAGGTCTGAAAGGAGATTCTTAACATTATACGTTACTATGATGATTGATAGGTCGATTGATTTTTCTGTATTTCTAATACGAGATTCCTCCATAATTCTAGATTATTATATCAGAAATCAAGATATGCAATATCAAGATATGCAATATCAAGATATACAGTGATAATAATCAAAAATTCTAAAACAGAAACTAGTCTCACTAGGAATAATTAATATAGTAGAAAATTTTAAAGTTTTTGCTAAACAATTACTCTGTAGTCTAGTCCCTGGATAAATTTTCCTTTTAAATCAAATTTATCGTATAATAAAACCTATGAACCAAAATGATAAGGATCTTCTCTTTGAATTTGTAAAAACAGATTTTACGCTTCGCTATAACAATTCTGTCTTAGGATTTTTATGGGTAGTTATAAAGCCATTATTGATGTTTACAGTTATGTATATTGTATTCTCAATTTTACTTGGAAATTCTGTAAAATATTATGCTCTCTATCTTTTAATAGGTATTATGATGTATAACTTTTTTAATGAAGTGACTGTAAATGGTCTAAATTCTTTGGTTCAAAAAAAAGATGTTATGCTAAAAGTCAATTTTAAAAGACATTTAGCCGTTATAGGAGCAACTTTGATTGCAGTCATAAATCTGTTTTTTAATCTTCTGGTTGCTATAGTATTTTTTGCATACAATAGAGTCTTACCAAACTTTCAAGATTTAGCAGTGTTTCTATTTTGTATAATAGCTTTGTACATACTTGGTCTTGCAGTTGCTTTTCTAATCAGTATTCTATATGTTAAATTTAGAGATTTACAACATATATGGGAAATATTGATGCTTGTAGTTTTTTATCTTACACCAATAGTGTATCCAATATCTCTAATAAAAGGTAAGGCTCAGTATCTTATTGATGCAAATCCATTAACTCATATATTAAATTTTGCAAGAGAAGCTTTAATTTATAATAAATTCTTATCTGTAGAGTCAACATTAGTTATATTCGTATTGTCTCTAATTTTTCTTTATATAACCTATCATTTTTTTGAAAGGAGTATTAAAAAGATTGCAGAAGAATTTTAACTCTGGAGTTTTAACTCTGGAGCTTTAAATAAATATTATGGAAGACAGTGTAATAGAAGTAAAAAATATAGAAAAAGAATTTAAAATTCCTCAAGAGAGGAAGACGCAGCTTAAAGAGCATTTTATACACCCATTCAAGAAGACTAAATACATTGAATTCAAAGCTCTATCAGACATATCCTTTGACGTTAAGAAAGGAGAATTTTTAGGGATTATAGGGAGGAATGGTTCTGGGAAGAGTACACTTTTAAAAATAATAGCTGGGATTTATCTTCCAGATAAAGGTACAGTTAAAACTAAAGGTAAACTTATCCCTTATCTAGAATTAGGTGTTGGCTTTAATATGGAACTTACTGCAATTGAGAATATATATCTGAATGGAGTAATTTTAGGTATACCTAAAGAAGAGCTTAAAAGAACATATAAATCTATTATTGAATTTGCAGGAGTAGAAGGATTTGAAGAGACACAACTTAAAAATTATTCTTCTGGAATGCAAGTAAGACTAGCTTTCGCAATAGCAATACAGGCAAAAGGAGACGTATATTTATTGGATGAAGTCTTAGCAGTAGGGGATAATGCTTTCCAACAAAAATGTTTTAACACTTTCAGAGAGTTTAAAAAAGAGGGGAAAACAATAATTTTTGTCTCACATGCGATGGGGGCCATAGAAGAATTTTGTGATAGAGTAATACTTATTGATAAAGGAAAGATACAGAAAGAAGGGAATCCTTTTGATGTTGTTAAAAAATATGGGGATATGTCAATTCTAAATGATGCAAAGAGAAAAGGTATAGAGTCAAATGATAGTATTGGACTCCAATCTGTAAAACTTTTGGATTCTAAGATGTCAGAAAATATCAGTTTTAACTTTGAGGATAAACTTACGATTAGACTTATATATAAACTTAATGATGAGGTACAAGATCCCATATTTACAATAGTTTTAACAAGAAACGATGGTGTGGTTGTAGCATCCACAACAAGTAAGGATTCAAAATCTAAAATAGGGGCAATTTCAGGCGAAGGATATGTTGATTTTACCATTGATAAAATTAAATTATTTGCTGGTGTGTATTCTCTTACAGCCGTTTTATATAACAGGGATTTTGAAAACCCTATATCTTCACTAGATAATACTCCTCCATTTAATATATTCTCAACAAGAGATACTCAGGTTGGTATTTTTGAGATTGATGGAGAGTGGAAATCTCAAGCTTAACATTATAGTAACTTATGATGGATTAGATAAAGTGTCACATATTCATTATATAAATGTGTGAATATGTAACTATTTTATTACAGATTTTAATATTAGGATATATCTAAATTTTATCAAGTTTTAAAAAGTAGTATTAAATATGTTTTTGTAAATTTTATGTTTCTTATCATATATATAGGGAATTTCAGGGTATCATACATTTTGGCTATATATATAACTTTCCTACTCCTATATTTTCTTAAAAATTTGTATTTATTAATAAAAGAAAGTTTCAGGTTCATAAAATTGTTTGGATTCCCTCTAAGGTGTATAGACTCTGCACTTCTTATAAAATAATTTTTATACCCAGCCTTTCTTATTTTGACACCTAAGTCTAAATCCTCATAATATGAGACGTAGGTAGAGTCAAACAACCTACATTTTAAGATTACAGATTTTCTGTATACACATGCTGCTGCACAGCAAGCAAGAATTTCTTTATTCTCTCTTGGGATTCTTTTTATGTCGTTTGCAGAGAATCCAAAATTTAGATATATCCCACAAGAGTCTATTTTCGTTTTCTGCAGATTTCTATAATAAATGCCTTGACAAGATCCAACCATGGGATTTTTATCCATAAATTTTACTATATTCTCCACATAAGATAATGATAGATAGGCATCATGATTAAGTGTAAGAATATATTCTCCTCGGGCTAGTTTTATACCTTGGTTATTTGCTTTTGAAAACCCTGTATTCTTACTGTTCTCAATTAATGTGAATTTATAATTCATCCTTGACAGTATTCTCTTTGTACTATCTGTTGATCCATTATCAATAATTATTATTTCTATATTTTTGTAAGTTTGTTTTAGAACCCTTACAAGAGTCTCGCGTATATATTTCTCGCTGTTGAATGTTACTAATATTACACTTACCATATTTTCTATTATATCAGTATTATATAATCTGACTTAATCTTATAGAAATATAGTATATTTGTCCATGTTGGTGGTATAATGTCGATGTTCTTTAAAAATTGAAGACAGAATAAATAACGATATATACAAAAAGGAGTGGAAGATGCGTAGGTTCACAGTGTTGGTATTGTTGGTGTTAGTTTCTGTAGTAAGCGTTTTTACTATGCAAGAGTCAGGGAGGATTAGTACAAATTATAAGACCAAGGTAACTACAAAAAACCTTGATTACAATGATCTCTGTTCAATACAAACGACGATAACTCCCAATGATGCCTCTTGGGGATCAAGTATCAACTTGCAGGCAGTAGATAGATGTCACGGTGGATCATTTTCCTTTTTTGAACGTTCAGGAACCAGTGGTCCTTGGACTCCAATAAGAGGTTGGGGAAGTGGAAGCTTAGTTTGGAATACTGGGATAAGTAGTGTTAGTGGAAGGATAGAATTTCTTGTCTTTTGGTGGAATAACTCTCCAACGATACAAGAGATCCTAAACTACAATATTAGTCCATGTACCCCCCAGACAACGAGTCCTACTAGTTTAGGCTATTCAACGCTTGTTGCTTCACCACTCAATGCAATCGTGGGATCTAATGTTACTCTTCAAGCTACTAGTTCATGTCCAGACACAATGTTCGCTTTCTTTATGAGGAGAAGTTCTAGTTCACACTGGAATCTGATCCGTAATTGGGGAACTGGGAATTTTGTTTGGAACACATCTGGTAGTGCAAGTGGCCCGATACAGTTTCTAGCATGGGCTGGTGAAAACAAAGCCTCTTATGCACAATTAGAAACAAACTATACTCTGAGTCCGCGACCTCCTTCTCAAAAGCCTGTATCTAATCCTGTATCAACGTCACCTCCTTCTGTACCTTTAAGTTGGCATGTTAGCGGGGTGATATATCATTCTCAGATATACACTGAAGATTGCGAAACAGCTTCTCTCCAAATGGCATTAAACCATGAGGGAATATACGATTCGCAACCAGCCTTGCTTGGTCTTGAGAATGTACAAGAACAGGGTCCTGTGATGGATGGATCAACAATCGTAAAGTGGGGAGATCCGTACACATCTTTTGTTGGAAATCCTAATGGAGAGCAACTTACCGCTATACCTACTGGGTATGGAACCTACTATAGCAATATAGCACGTGTTGCTGCAGCTGTAGGAGGCAATGTAATATGGTCTGGAACTGGACTGACTATCTCTTCAGTGCTTTCATACATAAAAGAGAATCATCCAGTGATAGCATGGGTGGACGATAACAATAGTGGAGTACTACAATACTCTCCACTGAACTATTGGACCGCCTTTGATGGTAGGTCTATAGAGTACCCTAGGTATGGCAACGAACACAACGTTTTGGTAGTTGGTGCGACAGCAAATTCAGTGTTGATCTATAATCCTTTAGGGTTTATTGGACCAGAGTGGATCAGCATTGGAACCTTCGAAAACACTTTTGCAACCTTTGGTAACATGGCAGTGGTGCTGAGCTAAAGATAAGTGTCTTTGAAATCAAGATTTGTGAATACATCCAACTACAAAAGGAGAAGTCTGTCTTCAAAAAACTCAGCTAGTTCTGGTTGAAGTTAGTCGTGCAATCACGAATCTCTTTTCAGGTTGGCTGAAGGAAAAAAGAGAGAGAGAGGAGCGTTCTTTGGAGTTTTAGGGTTATTGAACCTGGGCTTATGCCTTTGGATTTAATCCACAAAACACTCCTAGAACGCCTCCTCTCTCCTCACGACCTCTCAAAATTAATCAATAAAAAGTCTTAAATACTTGTTTATACGTTTGTTTTCTAATAAATAGTGATATAATTTTGCTATTGGATTCTATAGTATATTTTAGATTCAATGTTTGCTATTTATTTATGGAAACAGAGCCTGCAATATTAGAAAAAGTTGATGCTACAAAAGATTCTCCAAATATGGAAATGGAGGAATCTTCTGCATCTTATATAAATAAAAATTATAGATCCCATAAAAAAAATCAGGGTAAATTGTCAGTTCTTGGAGTGGCAGTTATAGCAGCAGCTACATTTGTTGGAGCTTCTGAAATCCCTCAAAAACCTGGGACATTTGGAGATGCTATTACTACCCAACAAAAAGAACACAATAGGCCAAATGTAAATGAAAAAATTATTGTACACTCTGCATCATCAGGCCAAGTATCTGTGGATATAAGATTCCCTGCTATACATCCAATGATTTCAAATGAAACAATCCCACCAGAAGGGTTAATAGTTAGCGATGTACCGTATTATTCTCAAATATACACTGAAGATTGTGAGACAGCATCTTTACAGATGGCTTTAGCTCAAATTGGGATAAATCTCTCACAGCAGGAATTACTAGCTAAAGAAAATGTACAGGTAGAAGCTCCTGTAATGGATGGATCCTCAATTGAAAAATGGGGAGATCCGTATACATCTTTTGTTGGTGATCCTAATGGTAATCAATTATCATATCCTCCAACAGGGTATGGGACATACTATTCTAATATATCAAGACTGGCAGAAGGTGTAGGAGCCAACGTTCTCTGGTCTGGAACTGGACTAACACAGGGTCAAATATATCAATATATCAGAGAAAATCATCCTATAATTGCATGGGTAGATGATAATAACTCTGGTACGTTAGAATATTCTTCATCTTTATATTGGACGGCCTTTGATGGAAAGAAAATAGGATATCCGGCTTCTGGTAATGAACATAATGTTCTTATAACAGGTATACGTAGAGTTGGGAACAATATAGAAGTATTAATAAATGACCCCTTAAAATTTATAGGACCAGAATGGGTTTCTTTTGATAGTCTTTGGAACTCTATGAAAACTTTTAATTATATGGGTGTTGTACTAAGTAATAAGGGTTAATTAGCATCTATATAGTATTATTAAACCATTCATCGTCAGATACCCTTTTTCTATGTTCCGAATTTTTTAGTAAGGAATAAACTAATAATCCTCCAGTTTTAGCATGTTTGCCTTGGTATCCAAAATGCCAATCCAGAAATTTTAGTGATTCAAATGTTGTAGGATAAGTATCTTTTATTCTTTTCCAAAGAGTTTCAATACTATCACTCATAAGATTGGATGCAATATAATGTTGAATATCAATAAATAGCCTAGATTGCCTCATATTGGATCTGTCTAATTCTGATAATCTGGGTAATCTCCCCCCAGAAGAAGATGTCAATGTTACAAGTTCTCCGTACGTAAGACCAACCCCCATTAAAAAGGCATCAACATTTTTTGGATGACTTCGTTTGTACTCAGCCCGCCTTAAGGTTGGCCACCCACTTAATGGTCTAGCATCTAGCCAATCTTCAAGACTACGATCTCCTATAACAGCACCAATTAGCGAAGAAAGCTCTGTATCAGACTCTCTTATTTCTTGTAATCCAAAAATAGGGAATGATATATCAGAATAAGGGGTAATTTCACTGATTGGCGGTACACTAATAGGTTTACTATTCTCTGAGGAATCAAAGAATAATTCTAAATTTGACATATAAACCAAAATAATTATACAGATTGTATGATTAAATATAGGTGCTGTCAATATGATGTCATGCGTGCAGTGCATGATGGTATACAACTTATGGACTTAGATCCCTACTACAATAAGCTCAGAGAATAGTAGCAAGAGTGAAAGGAAATTTAATGAAAAGCTCTCAGTAAACTAGTTCCTTTCAAACTATAAATGGTTTTAGGATAATACTATTTATAGTAATAATTCTATCTTTGGGCTTAAAATAAAAATTGTGGAGTTTCTATGTTATATGTACTTCCATAGAATTGAGCATTTCCAAATGTATACACTGCTCCATTATTTGTTAGGATATAATAACCATTGTTGTTAGAATTAATCTCAAATCCAACGGGTACGTCTGATGGTTGACCTGGGATATTGTACATAGAACCATAGAATTGAGCATTTCCAAATGTATACACTGCTCCATCCTTTGTTACAAGGTAGTATCCATTTGTGGTTAGTGCGAATGTAACAGTAGTCTTTACTGGAGCATTTGGGATATTAAATACAGATCCTTGAAATTGAGCGTTTCCAAATGTATACACTGCTCCATTTGAAGTTACAATATAATATCCGTTACCCGATGGGGTTAGAGCAAAAGCAACAGGTGTCCTATCTGGTACTGCAGATTGAGGTATATTATATAATGATCCTTGGAATACGGCATCTCCAAAAGTGTATACACCTCCATCAGCTGTCAGAATATAATATCCATTCCCCGAAGGTGTTGTTGCCATGGCTATTGGGGTTTTTACCGGAGCATTTGGGATATTATATATTGATCCATAAAATCGAGCATCCCCAAAAGTATATACACCTCCATCAGAAGTTAATATATAGTAACCTTTCTTATCTGGAGTTGTTATTGCTGTGATAGGAGTCCTGCTTGGAATAGTTCCTTGTACGGTTGTTAAATCACCATAATATGATCCTGCACCAAAAGTATATACTTCTCCATTTTGCCCTAATATATTGTATTCTTCACCAGAATTTTGAATTTGTAACATTGCATTTATATTCAAAAGTCCGTAGCCATATGTGTTGTTTATCCCACCTTGGAGTCTTGTTGATGATTCTTTAAAAAGTAGATTTATACTTTGTGGATTCTGTACTCCATACTTTGCATCATACAAAGCTATTGCTGCTACAGCTTGAGGAGCAGAAAAAGATGTTCCTACCAAATATTCATTAGAGAATGATGTGTATGAGGTTACATTATTAGTATCATATCCAGTATATGTTTGTTGATATACCAAAGGTGTGTTATATCCTACTGGAGCAACCAAGGTCTGACAATTCCCAAGATTGGAACAGCCATAATTTGAATAAGAAGTTAGTAAGTTTTGTGAATTAGAAGCTCCAACTGCAATAACTCCTGGATATCCAGCTGGGTAAGCTAAAGATGAAGAAGATTCGTTTCCTGATGATGCAACCACGCTAATACCATTATTAATTGCATCCTCTATTTCTGTCTCTTCAGCAGAGGATGGGGTCATTGATTCTATAGATAGGTTTATTATATTTGCATGGTGATCTATTGCCCATTGTATACCCATTATCTCAGCAGATACAGGAACTCCTTGGGAATTCCCTATCTTTACAGGCATAATAGTAGAATTGAAGGCAATTCCTGCTGTCCCATACAAAGTGGATCCTGAAGCATCATTATTAGTTGAAGATGCAATAACTCCTGTTACATACGTCCCATGTCCTACACTATCATATGGATTATATTCATTAACAGTCTGGTTGTTATATACAGCTAGAGCATTGTATGGGTCTACAATATTTAAATTTGCAAGTGAAGGAGCTTGGCCATACACTGTCCCTGTGAGTGGATTGGTATAGTTTGTGTATGCAACTCCACTATCAAGTACAGCGACAATGATATTTGAAGATCCACCCAAAGACGGAGTAAACCCTGAGTTTGACACTACAGGAGCATTGATCATAAATAAGTTCTTTTGATAGTTTATATCTACATTATTAGGAAGCGTTGAGAAAGATCGTATATAGTTAGGAGTAACTGATTTAACATTTGAGGTTTCCTCTAATCCTGTAAGAAAATTTTTATAACTCTCATTCTGAGGTCTTTTCACTATTGCAACGGAATTATTTACATTTATAACTGATGATTGAGACCCTGTGAGTCCCGATCCTGAGGATCCTGATCCTGTGGATCCATGAATCTTATTAATACTTGATCCATTTTTATATACAACAATAGCTTCATTACTATTATAGTTTTGATTATGAATGAGGGAGTATACTCTAGATTGAACAGATTGATTCTGTGTGGATCGAGATCCAACGGTTCCATATGCATAGATATTAATTCTAGATACACTAACACCAAAAGCAAAAGGTAATATAAAAATAGAAACTAATCCTAAAGATAGGTATATTTTTTTTATAATTACTTTTTCCTTCATCTATCTTTGGGTCTAATTATACTATTGTACAACATTAATGTTTGAAGTGGAATTAAAATTACCTATTCCAGTCCCATCATAAGTAGCATTACCAAATGTATATACTCCACCATCTTGAGTTAGTATATAGTAACCTTGGTTTTGAGGAGTAACCCCAAAAGCTTTAGGTGTTTTTACAGGAGCATTTGGTATGTTAAACATTGATCCTTCAAATACTGCATCTCCGAATGTGTATACGGCTCCATCAGCTGTTATCAGATAATATCCATTCCCTGATGGAGTTAGAGCAAATGTCACAGTGGTTTTTACAGGAGCATTAGGAATATTAAATACAGATCCATGAAATTGAGCATCTCCGAATGTGTATACGGCTCCATTTGAAGTTACAATATAATATCCATTCCCTGAGGGTGTTAGTGCAAAAGCAACAGGTGTTCTATCTGGTACAGCAGAGGCTGGAATATTGTATAGTGACCCCTGGAATTTAGCATCGCCAAATGTATAAACACCTCCATCAGCTGTTAGTACATAATAACCACCTCCATCTGGGGTAGTTACTATTGATATAGGTGTTTTTACAGGGGCATTAGGAATATTGAATACAGATCCATAAAATTTTGCATTACCAAATGTATATATTCCTCCATCCTGAGTTAGTATATAGTAACCAAGATCATTTGGTGTTGTAGCAATATTTACAGCATTATAATTTGGAGCTCCACTTACATATGACATATCTCCATAATAGTTAGCGTTTCCAAATGTTAGAACTCTACCATGTCCTGATAAAAGATAATATGCTGATGCAGTGGATGAGAAAACAGTGTTAGATATAAAGAATTGGTTTATTGGATTCCATAAAGCTAATGATGGTTCTTGATAACCGAGTGTCCATAAACTAACACCACGAAGGTTATTATCTAATACTTGTTGGTATGTTAGAGACAATGATTCAGGGTTCTCATAAAAACCTTCTCTCATTTGATCCCCAGATGCACAATTTGGAGGAGTGTCATTTGAAGGATAACAATACCCATACCATGGGGTGGAGGATATTGAATCCCAATGTTTTGTACTAGCATTTTTATATTGATCATTGGTTTGACCATAAGGTTCTTCTATCCCTGTCCCAGAGATTGCATTTGCATAAAGATTGAAGGATGTAGTTGCAGTATCATTCCCATAATATGGGACTCCCAATATTATCTTATTAGCTGAAGCAACAGATGCGTAATCCTTTATTGTTTGCTTGACATCATACCAAAAAGGACCATTCCCGTTGTTATAACCAGTCAATGGTGCATTAGGATATGCTTGAGAGGATGATGAAGTATAAAAATCATAAGCCATTACATTTATTGCGTCTGCTGCATTAGCTAGTGCAGGTATATCATATAGTGATCCAGTCCAGTGTGCTGCAGATGCAAAAGTATCTACACTGACAAAAGATCCAGGGACTTGTGAATGCATCTGACTTGTAAGATTAGATACAAAAGTTGTAAAGTTATTTATTGTTGTTTGATTAGGATTTCCTTCAGTAGATGGGTTATATTCAAAATCTATATTGACCCCTTGTAGATTAAATGATTGTACTTTTGATATAGTGTTAGTAATAAGATTTTGTGCTACAGACGGAGTATTTACTACACTTTGTATATCAGATAGGTTAAAAATTTTGATTGTTAATACAACTCTAACATTATTCTGATGTGCTAAATTTACCATATCTACAAATTGGCTTGAGTATAAACCTTGATATCCAGGATCATTAGGTGCATTAGTACCAAAGTTTCCACTGGAATCTGATGTTATACCAAAGTAAGCAATAGTTGTTAAGTTGTTATATTCATAAGATTGGTAAGCATTACTTGATAAATCCCAATAAGGAGCAAACCCCATAACTTCTTTTTCTTGTCCAGATGGACCATATGCTGCAAATTGACTGGGCATAGGATTTGGTTTTGTTTTTGCAGGTGTGAAATTATAAGTCTTATTTTTATACTCATTATTTAAAAGTATATTTCCAATTTGAGAATTGGGGGGAGGTGTAGATGCAAATACAGTACCCGTAAACAAAAACAAGGAAAAGAATACTGATATAGACAGAATTATTTTTACTCTACTCATAGTATTTTAAGCTATCAAATATGTTGATACTTGTCAATTTATATAAAACTCAAGTAGAGAAAATGTCTCAATATTGCAGATCCTGATTCTTAGGGAAATTACATAAACATAATAAGATAATTTACTGTCCATACCAGTATTGGGCAATCATTCCAATACCTGCAACTTCGTTTGTGTTCCAATCCTGACCAGATGCTAGTCCAGATACAGTTCCTTGAACCGTGAATGTAGCACCATTTTGAGTGTCCCCATTCGTATTTGTTGCTGAAAGTCCATAAAAATTGAATGATGATGTATTCCATGCACCATTTAATCCACATGTATTAGGGCAATCTCCTACTGTTATATTTGTTGGGCCAAAGGTGTCGTTTACAGTATCACCATTTGCCCTTGCATTACCCTCAATATTAAAGAACAACCTAGGTGATAAGCTCACTGTTACGTCAGCTATAGGAGTTCCGTTCACATAAAATACTGCAGTAGAATCTTGTGGCCACCAGGCAAGTTCAACATTCGTAGGACTATTTGAGGCTTGAGCTAGATACTCATAAGTGAACACTCCATTTTGTACTCTCTCCCATGCATAATAAGGTTGTCCATGAGATGAAGCAGAGGTTGAATCTGTTTGTATTCCTACAGATATAGCATTATTATATGCATCATGAGCATTGATGTATGCAGAATATCCAGTTCCTGAACCTGATTCTGTTATTGTGTCAGTGTATGTAAAATAAGGATTTCCAGCTGGAACTACAACTGGGTTTGGCACTACAGATCCAGGAGTAAATGATATTCCTGTGAATGTAGTATCACAAATATCCCCAGTTTCTCTTGCTGCAGCTAAAAATGATATTGATGGATTATTCTCCAAAACAGGATAAACACCCAATGTTACTTGATTATCTATAGTTACTGATATTCCAGAAGATGTCCATGTTACTTGAAGATGATGAGAAGTTCCAGTTATTGCTCCTCCTGGCCAATATCCTCCAACAGGAACACCATTAGCAGCACCTTCTACCATTATTGTTATACCATTAGGAGATACACCAGGATCATGAATAAATCCAAAAGCTATATAGTTTTTAGGATCATTCCAAAACTGTACCAATCCTTTATATCCTGTCCCTGATCCATATGAACAAACCCCATTTGGACAATATGTTCCCTTTAAATCTACACTCAAAGTTCCTGATGATGATCCTCTGTACGTTGTTGTAGCCCCAGATTGATAATTTACAGGACCTGTTCCCCAAGCTCCTTGAGTTTGCCTCATACCCCATGCATGAACAGTACTTCCATATGTAGATGTAGTTGCATATAAACCTGGGTCCCAAGAATACGGAGATAATTGTGCTGATGCGGCAAAAGATTTATGAGCTACAAGGGTAAATATCGTAGCTATAGTAAATAAAAATATTAATGATTTTAAAACTTTCATTAGATATAATTTAGAGGATTATGTATTTTTAGTCAAGACCACACACACATTGTGGTTGCTAATAATAAAAATATTGAGAGATTGGAGTCAAAAAAGCTTTCTTCACTTTATTTTATTATACCTAATCTAATTCAAGCTCAAAAAGCCCTTTTAAAAAAATCTTTTTATTTATTAGTAGAAACTGAGGGCTTCCAATAAGTATTAATATGAGTAATGTATACAATTAAAATCTTCTAGTCTTAAAAGGGAGAAAGTTAGTATTGCACCCAAAAAGCAAGAGGATTTATATCCTCCATATGTAGTTTTCATATATTTAAGATCTTTGGGATACTCCGTTTCTATCTGATCTAAAAGTTCATCTATACTCCTTCCTACAATTTTATTCCCAATTATCACTGTTCTCCTTATATCAATTAAAAGATCACTTCCTATTATCCTTGAGAAAAGATCTTCTTCAACTTTTGGTAAAGGTATTTCAAATTTTTGATGTAATTCTCTGATATCTGAATAAAGACCAAAAGATCCTCTTTTAAATAGACCATCTTTTCTCTCTCCATTCTCTGTATCAATGGGTACTCCTCCAACTCTTTTTGTTACTAAATTTAAAATTTTTACTAAACATGGTTGTGTTCTTTCAAACTCTTCACTGGTTATTCCATTGGGTTTATAACCAAGTTCAATAAGGGGCGGGATATCTACTGCCTTTTCCATACCAGTGCTGTGAATCTTTTGACTTTCACATACCAATATTTGTTCTACAGTATTCATACTGTATCTTATAATATATCCCTGAAACAATTTGTCAAGAATGCTACTTTGATAAAATCATAAGAATTTCTAAAATGAGATGTAGGTGGAAATTATCTATTTATGTTTAGTTCTGACTACTCTATCAAAAAAGTGACGAGCAACTCCATGCTCTGTTTTTCTTGCTTTGGATATCTCTTTCACAAATATTTCTGATATTTTATCCATACTACCTTTATGTTTTGCAATAAGTGCCAATCTAAGATGAAGGTATTTTAAAATTATGGATTGATCTCGTATAGGGAGACTAGTCTCATCAAATAATTCGACAATTTTACTAACTATGGCAGATTTCCATTCCTTTGAATTATATAAAAGTGGAGTATATGCGAGGCTCTTTTCTTGGGCTATGGAGGTTTGGTTAGTGTTTTGTCTATAATCTTTATCTTCTTCAAGCTTTAATGTAGCAAATACAAACAAAGCCCCTAAAGTCTCATGTGAATAAAGGTTTTGTGGGTATTTTCTTTTTATATACCCAAAATCTTTAGGATACCTATGGTTAATTTCACCTATAAATTGGTGAATAATATCACCACGTGCTATACCATCTTCAACAAAACCAGACAAAGATTCAAACAAATCTGATTCTAGAATCTTTGTGAGATTATGGTCTGATAATTGTGGCAATGTGACTTTTTGATCTGATGCTAATGCTCTTAGATCCGAGTATATAGATAATCCACCACAGGTAAATTTATCTTGATTCTCCTTATCTTTGTGTTTACTGACATCTCTATGTGCGGCATCTTGGTGCATGGCATCTTGATGCACGATACTATTTAAGAGTTTTGATAGATTAGGATCTCCCCTTTCAAATTCCTCTATACTTATCTCCAGGGGGTTAGGATCTCTTTCTTGTAAAGTAGGTACAACACCATTTTCTTTTTTATTATCAAACTCTACGGGATCGGTCATGTTTGTATTGTATAAGACCTATAATATTTTGTCAATAATATATAAGGATTATGATTCGTTGATAATACTGCTAGAGATAGATTTTGGAGATATTTATTCCTACAATCATGTGTTGATGTATTACATTGATATTTTTTTACTTAATACTGAAATATGTAAATTTTCTTGATAATTAAAGGGTTTTAAAATATAATAGTCACATCTATGCGAAGAATTTTCACACTCGTAAAAAAAAGTATAAGATATATTAAACACTTTGGATTCATTGCTTTTTTAAAAAAAGCCAAGGTCTATATGAAAGATAGGGTGCTACGTAAGAAAGATAATATATCATATCAGGAGTTTGTAAAATCGGAACAAAAGAGTTTAAATTCAAGATCTAAAATATCAAAAATAAAAAAGGAGATAGAGGATTTTAGATATCAACCCCTTATATCAATAATTATACCTACATATAAAACCCCTATAAAATTCTTAAAAGAAGCTATAGGTAGTATACAAAAACAATTTTACCAAAACTTTGAAATTATAATATATGATGATGCATCAAAAAGTGTAGAGATTGATAATTATTTTAGAAGTATTGAGATTAAAAATTTAAGAGTATTCTACAATAAAAAAAATTCTGGTATATCTGAAACCTCTAATAACGGGGTTAAAGAGTCAAATGGGGAATACCTAGTTTTTCTAGATCATGATGATACATTATCACCAAATGCCTTATATGAAATAGTCAAAGTATTAAATAAAAATAGAGATATAGACTATCTATATTCAGATGAGGATAAATTATCAAAAAAAGGAGAGAGGGAAGATCCTTTCTTTAAACCTGATTTCTCATATGATATGTTACTATCCTGTATGTATATAACACATATAAGGGCAATCAAGAAATCTACATTTTCAAAGTTACATGGACTAGATAAAAGATACGATGGTGCTCAGGATTGGGATTTTGCTCTGAGACTTTATGAGAAAAAAGGACTATTTTATCACATACCAAAAATTTTATATCACTGGAGAAAAACAGATCAATCAACAGCAGATGATCAATCAAATGCAAAATCCTATGCATATAAAAGACAAAAGGAACTTTTGGAGGCTCATCTTCGACGATCAAAAATTGAAGCAGAGGTTAAAGAAGGATACTGGCAAGGATCATATAAGATAGATTACAAAATAGAGGGCTCAATCCAGGGAGAACCAAAAGTTTCTATAATAATACCATTCCGTGATCAGGTAGAATACCTTAAAACATGTATAGATTCCATAAAAGAAAAAACTACATATAAAAATTATAAAATTGTACTAGTAAATAATCAAAGTTCTAAAAAAGATACTCTAGATTATCTAGAAACTTTGAAGGATAGTAAATACGTAGAGATATTAAATTACAACAGACCTTTCAATTATTCACTGATCAATAATTTTGCTGTAAAAAAAACAAACAGTGATTTTATTATCTTTCTAAATTCTGATACAAAAATTATAACCCCTACATGGATAGAGGAGATGCTTAAAATTGCCCAAAGAAAAGATGTAGGTGCTGTAGGGGGATTACTTTTGTATAAAGATGATACAGTGCAGCATGGAGGTATCATAGTAGGCCTTGGAGGAGTTGCTGCACACTCTCACAGAGGTTTTGATGGAGCATCTAATGGTCACGGGGGACTTTTAACTCTAACACGTGATGTATCTGCCATAACTGCAGCATGCATGATGATAGAAAGATCTAAATTTTTAAATGTGAAAGGTTTTGATGAGAGTCTAAGGATAGCATATAACGATGTAGATCTATGTTTAAGATTACAAAGAATAGGGTTAAAGAGTATATATACGCCATATATGAGGATATATCACTTTGAGACAAAAACAAGAAAAAAAACAGTAGGGGAAAATACTATTGATACAGGTATTTTTATAAAAAGGTGGAAATACTTCTTAAAAAAGGGAGATCCTTTTTATAACCCTAATTTAACCTTAGCAAGAGAGGATTATTCTCTAAGGAAATTATGAAAAAAATTGCAGTAATAATAGTTAATTATAATGGTTTTGGATTTTTAGATAAATTATTTTATTCTTTAAAAAATCAAACCCTACAAATATTCAGAGACTTTGATATATATTTTTCCGATAATGGTTCTATTGATGATTCTGTGAGTTTTGTAGAAATTTTTTATCCAAAAGTAGTAATTTATAGAAATGGAAAGAATCTAGGATTTGCTGAGGGAAATAATATTGTATTAAGAGATATATATAAAAAATATAAATATATAGTGCTTTTAAATAATGATGTTTATGTTGAAAAAAATTGGTTAAAGGAGCTCGTAAACACAGCTGAAAAATATAAAAATGTTGGGATTGCTGGATCTAAGTTACTTTTTTATTATCCATATTTAGATATTATTTTAAAATCAAATAAAAATTATGTAGACAATAATGGCAAAAAAATTTCTTTCAAAATTAATTATATTCAGATTAATAATAATACATATAATAAGATTGTTTATAAAGATGGTTTTTACGATCCTGAAAATGAAAATGGAGAGATATTTATTCCATCTAAAAATATGTCTACTGTATTTTTACCATTTAGGAGGTCATCTGGATATAATTTATATATTTCTATATCAGGGGTAAATAGCACAAAGAAAGAAAAAGTAGATGTTTTCGTAGGTAAAGATTTTATAGGAGAAATTCAATTAAAGAGTACTTTTGCACACCATCAACTAAAAATAGATAAAAGTATAGTCAGTAAGAATAAATTTTTCCTAATTAATAATGCATCTTCTTCATATGATAAAGATGGATATGGGAAAGATATTGGTTTTAAAGAAAAAGATAATCCTAAGTATAATATAGAAAAAAAGGTAAAGAGTATTTGTGGGGCTTCAATGTTAATAAATACTGATGTATTTAAAGATATTGGGTTTTTAGACAAAAGTTTTTTTATGTATTATGAAGATACAGATTTTTGTTGGAGAGTAAATAATTCTAAAACATGGAATATATATTATTCTCCAAAATCAGTAGTAAGGCATATTCATACTGGAAGTAGTAAAGAATGGTCACCATTCTTTATATTTTATGTAAAAAGAAATCGTCTTCTAATGCTTTTAAAAAATGCCCCCTTGAATATTTTTATGAAAAATTTGAAATTAAGTATAAAAGAAAGTTGGGATATTTTATTATCTAAAAATCCTATTTCGACAAAATATTTAGAGGTTAAAATTATTTTAAGCTTACTTTTTAATTTTCCTATAATTTATATAAAAAGGATATTTAAATGAAAATTCTAATATATAATAAATATATGTCTACAATGGGAGGGGGAGAGAAGCACATTGGTGCTGTTATGGAATATTTATCAAAAAATAATGATGTTACAATTCTTACAGATAAAGAATTTGACAAAGAACTTTTCAAAAGTAGATTAAATATAGACTTATCAAAAACAACGGTTATTGTAAAAAAAACTAATAATAATTGGGAAGTTTCTAAAATTTCATACAATTATGATCTATTTATAAATTCAACATATCAATCAACTGCAATAGGTTGTGCAAAAAAGAATATATCATTTCTTTTTTTTCCAATAAATTTACATTCTAGAGTCAATGTAAAATACAAAATATTTTTCAGGCATTTTGTGGAGAATTTTTTATTTTTAGGATACAAGTTTATTTCACCAATTCATCCTCTAGAAAGCTATAATTCAAAATTAGGTAATTGGGTAGATTCTGATATGTTTATTTTTCTAAATCATAACTTAGGAGTAAATAAAATAAAATTAACATATATAAACCCATCTGATACTAAATTAGAAAAAAGAATAATAAGTATAAAAGTAGGTCAAAATAAAGTTGATTATAAAATAGATAATGATGTTTTGATTATTAACATACCAAAAGTAATGACCAAAAGAGATAGTTTGCTCGTTATTAGAATGCATCCTTTTAAACATGAAAAACTGAGTAAATTTAAAAATGTTTCTAATTCGGGAATTTTTTTAACAGATGTTCATCTTAATTATAATAAAAAATCATATATTATATTAAGAAAGTTTTTGAAAAAGATTTTCTTTGTATTAAATATTCTAAATTATATTTATAGCAAATATGAAGCAGCAAATATTTTAAATTTTATAAATTATTATGATTTATTTATTGCAAATTCTAGTTATACTCAATACTATATAAAAAAATTTCTTGCAGTTGATTCAAAGGTGCTTTTTCCTCCAATTGATACAGATATATTTTATTCATCTGATCATAAGAAAAACTATATCATTAGTGTTGGTAGATTCTTTTTCGGTTCCCACAATAAAAAACATTTAGAAATGATTGCAACTTTCAAAAAGATGTACGATGCTGACAAAAACCTTTTTAAGGATTGGGAGTACCATATATGTGGTGGAGTAGAAAAGAGTAAAATTCATAAAATGTATTTTGAAAAAGTGAAAGAAGCTGCTATCGGATATCCTATATTTATACATGAAAATATAAAACTTAAAGATTTAATAATACTATATTCTGAATCAAAAATTTTTTGGCATGCCGCAGGTTTTAATGAAAATGAAGATGTATCACCAGAGAGATTTGAGCATTTTGGCATTACTACTGTTGAGGCAATGTCTGCTGGATGTGTTCCTATTGTTATAAATAAGGCAGGACAAAAACAAATAATTGAAAATCATAAAAATGGCATTTTATGGAATGATATCAATGAATTATCAAGTAATACAATATTACTTGTACAAAATGAAACCGAGAGATTGAAACTTTCTAAGGAAGCAATCAAAAGAAGTAAAATGTTTTCTAGAGAGCATTTTTATAATAGAACAAAGATTTTAATACAACAATTATATAATTAGCTTACAAACAGGATAGAGTAATAAAATTACTAATTTTTATAGTAGAATTATTCAATTTGTCATATAGCTTTCTATTTGAATATTTTATATACATACTTTTATTTTCTAGACAAGTTCCTAATATATAATTTTTGGCAACTATATTATTACCATAATCAATTGTATTATCTTTTTTGAATGGAATATAAAAATAATATGTAGAGTTAGAATTTGTTTTAATTTGTATTTTTTTCATTAGGGGAGTATTGAATGTGGTATTTCTACAATTTGGGTAATTTGAAGCACTACTCATATTTAACTGAGGATTTATTACTGTTTTACACAATGTATAACTACTAAGAAGGTTTCCGTTATTTGAATATAGATCTATTATAGAAGGGACACTTTGATCTGTTAATGTAAATATTTCATTGGGATAATAATGATATTCTTTGAAATATTTTGTTATTAGAGAATTGATACTATTAATACTATTTTTTCTTAGATTATCTCTATATTGCTTACCTTGAATATTTATATGTAATATAGTAATTGCTAATATAATAGCAAAAACTACGACAATTACTGTTATGATAGAATCATTGGTATAATACTTTCTCATATAAGAGTGATTATATAGTAATTTAAAGATAAAATAAAAATGATGTCGGTAATAATAATACTTTTTGTAACATTTATTATATTTAGTCTAATCTCATTTATTTTTGGTTTTCCATTTCTGTATTTTCTAAATAGAAAACTATTAGTTAAATATCCAGTGCTGGTCATGGTTACAGGTACATTATTTATAATGTTACCTCTATATCTTATATATATCATTAACTTTGCTCCTATTGGGTGGTGGGTTTTATTAATTGTATTTATATTTTTTAGTATATATATATTTGTTAAAGATAGAAAAGTGTTTCTAATCTTTACAAAAAAAGAATTTTATTTTCCTTACATTGTAACATTTATTATTTTTATAATATGTTTAACTCCAACTATTAAAGCTAACCTTATATCTTTTTTAGCTTATAACACTGATTTAGTAGAGCATATTCATACAGCAGTTCTATATTCACAAGGAAAATATATCTTTAGTGATTATCCTGGATACCATATATTATTGGCATTTTTCTATAGACTATCTTTATCAAGTAATATAGTGTCTTCGTTTGTAATTTTTAATGCGTTTTTGGTCTCACTTTTATTCCTGGTTCTATATTTTTTGACTAATAATCTTATTAAAATAAAAAGCTCTAGATATAAATATTTTACATATTTTGTTCTTTTTGTAATATCATTATCTCCATTAGTTATCTGGGCATCTGAAGATAATTTTGCTCCACAATTAATAGGGATTATAGCCACTCCGATGGTTGTAGCGTTTTCTTTTCATATGATAAAAGATAAATTTTCTATATCTTCTATATTTCTTACATCATTTTCTATTGCAATAATACTATATTCCTACCCTGCAGCAGCATTATCTATAGCTGCACTACTTTTAATATTTTATATATGTCAAATAAAGAATATAAAAAAACTAATTATTCTAACTTTATTTTTAATATTATTGATAATTCCGTTTTATAAAAGTACTTCAGATTTTGTTTTAGGGACGTCTTCTAGTATTAGTAGTAAAATATCTATAAACCCTAATATATCTGGAGGATTTTTTAGAAGGAATACGCTTCCATCCTTAATAGGTATTATACCAGTATATAGGGTGTATAATGGTCCAGATTTGGATAACCCTCCCAGGTTAAGTGTAGTTTATAACAATACTAATTTTAGATATCTTGTAAATATAGTATTCCTACTCTTTATATTTTTTGTTCCTTTTCTAATATATATATTTAGAAAAAATTATAGAATTTTATCCTTAATTATTGGAGATATCATTATTAATATATTTGCGTATTTTCATATATCTCCATATGGTGATTTTAAAGTTATATCTTTTAATGTTTTTGTATTACCGTTTATTTTAGTGCTATCCATTTTCTATCTTAATAAAAATACTAATGTTTTCCATAGAGTACTAAGGAATATAGCTTTTATACTATTAGTATTATTTCTATTCTTGTCTTTACTTGCGAGTTTCTTGATGATAATAGATACAACGCATGTAGTTATACAGCAAAAAGCAGTAAATTCTTTATATAACAAAGTAAATTCTATCATACCCAAAGGATCAAAAGTATTATTTATTGATAGTAACCTTAACAATGAAATTATATTCAAATCTTTGATGCATAATTATAATGTTTTTGAATACAATAACTTTAATAGTTCTACTAAGTCTCTAAAAAAACTTGGGTTAGGAAAAAACAGTATCATAGATAATTATGTGACTACAAATATGAATATTTATAAAAATATTCTTCAATACAAATATATTATTATTAATAGTCATTACATGGATAATTATCAACAATTTCTATTACCAGAAAATTTTATTTTCCAAAGTAATATAGCTGGTTATGATGTCTTTAAGAATATATATATTAATTATACATACATAAATTTAGAAAAGGTGAATAATTTAGGGGTGAATCAACCATATATTATAAATAAATCTTTAGATCTAAACAATATATTAAATATAAAAAATATTAATAATAGTCATAGTGTAGTACTATCTTTAATGTCATTTGGTGGTAACAATATTAATGTGGGTAACAAAAGTATAGTGTTAAATAATGGATACAAAATAGTAAAATTGGATAATTCTTATTTGAATAAAGAATTAACTTTTGATAACAAAAATCCTATTTTGCTTTATAATATATCTATATTGAATAAAAAACAATTAGCTTTTCTAGGTTTATATACTAGAACAACTTTAAATTTATATAACCATTTTATAATACCTAATATTTTGAACAATAATTTAAATATTAAAGTTGGGACTATATATGATAGAGCTTACCTAGGTTGGTTTAGAAATATGCATTCATTTGGAGGAGACAGTACATATAGATTTTCTAAAATAAATTCAATTTTATCAGTCCCAATTAGAGGAAATTATTCAAAGTTGAACCTTAATATTAACATGGGAATGTTTGGGTTATCAAATAGATATACGGATATAATACTATCAACCAATAAATGTAGAAATATTCATTCATATTTATTAAATAGTAATGATAAAGTAAACAGTTTCAAATTATCTATCCCTGAAAATTGTATACCAAATAACTATTTAGAATTATATTTTCAAAATGTTCATTATGGAAACCAGGTTCTATTTACAAATATATCTATAAGTAAAAATTAATAACAAATATAGTGGATAGTTCTCAGTTAGAATATTTTTATTAAAGTTTTAATATTTTTAGACACCTAAAGTTAATTTAATGTTATAATCATTATTATATGAGAATAGCAATATTAACTCCAACTTTTTCAAAATTTAGTGGTATAGATAGGGTTGTAGAAATATAGATTGGCTATGGATTTTACAAATATGAGTAATAAGAAAATAATGTATATTCATTGGTTATATAAACCCTATGTAATTGGTGGAGGAGAAACATATCTAGAAAATTTAATAGAGTATCAGCTAAAGAATACTTCCAATAGAATAATATTATTAACGAGTAAGCCATTTAAAAGCTTCAAAGATTTATTTCCAGCAAAGTATCAAGAAGGTGATAGGTTTATAATTTATAGGTATTATCCTTTAAATATCTATTTTGGAGGTAATACTAATAATAAACCATTTATTTTTAAAGTTGTTTGGTATTTTTTTAATATTTGGAACATACATCAATATTTAGTTACTAAAAAAGTCTTGGAAATAGAAAAACCTGACTTTGTACATTTAACAAGCTCTCATAGTGGAGCAGTATTTTCTGCAATTAAAAAATATAGAACGTTGCTAACTATTCATGCTTATGAATTAATACCGTATCCTTTTTTAAAAAGTAAAAAGAAGAATATATTGGTTGAAATATATATAAAAATTAAAAGATTTCAGACTAAGCAGATTAATACTGTAATTTTTCCTTCTAAATTTATATCTAACTATCATAGTACTTATAAATTTTTTCCAAAATCTCAAAAACATGTTATTTATAATGGAATAAATATACCATCTAAGGTGAAATTAAAAGATACATATATGAGTAAAGATATAGTTTTTATGGGACAATTAGAAGAGTACAAGGGATTAAGGGTTTTGATTGAATGGGCATTAAAATATATTAATGATTATGGATATATATTACATATTTTAGGTAAGGGTAGTATGGGAGAATATATAAAAGATGTTATACCTAAGAATGATAATATTATTTTTGATGGATTTATTAATAATAATAGAAGATTTAACATTCTATCGAGTGCCAAATTTTTTATATTACCATCGATATTTTTAGAGAATAACCCGATGTCAATATTAGAATCTTTAAGTTTTGGGACTCCAGTAATAGCAAATAATGTGGGGGGTGTATCAGAACTAATAAAAGATGATGAGACGGGATTCTTAATTAATGATTTAAATATAATAAATCTCAATAAGGTAATAAAGAAAATCAGCTTTATAGATGAGAAAAGATATAATAATATGAAGAAAAAATGCTTTGATCTATCTAAGGAATATAGCATTGATAAAAATATGAAAAAAGTACTTGAATTATATAAATAAAAATTATGCCTAAAGTTTCAATAATAACAATCAATTATAATGGTCTTGAGGATACTATTGGATGTTTAGAATCTCTAAAAAAAATAACATACCCTAATTATGAGGTTTTTGTTGTTGATAACGCATCAAAAAATAGAGAAGGTGAGAAATTAAAAAATAAATTTGGTAATTATATTAATTTAATTCAGAGTGATAAAAATTTAGGATTTTCAGGAGGTAATAATCTTGCTATTAGGGAAGTTATTAAAGAAGAAAAATCAAAATATATTTGTTTATTGAATAATGATACTATAGTTGAGAGAGATTTTTTAGACTATTTAGTTACTACAGCCGAAAAAAATAGAGAAATATGCTCTGTATCACCACAAATCTTAAAATATTATGATAGGAACAAAATAGATAGCCTTGGGATGTCCTACTATAAGAGTGGTTTAGTTTTTAAGATTAACAATAATAAACTCAAAAATTCTATATTAGAAGATAAATTATTTACTGCGAATGGTAGCTGTGGACTATATAGCATAAATTCACTAAAGGATATTTGTTATGATAATCAATATTTTGACGAAGATTTCTTTATGTACTCAGAAGAATTAGATTTAGGATTTAGATTGATACATGCTGGTTATTATCCATCTTATAATATAAAGTCAATTATATATCATAAGGTTGGGTCTTCTCTGGGAGGAGATAATAGTAATTTTTCCAGATATTATACTGTACGTAATACTTTCTTTGTTATCTATAAAAATTATCCTACGTATTTTTTATTTAAATACTTTGTATCAATATTAATTATGCAATTTGCAATGTTCATGTTATATATTAAGAGAGGGAAATTAAGGTTATTCATAAGATCATATAAAGATATGTTTTATATGGTATCTATAATGTATAAAAAAAGAAAATATATATTAAAAAATTCCAAAGTAGGGAATATGGGTTTATTAAAATATTTTGAGAAATCTGTTTTTCCAATTAAATATTCTTATTTTATAAAAGAAAAATAAATAAGTGATTACCTATACAATAGGTAATCTATTTAATTTTAAATTAAACTCCTCTATTGTATATTTATTAGAATCTCTTTGGGCATTGATAGCAACTTCTATATCATAATTTTTAATTATCCTTAAAGTTTTATTTATAAGTTCCTTTTCTGTATCCCACATGAATCCATTTATGTTGTTATTTATAATTTCCTTTTGCCCACCTTTATTAATAACTATTGGTATACAAGCAAAATACATAGATTCAATAGTAGTCATTCCAAAATGTTCCATCTTTTCTGGGTATTTTTTTTCGTCTATCCCATATCCAGTAGCATGCCAATATATCTTAGAAATTTTATAAAACTTTATTATCTCCTCAATGGGCATATTTTGCTTTATGTCTATATTATAACTTTCTGCTAATTTTTTGAGTGTATTTAAATATGAAGTGTCCTCCTTTTTCACTGCTCCTATTAAAACTAGTTTCCATTTTTTAGTGTAAGGATACAAATCATTCATTTTTTTGAATGTTTTTATGAGTGTTATTTGTTTCTTATTATGACCTTCCTTGGTGAATCTGCCAACTGAAAGGATTATATTTTTCTTATTTTTCAATAATTCTTTAATATCAATCTTATTCTCTTTGAAATATATAGGAGGAGTAATAATTATTGGTTCTATATCATATAGATCTTTGATGTATCCAGCAGTGAAATCGGAATTAGCTATATAAATTCTTTTCCTTTTAATTCTTTGTAAATATAGAAGCAGTTTTTTTATTAAAGTATTAGCTTTTATAGGAAACTGAACCATATAAATATTTATATGTGAAAGCATTGGTAATGGGATGTCATTTGTAAGATATATGGTTACATAAAAAAATTTTGAATAGATAATTAATCTAAAAATACTAATATAATTCTTTATTTTATGATCTTTAATCTGAAATGCTGTATCGAAGTACTTAAATTTTGTATTAGAATTAAACTCAATTTGAAATCTCTCTTTGTATTTTTCAATAATATTATCTTTTGTATTACCACGTGGGACTACAAATGTTATCTGATATTTATCTTTTAGATAGTTATACATACAACCAATATATTTTTCTCCCCCTCCCCATGTATTAATATATGGATCAATTATCAATAATTTTTTCTTCATAGTATTATTTTTTTATTGTATAAATTGCATATCCAGGTGTCCATATTTTTTCATTATCAAAAAATTTATCTAGAATAATGAATATATTTTTAAAATATTTATTTATTATTAATAAAGGGAATATTACAGGTATATAACATAGTACATATATAAATAGGTGATGGTATTTTTTATTTTTTTGTAGTAATAGATCTTGTGATAAAACACCTAGGCATAAAAATTTGCCACCCCTTGGTGTAATAAATTTTATTTTAAAACCATGATCCGTTAGAATTTTTTTTAAAAAATAATGAGTATATCTTGTGAAGTCAAAAGGCTCTTCGTGAACATTAAATATGAATGGTATTGTTATAAATAAGCCCCCTTCTTTTTTCAATATTCTGTTAAATTCTTTTATGACATTTTCTGTATTATAAACATGTTCTAATACTTCAGTACATAATATCGCATCAAATGATTCATTTTTAACAGGGATATTATCTGCACTGCAGAGATAATTGATATGTTTAAAATCATGATAATTGGTTTCTCCAAAATCAGTGCTACTATAGTTTAAATCTTTAAATATAGTCCTATAAGGACAGTCTCCAGCACCTACATCTAATATTGACATATTTTTCTTTAATAATTTTCTTGCATATAATACAAGTCCTAATATAGTTGACCTTACGTATATGTTCTGTAGAACAAAGTCTTTTATTTTACTGTTTATTAGTTCATCATTTAGTACATCATAACTGGCATTAGTTATATATTTGTAGTACATTGATCTATTCTTTATTTTATTTTTCATAACATGTAATATGAAATGATATAATAAATACATATACTTATCAATTTTATGAAGAAAACTTCTATTTTAATAATCTCTGATGCCACAATATTTGGAGGTGCTGAGAATGGTTTGTATTTATTAATTAAATTCTTAGATAGGAAAAAATTTGATATTACTCTTGCTTGTACAGATTCATATAGGATAAATGTGTTATTAGAAAAAATTAAAGATTCTAATCTAAAAATAGTAAGATTTCCAGCGGCCAAGCATAGGGAATTTGATATCAAAACCTCATATAAATTAGCAAAAATTATTTATCAGTCCAATCCAGATATTATATATGTGAATTTCATACATCATTATTATTGTAAACCTGTAATGTTTGCGATATTTCCATTCTTAAGAAAATTCAAAGTTGTTGCAGCTGAACAGCTAATTCCAGATGAAGATGAATCACAGATTATCTTTTTTAAAAGATTTTTAAACCATTTATGGATTCATATTATAGATAAATTTATAAAAACATACATAGTAGTGTCTGATCAGAATAAGGAAACTTTTATTAAGAATTTCAATATAATGGATAAGAAAATAAACGTTATAAAAAATTCTATAGAAATAAAGGAGTTTAGTAAAGATAATGTATTTAGAAACGAAATGCATTTTTCTAAAAAAGATAAAATAATGGTTACTGTAGCAAGATTAAATATTCAAAAAGGGCACATATATTTAATAAAGGCAATAAAACAGTTAGTAAAAAAATATAAAGACGTAAAATTTATTTTTGTTGGTGACGGAGAAATAGAGTCTTATCTTAGAGAGAAAGTTGCAGAGTATTCCCTAGATAGGAGTATTTTCTTTCTAGGTTTTAGGTCTGATATTGATAGTATTTTAAATTCAAGCGATGTATTTATATTGCCTTCTTTATTTGAAGGCTTACCATTTTCTTTATTGGAGGCAATGAATCATTCACTCCCAATTGTATCTACCAATGTTGATGGAAATGCAGAAGTTATAACAAACAATTATAATGGGTATTTGGTGAATATTAAAAGTGTCTCTGCATTATATAATGCAATATCAAAATTGATAGATAATTATGATATAGATGGATTAAAATTAGGACAAAATGGATTTGATCGCTTAAAAAAAGATTTTAATATAAGGGAAAATATTAGAAAGTTTGAAGAATTATTTATTGCTTTGTGAAGATAGTTGTTGTTTTATAATGGTTTATATAAAGTAAGGATTAAACACTAATCAAAACTCCTATAATCATATTTCTTACCTAAATTTTCTCTAAAACCATCTTTTAATGCATTGGATAATACAACTAGGCGTAATATTTTTTTATCTAAAAAAAATATTATGAGTATATAATATTTTATATTGTATACTACATAATTTAATATTTCTTTTTTAGAAATAAGTTTGCTATTCTTTAGTATATATATATGATTCCGTATTCCATAGTATTCCTTCCATATCTGATTAGAAGAAATAATGTTAATATTTCTATTCAGAATTTTTTTTGTGTTAAACATATTTTTAGATACTTTATGCAGTAACTTACTATGTCTTATCCAGAATATTTCATATTTTTTGGATATTCTTAAGGTGAAGTCTAGATCATCTCCTTCTATAAATAAATGCTTATTTACATTACCTATCTCTTTTATAATTTTTGTTTTTATTAAAATACCTAATAGAGAAAATGTTCTTATTTTTACAAAATCTTCCTTGAAATCATTATTGTTTAATATTTCTTTATAAAATAAATAATCATTTCTCATAATTGCTTCTATTACTGCATTAAATGAGTCTTTAGTGTAAATAGTATTACAGCATAAAGCTCCAATTTTATTATTATTAAAATATTTGTTGTCAATAAGCTTTTCTAGTGCATCTTTATAAGGAATTGCATCATCATCCATTGCCCATATCCAGTCAAAATGTCTATAAGTCTTCTCAAATCCAAAATTGAACCCTCCTGCACCTCCTGTATTTTCTTTCAATTTAAAATATCTAACTTTATCAAAAAGATTTTTTTCTTTTAAATATTCTTTTGTTCCATCTGTTGACGCATTATCTATAATATATATAGCATCTAATTTATGTGTTTGGTTTAATAGTGCATTTATATTCTCCTCTAAAAGTGTCTTTCTATTGAAAGTTACTACAACTGCTGCTATTTTAGGTTTTTTCTTATTCATTTCCTCTCTATCATATCAAATAAATCTAGTGCATTTCTGAAAGCTTGATCCATATTAAAATATTTATAATTAGCTAATCTCCCTACAAAGTATATATCTTTTAATTTTTCTGTTTCTTTTCTATATTCTTCATATAGTTTTTGATTTTTTGGATTTGGTACAGGATAATAAGGTTCTCCTTCCCAACTACTATATTCTCTTATTATAGTAGTTTTAGGATGTATTTGTCCTGTAGCTCTTTTATGCTCTGTAATCCTTGTAAAATCATAATCATTGGGATAGTTTACTGTGGTTGTAGGTTGATAATATTCCTGATTTAAGGTTTCAAATTCAAATCTAATGGATCTATATTGTAATTTTTCGATATTTGAGAATTTATAGTCAAAAAATCTATCAATTTGACCTGTATAGAATAACTTAGCATATGTACCTAGACTGTCTTTTATATCAAAATAATCTGTATTTAACCTTATCTCTATATTTTTGTGATTTAGTAGATTTTTAAAAAGTTTTGTATATCCATCTTTCGGTAGTGCTTGATATTTATCAGTAAAGTATCTGTCATCAAAATTTGTTCTTACTGGTATTCTATTCATCACTTCTGGTGCAAGTTCATTAGGGTATAAATCCCATTGTTTCTTAGTATAGTTTTTGAACATTTTTTGATAAAGAACTTTACCTACTCTTGCTAAGGCTGATTCTTCACTATTTTGAGGATTTGCTATTTTTTCTGTATTCTCCTCTAACCATTGAACCATACCTTTTTCATCAAGATTAAGGTTAAATAACATATTAACTGTTTTAATATTGACAGGAACCGGGACATACCTCCTATCTACAAAAGATAATACCCTATGTTCATATGGAACCCATTCTGAAAATCTATTTACATACTTCCAGACACCTTCATCATTAGTATGGAATAGATGAGGCCCATATAGAGGAACAAGTAATCCATCAGAATTTATAAAATCATAGCAATTACCTCCTATATGATGCCTTTTCTCTATGATTACCACCTTATATCCTTTATTTGCATATCTTTCTGCTAGAGTAGCTCCTGATATACCAGCACCTATTATTATAATTTTGTTATTCATATGTAGACTATTATATCAATATAGCTTAGAAACTCATATTATTTTAAGTTAAAGCGAAATTTTCTATTAAACTATAGTTTGTGTTGTTTTAAAGATAAATCTTATCTTTATTTGCCAATTCTTTTTTCTCTATATAAAATTAGGTATTAATTTAATTCTCCATAAATGAGGTAATAATAATGTATAAAAAAGAATTAATAACAAGTGGTAATGTTATACAAAGTACCATAGATATAGATTTGCCAACTTTAAAAGTAGAATTAGAACAAGAGATAGGGGAGGCTAGTATTCTAAAGATAAGTGATTCTGAATATAGATCTCAAGACATAAAAAATATAGAGATAGGCAATGGAGTCTTAGTATTGACTATTGATAAAAATACATTCAAAGATCCATTGGAAATACAAATAATGAATACTACGAATGGAGGAGATAGGTATGAGATTATATATACAAAAATATAAAAGATGAAGATAGGGTTCTATAAATCATAATCGTAATACATATCTATAATATAGTGGAAGTTTGTTAGCTTAAAAAGCATTAGATTGATGTATTATAAGATTAATTTTTTTATATTTTATCTAACATATTTAATTGCACTACTGCATTATAAAGTTGTCTGTAGCAATTTGCCATTTTAGGATTTTTTGGATCTAGTTTCCCGACATTTTTTGCTGCTTTTGCAAGTTTTAAAAGAACATTCGGTATATCCTTTTCTGGTATAGTTTTTATCTGTAATCCTCTAAAATTTGTAACTACACATCCTACTGCTCCAGGTAATCTTTTGACATTCACGGATCCATCTTCCAATAGATATGGGAGTTTCCATGTACTTGGTTTATTAGGATCACCTATGTAGGCAAAACAACGTGCTGGGAGCTTGTATGTGTTGTTTAGAAGTTCATTATTAATTTCTTGATCTTTGTCTTTTATTAAATTTTCTTTTTTGTTGTCTTTAAATCTTATATCTATGTTTTTCTTCTTGTCTATTCCATTCACACTTACATAATATAAATCAGGATGTGGAACATTGTCGTCTAGAGATATAAAAATTCTTGGGTTGGTTGATCCTCCATCTACATTTAAAACATATAGTTTACTACCATCAGAGATTGCTATTGTTGAAACTTTTTGTGTGTAGGCATATCCTAAAGCTTGATTTATATGTTTTTCTATTTGAAATTCATTCCAAGAAATTCCACCTGGTCTTTTTGCTTCAATAACAATTCTCTTAATTCCTAATTTAGTGATTTCTATATCAGCAAATCCTATCTGATAATTGATATCTCTAACATTCCAATCGAGTACTTCTGTAAATAGTATATGTAGAATATTTTCCGTTACTTTCTCTGGGGCATTACCATATCTTTCTTCTTGTACTAGAAAATCATTTCTTTTAGATAAGAATAAAGGCCAATTATTATTTATTCTTTCTTGGAATTTTATATATTTTGCCTGAGACCCATATCTCTCCACTTTTACCATTATATATCTTAGATTAGAAAAAGAATATAAGTAAGGTTTATGTTTAGAGATACAAAGTTAAATAAACATCATTCTCAATATATATTTCTTTCCATTTTCCATTTATAGATGTTAGAATATAGGGGATGAAAGCAATTATAACAGCAGGTGGTAGAGGGACTAGGTTAAGACCTATCACTCACACTTTTAACAAGCATTTAATTCCTATTGCTAATAAACCCATTATAGAATATGCAATAGAGGCAGTTAGAGATTCTGGAATTTCTGATATTGGTGTTATATATAACGAAGGATCTAGATCTTCTGGATTAGATGAGCTTAGGGAATATTTAAAGGATGGAGAGAGATTTAATGTTAAAATCACATATATAAAGCAAAAAGAACCAATAGGACTAGCAGATTGTATTAGAGTATCCAAGGACTTTATAGGGGATGATAAATTTGTATTTTATCTTGGGGATAATATGCTTGCATCTGGGATAAAGGAATTTAAAGAAGATTTTGAAAAAGACACTGAATCGACATGTTATCTTTTGTTATCTCAAGTCCCAGATCCACAAAGATTTGGAGTTCCTGTATTTGATAAAAATAAAAAATTGGTAAGAATAGAAGAGAAACCAGAAAATCCTCAAACTGATCTTGCAGTTACTGGTATATATTTTTATTCTCCTGAAGTATTTAGAGCATTTGAAGGGAAAGATCAAATACATCCATCAAAAAGAGGAGAATTAGAGGTATCAGATCTCCATCAATATTTACTAGATCACAACTATAAAATTAAAACATATAATGTATCAGGATGGTGGAAAGATACAGGGAAACTGAATGATTTACTTTCTGCAAATAGGCTCATTCTTGAAAAACATCATATATATAAAAAGGGAGGAAGTGTTACTGATTCCACTGTAGAGGGGGACGTTGATATAGATAATGGTGCTATAGTTTCAAATTCTCTAATAAGAGGCCCTGTAGTAATAGGTAAGGATACGAAGATACTAAATAGCTATATTGGGCCATTCACGTCTATAGATAATGGATGTAATATTACAGGTAGTGAGATTGAAAATTCCATAATATTAGAGAATACCACAATACTTGATGTTCCCTATAGGATTGATAGTTCACTTATTGGAAAAGATGTAAAAGTTATAAAAAAAGATAAAAGACCAAAAACAATATCTTTAATGATTGGTGATCATTCAGAGATTAGATTAGTCTAATTAAAGAAATAGACAGGCAAGAAAAATAATCAGATATATATACTCTCAATTAATCATATTCTAATAAAATCAATCAAATACTAGTAAAATAGGAATATATGCATATTGCCATAAACTATAGGATGTGATACAATAGCCTTATGAAACATGAAGAAATGCCAATTTGGGATATACCGATATATTATGGAGAGACAAAGGATGGAGATCCTCGTTTGGAGTTACTTCCTAATGGATTTTCTGCTAGAGTTAGAGTTTTAAGGAATGGTATTTTGGATGTATCTTCATATGAATATAATGATACTGGGAGGGTTAAAAGCTCTATATCTCAAAATGCCATAGGAGATAGAGTATATTCTTGGTTTTTATATAGTTACAAAGATGATAACAATCTAAGTTTGTTTAGTGCACAGAAACGTAGTGTAACTCTCGATCAGTATGGAGGACTCTTAGATATCAGTGTTTTTGAAGATAGCTATGATGCTGATAATCAAATTTTAAATAGAAGAGGAGTAGACAATGATGGAAGACAATCTTTAGAAGTATATAAATATGAAGAAGGTTTAGTACAAAGCAAGATTATTTTTAAGGATCATGATGTTGGTAGATTGGAGGAATATAAATACAAGTATGATCAGAAAGGTAGAATAATCAGTAGATCTGTATTAGATAATGATGGAAATATAATAGCGACAGATTTTTATGAATATGATGGGGTTTTACCAGTGAGAAGAGGATCTAGTACTCTTGATAGAATAAGTATATATAAGGCACGTCTTATACTAGGAAGAATAAAAAAAGATAGGACGAGAAAGAAAGATAGAAATTTTGTTGTATATGAAAACAGAGCTAACGATCTTGTAGCTATACTTGAAGCAGGAAGGTAGTTAATTTTATGGAGACGGTTAATGGACTAGAACAGGGTATTTCACGTGAAGAATTCAGGGAAAAACTATTGATGTTATCTGATACATCATTATATCCTGCTTTTAGAATAACTGATATATTTGAGGCAAACCCATTTGATTTTATTGAAGATGAAAGACGTGCACATGTAAAAGTTCAAAATATAATTGGAGCCCCATATCTTGGTACTGAAAAATTCAGAAATTGGGGAGATATTCAAAATAGAGAATCTAGATCTGAAGGAATAGGGGATAGAGGACTTGGTCCTAGATGGGAAGTGTATATGTATGAACTTACAAAACAGATAGAAAGTAAAGGAATCGAGAGTGTGTCAATTTTTGATGGACCTATTTATCTTGATGAATTTCAAGGAGTTTATTATGTAGACTTAAATGGAACACGTAGGATTGTTGCAGCTAAACTTCTTGGACTTGATGAGGTTCCAGCAATAGTCACAAAGATAATAACAAAATATGGAGTTGATCCTTGGAAATTTTCAAAAGCTCAAAGAAGAATACGAAAATTAAACTATCTCTTCTAATTTTTTATACAAGAATACCTCAGATAGTATTGTTATAGGGATTGTTATAAGAAGCCCTATAAGTAACAAGAATGCTCCTACAACATTTAATATCACTAACATTAGAAGTACACCAAATATCTTCCATTTTTTCCCTTTTGTAATATGATAACTTTCTTTTATTGATTCTATTATCTGTTTATTTTGGTCAATAATAATGTATTGGTAGAAAGAGAATGCAATACTATACATTACTAGAAATACAGAAAGTACTATTGCTATAATTATGAATAGTAGGAATATTAGTGATCTTTGGAGTGCAAAATGTGTCATCAATGCTAGAGATCCTAAAATTAGAAGATATACAATAACAAAGCCTATACCAACTAAAATTGACCCACCTATATAGTTCCAGAATCTATTATCAAATTTTACATAACTTGAAAATTTAGAAAGTTCTAATTTTTCTCCACTATAAACTCTTAGTGCAGTGAGTATGAATAGATATCCATAGACGAAGCTAAAGGCAATAAGTATTATATAAAATACTGTCCCTAAGAATCCTGTATGTCCTACCAGGTACTCAAGTACAAAATATACCACACCAAAAATAAGTATGGATATGATATAAAATACTAAATTTTGAAAAGTTTTATTCCACCCAAAAGAAAATACTTCTGCTACAGAGAATGTCTTCTTGCTGTTATCTTCTGATGAGTTATTATCCATATACTTTGTATTTTATACTTACTTTTCAATATTTCAATATATGGAGGAATAATACTTATGTTTATTTACTAATTAGGAGACTATCTTTTGTTATAATATTTTTTTAAATTATCTGATATTTTGCTGTATAAAAATTTATCAGCATATTTTGTAGCATTCTTACTATAACTATCATAGTTTTCATTTATCTTTACTACTGCATTGAGCATTTCTTGTTTTTCTAGTGTTGTTAATATACCATTTTTATTATTCTCTATAAGGTCTATTGCTGCATTATCCTCACCATTAAAACATATAACTGGAAGTCCTAATGCTAGAGCTTCTATCGTTACTATGGAGAAACCTTCTCTTTTTGATAGCATCATAAAGATCTTAGAACTTTTCATTATTCTAAATACTTCATTATTATCTTCTATAAAACCAGTAAACTTAATATTCAAATCAAGCTTTTTTGCCATATTCTTTAGATTATTTAATTCTTTCCCACCTCCTATTATTAAAGCTTTAAGATTAATTTTTCTATCTTTTGCATATTTTACAAGGTCTATTATTTTGTCTACATTTTTAAAATCAAGAAGTCTTCCAGCATAACAAAGGTCATATTTTTTATTCTTGTTATCTATTTTTTTTATAGCATCTCTAATTCCACTTGGTATCACAATGATTTCTCCTTTTTTATGTTGTTGTATTTTCTCTTTTGTATGTTTCGATATTGCTATTATATTTGTTGATAGCTTTAATGCTAAATATTGAACCACAAACCCTATACTGCCAAAAAGTAGTCCAGAATACTTTATCCAATATTTAAAATCCCACCATTCATGCCATATGGTTACAACCCTTGGGTCTGGATCCTTTGGGCCTAGGCCCTTTGGTTTTAATTTTTTTAATAAAAGTGCAAATCTTAGTGTAAATATAGGGAAATAAGGCATAGATTGAATTTCTATAACATCAAAATTGTTTTTTATAAGGAATGGGAAAAGTTTGATTGCAAATATGATGGGTTCTAAGGTTTTTCTATTTCCATCAGGTTTATATATATCAGAGTGTTTAAAAATTGCGTGATATGTAATTTTATCTCTTATTATGGTATCGGAACATTCCCATCCTTTCATACCTACTAGATGTATTTCGTATGAGTCTTTTAGATATGTAGAGATATTATATATTCTCTGTTCTACTCCACCTATTTGGTATGGGTATATTAGATCATATATAAATAGTAATTTCTTCATGTGGAGATCCTTTGTATAATTATATCTAAAAAAGTTAGTTTTATGAAGTTTTTGAATTTATTTCCTTTAATATTGTTTTAATATTAAAATATTATAAGATAAAGTCTAAACATTAAAATATGATAGATAAAATAGATATAGTAAAGCAAATCCCAATTGATAGATTTCCTAGGAATATCCTTATTATTCCTGATGGTAATGGAAGGTGGGCAAAAGAACATGGGAAAAATGTAACTGTAGGGCATAGGTTAGCAGCAGAGAGGATAAGAGATATACTTGAGGATCTAAAAGATTTAGATCAAATAAATACTATCACTTTATGGGCATTCTCATCAGATAATTGGGTAAGAGATAAAAAAGAGATAAGAGGTATAATGATGATTTTAGAATACATGATACATAAATTAGAAAAAAGATTGATAGAGGAAGAAACAAGATTTATTCATATAGGGAGGAAAGATAGAATCCCAAGTTCATTGCTCAAAACAATAGCACTAACAGAAGAACATACAAAATCATTTAAAGGCAAGATTTTATCTTTAGCTATAGATTTTGGAGGGGAGGATCAAATTATAAGGATCATTGATAAATCAAGAAATTTAGATAGAAATATTGTAATTGAAGGTGCTACTTTTAATGATTTTAAGGATGGGGGAGGATTAATACCTTCATCTGATTTAATAATACGAACATCAGGGGAAAGAAGAATATCAGATATAGGATGGTTTAATGGGAAATGTACTGAGCTATATTTTGAACCTAAATATTTTCCGGATGTTGGAACATCTGATATACTTGATGCTATATTAGATTTTTCAAAAAGGGAGAGAAGAATGGGTGGGAGAAAATAATGAATTTTTCTCAAACCATGTAGCTATTTCTTTTCTTCCCCATTTATCTGTTTCGATCTGTATTATCGTAGTTGCCAAATCTTTTTCCTGCAGTATAAGTATAAATGAGATGCCATTTAATTTAAGAAATAATATTGAAGATACTATAGCAGTACGTTTATTCCGTCTATAAATGGACGATTGAACATTATTGAACGAAGCAGTGACGATACCTTATCGAATATACTTGGATACAATTCCTTACCTCCAAAAACTGTCTGAGGCCTTAATACTGCTGATTCTAATAATCCTAAGGTTCTTAGACCATGTGTACCTCCATATCTGTCTATCTGATCTTCATGGATTATTAGAACTTGCTCAATAGTTAAAAATACAGTAGGGTTGATATTTATGCCAATTGTTCTAACGCATCTTTATAGTTATTATTGACATCTTCTAATAATTTTAAAAACTTTGGGTTAAAAGTGGTTTTAGTGGAATTTTCTTTTCTGATTAACAGAGAATTATTTATCAAATCTTCTTCAAGGAATACATATTTCCCTGCATCAAGTTTCATGTTATCTAATAATACTTTTGGTATTATTACACCTGTTGAATTACCTATACGAACTAACTTTTGTCTCATAGTTATTACATGTTATAACATTTTATCACTATGTCAAATCTTTATTTTTTAAGTTCTATTATTTTTGAAAAAAATCCGGCGAATATTGTTTGTATTGATAATATAAATAGAGTTAACCCTAAGATTAGATGTCCTGAGTCAAGTAATGCTCCAAAATGATTTTGACTCCATTTTATATATGTATATATAAAAAGAAGGACACTTATAAAAAGTATAAGCAGTCCAAAAGATAATATCTTCTCTAATGTAAGTTTCTTAACGAACCTAGTAATCCAGTCTGGTTTTGTAAATTCTTCTATGGAGGAGTATTGTTTTGTTAAAAGTCCAAATATTAATATATTATATCCTGTGATTGTTATTATTGATGCAATATATAGGACGTGGTAGTGGAGAACTCTCCCAAATATTTCAAATTGTCCTGGAGCTAGGAGTATAAATATTAATACACCAAGTAAGAATAGTAGAAGCCCTGGGTATATGAACATATAATTTGTTCCTTGGGTTAACATAAAAGACAGATGCCTCCAACCATCTTTAAAGGTATGAAGTTTTGCTTCTGATCCATGCCTTGGATATAAGGTTATTGGAACCTCTGTAATTTTTAACTTAAGTTTTGATGCTTTTATTATCATTTCAGATGCAAATTCCATACCTGTTGTTTGGAGATTTAATCTTTTATATGATTCTTGTGTAATTCCTCTCATTCCACATTGTGAATCTGAGATTCTAATATTATAGAAATGGTTAATTATGAATGTTAGGACCGGAACCCCGATTTTGTGAGATAATGGGGTAGCACCTTTTTCTATCTTTCCTCTCTTGTGTCTATCTCCTATTACAAAATCATTACCAGCTTTAAGCTTTCTATAAAATTTAGGGATTTCTAAAAAATCATATGTATCATCTCCATCTCCCATTATCATATATTTACCGGAGGCTTTATCAAATCCTTTTTTAAGAGCATTTCCATATCCTTTTTCTTTTACCTTTATAACTACTGCACCAGCTTTTTTTGCAATCTCTCGAGATTTATCTGTTGATCCATTATCAGATACAATTACCTCTCCCTTTATTCTAAGAATTTTTATTGCCTTTAGTGCCTTTTTTACACAGACATTTATAGTTTGTTCTTCATTAAGGCAGGGTATTATTACAGATAATTCCATATTATTTTGTATAAATAATATGTGATTATATCATTTATTGAATAGTTAAGGATACAGTTTGATTATTAGTTGTATTCTCAAATATGAATTGTCCTCCATCAATATGAGATATGGCATAAGGTGTATTTTCCTGTATGGTTTTTGTATTTACAGCAAATGGAGGAGCTAATCTTACTGCAACATCAACATTTCCAGTTTTTGGATTAGTGTCTACCTCAAGATTAGATGTATATATTGGAACGTTTGTTCCTGTAATTGCACTAACTGTTTTTTCCCCTTTTTGTTGAAAGAAATTAGCATCAGAACTACCTTTTGGAAGTTGTATTACGATTGTTGGAGCAACAGGATTTGCAGTATTTGGTATCACTACAGCTTCTCCAGGCTTTAATCCATTGTTCAATACTTGTTGATAAGATACTCTTTGGACTGTATTTGGTTTGGGTTCCTGTACAGCTTCTGCAACTACACCGGCTGCTATAAGACCTGCAAGGCCCAACATTATCAATTTTGTTGTACTGGTTTTTTGTGGATTAGATTTTTTTCTCCTATTATTATGAATACTATCTGCTCTAGAATTATATTCTATATGTGATCTATGATGTACTCTTTGTGTAGTAGCATGACGATCATGATCGAAACCATAAATTCTTTGAAGTTCTTTTGCCGTTTTAGGTTCTCTTTCATCCATAAAAGTATATAAATAATATTAATAAAAAATATTATTACATAACTTATAGTTTTTGTCAACAAGTTATAAATATCAATGATATAATGTTGATTTAGTAGTATAATTTGAGTATATATGTTTTTAAGGATAATTATATAATTATGCCTATAGACTTGAGTAATATGGATACAGTTATTAGTGTAAGAGTAAATAAAGAGGTTAAAGAATATGCAAAAGAAGTCGCTAATTCTGCTGGGCTTACTCTAAGTTCTGTCTATACTCTTTCTGAGAACTATTATAAGTAATAAGATAATAATTCCAACCAGAGATAATACAATTGCAATATTTACACTTTGTGGTTCGTAGGTTAGAACTATTTTATTTGATCCTTTTTTTATATATATTCCATCAAAGATTCCGTTTGATCTATACAATGATATATTTTCCAAATTGTCATATGCTTTAAATCCTGGATAGAACAGTTCGTTTATTATTAAAAAAGAATCATTATTTGTTTTTGCAGTGAATGATAGGGAGTTACCTATAATTTTATAATTTGTAATCTTTACATTAGAGTTATCATTAATATATTTAATAGGAGCATTTGTTATAGCTTCGTTTGGTATATTTAGATTTTTCATCATATTAATCTCTACTTTTTCTGACACTCCCTTCTTAAATATCACTCTCCCTGGTGCATAGACAATAGGGACTGGATTTTTTAGCTTGTATACTATAAATGGTGGAAGATATATTGAAAAAAGATTTTTCTGTAATACTAGGTTCTTAAATTTTTTATACTCCTGTTTACTCTCTATATATTTTGATATTATATTCCTTATGTTATTTTTTATGTTTATATGATATTCAGCTATGATAGTAGAAAAATTAACATCAAGATTATATAAAGTTTCTAGATTTTTACTTGATAACATATTTTCCTTTCTAAGATATGATGTTGCCAATTTATAAAATTTAATTTGGTTTGAACTTAGTATCTTCGTTCCTTCAAGGTTGGTACCATTTTTTACAATTACATATTTTACTGATGCTGTCTCTAGCCATTTAATACTCTTATTTGTTATATTATTTGGGAAGAAAAATATTATTAGCTCATTCTTCCCTATGTTGTTGTTGTATCGTATGTAACTATTGGGTGTTACAGGATCATATGATGCATATTCATTAAATGAAGATAGATCATTAGTTTGTGGTGCAGCGTACATCCCTGTTGGAAGCACCCTATATTCTGTTGCCTTTTTAAAGATACTTATATAGCTATTTTCTGGGGATAAATATTTTTGATTTGATATATTTATATATGTCCAATAGTTCTCAAAGTATGTAAAAAGAGGAAAAAGAGCGAATATCCCTATAACAGTAATGACAAATAAAGAAGTAAGAGATTCTCTTTTAATCATTTTCAAAAAATATATAACGAAAGTTGATATTGTTATCATCAATATAAATAAAAGTCCCTCATGTAGTATTGATGATCGTGCGGATATTTCTATATAGGTTAGCTGTATTTTTGAGAAAGAATACAATATTAAAATGTCTAGAAGGGCAATAATAACTGTAAATACTAAGGTGTATTTAAGGAGAATTTTGTAATTTCTATTCCTTATTAGATAATATATAGAATCAAGTCCTATAAATATTAAAATTCCATATAATATAGGAATTACTCCATCTATTCTATGGTGCAACGTATCTTCAAGTAGAGGTAGTTTAAATATGAGATTGAAGATTGGTGCGTTTATTAATATACCTGTGATAATAAATATAAGTCCTAAGATAAAAAAAGCATTTACTCTTGTTTTCTTCCTTAAAAATGCAAATATACCTATAAAAAATGCTGGTAATCCTATATAAAACGATGTCTCATTAAAGTTTGATGCCATCAATCCCAGTGCCCCTGGTATATTAACTGATTGAGGTGGACCAAATATTCCAGGGTATATAAATTTTAATAAATATACTGGATCAATAGAATCATATATTTTTGATGATGCTCCGGATCTAGCTATATAATAGAAAGAGCGTAGTAAGTCTACTATTGCAGGGTAAGTTTGTATTGCTGATATTAAGAATCCTAATAATGCTGAGATAAGAAGGTATAGTAACACCTTGATTTGTATTCTATGTTGATCCCCTGGATCTTGATCCTGTGAATCTAGATACTTTATCATTACAAAAAAAAGGTAGAGTATAACAGGTACTAGTAATATAAGAGACATTTCTATGGTTCCAGCAAGTAATTCCATAGCACAAATTAAGGATCCAAAAATTATAATTTTAGATGGAGATAGTCTATTTTTATGAGAAAATGATTTTTCAAGAAGCCAGAAGATATATGGAAGCATTACTATTGCTGAAGACAGGGGCCAATAAAGCCATAAGGATACGAATCCATTAAAAGCAAGGATTAAAGATCCTATTATCCTTACCGATGATTTTTTACTATACACTGATGCAAGAAGATACCCTCCAAATGCAAATACTAAGATTTTTAAAAATACTTCTATTTGTAGTGCTAAAGCAACACTGAAAATAAAGAAGAAGGGGAGTATTAGTGGATAGAAAGCTTGAGATTGGTCGTTTCCAAGAAGTGGTAATCCTGCAAGATTATGGAATTGCCAGAGAGGCAGTGTAAAATTTTTAAAATCATTAGATACTTCATATGCCCAAGGAAATGTATTTAGTAATACATCCTCATAATTTACTGTTTTAATGCTTATAGAACTTGTTACATTATGGTACAAAGGCATTATTTTGTATGCATATTTAGGAAACATTACCTTTGAGAGTAAAACAGGGTAGAAAAATAATACTATGACTGCGAATATTATTATAAGATCACGAATAATATTCTTTTTTCTTGGTTTGTTCATAAACTATATTATACAATAGCCCTAATATTATTGGTTAACACTATTTATGGGAATTACAGTAAGATAATTCAATGATTTCTTTATCTTGTAGATAAAAATAACTTCCCTAGAAGATTACTTTTGAATCTGTTCTTTTGGGTAAAAATAAACTATGATTTAATCTATATGATTAAACAATCTAAATTTGTGTTTTTAAATATTGTTTTTCTTCTTCTAATATTTTTATATATTTTATTATTTTTTGGAGTTTCTTCATCACTGATCTTTTTTCTCATTTTTATAATTATATGTTTATTCATATACATGGAAGATGGAAGTATAAAAGATAGAATATTAAATTTTATACGTTTATATATAGAGAGTATATATAAATACAGTGGAGTAACTCTCATACCAATACTCTTTTTTATTGCATACTCATTACATCCTCTTTATTTTCTTTTATACACTATATCCTTAATATTATTGATTATATTTCTAATTCTATCTTTCTTTCGTTCTCGTGTAGTAGGAGGGGAGAGTATAAGGTTTGGTAACGTAAAAGAAGAGAGTTCGGAGGAGTTTTTTTTAAGATTATCCATGTATGAACCATTTTCAATGCAGATTGAAAGGAGTTCTGATAAAGTCTTTGGAACATTACTAGTTTCAAAATCTAAATATCAGTTTGTTTTAGATTTATTACATTCATATTATCCAAATTTAAGCTTCCTTGGATCTGGTTCCTCTGAAACCAGTTATGTTGAAACTAATTCTCTTGAGCATAAACCACTTAAAAAATATTTCAGAGTAAAAAGTAGAATGTTAGTTGATACAAGTAAGGAAAGTTTTAGTAAGGTTATACCTATTTTATATGAAGAAAAAGATTTTAGAATAAGTTTTAATGTAATTAATCCTCTTATGTTGTCAGAATCTTCTTTTGGGTATCTTGAAATTGAATCTGACGATGCTATTTTGATTGAAAGGATAAGGGCAATATATAAGATAGGGATTCCGCATCTAATTATTCAAAATAAGGATATAGGCAATGTAATGAATTTTATAAAGGATAGAGAATATAGGAAAGATATGGAGAAAGAAACAATATCAATAATGCCCGATCAATCTTTTTTTAAACCTTCAGGATCTTTGCTTGGGTATTATAAAGATATATCAAGAGGTGTATTAAAAGAGGTATATATATCAGATGAAATGAGATTAAATCATTCATACACTATTGGAAAGACAGGTGTTGGAAAATCTACTTTTCTTGTGAATTTAATACTTCAGGATATATATAAAGGTCACTCTGTCATAGTTCTAGATCCACATGATCTTATTGATAGAATATTTAAATTTTACCCAAGTAATAAAAAAAATGATTTATACTTAATTGATTTTAAAAATCTAAAATATTCATTTAATCCTCTCTTAAATTTAAATAATATTGATATTTCTTTATTAGTTGATAGTATTGTTTCCGTATTCCATAATTTATATAAGGATTTCTGGGGACCTCAGAGTGAGGATATCCTACGTAGATCCTTATATGCATTAATTTTATATAACGATTCTAATAAATTTGGTGAGAAAGTGAATGTGAATTATTCTATATTAGATATAGAGGAGTTTTTAACAGATGAACACTTTAGGTTACAAGTACTCCAAAGGATAGAAGATGTAGAAGTTAAATATTATTTTGATACCATATATAAAAGTTGGGATCAAAGGTCAAGGAATGAGAAGATAGCACCAATTTTGAATAAAATAGGAAGAATAAAATCTGATAGAATTCTTAGAGAATTTTTATCAGGACCCTCTGAACAGTTGAATTTTAAAAAAGCTATGTTACAAGAGAAAGTTATACTGTTTGATCTTAAAAAGAGTGTTATGGGTGATGAAAATTCTAAGTTTTTAGGCTCATTACTTGTATCTCAAATACAAAATGAGATCATTATAAAGAATGGAGGACCAGAAGTATATTTATATATAGATGAATTTCAGAACTTTGTATCGGATAGTTTTTTATTCTTCTTCTCAGAAAGTAGGAAATTTAAAGTTTCTCTCAATATATCTAATCAGTACTTAACTCAAATCCCACAGGCTATAGCTGATGCTGTAATAGAGAATTCAGGAATATTCTATATATTTAAACAAGGAGAGAAATCGAGAGTGAAATTGTCTAAATATTTTAATTTTGAGATAGAAGATTTACCAAAATATTGTCTGTATGTCAAAATTTTAGATAATAATATTTTTACAATATCATCCAATGGAAAATATCAATAAGAATGACATTGTACTTGGATTGGTTCCAAGGGGACTGGTCCCAATGGGACTGGCCCCAAAGATACTCAATTTTATAGACCAACATCCATTCGTATCGTCTTTGGATATTGCAACTTTTTTTTCTTTGGATATTAGGAGAGTTAGAAGTATAGTATCCAAACTTCAGAAAGAAAATTTTTTAGATTTTATTACAAAACCAGTATTTTTCATAAATAGTAATGTGAGGTATTTTTATACTACAAAAAAAGGTCATTTGATTGTGGGATCTGGTAGATCTGGATCTAAGGATAGATATATAAAGGCTGATAAAGATATTATAAATTTATATCTTGATCATAATGTAGAATCCAACAAATTTTTTATTAGATTAAAAAAATATTCCATAGATAATAATTTAAATTTTGAGGATTGGGTGTCAGATTTAAATTTGATATTTAAATTTAAATATAACAATAGATCATATACTCTAAAACCAGATGGTTTTTGTATACTTGGTAAGGATAATATATTTTTGGAACTTGATATGGCCACAGAGAGTTCTTTCCGTATATTTGAAAAGATAGATAGCTATTCTGCTTTTTATCTATCATATGAATATCTAAAATATTTTAAGAAAAATCCTTTTGTTATATTTTTAACTCCAAATAAATACAGAGAGAAATTCTTGAAAGATAAAGTATCATATTTTATGGATACAAAGAAATACAAGAAAGAATTAAATTTTTTTAAATTTATAAACTTTAAAGATTTTCATCAAGATCCATCTATAGTATTATAATATCAGATCTTTTTGTGGTAAAATACGAATTTGTTATGCAAGAGGCTTTATTTTTTGAAAAAGAAGACACTCCTATAGAGGTAGTTCCTAGTAAGGAATCATCTTTAAGATTTTTCCATTACCAAGGGTTAGAAGAAGGTACATTAGAGTATCAAGAAGCCTTGGATATAGAGAGTATGATACTAGGAGGTATTGATACAATATCCATGTTTGAGATGTATGTAGAACGTCTAAATATTTTATCTAGAGATAAGAAATATTCTGGTATTAGAAGCATAGAAGATTTAAAAAAATATGAAAAGATATCCCCTGCATATAGAGATCTACGTTTACTTATACAGGAATATTTTGGAGATTTTGTACCAGATTATTTTAGAAGTAGGATAGATAGAGATTATAAGCAGAAAACTAGCTCATTCAGGAGTTCGTCATATTTTGTATCTACAAACCCAGAAGATGAGGTTTTTACTCATAGATTTGAAATAGAGGCTCATACACAATTTATGCAGGAAGGATATAACAAAGTATCTCCTTCAAGACTTAGGGTGAGGGTGGCAAGAATACAAAAAGAAGGGGATCATTTTAAAAATATAGATTTTGCAGGTATAAGGATGGATATATTATCTATAGCTCCTGATAGACACCTTCTGGTTTATGATCTTGAATATGATTATGGTGATTCTAAAGATAATGGAGTTGGCAAGATTTTTAGTTGTGTTTCTGATATTCTAATATCTTATTACAATGGAGATATAGATGTAAATGTTGCTGATTTCACTACAGGCATATTTCAACTCCAAATCAATATAGCCGAAGAAATGACTGGGTTCAAGTTTAGTAAGGATCCAATTGTCATACTAAACTATATAAAAAATAATAGTAAGTATCATATAGATACTAATAAACGATATCCATTACAATCAAATTCTTCATATAGAATACTGTTCTCCCATATGGATGATGTAGAACTTAGGATTATTTCAGAGAAGCAAAGGTTACATATTGATGGAAAAAGGTCTAAAATAAAGAGAGATAGATCCAAATCAAGAAGGACTAGGCCTCTATGGGATGATGATGAATAATTATGCAAGATAGGGATATAAAGGTTTATACAATACCAAAATCAAAAGGTTTCGGCCCAAGAAAATTATACTCATCGTATGGAATGGGCGGATGTTTTTCTTGTGTTATACTTTCCCTATTGATGTTGTTTATATTCATCCTAGGCATAATATCCTTAATACATATTTTGTTTAGTTTATAAAAACTGTATAACATAGATATCTCACATTTTTTTGTATTTATTGTAATATATTCGTAAGATTTTTATCCTACTAGAGATAGTAGCTGTAATAGCTAAAATATCAGGCCAAAGCTATATCCTCTTTTGACTCTTGTATAGAAAATTGAGGTTTAAACTCATGGAAGATATATTGATATTGAATAATAGTTATTAATGAGTACTTGGATACAAAGGGTTTTTGCAATTTTTAAATTTTTACTGTAACATATGCAAGTTAGATATATAATAATCATGAAAAGAAAAGCAGCAAGATTAATACTAAAAAAGAAAGCTAAGGAACAAAGAATTAGGATAAGAGAACAGAAAAAAGCTAGATTGTTGAAAGCTAAAGAATAATTTTAAAGAATACCCCACTTTAGAAGATATTGTAGATAACCTTTATATAGAAGGATCTTTCTTCTGACTCCTAATTTTTTTGTACTTTCTCCATATAGATGTAGTACTTTTGCTGTATTAAGATAATATGTCTTTATATTATTTTTTTTCATTTTTCTAAAGAAGTCTACATCATTAAAATATAGGGGGAATCGTTCATCAAATAACCCATATTGTGCTATAACGGAGGATCTTATAAGTATACAAGTAGCTTGTGGTTGATCAACTTCTCTTGAGTCCCTATGATCCCAATTTTTAAGTTTATAATCATTAAAAAGAATATTATAAAAAGATGGGAATTTTCTACATGATTTTTGGATGGAGTGATCTTTATTTATAAGTTGAGGTGCTACAATTTGGTAATTTCTCTTTGGATTAAGATCCTTTGGATCAAGATCCTTTGGGTCAAGACACTCATCAAGGAAATTTACTAATTTTTCTATTGCATGATCTATAATTTCTGTATCAGAGCCAAGTAGCATAATGTATTCTCCTCTGGCTTTTTTAACCCCTTGATTCATCGCCTTTGCAAAATATATATTCTGATCATTTTTGATAAATTTTATATGTGGATCTTCTAGATAAGAACTTTTTAAGTCTGAGTTGTTGTCAATTAGTATAATCTCATATAGGAAAGGTAGCCCTTTTATACTTTTTATTAGATTTAAAACTGTATCTTTTGTATTCCAGTTTACTATAATTATGGAGAGTTTTATCTTCATTAGTTATATTTTTCTTTTATTTTCCTTAGGGATACCAAGTATTCAAATATATCAGAGAATCTAAGCTTTGAAACTCCGAATTTACGATCTCTAAATTTTATTGGTATTTCTTTGACTTTTCTATTTTTTTTGTAGAAAAAATATAGTATTTCAACCTGAAATAGATATCCATTTGATCTGATATTTTTAATAAATTTTTTAGGAAGGATTTCCGATTTTATAAGCTTAAATCCTGATGTACAATCATGGTAAGGCATTCTTAACATAATTTTTGTAAAAATATTTCCAAATTTTGAATTCATACGTCGGAGTAATCCCCATTCAGTCTCTATAGATCCTCCCTTAATGTACCTAGATCCAACAATGATGTCATATTTATCCTTATATTTAATCAGTTCTAGGATATACTTTGGATCATGAGATAGGTCTGCATCCATTTGTATTATATATTTTGCTCCCATATTAAATATTGCATACAAAAATCCTCTTTTATATGCATCTCCAAGACCTTTTTTTTGTCCTTTTATTAGGTATATTTTTTTATTCCTCTTCATTAAAGATTCTATATATTCTCCTGTTTTATCAGGTGAATTATCATCAACAAAAAGGATTCTTATTCCTGGAGTAAACGTATATATTCTCTTTACTAAATTTGGGATATTTAACCTCTCATTATAAGTGGGAATGATTATTACTATATCTTTATAACTTTTAGAGCCAGCTTTCTTGGAGCCAACTCCATTAGGTTTAGACCCTTTGGATTTAGAATTTTTCATATGATGATTATATCAAAAAACATTAGGAAATTGCATTTTAATGTTATATATCTTAGTATATATAAAGTTAAATGTAATTATTATGGATCCAAAAGACTTTTATATCCAAATTGAAAAGATTGTGAAAGGTGGCAAATTTCCTTTAACTGTTGAATCTGGGCAAGGAGCATATCTTAAGATTAACGGTGATAAAAAATTAAATTTTTGTTCAAATAATTATCTAGGATTTGCCTCAGATAAAGATATAAGGAAAGCAGCAATCGATGCTATTAATACTTATGGTGTAGGTACTACGTCTGTAAGAACATTATCTGGAACAAATACACTACATCTAGAACTAGAAGATAAACTTGCAAATTTTAAAAAAGCAGAGGCTGCAATTGTTTTGACTGGTGGTTATATGGCTAACCTTTGCTCGGTACAGACAATTCTAGACAAGAGTGACATTGTAGTTTCAGATGAACTTAACCATGCCTCTATAATAGACGCAGTAAGACTATCACAAGTCCAAAATAAATTTGTTTATAAGCATAAAGATATGAAGGATTTGAAGTTAAAGTTAAAAGAAGCAGAAACTATTAAAAATGCAAAAAAGAAAAATAGTAAATATAGAGATAAACACTCTTCAGAAAAGCAAGCTCAAATGGAACAGGCCCCAAAAATTTTGATAATTACAGATGGGGTCTTCTCTATGGATGGAGACTTAGCTCCATTACCAGAAATAGTTTTACTAGCTAAAGAATATGGAGCATTAGTCATGGTTGATGATGCACATGGAGAAGGAGTGATTGGAAAAAATGGGAGAGGAATAGTTGATCATTTTAATCTACATGGTCAGGTTGACATAGAAGTAGGAACATTATCTAAAGCTTTCGGAGTCATAGGAGGTTTTATAACTGGTAGGAAGGTACTTATAGATTTTTACAGACAAAAATCAAGACAATTTTTATTTTCAAATGGCTTATCTATACCCGATACAGCAGCCTTAATTAAGGCTGTAGATATACTTGAATCGTCAGATGAACGTGTAAAACAGTTATGGAGAAATGGGGATTACCTAAAACAGGAATTCAAGAAACTTGGATTTGATATTGGTCATAGTGAAACTCCAATTACCCCGGTGATGCTTAATGATGAGGGTGTAGCCAAGACATTTAGTAGTAAGCTTCTTGATTATGGAGTTTTTGCTACACCAATTTTATTTCCAATGGTAGCAAAAGGAAAAGCTCGTATAAGAGTTATGCCTTCAGCTATACATACAAAAGAAGATTTAGATTTTGGTATAGAACAATTCTTAAAAGTAAAAAAAGAAATTTTTAAACTTTAATTGATTGAATTTTAATATATAAAATAATTCAATTATGGTATGGGGTATGGATTTACAAGATTACTCAACTAGTTTGATTATTCCTGATTATAGATTTAAAATTGTTAATAATATATAATAATTACTAATCAAGAGTGATGGGGAGAGAATTGGCTCAATAATCCATCCAGCAACCGAAAAGAAATTTCACGGTGCTACATCCAACCATGAGGAGAGATTTGATCTAATGATTTTAGATAAACTTATTGTATAAGATTAATCTCTCTTGAATCCAGATTTGTAAATTTGGATTTACATGGGAGATTTTTTATTTTATACAAACAAATTATGGATAATACTTCTTTTAGCAGATCCTTATTTACATCTGAATCAGTATGCTCTGGACATCCGGATAAAATTTGTGATCAGATTTCTGATGCTATTTTGGATCAAGCATTATTAAATGATTCCAAGTCTCATATTGCCATTGAAACTATGGTAACAAAAAATAAAGTAATAATAGTAGGTGAGGTAAGTACAAATGCAAAAATTGATTATGAAGGCGTTGCAAGATCAATGATTAGGCGATTAGGGTATAGAGACAATCCTTATTTTTCAGATAAATCTGATATAGAAGTCTATATATCTGAACAATCTTTAGAAATTAAAAAAGGGGTAAAGAATAATGGAGCGGGAGATCAAGGTATGATGTTTGGTTATGCCTGTAATGAGACAAAAGAGTATATGCCACTCCCGATTATGATTGCTCACAATCTTGCAGAAAGTATTGATGAAGCAAGAGGGGATAATAAGCTCTCATACCTATATCCAGATGGAAAAACTCAGGTTAGTGTTGAATATAGAAATGGAAAACCATATAAAATTAATAATGTTGTAATAGCAGTTCCTCATAATAGTGATATACATATATCTAAGGTCAAATATGATATCTACAATTTTATAATAAGAGAAGTTTTAGATAAGTATGGGTTTTTTGTGGATAAAGATAGGGTCATTTTAAATGGTACTGGGGTGTGGCATAAAGGAGGACCATCTTCTGATGCTGGTCTTACAGGTAGAAAAATTATTGTTGATACATATGGGGGATACGCACGAGTTGGAGGAGGGTGTTTTAGTGGCAAAGACCCTACAAAGGTAGATAGATCAGGTGCATACGCTGCTCGTTTTATAGCAAAAAATATAGTGGCAAATGGATTAGCAGATAAAGCAGAGGTGAGACTTGCATATGTAATAGGTAAATCTCAACCCTTAATGAAGGAAGTGGAAACTTTTGGAACATCAAAGAAAAGTGATAAAGTGATTAGGGATTATGTGGATTCTGTGTTGGATACATCTGTCTTAGGTATTATTCGGAATTTAGATTTACAAAGACCTATATATCTTAAAACAGCTTCATATGGACATTTTGGAAGGAACGGATTTCCCTGGGAGAAAATTGTATAAAATTTATAATTCTGCTATTTTTAAATAGTATATTTTAATGCTATACTTTGGCCATAATTATTAGAAATTTTTTAAATATTTAGATTTAATGGCTTTACCTTCTATACTAAAAATTGGGAAAAACAGTCAATCTATGCTGTCTATGAAGCAAAATACCATTGTAACTGCTGCAGTAGTTATAATGAGTGCTACCTTGATTGCAAAAATGTTGGGACTTTTTAAGCTAACACTTCTTGCTAATCTTTTCGGATTATCAAGACAACTAGATATTTTTTATGCAGCAGATTCAATTCCTCAGATATTTTTTAATATCCTTGTCATAGGGACATTTAATACAGCTTTAATTCCTATAATAGGTGGAATGATAGCTAAAAATGATAAGAAAGAATTATGGTCTATATTTAATTCTTTTTTAAATATATTCGCACTCATACTTCTTACGGTTGGAGTATTAGGTATAATATTCTCAAGTGAGGTCGCTCACTTCTTTATATCTCTTTCATCTACATATAGAGCATCACAAATTCCTAATTTACAACCTCAAGATGTTCAGGAGTTATCATCCATGATGAAGATACTATTTATCTCTCCAATTATTTTAGGTATTAGTTTCATGTTTTCAGCCTTATTACAGGTTTATAAACGTTTTTTAGTAACACAAATTGCAGTAATATTGTATAACATAGGTTTTATAATAGGGATTATATTCTTCACTCCATTTTTAGGAATATATGGTCTTGCATGGGGAATAGTTCTTGGTAGTATTTTTCATCTTTTAGTTCAATTTCCAGTTGCAAAGTATCTTGGATTTTCATATAAGCATGTAATATCAAATTGGAAGGACAAATACATGAGAGAAATATTCACTCTTTCACTGCCAAGGATTATAGGAGTATCTATATCTCAAGTTGCATATTTTGTAGAATCCTTTATTGCTTTTGCACTTGTTCCAGGGTCTTTGACGGCATTTAATTGGGCAACAAGTCTATATCTTTTCCCAGTTGCTATAGTAGGGTGGAGTTTTGCTCAGGCTTCTTTCCCAACTTTAACTGAGGAAGCACATTTAAATGGTTATTTTGCTTTTAGAAAGACACTATCTAAAACAATTCAACAAACTTTATTTATAATAGTGCCATTATTTATAATATTCCTAGTTTTGAGACTCCCTATTGTAAGACTTATACTTGGTCCAGGATCAAATAGTCAGTTTGGGTGGAATGATACGGTACTTACTGCATGGATATTACTGTTTTTATCATTATCAATTGTAGGTCAAGCTTTACTGGCTATATTAATTAGAGCTTTTTACTCACTAAAGGATACTAAAACTCCTGTTATAGTAGAATCAATAATGTTTGTGTTTAATATACTTTTAGCTTTATACCTTGTTAGAGTTTTTGGGAATTTTCCTGTTATATCCCCAACTGTTGGCAATCTTCTAAATATAGGTAACTATATTCATTTTACAAGTCATTTCACGTGGAAAGCAGTAGGGGGATTAGGTCTTGCTAGTGGTATTGCAGTAACTTTGAATGTCATAATACTTATCTTCATTATGAACAAACGTATCAAAGGTTTTTCTTTTGAAGATTTTTATTCACCTCTTCTAAAAAAAATTATAGAAGGTATTTCTATGGCATTGGTTATGTACTTTATTTATAAGATATTAGATTTTTTGCTTAATACAACAAAGACTGTAAATATAATATTTTTGTTTCTAATTACTACATATGTAGGAGTAACGGTATACCTTGTGGTAGCATTTCTTCTAAATGATGCAGAATTGGACCTCATATCAAAAAGTATTTTTTCAATAAGGGATTTGGTGTACAGAAAAGGTAAAGTAAAAACAGTATCTACTGTTCCTGATAGTATATCTCCAGAAGAACAAGAACCATGAATTTAAATAATAAAGATGAAATAAATAAACTTGATAAATCTAATGTTTTAGAGTCTGTTTTAAATATTCCAAACCAAATAAAACAGGCATATAACGAGACTAAAGATTTAAAATTTTCATATACAAATATTAATGCAGTCCTAGTTTGTGGTATGGGGGGATCATCGTTAGGGGCTCATTTTGTAGGAAGTTTATTTGAAGATAAAATCAAAGTTCCATATACAATTTTGAATGGTTATAAGTTACCAAAATTTGTTAATAATAAAACCCTAGTAATACTGTCTTCAAATTCAGGTAATACTGAAGAGACAATATCATGTATGAATGAAGCTTTAAAGAGGACTGATAAAATAGTGGCTATAACTACAGGAGGGAAGATAAAGGAGGAAGTACTTAAAGGGAATATATCTGGATATGTTTTTGAACAAACCTTTAATGTTGCACGTCAACCAAGACTGGCAACTTCATACACAATTATAGGAATAATGGCAACTTTAAAGAAACTTAAACTTCTAGATTATGATGATAAGAATATAGAGGATGTTATAATATTTTTAGAGAATAAAAATTCCTTATATAATGTCAATGTAGAGGATCATTTTAATCCTGCTAAAGAATATGCATATAGGATTTTTGAAAAAATTCCTCTTATTGTCGGATCAGAATGGAGTGTGGGTGTTAGTCACATATTCTCTAATCAATTGAATGAAACTTCAAAAAATCTAGCAACATATTTTTCAATACCAGAGTTGAATCATCATCTTCTAGAAGGGTTAATGCATCCTTCTATTGTACAGTCAGATATGATATTTGTATTCATTGAATCTTCCCTATATTTAAAAAGAGACAATTTAAGAATTAATATAACAAAAGAAATTCTTGATCAAAAGAAAATAGAATCTATGGATATTGTCTTATCTGGATTAGATAAAATCACACAGGCATTTGAGATGCTACAACTTTCATCCTTTATAACATTCTATCTTGCTATGCTCTATAAGCAAGATCCTTGTCCTATAGATACTGTAGATTTTTTTAAAAAAAGACTCTCATAGATAAAATTTTTATAAAATCAAGTTTTTTCAAATATTGACAGATGGCGTTCTTTTCTGCTAATATGCAAATGCTTAGAATATGGACGTATAAGTCTAGATAAATCCGAATTATTTTAGTACTTTATAAATTTATGAAAGACTCTAAAACAAAATTAAAAATAAAACCGTTAGGTAATAATGTAGTTGTAGAACCAATTAAAGATGACAAGGTAACAAAATCTGGAATTGTTATACCTGAGACTTTATCTGAAGAAACTCCTCAAAAAGGAGTTATAGTCTCATTAGGAGAAGGAAGATTATTGAAAGATGGTAAAAGGTATACTTTCAGTGTGAAAGTTGGAGATAGAGTTGTTTTTAAAAAATATGCTCCAACAGAGTTTGAAATAGATGATACAAAATATCTTATTATAGAAGAAAAGGATATTTTAGGTGTTTTAGATTAAAATTTTTGGATCTGATACCTTAGATTTAATGTCTTTGGGTTGGATCTCTTGAATAATATTTTAGTAATATATAAATATGGCAAAAAAAGTAATATTAAACGAAGAGGCAAGAATAGCAATGAAAAGAGGAATTGATATACTTGCTGACTCTGTAAAAATAACATTAGGTCCAAAAGGAAGATTAGTTGCAATTGGTAAGAGTTATGGTTCTCCACAGGTAACTAAAGATGGTGTTACTGTAGCAAAAGAAATTGAACTTGAAGATGCTACTGAAAATGCGGGTGCAGCATTAATAAAAGAGGCTGCTGTAAAAACTGCTGATCTGGCTGGAGATGGGACTACTACTGCTACAATTCTAGCTCAGGCAATTATAAATGAGGGAACTAAAAATGTTGTAGCTGGAGCAAATCCTATGTCATTAAAAAGGGGTATTGAAAAAGGTGTTAAGCAAGTTATTGAAAATTTAAAAAAACAATCGAAAGCAATTTCAAATACAAAAGAAGGGTATTCTCAAGTTGCAACGATATCAGCAAATAATGATATTGAAATAGGTAATCTTATTGCTGATGCAATGATAGAGGTTGGTAAAGATGGAGTTATTACAGTAGAGGATAGCCAAACAATGAGTAATGGTATAGAGCGTGTCGAAGGTATGAATTTCGATAGAGGATATATCTCTCCATATTTTATTACAGATCAAGAAAGACAGGAAGTTGTTTTAGAAGATCCATATATACTTATTGCTGATTTGAAAGTTTCAGCAATAAAAGATCTTCTTCCTATAATAGAGAAAGTTGTAGCATCAGGTAAAAAAGAGATGTTGCTTATAGTAGAAGACCTTGATGGAGAAGCTTTAGCTACATTAATAGTTAATAAGTTGAGAGGTGTATTTAATATCGCAGCTGTCAAAGCCCCAGGTTTTGGAGATAGAAAGAAAGAGATACTTGAAGATATAGCTATTTTAACTGGGGGTAATGTTATCTCAGAAGAACTTGGAAGAAAGCTAGAGACATGTGAAATTGAAGACTTAGGTAAGGCTAGAAGAGTAACGATTAAAAAGGATGATACTACAATAGTAGATGGTGCTGGAGATGCTCCAGAACTTCGTGCAAGAGTTGATATGATAAGAAAACAGATAAATGATGCAACTTCAGATTATGATAAAGAAAAATTACAAGAGAGAGTTGCAAAATTACAAGGAGGAGTAGCAGTACTAAAGGTAGGAGCTGCAACGGAAATAGAATTAAAGGAGAAAAAAGATAGGATAGAAGATGCTCTATCTGCAACTAGGGCTGCAGTAGAGGAAGGTATAGTTGCTGGAGGTGGTTTGGCTTTGTTTAACGCATCTAAAGTTTTAGATTCAATGAAATTTGAAGATGAGGATGAAAAGACTGGAGCTTTAATACTAAAAAGGGCATTAGCATATCCAAGTAAACAGATTGCTATTAATTCAGGAGTTGAAGGAGAGGTAGTCGTAAGTCAAATAGGTGGAGAGAAAGGGTATAATGCAGCAACAGGAGAGTATGTAAATATGATAGCTGCTGGTATTATAGACCCTGTTAAAGTATCTAGATTAGCTGTAGAGAATGCTGCATCAGTAGCAGGAATGTATCTTACAATAAACGCAGTTGTTGTTGATTTACCAGAGAAAGAAGATAAAGGTTCTATGGGTGGAGGAATGGACGGTATGGGTGGTATGATGTAATTACAAAATAAACCAAAAATTGAAGGGGCCTATTAGAGGCTCCTTTTTTTATTTTGAGTATTACAAAATTTATTTAGTTATATTACAATATTGCATATATCTAATATAAGTTGCTCTTAATAAATGATGTTCCATGGTAAAACAATATATGTTGAGTAATGAATTAAATGATATTTTCAGATTAAATATTTATAATCTATATAGAGCATATAATAATGACCTTAAATAAAAGACAAGAAGATGCTGTAAATAATCTAGACAAACCATTAATTATTACTGCTGGTCCTGGATCTGGGAAAACTAGGGTTCTTATTGAAAAGATTAAATATTTAATGAAATCTGGGTATTCGGGAAATGAAATACTAGCTTTAACATTTTCAAAAAAAGCTGCAGGAGAAATAGAAGATAGATTATCTGATGATATTGGATTTTTACATGATATTGAAGTATCAACATTCCATGCATTCTGTGAAAAAATATTAAGAGAAAATGCAAATCTGGCAAATACAAACTGGGTTGGTGGAGTATCTAAGGATTTTATTTTGATGGATCAAATGGAGGCTTTTGTTTTTCTAAAGGAACATATGTTTGATTTTACAATAAGCGATATTTTAAGACCAATCTCGAATCCATATCAGATGATAGATAAAATTCTTACTTTTATATCAAAACTTGAAGATGAATATATATCACCTTCAGATTTTTTAAAATTTGATCTTAGTGAAATTAATGAAGATGATAGACCCCTATATAAAGATTTACAAATTTTATACAAAGAATATTTTAACCTAAAGATAGAAAATTCAAAATTAGAATTTAATGATGTTGTATTTCTAGTTGTTGATTTGTTTTCCAATAATAAAGAATTACTAGAAAAATATCAGGATAGATATAAATATATTCTGGTCGATGAATACCAGGATACTAATTATATACAAAATTTGCTTATAACGTATCTTGCATCAAAACATAAAAAAATTACTGTTGTTGGTGATAGAAATCAAAGTATATATAAATTCAGAGGTGCGGCATTATCTAATTTTGATAACTTTAAAAAGAATTTTCCTGATTTTTTGGAGTTAGATTTAAAATCAAATTATAGATCATATCAGAATATATCTGATGTTGCCTCTTCACTTTTTAACACTCCTTCAATGGAAAGTTTGAAAGGATATAAGAAAGGGAGTATTGAAATTTTAAATTTTGAAAGTGAAAGATCAGAGATTGAATATATAAAGGATGAAATTTTAAATTTAAGTAAAAATGGAGTTAGATTCTCAGATATTGCAATACTTTTAAGGTCAAATGTGTATATTAGTTATTTTAAAGAGGTTTTCAATAAAGCTCAAATTCCTTTCTATACAAAAGGATCTGTAAGCTTTACAAAAGCAGATGAGATCAAAGATTTAATTGCTCTTGTAAGATTCTTGGAAGATCAGACTGATGATATCTCATTTTTTAGAATATTAACTCTCAGTGTTTTTGGAGTACCAGAGGATGAAGTTTCTAAATTTATTGAAGGATCTAGGGAAAATAAATTACCATATTTTGTCTATTTAGAGAAATTACACAAAGAAGCTTTATCTTCTGGAATAGAAAATAGAAAGTTGAATAATATATATACAATTCTGGATAAATTGATAAGTAAGGATGTAAGTATGTATGATAAAATAATATCCTTTTTGGATGAGTCATCATATTTTACGTATATACATGAATTTCCTGACTCTTCTGTACGAAGGGCTAATATTGATAATTTCATCTCTCTACTTTTAAGATTTAAGAATAATGGAGAGAATAATGTTTCCAAATATTTTCAATATATTGACAAAGTTTCATTTGATGAGATTGAATCTGGAACAATTTATGATGGGGTTATAATATCAACCGTACATGGATCAAAAGGAACTGAATATGACTATGTATTCCTCCCATATCTTGTAAAAGATAGATTCCCATCTAGAGAGAAAGGAGGAGATTTTGTTGTACCGGAAAGTCTTCTTAAAGAAAAAATAGAGCAAGATGTATCTGATGATGAGGAGAAAAGATTGTTCTTCGTGGGGGTAACAAGAACTAAAGAAAAACTATATCTGTCATACTCTAACTTTTATGAAGGATTAAAGAGAGAAAAGAAAAAAAGTGAGTTTTTAGATACTATTATAGAGAATAATAAAATTAAAATATCCAAGATATCTGATGCTAATAAAGATAGAATAGATTATGACAAGCCTCGTTTTATTATTCCTAAAAAATTAGATAAAAAAACATATAGTTATACTCAAATATCTGAATTTAAAAGATGTCCTCTACAATATTATTATGATTATGTTCTAAAAATACCTAAAAAACCTAATGTTGCTTTATTTTATGGAATAGCGATTCATTCATCTATAAAGAGATTTTTAGATTTATATAGGGGTGCTGATAGAACCTTACTAAATCTTCATAAAGAGTTTATATCTATATGGGATAATTCAGATAAAAAAGTTTTTGAAAATAAGATTCAGGAAGAGTCTTTTAAAAATAGAGGGTTAGAATCTCTAAAAACGAGTTTCAATATGATTGTCCCAGTTTCTGAGAAATCTTTGGAGGAAGAGTCTTTTTATATTAGCCTTGATAGATTTAATGTTACAGGAAGGATAGATAGGATTGATTTCTTTCAGGATAATACTATATCCATTATAGATTATAAGACAGGCAAATCTAAATCACAGGATCCTGTCGATCAAAATTTGCAACTTACATTATATGCACTCGCAGCCGAGAGCAAATTTAAAAAGGAAGTAAGGGATTTAAACTTGCAATTTATTGATGAAGGTATTAATCTTAAGAAAAAGATCACTGATATTGATCTTGCAAAGAATAAGAGTGAACTGATACAATTGATGTCTTTAATGGAAGAAGGTGAAATTAGAGCTACACCTTCATACATGTGTAATTTTTGTGATTATATAAATCTATGCTACAAAATGTGAATAGGAAAATATTTGTAATATTATCAGCAGTTGTCTATGTAGTTATTTTCTCAAACGTACTTTTTTATAGTAATGTTTATGCAGCGTCTAGTCTGACATGTAGTGATCTAATCCCAATTTATGGTAATGGTAATAACCCCTATACAGGTTCTCTCCAAGGTTATACAAATTTCACTACTGCTAGTTATGATACTGTAGTAGGAATTAATAATTCTTTTTCATGCTCACCTTCTTCTTTTCCATCTGCAGTTAATAGTTCAAATGTTGTATATACACAACCTGCAGTAAGTTGTAGTATTAAAGGATCTTGTGTGTATACAATAAATTTTTATTACCCAGCAGCTTCAGCCTCTTCTCCTACCTATGATCCAGTAAATGCTTGTATGTTTAATGGTCAATTAAATGGGAGTTGTTATAGTTGTTTGTTGCAGAACCAAGGTAATAATAATTTTCAATATATATATACTGATTTTGGTTGTGTAAATTCTACTCCTTCTGGTGTTGTTAATTTTATTTATATACTTGCAATAGTCATAAGTTCAATGTTAGCATTTATAACATTGCTTATTGGTGGATTCTTAATAATGACATCATCAGGTGATCCGGATAGAGTTAATAGAGGAAAAGTTTTAGTTAGGAATGCAATAATTGGTCTTATAGTAATTATCCTTGCAGTAGTTATACTCGGGCTTATAGGTTCTATATTTAATATTTCTCAAATAGCATTATGATAAATACTCTATTAGTAAAAAAGGTTTTTGCTGCTTGTTCTGTATCATCAGGGTGTACTACAGTATCTTCACCTTTTGGAGGTGGACTGAATCTTCCTAATATTTTGCATATGATTTATATAGTCTTCCTTTTTATAGTAGGTTTGGTATTTTTTATACTTATTGTTGTATCAGGTATTAGGATTATATCCTCAGGTGGTAATCGAGAAAAAATAGCTAGTGCACAAAAAACCCTGGTATCTGCAATTATAGGCCTTGTGATAATACTTTTGGCCAGTGTGATCTTGGGATTGTTAGGTAGTATTATACCAGGAGGGCAAAATTTTGGTTTGTAGAGTTGCAATTTATTGTGATAGGTATTAATCTTGAATTGATATGTATTTGTATAATTATATAAGTTTTATGTTTCGAAAGATAATACAATATGTCTTTATATTACTTTTTGGGAGCATATCTTTTTTAAATATCTTTCTTCCTAGTAATGTGTATGCAGCAACATCATCACCTTTTAGTCTGGGTAATATAGTAAATCCGAGTGGTTATTCCGGTAGTGGACTCATCCCTCATTTAATGTCCTTTATATTACCACTTGTATATGGAGTTATTGGTATAATAGTTTTTGCACTTATCTTATATGCTGGATTTTTATGGATGACATCAAATGGTGATAAGCAAAAAATAGATAGGGCAAAGTCAGTATTGACTGGTGCGGCTATAGGTGCTAGCATAATATTCCTTGCATATGTAATAAGTTTACTTGCAGTACATATACTATGAAAAGCAAAATTTTAAAATACACATTCCTTTTTTTATTTGTTTTTATGGGATATTTCACCATTACTTCTAATAATGTTTTTGCTCAATCAAATCCTTGTAGTATTTTGGGTGGGACTTCAAATGGGAATGTATGTAATTTTGGTTCATCAACAATACCTGCAGCAAATTGTTCAACTCTAAATTCAACTATAGGAGAGGTAGTGACATTACTGTTTTTTATAGCAGGTCTGGTATTTTTTGTTATGATAGTTATATCTGGTTTAAAGATGATGACATCCGGAGGGGATAGAGAAAAGTTTGCCGGGGCAAGATCATCACTTGTATATGCAATAATAGGAATAGTTATAGTCGCAGGGTCATTCCTTATAGTTGAGATAGTATTCGGACTATTACATGTAAATGGATCAGTTTTTAATAGTTCACCAATTAATTCTAATTGTTCTATTCAATAACTAATGATAAAAAATTTAGAAAAATATAACTTTATTTTGATTTTCCTATCTTTATTAATTTTGTTAGTTACCCCATTTAGTGTTATCTATGCAATGCCTATAGGTCCTGGTCCAGGAAGTGGAGGTACATTTGGCCCCTCTCCTCCTCATTTAACTGGTCTTGTCGGAGTCTTTTCTACCCTAATAGGTCTCTTATATACTATAGTTACACTGATACTGTTTATAATTGTTCTAGTGAATGGTTTTAAATATCTATTTAGTGGTGTAAATCCAGATTTAAAAGATCAAGCAAGAAAAGGTTTAACATATGCTTTTGTAGGTCTTGTAGTTATAGTTCTTGCTTACTTCATACTTTTACTTGTAGGTTCCTTTGTAGCTCCTAGTTTTACAAATTCTTTTGTTAGTGGATCAACTTTACAATTTAATCTAAACATCCCTCAACAACAGTAATACAATGATGAAGGGATGTATCCAGGCTGTATGATAGTATTTTTTGTACTTATATGCTAAAATCAACAAAGGAGGTGAAAGTTTTATGAAAACAACAAATTTATTTAAAAAAAGTTTAGGATTGATATCTTCTTTGGGGATATTATCTTTTCTAGCAGTCCCTGCTTTTGCTCAAGGTTATATACCTTCTAGTATTACAGGAGCTTCAATTTCTTCAAATCCAAATCAATTAATCACAACAGTTATAAATTTTCTATTTATAATAGTAGGATTGGTGTTTTTTATTATGATTGTTATAGCAGGAATACAATGGATCACCTCTGGGGATGCTGAAGATAAGAAATCTGCAGCTCAAAAAAGACTTGTAAATGCTGTTATAGGAATAGTTATTGTTGTAGCATCATATCTAATAGTAGAAGTTGTATCTGGTTTACTTGGTGTAGGTGGTTTGTTTAATCAATCTCCATTCCAAGGAAGTTGTTCAGGTGGAACTTGTACATTAAACTCTTCTTTCTAAGATTACAAGTCTTAGGATGATTGTATCGAAACAAATAAAAAAGGAGTGTTAACCACTCCTTTTTATTATAAAGATTTTATGAAATCTTTATGGTTTTTGGTTTTGCTGCATCCTGCTTTGGAAGAGTCAATTTTAATATACCATCTTTGAAATCTGCACTAGCCTTTGTTGAGTCAACAAAAGTAGGTAGTACTATGGAACGTGCTATAGACTGATGTCTAATTTCTTTTCTATAGTATTTCCTTTTCTTCTTATTCTCTTCTTCTTCCTCAGTTCTATCAGCCTTTATTGTTAAGGTGTCTCTTTCAACACTTATCTCTAGGTCTTCTTTTTTGAATCCTGGTACTCTCATCTCAACCATAACGTTTCCTCCTTCTTCGTAAACATCAACACTCCCTACATTTGATGGAGAAAATAGTTCTAAGTCCCAGTCATCTTCATCTAAAAATCTTGCTGGTAAATTCTTATACCATCTAGCTGTGTCCCATGATGATGGGTTCCATGTTGTTATTGCCATAAAAATCACCTCCTTATTAGCACACCAATGTTTGTTCTGCTAATATTTTATATCCTAAAACTCATTTTGTCAAGAGACTTGTATAGAGATACTAGTATCAAAATATATCTTCTGTATTTAAAGATTAGATTATTAATGTTGTATATGAATATTTGCTATAATATGTTTATATAATAATAAGCTTAATGAAGGATATTACATTTATACATACAGCAGATCTTCACCTTGGTAGAAAATTTAAATATCTAGGGGAGAAATCAAAAGATGCAAGGCTACATCTTTATGATATTTTAGATAAAATATCTACTGTGGCTATAGATAAGTCTGTAGATTTTATCCTTATAGCAGGTGATCTATTTGATGATCCATATCCATCACCAGAATCAATATCAAGGTTCATGGATTTTGTGGATATTCTAGACTTAAAAAAAATTAAGATAGTTATTCTTCCTGGGACTCATGATTTGCTGAAAGAAGACTCTATTTTCAATAAATCTTTCTTCTCTTCACTTAAGAATGTATATATATTCAATAAAAAAGGAAGAAGTGAAATATACTTTGATGATTTATCATTAGCAGTATATGGATATGCATCAGATAAAAATAAGATATCTGAATCTCCAATTACAGGGTTTTTAAAGAACGATAAATATAAATACCATATAATTATGGCTCATGGATCAGTACAGATAGAAGGGAAATCTGCAAAAGATGATAGCCCTATACAGATTGAAGATATAGAAAAATCCTTTGCAGATTATATAGCTCTCGGCCATTGGCATCAAAATATTGATTTTTCACGTGGTCAAATTCCATGTTTCTATTCAGGATCACCAGAACTTATAGATTTAGACCAGATAAAATCAGGATTTATAATGTATGGTAATCTTGATAAAAAAGAATTTATACCAATAAAGATTGGAGAGAGATACTTTGACGAGATAACAGTAGATATATCATCAATGCATACAATGGGGGAGATTATAAGAGCAATCAAGCTTAATCAAAACACTAATTTGATAAGAAAAGTAAATATTGTAGGAGAAAAGCAGAAAGAGTTATTTGGAGAGGATCTTAATGGTTTAAAAGATGAATTAGCTGGACTCTTTTATTTCCTTACTCTAGATATAAAGACTGAAGATAATCTTTCAGTGCTTAATAAAAAATTACTAGATATAGATTCTAATTTTTCATCGGTTGAAAGGATATATATAGAAAGATTAGAATCTCTTATAAAAGAATCTCAAAATATAGAAGATAGAAAAATCTATGAAGGTGCACTTGAGATGGGTTATGCTTTATTAAATGGTAAGAAAGTATCTTGATATACATTATAAAAATTATATGATAATTGAATATATAAAGGTTAAAAATTATAGACAAATAAAAGATACTGAATATACTTTTAAAAAAGGTATAAATGTGATTTTTGGTCCCAATGAAAGTGGTAAGACAACACTATTTCATGTTCTGGTATCTTTACTTTTTGATAACCCCAAAAAGATTAATAAGGCATATAAAGATAGCCTGCGCTCTTGGGGGGAAGATATATATCCGTATATAGAATCTAGAATAAGAATAAAAAATAATCAAGGAGAAACTCATGTTATTAATGTTGTGAAGGACTATAACAAGGGGAAAATATTAATTGACAATAAGGAAATAGAATCTTCTGATGAGATTATTAAATCCTTAGGTATAAGTAAAGATTTATTTTTGAAAGTATCATGTATATATCAAAATCAAGTATCTTTAATTGGTGATAATTCATCTAATTTACAGAAATCTATATTTGATATTATCTCAACAAGAGAGAATATGAACACTAATATTGTAGATATTATAAAGAATGTCGAATTTATGATACAAGATATGCAGAAGGGTCAGATGAGACATGCTAATAAGGTGGGAATTTTGAAAAAATTAGATAATGAAATAAATGAGCTTAAGGATGATCTTTCAAGAAAAACAGAGATACTGGAAAAATCAGAAAAACATACAGATGAAATTATTCAAAAAAGTACAAAGTCAGAGGATATACAAAAAAAGATAAACGAAATAAGGGAAATTATTGATAATGCATCCAAAGCACAGGATATACAGAGAAGTCTAAATGAACTTGATTCCAAGATAAAAGATATAGAATTAAAAATTACTAGGGCAACAGATATAAAGAAAAAGTTGTTAGAAGTACAGAAACATCTTAATAGAGAAAAATTTTTGAGAATTGATAAAGCTCAAAATGAAATATTATCTTTAACTAAAACTATTGAAATAAGGGAACAAGACATAAATAATATAAAGAATAAAAAAGAAAAAATAGATAATCTAAAACTTAAACCTATAAGGCGAAACCCGGTAATAGCAGTTATTATTAGTATTTTATTAGTAATCCTTACGGTTATATTTTCATTTCTTGGATATCTTATTTTAATTGCAGTTTTTATTGATATACTATTTATAGGGATTTATCTCCGTTTTATTGATTATCATAAATTGAGTGCATTTAAAAACCCTGTTGATTCAGATTTATTGAGTGTTACTGAAGAATATGAAAAAGCCAAAAAAAGATTAAAAGATATATTACAAGAATTTGATGTTGAAAGTACTAAAGATTTATTTAAAGAAAGATCTATTCTAAGCTCTCTTAATGAGGAATATGTAAAATTGTCTGCAACTTTATCTGGAATATTACAAGATTCTAAGGATGAAAATGATGTATCAGTAAATTGGGATGCTGCTATTGAAAAATTAGAACGGAAACAAGCAGAGTTTTTTGTTCAAAAGAAAGAGAATTCTGGCCTTCTAAATGATGATTTGAAATATTTCTTAAATATAGATCCTCTTATATTGAGAAGAAAGAAGATAGAACTAGAGGATCTTGAGATTGAACAGGCTATGCTTGATGATGAAGTTATAGCACTTGATACTAGATTATCTGATTTGGAGGTTACAAAAGAGCAGATAGAAGATTTAAAGGATACTATAGATCTAAAAGAAAATGAAAAAAAATTCCATGAGAAAAAACTTAAAATTTTAGAAGTTGTTCTTTCAAATCTAAAATATGCAAAAGAGAAAAGTTTTATGGATGTAACTTTAGATATAAATGAATTAGGATCATCTTGGATATCAAAATTAACAAATTCTAAATATACAAAAATTAAAATAGACGATAAAAATGACTTTTCTATCTATTCTAAGGAACAACAAAGATATGTTAATATATCAGAAAATTTATCTGCTGGTCTTGTAGATCAGATATATCTACTTTCTAGATTTTCCATATTAAATAGTGTGATGAAAGGTGAAGGATCTGGGTCCAAAGAATCTATGACCAGGGAATCTATTATGCTTTTAGATGATCCTTTTGTTGCTTTTGATTATAATAGGTTATCACTAATAAAAGAGCTACTTTTGTATCTTTCAAATTTTAATCAAATTTTTTTATTTACATGTCATGATTCTTTTAAAGATCTAATATGAAGTATATTGTAAGATTAATTTCATCAATACTAGTATTCATAACTCTGATGGTTCTGACCCCTTTGATTTTAACTGCTCAGTCAAGTACCCAGACTATAACAAGTCTTGAAAATAGTATAACAACACTAAATAACCAATATAATGCCGATAGCATACAGCTTAAACAGTTAGAAAATCAAAAACAAGGATACTCTAATTCTCTAAATGAGGTTAATCAAATATTTGCCAGTGAGGACAATTCTCTTAATGCAATACAGACATTACTTACTTCACTAGATGCCAAACTTGTAATTGATAAAGGAAAATTATCGACATATATAAAAAATAGGAATTTAGCGTATAAAATGTTTTATGAGAATACACAAATAAACCCAGTATACCTTGTATTTTCAACTCTGAATTTTTCATCTTTTGTAGTGCAATGGGGTTCTAATCAAGCAGAGATAAGTAATTTTAAAGAACAAATAAATATTGTTAATAATAAGATATTAGAAATCAATAAAGGCGTAGCTTTTGAAAAAAGTCAGGGTGCTAAAGTTTCTCAAGAGCTTGCATTAGTTAATTCACAAAGAGATCAAATATATGGTCAATTATATTCATTAGATAATAATATTAACGGTAATATTGGAAATTTAAATTCTCTAAAAAGTCAGATTGCACAAGTTCAAACAGAAATCAATAATTTGAATGCTCTTATAGCACAAAAAGCTTCTCAAAATCAGGGATCTGTGGCACCTCCAGAAGTGAATAATACTTCATCTGCTTGTAGTAATAATGAATGCCAATTTAAATTTTATTCAAATGGTCTTGGTAATTATTTTGGTGCATCTCAATATGGAATGTATGGTATGGCTCAATCGGGTAAGACTTATCAGGAGATAGCATCTTTCTATTACCCTGGAACAACAATACAAACATTTAGTAATGTAGATAATCAGAATGTTACAATTGGTGGTCAATCAATGACACTTGGACAATATCTTGCAGGACTAGATGAAGTTCCATCAAACTGGCCTCAGCAATCAGTAGATGCCCAAATTTTGATGGCTCGTACTTATGTGTTATATCATTGTGGTATTACATTTAGCACATGTGCATTATCAAATGGACAAGGGTTTCAGGTTTATTCTGGCGGTAATGCAAAAGCTGTAGAAGTTAGTGACACTGCTAATCAAGCAATAGTATACAATGGATCTCCTATATATTCAGCGTTTTCATCATCCAATGGAGGTTACGTTGCAAGCTATTCATCAGCTATTTGTGCCCTCGGATGGAGTAATTGCGGAAGCTCAATCCCATATCTCCAAAGTAGCCCTGACCCCTATGATACTTCATCAAATGATCCTAATTATCAATATATTAACCCTACAATGACTTCTATACAGCTTGTTAATATAATAAATACAGCAAGAGCTGTATGTCTCTCCTTGAACAACAATTGTAATTTCCTTCAAGTTGGAGGAAATATTGGAAGTCCTCAAAATTCAACTATATGTGGAATTGCTGTTTCTCTAATGCCATACAATGGAAATTCTCAGCTTGCAAGTGCTATAAATACTGATATGCAAAATACATGTTCTAACAATGGTACAAATGATACATTCTCTAACGTAAATAGTTATTTAACATCTAATGGAGTTACTCCTATACAAAATATTACAGGATTTTCTATTAATCCTATAGGTAAAGCCCAGTTGGCCTCAACCATCACGGTAAGCTCTTCTCAGGGTACTTTTACTTTTAATGCAGGAGCTTTTTTCTGGGCATTCAATATGGTTGCACCAAATTATAATAATTGGGGAGATGCACTTATGGGAGTAAGATTTTATGTTACATACTAGATAATATTTTTTAAATAAATGTGATATCATAAAGTAATATGGCTAAACTTGATGTAGACATTAAGAGTTACATTGCAGAAAATATAGATAAAAATGTATTTTCCCATGTTTATATGCATCTTCCTCAGGATGAGAGTCTTATAGAGACGAGAGGGAAGTTATTTTCAGCAGTAGATATTAAAGGGCCAGAAGGATTTAATGGTCAGGATTTTATAGATCCATTTTTGGATGATTTGGAAGATGTATATTTTACTGATACCGTTTCTTCAATTTTAAATATTCTTGATAAATCTATAAATAATGCATACACAAATATGTCAAAAAAAATTATAGATGAGAATATAGAAAGCAATATAGATTTCAACATTATCTGTCTGGTTATTTGGGGTGATATAGTATATATGGCAAGGATAGGTACCTCACTAATATATCTTTTGAGAGAAAATAAAATATTAAATTTATCTGATCATCTATTGTCCGTGAGTCAGAATGTTGTATCTACAGCATCTGGTTATGCAAAAGATAAAGATATATTCGTTTTAGCAACATCTGGTTCAAATTTATACCTAACAGAAGATAAAATAAATCAAATAGTAAATCTTGAGAGTTCAGATCTATCAGATTTAGATATAGGTGTTAACAATGGGGATATAAGTTTTTTTGTAATTGATATTAAAGATACAGGTGATGAAATTAATGATAAAATATTGGAAAAATCTTACCTTGAAAGTCAAAAAGAAGATGATATTATAGATGATCAAAATTTAGAGGATGGACATCCATCATCAGATCATGATAACAATGATAACCTTGATTTAGGTAGGTTTTCTTCAGATAAAATTAAAAGTACTATCAATGGTTTTGATCTTAAGAAAAAATCTTCAAATATATCCTCTTTTCTGAAAAGTAATACATCAAAAACATCTTCTAAGATTGGTACCAAATTAAAGGAGGAATTTAAGAAAATAGAATGGAGAAAAATTGCTAAATCTATTATTACAGTAATAATAACTATATTCCAACTTTTAATAGATACCGCACTATATCTGAAAGACAGGACTAAGAGACAGTATAGAGTCAGAATAACAAGGGATATAGATATACTTAAGAATGAGAAGTGGACCTTAGTCGGTATAATAGTAGTAATTATTCTTGCTTTTTTTTTTACTAGGTAGGCATACTTTTAAAATTACTAGTGTTGCAGATAATAATGCTAAATTTCAAAGTATAACCTCAAAAATTAAAACATCAATAACCTCTATTGAATCAGCCCAGTCTGTAAGTGCAAAAGATACAATTATTGAAAATACTTTTCCCCTTATAAAGGAAGCATATAATCTTAATGTTGATAATAAAGAGATATCTTCCCTAAAATCTTTACTCAATGGATTATATTATAAAACTAATGATATAGTCCCTATATCTAATATAACAGTATTATCCGATATAGGTATTGTATATCCTGGATCATCTATTAGTTCAGCTGCATCACTAAATGGTTATTTATATTTAACTGACCCTATAGCTCAATATGTATTTAAACTTTCAGAGAGTAATGTATCTACACCTCAAGTATTGGAATCACTAAAAACAGGGACAGAAATACCACAGGCTATAGCATACTCAAGGTATAGTCAAACAATGTTTTTGTATGATATAAATAAAGGTTTACTAACAATAAGTACTGATGGAACAATTAATGAACAAGCTCCTCCAGTATCATCTCAAATATCAGATGTGGCGACATATTCTGGTAATTTATATTTATTAGCACCTAAAACAGGAACTATATATTTAGGCTCTAACTCTAGCTTTAATCTTACTAAAGTTTTCTCATCATCATTATTAAAAGGTGCTAAATCCATTGCTGTTGATGGTAATATTTTTGCAATTGGTGTACATGGGAATATAATAAGGTTTTATAATAATACCGTAACACCGTTTTCAATTTCTAATCTTCCTGCAATGCAGTATCCACTAATACATCCATCTTCTATCTATGATACACAATATACAAACGATATATATATCTTAGACCCATCCCATCAAAGGATTATAGTACTACAGAAACCAGCTATCGGAGCTACAAATACAATAGATTACACTTTTGTAAAACAATACGTATATACTGGTAACCAAAATATATTCAAGAATGCTACTTATATGACCCTTTCAGCAAATCAACAAGAAGCATATATAATAGAAGGTAGTAAGGTGATAAAAATAAATATATGAAGACTATATCTATAAATAAAAAACTATATCATGATTATCAGGTATACAAAACCTATCAGGCTGGTATGATGCTTTTGGGTTATGAAGTTAAGGCTATCAAACAGGGTAAAATTAGTCTTGTAGATAGCTTTATATCGATAAGAGAATCTGAGGCATATATACATCATCTAAATATATCAAGACTAAGAGAAGTTGATCAAAATGTAAAATATAATCCAGTGAGAGAGAGAAAATTACTTTTAAATAAAAGTGAAATTATAGAGATAGAAAAGGAAGTAAAAAAAATAGGATATACAGTAGTACCTTTAAAAATAGGTATTGTAAGAGGCAGGGTAAAGCTTGATATAGCTCTTGTTAAGGGATTAAAACAATATGATAAAAGAGAAAAAGAGAAATTGAAATCTGCAAATAGAGATATTGAGTTATCATTGAAAGACTATTCTAAAAAATAGTACTTCAGAGTATTGCATTATAAAACATTTAGATATATAATATAGGATACTATGGAAAAGGATCCAATAATACAAAATCAAGAGGTAAATAATCAGGAAATTACTATTCCTGAAGGTTTTGTATCTACAGCTGAAGTGGATAGTGGGGAATCTAGAACTTCAACATGGAGAAGGATTAGAGCTAAAGAAGAAAGGGAAAGATTAAAGGTTATATAACTTAATCATATTACTACAATAGTTTTTATTTGACCCCTCTAGTATAATGTAGATATGTATAACCATATTACATTGAATTCATCATATATAAATACTTTATCTTCTGATTTTATCCATTTTATTGCTATATTTTTACTTGTTATAGTGTTGGTCGTTTTGGTTTTAATATTAGTATCTTTTGTACTAGTATTTATAACAAGAGAAATTAAAATATCTAATTTTGTTAGGAAAAGCAAGCAATCTATATCTTACGAAGTTAAACTTCCTATGGACAATGAGATAGAGATTGGCGCTGCAGAACAAATGTTCTCAAGTTTCTCTGGATTGAGGAAAGGTAGTTTTTTTGATAAATTAATAGGTAAATTTAGCTATATAACATTAGAAATTATTGCAACCTCTGAAATTATCAGTTTTTATGTTACATGTAATGAAGAAATAGCTGATTTTGTAGAAAAACAAATTCATGCATCATACCCTGTAGCAGAGGTTATAAAAAAAGATAAACCTGATATTTTTAAAGATGATGCTTCAGTTGAATTTGCACAGCTTGGATTTTCTAAAAAATCTTATTTTCCTATAAAAACTTTCGAAGATAATGATAAAGTTGATCCACTCTCTAATATAACAAGTGTTATAAGTAAGCTATCCAGTGGTGAGTATGCATCAATGCAACTTATCATATATCCTGCGTCTTCAAAATGGTCAAAAAAGGCTTCAAGTTATGTTGCACCCAAGAAGGTTAAAAAAGATGAATCACCAAAAAGTACTAGTGGAAATGTAAGCTTTGTAAACCAAAAAATAGAAGAGAAGACACAAAAAGCTGCTTTTGTATCTACTATAAGGATAGTTGTAGTTTCTCAATCAGAAGAAAGATCTAACCTTGTATTAAATAATATGATTAGTTCATTCTCTCAATTTAACCAATCTCATGCAAATTCATTTAAAAAAACAAAATTAAATTTTATTACTAAAAAAGATTTTATAGTCGGTTTTTTATTTAATTTTCCAGCTATATTTTCAGAATTTACTAACAGAGCAGTAATTCTTAACACTTCAGAACTTGCAAATATATTCCATTTTCCAAATAAAAATGTACAAACACCTCACATAGATTGGCTTATGTCAAAAAGGGCTCCTGTCGGAGGTAATATACCAACAAAAGGATTATTCTTAGGTAATGGTGTATATAGAGGGAGCACTAGACCTGTATATATAGAAGAAGATGATAGGAGAAGACATATATATATAGTCGGTAGAACTGGTACTGGTAAGTCGACATTGCTTGAATCTATGATACTTCAGGATATTAAAGATGGTAAAGGAGTTGCTTTTCTTGATCCTCATGGTCAATCAGCTAGGAATGTTATAGAGAGAATACCAGCTGAAAGAGCAGAAGATGTAATCTATTTTAATGCTGCAGATTTTGAAAGACCTATTGGTTTTAATATTATGGAGTATTATTCAGAACAAGATAAACATATGATAGTAAATGCTTTTTATAGACTTTTAGAAAAATTGTTTGATCCTAATAAACAAGGAATTACTGGCCCAAGGTTAGAGAGAGCTGTAAGAAATTGTATGCTCACTGCTATGTCTAAACCAGGGAATACTCTTATAGAAGTATTTAGGTTAGTGTTACTCGATAAAAAATTCATTGATGAAATTCTTCCTTATGTTCAAGATGATATGGTAAGGAAATATTGGACAGAAGAGATAGCACAAACTTCTGATTATCATAAATCTGAAACTTTAGGTTATTTTGCTTCTAAATTTGATAGGTTTGTTATAAATAAGCTTATGAGAAATATACTTGGTCAATCTAAATCGTCATTTAATTTAAGAGATATTATGGACAGGCAAAAAATTCTTATTGTAGATCTTGATAAAGGAAAGATAGGAGAAGAGAATTCTCAATTTTTAGGTTTATTGCTTGTTCCTAAAATATTATCAGCAGTTATGTCTAGATCTGATATTCCTGAAAATGAAAGGAAGGATTTCTATATGTATGTAGATGAATTCCAGAATTTTGCTACTGAAGATTTTGCACAAATTATGTCAGAATCTAGGAAATATAGACTTGATTTAACAGTGGCAAATCAGTACATAGCTCAAATGTCTGAGGAAGTTAAAGAGTCAGTATTTGGAAATGTAGGTACCCTTATAAGTTTTAAGGTTGGAGTCTCAGATGCTGAGTTTTTAGAAAAAGAATATGAGCCTATATTTAACAAAAAAGATTTAATTAACCTGGAGAATAGGCACGCTTATGTAAAAATGTTATCACGTGGAGAGGTACAATCTCCTTTTTCCATGGAAACTATATTAAGTTCTATGCCTGCAGATCCTGAAGTTGCTGAGGCAATAATAAAATTATCAAGATTAAAATATGGGAGAGATGCTACAGATGTAGAAAACGAAATAAGGGCTAGAGGGGATATTACTGGTACTGCAAGTCCAGGTAGGTTTGATGATATAATAAAGCAGAAATAATATAGTAAAATGATATTTTTTCTGGTACAATCGAAAAACCTTTAGGTATTGCACCCTAATAGTAACTATTCTAGGGGCACATAGCTCAGTTGGTAGAGCGCCGTTCTTATAAAGCGGTGGTCGATGGTTCGAGTCCATCTGTGCCCATATTTATTCATCCTAATTTAATAAAATAGTTATAGTATATATGTATAAGATTAGTACATATATACTATGTTAAAAATAAAAAAATCAAAGCGTGGGTTCGCATCTATGGGTTTAAAAAAAAGGAGACAAATAGCTAGTTTGGGTGGAAAGATGGCACACAAACGAGGAAAGGCTCACAAATGGAACTCTAAGGAAGCTGCAATGGCAGGCAAAAAATCTTCCAGGAAGAAGAAATAATGAAGTATTTTAAAGGGTAGATAGTGGTGTATATGTTTCCAGTTCTGTTTTAATTTGCCCCATATATTTTTCCGTTGTTGATATTCTTTTGTGCCCAATTATCTGTGATAATATGAATATATTGGTACCTCTTGCAAGATGATGAGCAATAAATGTATTTCTAAGGTCATTTACTTTTGCATTCTCAATGCCAGCTTTTCTAAATATATTATCTATAGATGCCCTAACATTCCTTACCAATAATGGATTTCCATTTTTTGTTATAAATAATTGTTCTGTTTTTGTATTATTAGGTCTGATGTCAAGATATTGCTTAAATACTGATACTGCTTTCTTATTTAAAGGTATACTTCTTGCCATATTTGAACCATATGCACTCACTTTTAATACAGATTTATCACCCTTTGTAAGGTCTAAGTCTGGAAGTTTAATCCTACATAATTCTCCTATTCTTATGCCTGTCTGAAGTAATATTTCTATTATTGTATAAGTTCTAGTATCCACTCTAGCAGCATCCCTTAATGCTCTGTATTCCATTTCTGTTAATATTCTTGGTTGTGCAGATTCTATTTTTGGATGTGATATTGAAGATGCTGGATTTTTAGTTATAATTTTTTCTGATTCCAAATATTTAAAGAAAGTTCTAGTACTATTTAACTTTCTTGATATTGTTTTTGCTGATAAATCATTACTATTTAAATGGTCAAAATACTCTCTTAGAGATTTTTCTGTAATATTTTCAATTTTATTAATATGTTTCTCGCTAAGATACGAAGACAACTGTTCAAGGTCTTTTTTATACGCTATTAAAGTATGTTCAGATTTACTTGTATCACGTAAAACTCTTATAAAAGCAGAAATATATTTATCCATGACTAACTTATAATGTATTTATATGTGATTCTAACATCTATAGGCTCTTCTTGTCAACCAATATATGTACTATAATAATTCATATGGGAAACATGGATAGGAATAAGAATTCTATAAGTAAATATTTAATAGCAATGATACTATTATTTTTTATAATTTTATTATCATATAATTTTATTAGGACTTATAATCATTATATTGATGTTAAAAATAAAATTAATGTAATTTCCAATCTCGTAAATACAAATAAAAAGGAAACAAGTATATTGAAAAGTAAATATAAATATTATACTAGTTCCTATTACATACAAAAGGTAGCCAGTAATGATTTAAATTTGGTGAAAAATCCTAATACTTCAGAGATAATTCTTCCTAGTTCTGTAACATCATCATATACTACTCACTTAACAAAAAATAAAACATCTTTAAAAGTTGTAAAACCCTCTTTATCCTCTTGGATAAGTTTTTTATTATAATTATTCACGATCTATTTTGATTGACTATTAAAGGTTTTTATTGTATTATCAACTAGTAACTCGTTATTAGTAATTTGTTACTAGTAAATTAATTATTCGCAATTAATAAGGGTGATCTTTATATTATCGTGGGGTGGAGCAGCGGTAGCTCGTCAGGCTCATAACCTGAAGGTCGTTGGTTCGAATCCAACCCCCGCAATTATGACTATGAAAGATACAGGTTTTAAATCTGGCGACGTAGCTCAGTCGGTAGAGCAAAGGACTCATAAGCCTTAGGTCACAGGTTCGATTCCTGTCGTCGCTATTTTATATTAAAAAATTTATGAGTAATAATCAAACTAAAAGTAATTCTAAAAAGAGTAATATTATGAAAGGAAGTCCTGGATTCTGGATATTTTTTGCTTTTATAGTAGTATTTTTCCTTTTATATCTATTCATACCAACCATATCTCAAGGTAAAACTGTGCCAATAGGTACTTTAATAAAAGATATAAAGACTAATAGTGTTAAAAGTGTAGTGATTAACCAAGATTATGCTAATGCTGTTTTAAAGAATAATAAAAATATTACTGCTAACCTAGGAACTACTACTAATCCAGTAAGTATATTTACAAATAATGGTATTCAACTTGATAAATACCCTCAAATATCTATAGCTGCACAGCCTGCTATTAGTACTAGTGATATATTAACAATAATATTTATATTGGTTATAGTTTTGAGTACTTGGTATATGATAAGGCAATTTAGGTCTGCAGGATCTGGGGGAATATTTTCAATGGGTGAATCTAAAGCTAAACTTTTTCTTGGAGCTAAAGAATCTATAACTTTTGATGGTGTGGCTGGTATTGAGGAGGCTAAAGAAGAAGTTCACGAGATTGTTGATTTTCTAAAAAATCCTAAAAAATATTTAAATCTTGGAGCTAGAATACCAAAAGGAGTACTGTTTATAGGTGCTCCAGGAACTGGGAAAACATTACTTGCTAGAGCTATTGCCGGAGAGAGTGGGGTTCCTTTTTTTTCAACATCAGGTTCAGAATTTGAAGAGATGCTTGTTGGGGCAGGAGCATCAAGAGTGAGAGATCTTTTTTCTAAAGCAAGAAAAACTTCTCCTTCAATAATATTTATCGATGAGATTGATGCTGTAGCACGAAGAAGAGGTTTAAATTATACAACGACTCATACAGAACAAACTTTAAATCAGATACTTGTAGAGATGGATGGGTTTGATATTAATACTAATGTTATTGTAATCGCTGCAACAAATAGACCAGATGTTCTTGATCCTGCAATATTACGTCCTGGTAGGTTTGATAGAACTATAGTTATTGATCTTCCAGACCTTCAAGAAAGGAAAAAAATATTAGAACTTCATGCTAGGAATAAACCTATTTCTCCATCAGTATCTTTTGATAAAATTGCAAAAAGAACAATAGGCTATTCTGGAGCAGATCTTGAAAATGTGTTAAATGAGGCAGCTATAATTACTGCAAAAAAGGGTGGAACATCAATTAATGAGGTAGACATTGAAGAAGCTGCAACCAAAGTAGTTATGGGACCAGAAAAGAAGAAAGTTAGATCTGATAAAGAAAAATCCATTGTAGCATATCATGAGGCTGGACATGCTCTTATATCTAAATTCTTGCCGGAATCAGATCCAGTACATAGGATATCTATAATATCTAGAGGGAGATCAGGAGGGGCAACAATGTATTTACCGACTGAAGATAATAATCTTTATACAAAGACTAAGATGATCACTATGATTACACATATGCTTGGGGGCAGAGCTGCAGAAAAGATCCAATTTAATGATATTACTAATGGGGCATCTGATGACATAAAAAAGGCTTCAGAAATGGCAAGGAAAATGATTACAGATTTTGGTATGTCTGATAAGCTAGGCCCTATACAATATGGAACTACAGAAGATGAATCATATGCTATTCCTGAGAAAAATTACAGTGACAGTACCTCTTTAGAGATAGATAAAGAAATCTCTTTAATTATAAATGATGCATATAAAAAAGCTTTATCTATATTAAAAGAATATAAATCGATATTAGATACTTTAGCTAGTAAATTAATGGATATTGAAGTTATAGAGGGTGATGAATTTAATAGAATTGTAGATACAATGTTGCATGCAGGGGGTAAAACATCAGAATAAAAAACTATTTTTAATAGACTCTAATGCACTTATATTTAGAGCTTATCATGCTATCCCTGTATTAAAATCTAAAGATAGAAATGTGAATGCTGTATATGGTTTCTTCCTTATATTTTTTAAAACACTCCAAAATTATAATCCAGATTATATAATTTGTACTTTTGATTCAGCTACTTCTTCTCAAATTAGAAAAGATAAATATTCTTGGTATAAAGCGAATAGAGCAGAAACCCCAGATGATCTTGTTGATCAATTTAGTTATGTTAAAGATATACTAAAAACTCTAAATATTAAAATTTATGAAGAGCCATATTATGAGGCTGATGATATTATTGCATCAATAATAGAAGATTTTAAAAATAAAGATGATATTGATATATATGTGATGACGGGTGATAAGGATTTATTACAACTCATATCTAAAAAAGTATCTCTGTTGATGCCTTTAAAATCATTTTCTGATCCAGTAGAAATAAATATTAACAATGTTAAAGACTATTTTGGTATGGAACCTAATATGGTTACCACATATAAAGGCCTTAGAGGAGACCCTTCTGATAACATCCCTGGGGTATCGGGGATAGGAGATAAAGGAGCAAAAGATTTAGTAAGTGAATTTGGAAATATCTATTCCATATATAAGGCTATAGATAATATAAAACCAAGTATTGCAAAAAAATTGATAGATAATAAAAAATCTGCACTAGAATCATTTGATGCAGCATCACTATATTCAAATATATCTTTAAAAGATTTAGATTTAGACAAGAGTACAGTACTTTTTGACCATAAATCCGTAATTTCCAAGTTAGAAGAATACCAATTTAAAAGTTTAATAAATAAATATTTCCCTGACTATGTGAACTTACAGAATATAGAGTCTGAAAAAATAGGGCGTCTTAATGGGGTGATTATTGAGGATCTAAGTTCATTTAGTGATTTTGTACATAAATTGGAAAAAGTTAAGGAATTTGCCTTTCTATGCACGATATATGATAAAAACAAATTAAATGCAGGATTACTACCTTTTGGTATATCTATATATGTTGAAGGTGATAATCCTACTTTTATAGATTTTAATAATTCTGATATTATTGAATCAAATGAGTTTGAAAATTTTAGGAGTATATTCAAAAATGAAAAGATTAGGAAAATAGGTTATGACATAAAAAAACAAATGCATTTTATGAATAATATTTCTACAAAGGTAAATGGTATATATTTTGATACGCAAATAGCATATTTCATAATAAAGAATAGAAATACATCTCTGAAAAATATAATATTGGATGTTTTTGACAAGAATTTATATGATATAGATATCCTAGAGAATAGTAAGAATACTAAATTGGATAAAAAAACTATAGCTCTAATATATGATGATTATAGTAAATATATATATGATTTGTATAAATATATTGATCAACAATTTAAGAAAGATAGTACAATATCAAATGTATTTTTTGAGATAGATATGCCATTAGTTCAAATTCTTTATATGATGGAGTGTGTAGGAATTAAGGTAAATAAGGGTTTTTTAGATAAATTATATGATAAGTTTGAATTAGAACTTAATGCTCTGGAGAAAGATATATATAAAATTGCAGGGACTGAGTTTAATATTTCCTCACCAACACAATTAGGAAATGTCCTCTTTAAGACTTTGTCTTTGAAATCCTCAGGTAAGAAGAAGAGTGGAATATTTAATACTGAAGATTCTGTATTACAATCTATAGAACAAGATAATAACATAGTACCTCTAATTAGAAGGTATAAAGAGGTAAGTAAGATAAAAAATACTTATACTAAAAACCTTGTTAAATTAACTGATTATTCAAGTAGGTTGCATACTAGATACAATATAACTGGTGCATCTACGGGAAGATTATCATCTTCTAACCCTAATTTACAGAATATTCCTATCAGGACTGAAACTGGTAGGCAGATAAGAGAAGCTTTTGTTGCAGATAAGGGAAAAGTACTATTTTCATTTGACTATTCTCAAATAGAATTAAGAATAATGGCATATTATTCTGATGATCCAAGTATGAAATATGCCTTTTTGCACGATGAAGATATACATAAGTATACCGCATCAATTATATTTCAAAAAAAGCTTGAAGAAGTTACTAGGGATGAAAGATCTGTTGCTAAAACAATTAATTTTGGAGTTATATATGGTATATCAAGTTTTGGTTTATCTAGGCAGCTTGGTATTTCACGATTAGAAGCTGATACTTTTATAAAGAATTATTTTGATACCTTTTCTAATATATCTAAATATTATGATTGGATTTCTAATTTTATTAAAGAACACAACTACGTAGAAACATTATATGGAAGGCGTCGATACTTTGATTATAATAAAGGATATGTTTTTGAAAAAAGAATTTTTAGAGAAGCAATAAATATGCCTATTCAAGGTACTAGTGCGGATATTATTAAGATTGCCATGAGAAAAATAAGTAATGATATTATAGATAAGTATGATGCTAATATGATTCTGCAGATACATGATGAATTAATATTTGAAGTTAGTAAAAAGGTTGATTATAATTCTTTTGTTACTGATATAATTGATGCTATGGTAGAAGGATTCAAGTTAAATGTAGCTTTAAAAGTAGATGTAAAATATGGAGCTAACTGGAAAAATATGATTCTTTATAAAAAATCATGAAAGATATAAGTTTTGATTCTATTTGTAGGGATCTTCTCAAAATAGAAAATACAAGGTCAAGGAACGAAAGAACTGAGTTATTGGCCAATCTTCTTAATCTTATTCCTAAAGAATTTATTAAAGAATTTATCTATATGTTGGATGGGAGGATAAATCCAAGATATGTTAAGTCTGATTTCAACATAGGGAGTAAAAGATTAATTATAGTATTTTCTAAAGTTTTTAACATTCCTCAAGAAGAAGTCTCCAGATCTTTTAGAGAAATTGGAGATATAGGATTATTATTTTTTAATCTTAAGAAAAATAAAAAAACAACACCTACTAGTCTAAAAGATATAATATTAATGCTAAATAAAATTACTCAAATACATGGTAAAAATGCTAATATATATAAAGAAGATGAACTGGTCATTTTGTATAGTAAAATTACTCAATTAGAGGGAAGATTCCTATCTAGAATTTTTGTTGGAAATTTAAGGATGGGATTTAGTGATAAAACTATTTTGGATGCGTTATCTTTTTCTTTAAAGAATAACAAGTCAAAAAGAGCTGAAATAGAATCTGCATATGCAAAATGTTCAGATCTGGGTATAGTAGCAAGTAAAGTTCTTTTTGATTTTAGTTCATTAACTTTATTATCTGTAATTCCTGGTATACCTTTGTTTGCAAAATTAGTAGAAAGATCTAAAAGTGTAGATGATGGTATAAAAAGATTTGGAAGTGTTATGGTTCAGCCTAAATTTGATGGATTGAGATGTCAAGTTCATATCACAAGTAACGGAGAAATAAAATTTTATTCAAGAGAACTGTATGATATGACTGACATGTTCCCAGAAATCACAAAATCTTTTTTAAAAATTAAGAACATAAATAGTGCAATATTTGATTCTGAGGTTGTTGGTATTGATAATATTAATAATAAATATTTAGCATTTCAAGAGACAATGCAAAGGAAAAGGAAATATGGAATAAATTCTTTTATTACTGATATTCCTTTAAGTATATATATCTTTGATATTATGTATCTCAATGGGAAATCTCTTCTTGAAATTCCGTTATCTGAGAGATTAGTAATTCTAGAAGATATTTTTAGGAATTCTAGTTACACTAACATAAAAGTAGCAGAAACTAAGAATTTTTCAGATCCAATCAAACTATATAATTACTTTAAAAAATGCCTATCTAATGGTTTGGAGGGTGTCGTTATAAAGAATCCGTCAAGTTTATATAAACCTGGAACAAGGAATTTTGATTGGTTAAAATTAAAAAGATCTTCCCTAAAGGGTGTTGTAGATACAATAGATGTTGTAATTATGGGGTATTTCAAAGGAGGAGGTTCGAGGTCTAAATTTGGTATAGGTGCAGTTTTAGTTGGTATATATAACAAGAATAAAAATAGAGTAGAATCTATATCTAAAGTAGGAAGTGGTTTTTCAGAAAAGCAACTTATTGCAATAAAAAAACAATTAGATATCATAAAAGAGAGGACTATGCCAGTTAGTTATTATGTCAAAAAGGAGATGTATCCTGATGTATGGGTTAGTCCAAAAATTGTAGTAGAAATAAGGTCTGATGAAATCACTAAGAGTCCCACACATACTGCTTGTGAAGATAGTAAAAATAGAGGTTTTGCATTAAGATTCCCTAGAATCATTAATGTTAGGAGTGATAAAAGTTTTTATGATACAACTGATGAAAAAGAGATAAAAAATCTTTATAAAATGCAAAAAGGATAGCCATAAATTGTTATCATGATATAATATGTCAATGCAAACAAAAAATATAAAAAAACAGAAAGTACTAGTTGCAATGTCTGGAGGTATAGATAGTTCTGTAGCAGCATATCTTTTAAAAGAGCAAGGGTATGATCTTATAGGTATACATATGAAATTTTGGACAGAAGAGAGGAAACAAGAAGGTTTTCTTTCTGGAAAAGAAAATAAATGTTGCTCTATAGAAAGTGTAGAAGATGCTAGAGACGTTTGTAATCAACTTAATATACCCTTTTATGTTTTGAATTTTAGAGATGACTTTAAAGATGATGTAGTAAAATATTTTATTAATGCATTTAAAGCTGGTCTGACTCCAAATCCCTGTGTTGTATGTAATAAAAAAATCAAATTTGGACTTCTATATGAGAAACTAAAGGAATTTGATGCTGATTATGTTGCAACAGGACATTATGCAAGGATAGCAAAGATAAGTGGGAAATATTATTTACAAAGAGCTAAAGATATTTCAAAGGATCAATCATATTTCCTCCATAATATTGATAAGTCTGTATTATCGAAAACTATATTCCCTATAGGTGAGATTGATAGCAAGGAGCAAGTTAGAAAGATAGCATTTGATATCGGCCTTAGAATATCACAAAAGAAAGATTCTCAAGAAATATGTTTTATTCCAGGTAATGATTATAAAGGTTTTATTGCAAGAAATGTTAGGCATGAATCACCCAAAGGAGACATAGTAGATATGCATGGAAACATTATAGGGACGCATGATGGTCTATTGTATTATACAATAGGACAAAGGAAAGGCATTAATACAAAGCTAATAACTCCATTATATGTAATAAAGAAAAATTTTAAAAATAATACTCTTATTGTAGGGAGCCTTGAAGATTGTACTATAAACAATATAAATCTTTTGAATGCTAATTTTTTAACAGATGACATAGATGACTATAAATATGATATGAAAATACAGATTAGATATAGAGGAAAAGATTTAGAGGTTGAAAAGTTTAATATTATAAATAATAATACACTAAATATAGTACTAAAAGATGGAGATGTTGGTATAGCTCCAGGTCAATTTGGTGTTTTATACAACAAGGATAATATAGTTCTTGGTGGAGGAGTGATTAATATAAAGGAGTAAAGAATTATGTTTAACCTTAATTTTCAACAACTTATAAATCTACATTATCTAACTGTAACACCAGCAAGTAATTTTTCATATAATAATATATTTTTTTTTCTACTATTTGATCTATTTATTTTATGGATAATCTTCTTATATGTATATATTTTTCTCACAGAGAAGGATACTCCTAAATATAGTTTGAGCAAAAAAATATCATGGACATCTTTTTCTCTTACTATATTATTATTAATTTTATTAGTAGCTAGAAAACATGTAATTGTTGTTTTATCAATGAGAATTTTACTCGTAATATTTTTATTATTATTTATATTGTCTGTTGTATATTTTATATATTATTTTTTCTTTTCCTTAAAAAAGGCTACTAGACAGTACTATAGAAAGGTTACCATGGAAAAATATCTTCCCAAGAAAAAGAAAAATAAGAAAAAGAAAAAATAATAAAATTCCTTTTGTTATAGAATTTATTGACATTTGATTATCTACATGGTATAAGAATATGGTTATATACATGCAAATATTTCCTTAAAAATAGTCCATAATAACAATATTTTTAGGCTATAAGGTTATTGACTTTTTATAGTTTAGATGATATAAGTTTTGAGTCATTTTATGTCTTTGTTCTTTTTACAATTCAAAAGTAGTAGGGTCTTTAAAATTCGGATTTTGAATATAATCCTTAAAAAATATTTATTTTTGAAGAGTTTGATCCTGGCTCAGGATGAACGCTAGCGGTGTGCCTAAAGCATGCAAGTCGAGCGAAGAATATTTAATAGCAATATTAGATATTCTTAGCGGCGAACGGGTGAGTAATGCATAGATAACTTCCCTTAAACATGAGGATAGCCTGCTGAAAAGTAGGATAATACTCAGTAATATTAATATTTGTAATAATATTAATTAAAGCTAAGCAATTGGCGGTTTGAGAAAGGTCTATGTTCTATCAGCTTGTTGGTGGGGTAAAGGCCTACCAAGGCTATGACGGATAGCTGGTCTGAGAGGATGATCAGCCACATTGGGACTGCGACACGGCCCAAACTCCTACGGGAGGCAGCAACTAGGAATCTTGCACAATGGGGGAAACCCTGATGCAGCGACACCGCGTGAAGGATGAAAGCCTTAGGGTTGTAAACTTCTTTTAGTAGGGAAAATAATGATGGTACCTATTGAATAAGCAGCTGCTAACTACGTGCCAGCAGCAGCGGTAATACGTAGGCTGCGAGCGTTATCCGGAATTACTGGGCGTAAAGAGATGCGTAGGCGTCTAAATTAGTCTTTAATTAAAGGCACAAGCTCAACTTGTGTATGGTTGGAGAAACTGTTTGGATTGAGGGAGACAGGGGAAGATGGAACTTCTGGTGGAGTAGTGAAATGCGTTGATATCAGAAGGAACACCAAAAGCGAAGGCAATCTTCTAGGTCTTTTCTGACGCTAAGGCTCGAAAGCGTGGGTAGCAAAACGGATTAGATACCCGTGTAGTCCACGCTGTAAACGATGGATGCTAGATATTTGTATTGGTAGGATTTATCTTATAAATATGAGTGTCGCAGCTAACGCAATAAGCATCCCGCCTGGGGAGTACGACCGCAAGGTTAAAACTCAAAGGAATTGACGGGGACCCGCACAAGCAGTGGATCGCGTGGTTTAATTCGATGCTAATCGTAAAACCTTACCAGGGTTTGACATGTTAGAGAATCCGCCTGAAAGGGTGGAGTGCCGCAAGGAGCTCTTTCACAGGTTCTGCATGGCTGTCGTCAGCTCGTGTCGTGAGATGTTGGGTTAAGTCCCGCAACGAGCGCAACCTTTATCTGGTGTTATATATTTCTCCAGAAACTGCACCGTTACAACGGTGAGGAAGGTGAAGATGATGTCTAGTCATCATAGACCTTATGTCCTGGGCAACACACGCGATACAATGGGAAAGACAATGAGTTGCAACATCGTAAGGTGAAGCTAATCTCCTAAACTTTTTCTCAGTTCGGATTGAGGGCTGCAATTTGCCCTCATGAAGTCGGAATTGCTAGTAATCGCGGATCAGCATGCCGCGGTGAATACGTTCTCGGGTCTTGTACACACCGCCCGTCAGGTCATGAAAGTTGGTAGTATCTGAATATTGGTTGTACCAATAGAGGGTAAAACTAGCGATTGGGATTAAGTCGTAACAAGGTAGCCCTAGGGGAATCTGGGGCTGAATCACCTCCTTTTAAGGAGTATAAACAGTACAATAACCTATTGAATTTTAATGCACTCTGCTACTTTTGAATTGTAAAAAGGTTCTTTTATAAATAAATATATTTTCTTTCGTACTTGAAGAGGGCGACTAGCTCAGTTGGTTAGAGCGCAGTTCTGATAAGACTGAAGTCCATGGTTCGAATCCATGGTCGCCCAGTTTATTATTAGATAATACGAGGGAAAAAGGGGACGTAGCTTAGTTGGTAGAGCGCTTCATTTGCACTGAAGAGGTCAGGAGTCCGAATCTCCTCGTCTCCATATATTTATTTACAATGCTCTTTCAAAAGTGAATAGAAAAGTGGGTATTTAATCGTGTATTTTGCATACTCAAGTAAAACATTAAGAGTATATGATGGATGCCTTGGCACAAAAAGCCGATGAAGGACGTGATAGTCTGCGATAAGCCTCGGAGAGTTGACAACTAAACGCTATTATCCGGGGATGTCCGAATGGGAAAACCCTCCTCTATATGAGGAACCTACTACTGAATACATAGGTAGTATGGAGGTAAACCAGTGAACTGAAACATCTTAGTAACTGGAAGAGTAGAAAATAATAATGATTTCCTAAGTAGCGGTGAGCGAAATGGAAACAGCCCAAACCTATATTCTTGTAGGGTAAGATTCCAAGTTAGAAATAACAAAGATGATTATTCTGCGCGGTTTTACAGTCGTTTGAATATAAGGGGTTTTAGATATAATTTTTAAAGTGCTGTAAACCTTTAGGGAAGTTAAAAAATCATAGATTAAGAGAATTAGATGGAAAGCTAAACCATAGAACGTGAGAGTCGTGTATTTGAAAATTTGTGATCTTTCTTATTATATCTCGAGTACCACGTGCTAGGTGAAAACATGTGGGAATATGCCTCAGCCATGAGGTAAGGCTAAATACTTTTTGTGACCGATAGTGAACAAGTACCGTGAGGGAAAGGTGAAAAGCTCCCTAAACAAGGGAATGAAATAGTTTCTGAAATCATATACTTACAAACAGTTGGAGACCCATGTAGAGTGAATACCTTTTTTGTGCTTGCACAAGAATTGTATCTCTGCGGGTTGACAACGTGCCTATTGAAGAATGAGTCAGCGAGTTGTATCTAGTTGCAAGGTTAAGCTTTTTAATAAGTGGAGCCGTAGCGAAAGCGAGTCTGAATAGGGCGAATAGTAACTGGATGTGAACCCGAAACCAAGTGATCTATCCATGGTCAGAGTGAAGTATTGAGAAATCAATATGAAGGCTCGAACCAGTTAGAGTTGAAAATCTATTGGATGAACTGTGGATAGTGGTAATATGCTAATCGAACTTGGAAATAGCTGGTTCTCCTCGAAATAGCTTTAGGGCTAGCCTGAAAATTTAACCGACGGAGGTAGAGCACTGATTGATTTTTGGGGGTCTTTTGACTTACCATAATCTGTCAAACTCCGAATGCCGTTGTGAATATTTTTGGAGTCAGACTATGGGGGCTAAGCTCCATCAGTCTAAAGGGAAACAGCCCAGACCGTCAATTAAGGTCCCTAATTTAAGCTTAGTGGAAAAGGAAGTGAAGTTCCTCTGACATCCAGGATGTTGGCTCAGAAGCAGCCATCATTTAAAAAGTGCGTAATAGCTTACTGGCAAAGGAACTTTGCGCCGACAATTTAACGGGGCTTAAGCTTAAAACCGACATTACGGTTGATATTAATTTATTAATATCAAGGTAGAGGAGTGTTCTATGCGCAGTGAAGCTAGACTGTAAGGACTAGTGGAGGGCATAGAAGTAAGAATGCTGACATGAGTAGCGAAATGCTAACAAGAAATTAGCACACCGAATATCTAAGGTTTCCACGGCGCTGTTAATCAGCCGGGGGTTAGTCGGTCCTAAGCCGAGGACGAAAGTCGTAGGTGATGGATAACAGGTTGATATTCCTGTACTAGTATTAATTCGTTAATAACGATGGGAGAACTAAGAAGGAGATGTTGAGAAGTCTATGGATATGATTTTCAAAATAGTAAGTCAGTTTTGCCAGGTAAATCCAGCAAAATGTTTATACGAGCTATGAAGTAAGTGAATTCTTCGGATGAAGCTTATCAACTATTCTTTTTACTGGAAAAGTCTCTAGTGAGAATTAATATTAACCGTACCGCAAACCGCCACAGGTGGATGAGTAGAGAATACTAAGGTGATCGAGATAACCTTTGTTAAGGAATTCGGCAAATTACTGCTGTAACTTCGGAAGAAAGCAGCTCTCCTATTTATAGGAGAGACATAAAATAGGCCAGATCGACTGTTTATTAAAAACACAGATCCCTGCTAACTCGTAAGAGGATGTATAGGGGTTGACGCCTGCCCAATGCCAGCAGATTAAGGAAGTAGGTTAGCTATGCTTGCATAGCAAAGCTTGTGACTGAAGTCCTGGTCAATGGCGGCTGTAACTATAACGGTCCTAAGGTAGCGAAATTCCTTGCCACTTAATGAGTGGCCCGCATGAAAGGCGTAACGAATCTGGTACTGTCTTGACAGAGGACTCGGCGAAATTGAAATGGCTGTGAAGATGCGGCCTACCCACACAAGGACAAATAGACCCCGTGGAGCTTTACTGAAACTTGGCATTGTATTGATACAATATATGTAGAGAATAGGTGGGAGACTATGAGACTAGAGCGCTAGCTTTAGTGGAGTCACCAGTGTAATACCACCCATTTATTGTTTTAATTCTTATCATTTCCGTTATCCGGATGTGAGACAGTGTCTGGTGGTCAGTTTGACTGGGACGGTCACTTTCTAAAAAGTAACGAAAGTGTTCAAAGGTTCCCTCAGTTCCTATAGAAATGGAACTTATGAGTATATTGGCATAAGGGAGCTTTACTGTGAGACATACAAGTCGAGCAGTTGCGAAAGCAGGACAAAATGATCCTCTGATTGCTTATGGTAGCGTCAGAGCTTAACGGATAAAAGCTACCCCGGGGATAACAGGCTGGTCCTTACCCGATAGTTCCTATTGACGGTAGGGTTCGGCACCTCGATGTCGGCTCGTCACATCCTGGGGCTGTAGTAGGTCCCAAGGGTTGGAATGTTCGTCCATTAAAGTGGCACGCGAGCTGGGTTTAAACCGGCGTGAGCCAGGTTTGTCTCTATCCTGTGTGGGCGTTGGATTTTTGAGAGAGTTTGCTCCTAGTACGAGAGGACCGGAGTGAGGTAACCTCTAGTGTATCAGTTGTTCTACCAAGAGCACCGCTGAGTAGCTACGTTATTTTTGGATAAATGCTGAAAGCATATAAGCATGAAGCCATTCTCAAGATTAGAAATCCTTATAGACTCCTTGTAGAACACAAGGTTATTAATATCTGTTGGTATTTTTAGAGCAATCTAAATTTATCTTAGATATTATTGATAGGCTCTAGGTGTAAGTGCAGTGATGTATTTAGCCGAGGAGTACTAATAAGTCGAAGTCTTACTGTGTATGTAAAATTCGATTAAAGATCCACTATATTCTATTCACTTTTAAAAGAGCATTGATATCTGATATAATGTGTTACCTCTTGGTGATTGAAGCGAAGTGGAACTACCTCTTCCCATACCGAACAGAGTCGTAAAACGCTTCAGCTCCGAAAATACTGTAAGGGAAGATAGGTCATTGCCAAGAGTTTTTTTGTATATGAAAAAAAAAGAATCTGTAAAAACAAAATCAAATGTATCTACAAAGGTTGGTAGCTTCAGAGAGCTTTTAGAATCTAATCCAGTAGTAATAAAACCTCTAAAAAGGGGAGACATTATTGAAGGGTCTATAGTAAAAATAGTTGGAGGTACAGTATTTTTGGATATTAATTATAAAGCCGAGGGTATTATATCAGGGATAGAACTTAAGTCTCCAGGTTTATCTACAAAAAGTTTGACAGAAGGAGCAGTACTTACAGTGTATGTCCTAAATCCAGAAAATGAGAATGGACAAGCAGAACTTTCACTAAGGAGAACTGAAGATATTAGAAAATGGAGAAAATTATCTGATGCATGGAAAAACAATGAAGTAATTGAAGTAAGTGTTGTTGACTATAATTCTGGTGGAGTTCTAGTTGATATTGATGGCTCATTATCAGGATTTGTCCCAATATCTCAATTGGATTTTCTAAGGGTGTATGATGATTCAGGAACACAAGATGTTTCTACTAAATTAAATTCTTTAATAGGTTCGAAGCTTAATGTTAAAGTCATAGAACTTGATAAAACAAAAGATAGAATAATATTGTCTGAAAAACTAGTATTATCAAATGAAGATGTAAAATTAAGGAATGAAACAGTTAAAAATGTTAAAGTTAATGATGTTCTTGAAGGTGTTGTTACTGGGGTTACCCCATATGGATTATTTGTTACAGCGCAAGGACTTGAAGGATTAGTTCATCTTTCTGAAATATCCTGGGATAAAGTATCTGATCCTAATGATTTTTATAAAGTTGGAGATTTAGTAAAAGTACAAATGATAGGTATGGGGGATGATGGCAAAAGAGTTGCATACTCTATTAAAAGATTACAGAAAGATACATGGGATAGTATAATTTCTCAGTATAAAGTAGGTCAGATTGTTAAAGGTACTGTGCAGAAGATAGTTGATTATGGAGTGTTTGTTCGTATAGCAGATGGTGTTAATGGACTTATACATATTTCTGAATTATCTGATAATCAAGTATCTAATCCTTCAGAAGTAGTTAAAATTGGTGATAATATTGATCTTAAAGTTCTTTCAATTTCTCCTGTTGAGCGACATTTAGGACTAAGTCTAAAAAAGGCTAAAGCTAAAACTAAAACAAAAAAATAAAATTCTTTATATTTAAATCCTTTTTCTATATAAAATTCCAATATGTTATAATATGCATATATGAATGATCAAGATAACAGTTTCACAAAATTATCAAATAATGCTGTAAAGGCTATAATGTCAGCATATGATTATGCATTGAATGTTAATTCCAAAGAATTAGATATAAGGTATTTGTTCCTTGCCATAATAAAGAATAAAGATAATATAGTTTCAAAGGCTATGGAAAATATCAATTTTAGTTCTTCTATATCTTTTGAAAATATAGATGACGTTCCTTCTTCAAGCAAAAAGTCAAAAAAAGATAATAATATTGTTTTATCAAACGATTTTAAAGAAGTTATCACAGGGGCATACTATCTGGCAAAAAAATTTAATCATGTTTATGTTGGGACAGAGCATCTATTCTTATCCATAATGAGGCAAGAAGATAATTCTTTTGTTAAAGAATTGAAGAAATATGGGATAGACTATGAATCTGCATATAACATTATCTTTAGTTATGGTAATTACCCACCAGGCGTCTTTCTTCAGAAGGATAACGAAAATAATTCTTTGATACCTGTAGAGAGTCAAAGGGCTATTATCAATACAATAGCTACAAATTTAAATAAAACTGTTAAGGAGAAAGGAGGTGTAGAAATAGTAGGGAGAAGTGAAGAGATTGATAGGATAATTCACATTTTGTCAAGGAAGAGTAAGAATAACCCTATTTTGATTGGTGAGGCGGGAGTAGGTAAAACATTTTTAGTAGAAGCTCTAGCTTCAAGAATTGTTAATAATAAAGTTCCGGAGAATCTTAGGAATTTTGAGATATGGAGCTTAGATATATCAAAATTAATGATGTCCACAGAGATGAGGGGAGAGTTGGAAGGTAAGATTAACATGGTTATGGAAGAAGTAAAATCAAGAAAAAACATAATAATTTTTATTGATGAGATACATATGATCTTTAATTCTAGTGGGAATGCCTCTAATAATGATATAGCTAATATATTAAAACCTCATTTAACAAGTGAATATCTAAGATGTATTGGCGCAACAACACTGTATGAATACCAAAGATATTTTGAAGGTGATGCTGCTCTAAACAGAAGATTTCTTCCTGTAAAGGTTAAAGAGTTATCTATTGATGATTCCGTCAAAGTTCTATCTGGTGTAAAACAAGATATAGAAAGTTTTCACAGTATTAAAATAAATGAAGAAGCTATACCAACATCAGTATATCTTGCTGATAGATTTATAGTAGATAGATTCTTACCTGATAAGGCTATAGATTTACTTGAAGAGGCTGCTACTGCTAAAAACTTGGAAGATAATAGATACTCTAAGAAGATTTCTAATTTAAGGGATAGCATTAAAAATATTCAAGAAAAAAAAGAAAAATATCTAGAAGAACAAAAATATCTTCAATCCATGTATTTGAGAGAAAAAGAAAGAGTATTAAATCAGGAGATGATTAATATAAAGAGTAATGATCTTTTTTATGGTAGAGAAGTTATGCCTGAAGATATAGTAAAGGTTGTTTCTAAATGGACAGATATACCAGTCTATAATATATCAAATAGCAATCTTGCACAAATGAAATCTATTGATAAAGAGATAAGGAAGGAAATTATAGGACAAGACAATGCAGTTACTAGGGTAGTAGATATATTGAAAAGTGCTAGAGCAGGGTTTAGAGACGAGAGAAGACCTTTAGGCATATTTCTATTTTTAGGTCCTACAGGTGTTGGTAAAACAGAATTGGCGAAGCAGGTAGCTAATAAATATATGGGAAGCTCTAAGTCATTAATACAGTTAGATATGTCCGAGTATATGGAGGCACATAGTGTATCAAAGTTTATTGGTTCTCCTCCTGGATATGTTGGTTATCAAGAAGGGGGAAGACTTACTGAATCTGTGAAAAACAAACCTTATTCAGTTGTACTTTTTGATGAAATTGAAAAGGCCCATCCAGATGTTTTAAATATATTACTTCAAGTTATGGAAGAAGGTCATTTAACTGACAGTAGAGGTCGTTTTGTAAATTTTAAAAATACTATTATAATACTGACATCTAATATTGGATCTGATTTGATTGAAAATAGTAATATTCTTGGATTTGATATAGATATAGAGGATGAAGAGGAATCAAGTGTTGTTAGTGAATATGAAAAAATGGAATCACAGGCATTAATGAAATTAAAGGAATATTTGTTGCCTGAGTTCCTTAACAGAATAGATGATGTGATAATATTTAGATCTTTAAGCAAAAATGATGCCTTAAAGATAGTCAAAAAATTAGCTTATGAATCTAAAAATAAATTATCAAAGCTGAATATTAATATAGAGTACTCGGAGAATTTCTTAAGATATATTACAGACAGAGGCTTTAGTGAAGAATTCGGTGTAAGACAATTGAAAAGGATATTCAATAAGAATACAGAAACAACATTGGCTAGCTATTTTATTGATAATCATTTTAATAATGATAGTCAAATCCAAAACAAATCAATCATAATGGATTATGATTTAAATAATAAGGTTGTTTTGATAAATAGCAAATAAACAACTTATCCACATAAAATTTTACCCAAATAACTTATCCACATTTTTAAAAAAACATTGTTTCTATGATATATTTATTTACTGAATCTCCATTTTTAAATTATAGGCTTGACAAAAAAAAGATTATGGGATACAATAATGTTGTCCTTTAAAATTAGTTTTAATAATAAATGTACTTCCCTGGGTCTGGTTAGTAAAAGAAGCTTTGCTGGTCCCATGGAAGTACATTTATTATTGGGATCGGTGGGGGGCAGTACCGATCCCTTTTTTTATTTAATCTTCAATTTGACTTACAACAATAATTACTTTATAATCTTAGATACTCAAAAGAGGTCAAAGACAATAGGATTTAGTCTGATATTTTGATTAAATTAAAAATCTCCTATTTAGACTTTTGCAAGGTTTATTTGTCTTATTGGCTTCCTTTTGGAAGCTTTTTTAATATTGATAATTTTTTAATATGGCAATAAGAAAAGATAAGAAGAAGCTAATAATAGAGAAATATATTAACTATATAGATTCTAGTGAGTCATTGTTTTTTATAGATACTCAAGGTTTAGACATAAAAACAATTAATATTTTAAAAGAAGAATTAATTCCAAATAGTGCAAAGTATATCCTTATAAAAAATACATTGTTTAGAAAAGCTTTGAAAGGCTCTTCTGGATATGTAGAAAATATTGATAAAGGATTATTTGGATATAATGCTCTGGTATTTTCAGAATCTGACTCAAATATCATTGCAAAAAAAATATTAGATTTTGGTTCTAAAAATGATGTTGAAATTAAGTTTGGAAGTCTTTATGGATCTTTTCTCTCTAAAGAGGACATTATTGGATTAAGTAAGGTGCCTTCAAAAGAACAAAGTATTGTTAACATAATATATATTATTAACGGGGGGCTTCAAAGATTACATTTTGTTTTAAATTATAACATTCAGATGCTTATAAATACTATTAATATTATAAAAGAATCAAAGGAGGTGAAATAATAATATGGATGAGAAAAAAATGAATTCTATTGTAGAAAGTATAGAGAAAATGAATGTATTGGAAGTTTCTCAGTTAGTAAAAATTTTAGAGGAGAAATTTGGAGTACAAGCATCAGGGGTTATGCCTATGGGCAACTCGATGCCAGTTGGCCAGGCTACAGAATCTAATGTTGGAGATGAAAAAGAAGAAAAAACCTCTTTTGATGTTATATTAAAGTCAACTGGAGATAAGAAGATTGAAGTTATTAAAGCATTAAGAGTTATTAGTCCTGAACTTGGTTTAACAGAAGCAAAAGCTATTGCTGAGTCAGCTCCTAAAACAATTAAAGAATCTGTATCCAAAGAGGATGCTGATGAGATGAAAAAATCTCTTGAAGCTGCTGGAGCAACAGTTGAACTTAAATAAAATATTATATTTTAATTTAAACTAAACAATACTAAGAGAGAGGTTGTCCTCTCTCTTTAGTTGTTATGTAGTATTGATTTTTTTGTAGCTTTTTCCAGTATTGCTAAAAATGTACCCATGATTATCCAATTGAAAAATAGGTCAAAATAAGAATGGAATAAATTTGCTATAAGTAGAGCTAATAAACCAGACATAAATGCACTGATTATAATAAAATCAATACTTTTTCTATTCTTAGTTATTATTTCTAATTTCTTCCAGAAAATACTAAAATAAGTTATAAGGAAAAACATATAACTTAAAAATCCCACTATACCTATCTCTGAAAGCCATAATGTAAATAATGGTGGTGTATCAATATTGTTGTAATAAAATGGTATAAAAGGCTTTATGTATAATCCAAAATAATATGTAAAAGTTCCTAATCCTGTTCCAAATATTGGGAATTTCTTAAAGATATTAATGCTTGATTGCAAAAGTAATATATGTGTATCAAAAGAATATTTTTGTAAAGAGTATATATATGGAAATATTATTACACTTGATATCACAGCTATGATAAAATATGCCTCCAGGATATATAAAAGGTGCTTATTTTTATAAGTTTTATAATAGTATAACAATAAAAGAAAAAATGCTATGGTTATACCAATTAATGAACTTTTAGAAAAAGTTATTATGAAAAAGAAAAATACTATTATAGATAGTAAGTTTAATACTAATAATAGTTTTTTGGTTTTTGAGGTTAGATTTTTACGATTTATAAAATATAGTATTAACAATATAGGTATAAATATTGCAATGAATCCCGCAGTAGTATTTACATCATTAAATGTGGAATCTGGTCTTAGTATACTGAAGTGACCTATATGCAGTATAAATGTACTTGGGTTTATAGTTGTTGAGTGCAATATATTATGAAGGTCTAATGTATCAAATTTATAAAATAAATATCCGAAAAACTGTAATATTCCATAGAAAGAAACCAGTAATATAGTTATAAAAAATGTTACTAATATAGTCATTGTATTTTTATAATAAAGTGTATATATGTAACATATTAAGAACAGTAATATTGATAAAACAATATAAATTGTTGATTTGAAAGATAAAAATTTATCTATAGAAAAGAAATCACTTATCAATATAGTTACAGGTATAGCAATTAGGCTTATTTTCAAATATTTATTCATTGTTTTAGCATATTCAATTATACTATGATAATTAATCCATATTGACATTATAATAACTGGGAAAAACATTGCTATTGGATCTAATGTGAATCCTATGTAAGAATTAAATCTTTCAAGTGGCATAAGGAGTATTAATATAGGGACTAGAAGCTTGGGATAATTCAATGCTATGAATCCAAGTATTAGATATATAATTATTATAGCTATGATGATCATATTAGTTCGGATTCTTTATATTTTTTGATAATATATCTATATATTTGATTGATTCTGCAGCCCCTTTTGCGGCAGTAAGCATTGGTTCGTCTGATATATATGTCGGTATGCCTATTGCCCTAGTTAAAAGTGTATCAATATTCCTTAATAAAGCTGTTCCTCCACTTAGCAATATTCCTCTATCAATTATATCTGAGGATAACTCTGGAGGAGTTTTTTCTAAAACATATCTTGTTGATTGAATTATTAGATTGAGAGGATTCTTTATAGCTTCAACAATCCTGTTAGTATCTATATTTATAGATCTTGGCATTCCAGTGATTGCATCTCTACCTTTTACTTCTGTTTCTAAAGGAGCCTTAAGTGGTAGGGCAGAACCTATATCTATTTTTATTTTTTCTGCCATTTGATCACCTATAACTAGACCTTCGTGTCTTTTTAGATGATTGATAATAGCATCGTTAATTGAATCACCACCGACTCTTATAGAATCAGAAATAACAATACCATTCAAGGAAATTACTGCTAGTTCAGCAGTACCACCTCCTATATTGATAACCATATTTCCAGAAGATGTTCCTATTGGTAAATTTGCTCCTATTGCAGTTAATAATGCTTCTGGTACCAAATAAACTTTTTTTATTCCAGAATTTATTATTGCTTCATAAATAGCTCTTTTTTCTACTGATGTTAATCCAGAGGATATATTTGCGACTACTTGTGATCCAAAAAAAATATTTGATTTTCCAACTTTAGAAAAGAAATATTTTATCATAGATTCAGATATTTTATAATTTGCTATAGCCCCGGAACGTATAGGTTTTTTGGAAATGATTCCTTCGGGTGTTTTTCCTAGCATTTCTTTTGCCTCTACACCTACGGATAATATTGATTTATCATCTACTGATATTGCTACTACTGAAGGTTCATTAAGTAGGACGCCCTTATTGATAGATGATATTAAAGAGTTTGAAGTACCGAAATCTAATCCAAATTTATTATTACTAAACATAATTTTGCATGAATAAATAAAAAAATGTATCAATTGTGTTATAATTCTAACATACTTGCTATGTTATTTAAATATAATAATATTCACTATTAGTAATGAAAAAAAGAATTATATTATTATTATCTAAAATTTGGGGATTTATTGGTATATTGTTGGTAGTAATTATTGCTACTTTGATTATATTTTGGGCTAGAGGATATGAAATTAATTTTACTACTGGTAATGTTGTCGATACAGGTATTTTGAGAATTAATAGTACTCCTACAAATGCTAAAATTTATTTAAATAATACATATGAAGGACTTTCGCCATTAATAATCAATTCTTTAATTCCAGGTACCTATAATGTCAAGGTTCAGACACCTAATTATTCTGTATGGAATGGATTAGTTTCTATTCAACCTCAACAAATTACTAATCTCAACTCATTCTTGTTACCCACAAATATAAAGCAAAGTATCGTTAATATTCCTGGTACTATATATTATTCTACTTTTAGTAAGGATAGTAATATGTTATTTATAGTTTCTAAGAGAAAAAATGGTAATTATGATTTATATTATATGAATCTAAACAATAATACACTTAATTACCCACTAAATCCAACTTTTATAACTGATTTATCAAACTATACAAATACTGCTATATCATCAATAAAAGTAACTTCTAACAGCGATTTTAGTTATTTAACAATATATATGAATGGGACATACTATTTGTATTCTGTATCTAATTCCACAATGACTCCTATGAGTACACTTTTGAGTTCTTTAACGATACAGAATATGAAATGGGCAAATAGTAACACTTTAATATTAGAAAATAATAGTTTATTGGCTACTTTAAATATAAATACTGGACAAATTATTGTCATTGCAATAAATTCTGGTAAAAATATTATCCCATATGCTTTATATAATGGAGGTATAGTTTATGCTATTACCCAAACTATTACCAAAACATTAGACTCATCTCTTATTTATACTTCTAATTTGGATGGTACAAATAAGATCCTTTTAACCAATCTTACTGGAGATGCTAAAGCTCTTATAGTAGATAATAATAATAAATTTTTAGGGATTACAACTTCTTTAGGAAATTATATATTGAATATAAAATCAAATAAGCTTTATCAGATAAATAATAATGTTAAAATAATAAAATTCTCTCCCAATAGTAATTATTTACTATTAGATTCTGGAAACACTCTACAAGAATATTATTTAGCAAATAAACATTATATTATCCTTAATAATAATTTGAAATATTTATATAATATAATGTGGTATCCGATAGGTGGATATATATTCTATGAAGAGGAAAATAAAAATATTAATCAATCTCATAGTGTTTCTCACGAATCAACTTTGTTAAATAATTTAAACAGCTATTCTCTCTTCTTTGAAACTGAAAGTTCTACTGTTACTGATACTATTGTTAATAATATTAATGGAACATATTATATATCTACCAACGGTAATTATTTAGTAGTTGAAACTCAATCTACTAGCAAACATAATTTAATATATATTATAGATCTAATACAGAATAATTCTATATTGCCGTTTTCATTATAAAAACACATCCCTGATAGGATTCGAACCTACGACCTTCTCGTTAGGACCGAGACACTCTATCCAGCTGAGCTACAGGGATATAATTTAGCTATATTATACATAAAAATTACTTATTTTTAAAATGTTTTATTGATAATCAAATTATATTTTGATAAAATTAGCCTGTTATTTTATTTACAATTATCTATATTATGATTAAATACGAACAAACATTAGTTTTAATAAAGCACGATGGAGTAGCTAGGGGATTAATTGGAGAAATAATAAGTAGATTTGAGAGAGTAGGTTTGAAAGTTGTTGGTATGAAATTTATTATTCCTTCTATAGATGTTGCGACAAAACATTATCCATCTAGTGAAGAATGGCTACTAAATGTTGGAAATAGGGTTATAAAAGAGTATACAGATAATGGTATTGATATTAAACAAGTTTTCAATACATTAGATCCTCAAAAAATAGGTGAAGTAATTAAATCTTGGAATGTTGAATACCTTACATTCGGTCCAGTTCTAGCTATTGTATTGGAAGGTCCTGGATCAGTTAAATTAGTTAGAAAAATGGTTGGTGCTACAAATCCATCAGAATCAGCTCCCGGAACAATCAGGGGTGATTATACTTGGGATAGTGGAGAAGTCTCCAATAAACATAATCGTCCATTCTATAATTTGATTCATGCATCAAGTTCAGTAGATGATGCAAGGACAGAGATAAAATTATGGTTCAGTAAATCAGAAATTGTAGAATATGAGTTAAGTAACCACAACTCAATGGGTTGGCATGGCAAGTTAAAGAAATAATTTTATCAGATATGTAATATGTATTGATAACTAATGATATGGATTATTATCAGTCTATGTTAGTATATTGATAAATAATTGAATTTATACTGTTTTTGTGGAATTATTATATACTTTCAGTTAAAGTTGCTAAGAAATCGCTATTATTTTTTGTCTTTTTTAGTCTATCTAATAATAACTCATAATTTTCTCCATTATTTTTCAATGTGTCTAACATTTTTCTTATTCTCCAAGATTGACTTAAAACTTCTGAGTCTAGTAATTTTTCTTCATGTCTAGTTCCTGATTTAACTATCTCTATTGCTGGATAAAGTCTTCTATCAGCTAATCTTCTATCTAGATGTAATTCCATATTCCCTGTGCCTTTAAATTCTTCAAATACCAAATCATCCATTCTACTTCCAGTATCAATAAGTGCAGTAGCTATTATGGTGAGGCTGCCAAATTCTTCTAAATTTCTTGCAGAACCAAAGAACCTTTTGGGAGGATATAATGCTACTGGATCAAACCCACCAGACAAAGTTCTCCCGGATGGGGGTACTATTATGTTATAGGCTCTAGCGAGTCTTGTAAGGCTATCCATTAATATAACTACATCATTGCCTTCTTCTACTAATCTTTTTGCTCGACCAAGTGCTATTTCTGCAACTTTAATCTGATTTTCTGGTAGATCATCAAAATTAGAAGCATATACTTCTCCTTTTGTAGATTTACGTATATCTGTAACTTCTTCAGGTCTCTCTCCTATCAGTAAAATCATCAGATGTATTTCTGGGTGATTATGTGTTATACCATCTGCTATATCTTTTAATAATGTTGTCTTACCAGACTTTGGTGGGGATACAATCATACCTCTTTGTCCTTTGCCAATTGGAGATAAAAGATCTATTACCCTATTAGAAATAGGGAATTGACCTATTTCTAGTTTTATTTGTTCTAATGGAAATATTGGAGTAAGTCTTTCAAATGCTATCCTTTTTGCTGCATTATCAGGTTCTCTAGAGTTTATTTTATCAATTTTTAATAAACCTAGATACCGTTCATTTTCCTTAGGTAATCTAGCTTTTCCAACAATATAATCACCTTGTCTTAAATCAAATTTCTTTATTTGAGAACCAGAGACATAAACATCATTCTCATTTGGTAGCAATGTGTATGATCTAAGTACTCCTCTAACACCATCATTTATGATCTCTAATATACCTTCAACACTTATAGCTTCATCTTTATCTACATCTTTTAGTATCTTAAATATAAGATCTCTTTTGTTTAGTTCTTGAAAATCAGTGAGTTTTTCTTTTTCAGCAATTATACGTAAATCTGCTAAACTTTTTGAATCTAAGTTCTGTAAAGAATACTGTTCTTTCATATATTGTAATTATAAGAAATAAGAAAATTAGTAAAATGCATGATTAAGAAATTTATTTTAGAGTTTCAAGATAGATGTCAATAGGATAATATAACAAAATAAAAAAAATAGCAAGGATTATAATCTAGTAATTAACTCTTCTGACTTTATTTTTATGGATGGCCCCATGGTTGGACATATATATATACTTTTAAATATTGTATTCTCTGGTTTTTGTACAACACTTATTATCGATTTTATCAACAATAAAGTATTTTCTAGAAGTTCTTCTTTTGTATTATTTACATTTCCTATGATAGTGTGTATTACACCTGTTTGGTCTGATTTATAATCAAATTTCCCGCCCATATAACTATTTATAGCTTCATCTATATTGTCTGTAATTGTACCTTTTTTTGGATTAGGCATAAGATCCTTTGGCCCTAATATTTTTCCTAAAACTGCTATTTTGGACATTACATTAGGTGTAGCTATTATAACATCAAAATCCGACCATCCTTGATTAATCTTATCTATATATTCTTCAAGTCCTATGTAATCATATTTTTTTGCAGTTTCAGGTTTTATATCTTTTGAATCTGTTAATAAAAGAACCCTTTTTTTCTCACCAACTTTGTTTTTATAGTTCACACTTCCTCTTAATACCTGTTTTGTATTTTTTTGATTTATGTTTAATGCTATGTGTATTTCTACAGATCCTGGAAATTTGGATAAAGACAATTTTTTTACTTCTTCAAAAGAATTATTAAAAGATATATTATTATCCATTTTTTCTATAATTTTTTTATATTTCTTACCTCTTTTCATAGTTTTTAATTTTCAGATACTTCTACTCCCATATTTCTTGCTGTTCCTATAATAATTTTTTTAGCTGCATCTAAATTATTAGTATTAAGGTCTGGCATTTTAGTCTTTGCTATATCTTCAATCTGTGATTGCGTTAATTTACCAACCTTTTCTTTTAATGATTGGCTTGATCCTTTTGGTATATTTAATGCCATTTTTATTAAAATAGCGGTAGGAGGGGTTTTTATAATAAATGAGAATGATCTGTCTTCAAATACATCTATAACTACTGGAAAAATTAATTCACCTTTATCTTTAGTTTGATTATTGAATTGGTTACAAAAATCCATAATATTTATACCATGTTGTCCTAGAGCAGGTCCTATAGGAGGAGCAGGGTTTGCTTGTCCAGCCTTTATTTGTAATTTTATTTGTGTAATTAATTTCTTAGCCATTATATTAATTTTATTTGCATTAAATCTAATTCTACAGGTGTTTCTCTTCCGAATATTGAAATAAGTATTTTTACTTTGCTTTTTTCTTCACTTATATCACTTATTTTCCCATTAAAATCTTTAAAAGCACCATCTGTAACTGTTACACTATCTCCAACATTAAATGATGTTTGTATTGCAGGAGTATCAAGTTCCATGAATTTCAATATTGCATTGACTTCATTATCGTTTAGTGGTGTAGGTGTAGCACTTGTTGGTCCTACAAAACCAGTAACTCCCTCAGTATCTCTTATTATTGGCCAAGTCTCTCTATTAAGTTCCATTCTAATTAATATATACCCAGGAAGTATTTTCTCTTTTATCTTTCTCTTTTTGCCATCTGCTATTACAGTTTTATTCTGAGTAGGAATAACTATTTCATCCAAATATCTGTCTACACCTGCTGTTTCTGCTCTTTGCTTGATTAATATAGAAATCTTATTTTCATGTCCAGTAAAAACATTGATGGCATACCACTTCATATTTTCAGTGTTTTTTTGTTTATTCTTTTTTATTTTTATCTTATCCATAATATGTATTTAGAATATTAAAACCAATAATTTCTGAAACAGTATATCTATACCAAAAAGAAACAAGCTAAGAATTACTGCTATTAATATAACCATCATGGTTGAATTATATAACTCTTTTCCTGTATACCACCTAGTATTTTTTAGTTCTGTATTTACTCCCTTTAAAAATTTGAATATATTCATTATTATACCCTAAGGATAATATCAAAATTTTATCATATAATCAATCAACAGGTTCAGTGGGGATCGAACCCACATCAATGGTTTTGGAGACCAATATTTTACCATTAAACTATGAACCTCTATAAATTTATTTTACTTCTTTATGTAAAGTATGCTTTTTACAAGTATTACAAAATTTATTTAATTCTAACCTTTCCTTATTATTAGTATAATTCTTCTTAGAAGTATAGTTTTTATTTTTACATATGGTACATTGTAGAAAAATATACCTTCTGTTATCTTTTTTAGCCATATTATTTTATAAAATATTATTTGTTTAAATTATGTTGTTATTTCTCAGCCTAGAAGCGGACTTGAACCGCTGGTCTTTCCCTTACCATGGGAATGCTCTACCACTGAGCTATCTAGGCATATGCAGAGAGAAGGATTCGAACCTTCGTAGCCGTAACGGCAACTGATTTACAGTCAGCCGCGATTGTCCACTCCGCCATCTCTGCATAATGCTATCAGCCTTCTGTCAGGGTCGAACTGACGACCTGCTGTTTACAAAACAGCTGCTCTACCACTGAGCTAAGAAGGCTTTATATTTGCCATACTAAATATATTTAGTAATGCTTGCATTCTATATAAAAAGATATTCTTTTTCAACCTTGACCCATCTAGCTTTAAAACTTGATTTCAAAAAAAACAAGTATTGTAACGCAAGTATAAATCATAAGAGTTATACTGATATAGTTATTATTTTATATTATGTTAAATCAGTTTTTACCTTATGCTAGATGGGCTAATACTTATTATAGCAAATAAACTAGTGGATTCAAATTATAGTTATTATGAAATTGAAAATATAACTAATTAAAGGTAGTAGTACTATTTGTATTATAGATTCTAAATTCCCATTTATTGGGAATATTGGTAATATACTGAATATAAGGATAAATATGGCATATTTATCAATTGTATCTACTATATGATAATGATGCTTAAAAATCACTTTAAATATGTGGCTTCCATCAAGAGGAGGTATAGGAATAAGATTAAATAGCGCTAGTCCTATATTAATTATAGCTGCATCTATAAATACTCCTCCAAGTTTTAAATTGATACTGCTAGACAATTGTAATAGTGGTAGTCCTTGTAATATAAGTATAGATATAATAGATAATACTATATTCGAAATAGGTCCGGCAATTGCAATAATAAGATTATCTCTATATGGATTTTTAAGATTATTTAGATTTATAGGTGTAGGATTCCCCCATCCAAATCTAAATTGAGTAAGTATCATTACTAGTAATCCCATTAATGTTATATGTTTTGTAGGATCTAGCGTTAACCTACCATTATTTTTGGCTGTATCATCACCTAAAAGATGTGCAACATAACCATGAGAAAATTCATGAAATGAAATACTAAAGATAATTATAATACCTAAAATTATCAAATTTATAATCATTACGTGATATTTGCATAAAAACTTATTTTATTATATCATACAGGGTGTGTTATTAAATTAATACCATTTTTAATCATGTCTAGATCTTGTGATTTATGCAACAAAGGAGTTACAGTTATAAATAATATTAGCCACAAACATTCAGGTAAGTGGGCTAAAAGAGCACCTAAAACAAAAAGGAAGATATTTCCTAATTTAAGAGTTCTTAATATTGATACTGCTGAGAATAATAAGGTTAATATTAAAGTTTGTATGAGGTGTTATAGAACATTAAACTCTTCATTACAACAAAACTGAAGGATCTATATCTATACTTAAATCCTTGTTTTGTTTATATCTATTCCTCAAGAAAGTCTTTATATTTTTTATATTTTTATTAGCTTTTATTATTATATTTAATCTATATACATAATTAATTTTATATGGAATAGCTTCAATTGGTGGGTATATTTTTATACCAACCATATTGGTATTACTAATTTCATCATATATTTTTTTTGCTCTTGTGAATACTGTTTTCTCATTTTTACCTTTTACAATAATTTTTATTAAGTTAGAGAAGGGTGGGTAATTTAACTGTCTTCTTATTGTAATTTCTTCATCAAAGAATTTACTAAAATTATTATTTAGGGCAAACTGTAATATTTTATTTTTAATATCCATAGTTTGTATTACTATATCAGCCGAATTATCTTCTCTCCCACCTCTTCCTATTACTTGGATTATTGTCTGGTAAGCTTTTTCAACTGAGCTATAATCTGGAAATACAAATTCTATATCAGCCAAAATAATACCTATTAAACCAACGTTATAAAAGTCCCATCCTGTAGTAATTAATTGTGTCCCTATAATAATATTGATATTTTTATCAGATAATTTATTATAAATCTCTAAGTGTTGATCACTATTACCAGAAGTAGAATCTTTATCTAATATTTCAATATGAAGGTTCTTTTCCTTAAATAGTTTGTCAATTTCCTCCTTAACAAGTTGAGTACCTATACCATAGAATTTTAATTTTCCCTTTTTACATATATCACATATGGGATTTTCAGTATTTATATATTTTTTGTAGTCACAGTGGTGACAACTTAAGAATGTTGTATTGCCATTTTGATGTACTGTTAATGGTATATCACACCTAGGACATTTTTCTATATGACCACAATTATTACATACATACAGATTGGAGTAACCTCTCCTATTGATATATAATATGATTTTTTTATTATTATTTAGAGTCTTCTCTATACTTTTTTTAAGTACTCTTGATATTATTATTTTTTTACTATTTATTTTATCCTCATTTAAATCAACAATTTTTGTATGTATATTATTTTTAAATTTATAGTCTGATATCTTTTTATCTAATCTAACTATGGTATGACCTTCTTTAAGCATTTTATAATATATATCTATCTTTGGTGTGGCACTACCAAGTAGTAATTTAATCTTCTGTTCTTTTGCTATAAATCTTGCTAGATTAATAGCATTATATCTTGGATCTTGATCTTGTTTATAACTGTTGTCGTGAAATTCATCAATAATTATTAATCCTAAATTTTTAAATCTCGAAAATAATGCTGAACGAGCACCTATAATTATTTTTTTTTCTCCAGTTCGAATTAAATTATTTTCAAGTGTCTTGTCCCTTTTTGTAATTTTGCTATGCATGATTGAAATTATCTCTTTATCAAAAAAAGCTTTTAGTCTTGTATAAAATTGAGATGTAATAGCTATATCAGGTAAAAGTATCAATACTTGATTTCCCTTGTTAATTTGTTCTTCAATTAATTTTATATACACATGTGTTTTACCTGATCCAGTGATACCAAATAATATATATTCATTATCTTGTCCATTTGATATTTTATTAATAGCATTCATTTGTTCTTTATTGACTGGTAGTTTTTCTTTGGGGATTATCATTTTTTTAATAACAGTATTTTTAGTATTGTTTTCCTTAGTTTTTATTGTAATAAAAGGAGAAATGGTATTATTGATGGAAGCATTGTAGTAAGTGATAATGTGTTTAATAAGTTTTAATTCTAATAAATTAAGATCAATATAATGATTTTTTGTATCTTCAATTATATTTTTTATAGTAAAGTTTATATCAATATTTGCATCCTTTACATTATCAACTACTATGCCTGTTGTCCTTTTTAATCCTAATGGGATTTCGACTACTTTACCAATAGGAATATTTCTCTCAGAAGAGTATATAAGTGGTTTTTCAATCTTTAATTTTGTTTTTGTAAGTATCTTAATTAACATTTATTTGTTTTAAGCCATTTTTAGTGTTAAAATAAACCATATTTAATTTACAAGATATAGAGGATTATGGCATTTTCTGATCCATTTTGGAATATGTTTACTTATGATATAGGTATCGATCTTGGTACTGCAAACACACTAGTTTGTGTTAGGAATCAGGGTGTTACAATATCTGAACCATCAGTTGTAGCTTTCAATTCAAAAACTAAAACAGTGCTAGCGGTAGGATCTGAAGCTCAAAAAATGTTGGGTAGAACACCTGCATCTATTGTAGCTATAAGACCTTTGAAGGATGGGGTGATATCAGATTTTGATGCCACCAGAGAGATGATAAAATATTTTATAGAGAAAGTTCATAAAGATTCTCCTAAATTTTTTAAGATACCTAGGCCAAGGGTTGTTATAGGTATACCTTCAGCTATAACTGAAGTAGAAAAAAAGGCTGTTATTGATGCTGCTATATCTGCTGGAGCTAGGAAGGTATATTTAATAGAAGAGCCCATGGCAGCTGCAGTTGGTATAAATGTTCCTGTAACAGAACCATTGGGATCATTAATTGTAGATATAGGGGGAGGTACTTCAGATATTGCTGTAATATCATTGGGAGGTATAGTTGTTGATAAATCAATTAGGGTGGCGGGAGATGAGATGACAGTAGATATAGTTAATTATATTAGATCAAAGTACAACTTATTAATAGGAGAGAGGACAGCTGAAGAAATTAAAATAAAGTTGGGTAATGCTTATCCCAGGAAGGATAATAAAAGTATGGAGATAAAGGGTCGAGATATATTGTTAGGTCTCCCTAAAGTTATAAAAATATCTGAAGTTGAAATAAGGGAAGCAATGTCTAATTCGCTTAATATTATTATTGAAGCTATTTCTGAAGCTTTAGAGGAGACACCTCCTGAACTTATTTCAGATATTACAAATAATGGGATATATCTTACTGGAGGAGGTGCCCAGATTTCTGGAATTAATAAATTATTTCTAGAAAAGTTAAAAATACCAATAATGATAGCTGATGATCCTTTATCTAGTGTAGTATTAGGAGCTTCAAAAATTTTAGAAGACTTAAGTCTTCTTGAGAATATCTCTTATTCAGATTCTGAAGAATTCTTATAAATCTAAATTATGGTTAGTTTTAAAAAAAGTACAAAAACGTCCAACATATTAAAAAAAATATCTATACTTTTTGCAATAGCAATAGTTCTTATTATAATAAGTATCAAAGTTCCAGCACTTTCTAATCTTACAAGTGGGATATTTATACCTATTAAATCGGATATATTTTCTTTTTCATCCAATATTGGAGGGTTTTTCTATAATATAAATAACATAAATAATATTGAATATAGTAATACTATTTTAGAGAGGAAAATATATAATTATAAATCTGAATTAGCTAATCTAAATATTTATAAATCTGAGAATAAGATTTTAAAGGATCAATTAAATAAAAAATATTTTAATACAAATTATAGATATACATTATCGAGGATACTTTATTATGGACCTATAAATACATTAGGTTATATATATGTTGGGAGTGGAAGTAATCAAGGTGTGAAAGTAGGTGATGCTGTTGTATATAAAAATTTTCTTCTGGGTAAAGTAATCTATACATATAGTAACTATTCTAAGGTTATTTTGATATCAAATGTAAATTTATCTATTCCTGTAATTGTAAATAAAGTTAATGCTATCCTAACGGGAAGCCTATCTAGCTCTTTGATTCTTCAAGATGTAACACAGCTTGATAATGTTAAAATTGGAGATAGTGTTGTAACTTCTGGAATAGATGGAACTTTCCCTCAGAATCTAATAACTGGGTATGTCAGTTATGTTTCAAACAATAAAAGTAGTACATTTAAGGCTATAAGTGTTGATAATGCAATAAATATTTATGATCTCCAGTATGTCTTTATAATGGACAATCAGTAACATGAAAAAAGGTGTTTATATATTTACTATAATAATATTAATGTTTTTTATCATAGGATTAAATCAAATGATAATATACCCATTTTTATTTTTTGATATAATATATATATATACAATATTATACTTTATTCTATATCAAAAAGATCAAAATTTTATTATATATTTTCTTTTTTTTGTTGGAATAGTTACAGATATAGTTTTTATTAATCCTTTGGGTATTACTTCAATTTTATTACTTTTACCAATACTTATATTGGAATTGAATAAATTGTTTAAAAAAGATACCAATTTGAGCTTTATTTCTATTTTAATTATATCTTTTATATATAATATTTTTCTGTGGGTATATTTATATGGTATTATAATACTTAGAAATAATACTAAATATATTGTTTTGTTTTTGATTTCTGTTATTATTTCAAGCGTATTAGATTCTTTGTTTATATTCCTTTATAAATTATATTATAACAACAATAATGGCTTGAAAATTAATATTAATTAGTAAATTATGGATGATTTTGAATTAGATGATTTTAATAACCTACCTACTGATGAAGATAAAGATAAAGTAAATAAATCTTTATTGTTAAAATTCATGGGTTCTTTTATATTTGTAATTATCTTGATTTTTATTCTTGGTGTTTTTTATATATCAATTATTGAGCATAATAAATTTCAGAATTTAGCCTTTCAAAATAGAATTATAAAAAGTCCTATAGTTGCAAATAGGGGGGTAATATTAAGTAGGAATATGACACAACTTTCTTTCAATGTTCCTACATATCAACTTTATCTTGATATAAATAATTTAAGTAATACGCAAATAAAAAATGATATCAATAAAATAGCACCTATATTGAATATGTCTGTTAAAAAGATAACAAATATTGTTCATAATGGTAAAAAAAATAATGAAATTGAAATACCTATATATAATGGTTTATCTAGTAAAAATGAAATATTAATTAGTTCAAATACTGCATTAAATGCATTCATAATAAAGGAAGTTCCTGTAGTTAAATTTAAATATAATAATTTGTTGTCACATATAATAGGGTATACAGGACCCGTTACTGAACAAGAGCTTTTATCTAATCCAAATTTAACTCCATACGATATAGTAGGAAGATATGGGATAGAACAATCATTCAATAAATATCTCATGGGGCAAGATGGAATTCAGTTAAAAGAGGTTAATACTTATGGGCAAATTGTTTCAAGTTATGGAGAAAAAAAACCAGTAGCTGGAGACAATGTTCAATTAAATATTAGCAGTACCATTCAAAAAGAAATGCAATCTTTACTTATCCAAAGTATCAAAACTGATCCTAATCATGTTACAGGTGCTGTTGGTGTTGTAGAAAATGTAAATACTGGCGGAATTTTGGCAATGGTTAGTTATCCTACTTTTAACAATAATGCTTTTGAAGGTGCAGGGATTAGTAATGCTGCATACAATGTTCTTCTTAATAATCCTATGGATCCGCTTTTAAACAGAGCAATTTCTGAGCAGCAACCAGTAGGCTCTATAATGAAGACAATACTTCTTTCGGCTGCATTACAAGATAATGTTCTAACTCCTAATACTACATTTACTGTTCCTGGAACCTTTTTATATGATGGAACATTGTTTGAAAATTATGCAAAAATAAACTGGGGAACTGCCAATATAGCTAAATGCTTGCAATTTTCAATCAATGTTTTCGCTTTTAAAGCTTCAATAAAACTAGGGATTCAGAGGTTTGTAAAATTCGAACAATTATTTGGTCTTGGTAAAACTACTGGTATACAATTACCAGGAGAATTATCTGGTATAATTTCTGATCCTAAAACTAAATTAGCTATTACGGGGCAAGCATGGTATCCAGGTGATTTACTCAATGCCGCAATAGGTCAAGGTTATACAGAGGTTACACCAATACAAGTTGTAAACTGGATAAGTGCTATTGCTAATGGTGGTACACTATACAAGCCAAGAATTGTTAAAGCTATATATAATCAACAAGGGAAAGTTGTTAAAAATTATGCTCCACAGGTAGTAAGGAGAGGCTTTGTATCTACCAACAATTTGAATGTGATAAAATATGGTATGGAACAAGCTGTACAGAACGGTATAGATATAGCTGCAAAGAGTGTGATAGCTGATAATGCGGGTAAGAGTGGTACAGCTCAGTTTGGGAATGAAATTATTAGTAATACTTCTGATAGATATAGTCATTCTCACTCATGGATGGCATCTTTTGCTCCATATAAGAATCCTCAGATAGCTGTTGTTGTTTTTGAAGAAAACGGAGGTCTGAGTACTTATGCTGCAGAAGTTGTAAAAAATTTCATGAATTGGTATTTTGGTGTATATTTAAAAAAATAAAAAAATGTCTAAAAAATTAATAATTGTTGAATCTCCAACAAAAGCGAAAACAATATCTAAATTTCTTTCAAAAGATTATTCTATAATTGCTACTAAAGGGCATGTAGAAGATCTTCCAAAGAGCAAATTTGGTATACAAGTAGAAGATAATTTCAAACCTGATTATGTGATCCTTAAAGACAAGAGTAATTTGTTGAAGGAAATAAAGAAGGAAGCAAAAGTTGCAGATACTATATATATAGCAACAGATCCTGATCGAGAAGGGGAAGCCATAGGATGGCATGTATTGAACTCACTAGCACTGAAAAATCCTACTTTAGTAAAAAGAATTGCATTCCACGAGATAACACAAAGTGCTCTAGAAAATGCTATTCACAATCCTACAGTACTAAATATGAATCTTGTAGATGCTCAGCAGGCACGCAGAGTTCTCGATAGAATTGTGGGCTATAAATTATCTCCTCTTCTATGGTCAAAGATAAGATATGGACTTTCAGCAGGAAGGGTTCAATCAGTAGCCTTGAAAATTATTGTTGATAGAGAAGAAGAAAGAAATAACTTTGTATCACAGGAGTACTGGAATATAGTAGGAGTTTTCTTGATTAATAATATAGAGTATGACTTTGATCTTGTAAAGATTAATAAAAATAATTTTGAGATCAAAAGTAAAGAAGAGTCTGATAATATTAGTAAGGATATAAAATCTGGTAATGCAGAAATTGATTCTATACAAAAAACAGAAACAAAAAAATATCCAATACCTCCATATACTACATCTACTCTACAACAAGATGCTAATAGAAGACTTGGTTTCTCTTCAAAGAAAACCATGTCTATAGCTCAAAAATTATATGAAGGGGTATCATTAGGTGCTGATAATGTTGGACTTATTACATATATGAGAACCGATTCAGTATCTATGGCTGAGGTAGCAGTAGACAATATTAGAGGGTATATCAATAAAAATTATGATAAAGCTTATCTTCCAGATAGGAAAAATATATATAAAACAAAAAGCAAGCTTGCTCAAGAGGCACATGAAGCTATAAGGCCAGCTTATATAGATAAGACTCCCGAATCAATACAAAAGTATGTTGATAAAGATTTTTACAGATTATATAAGTTAATTTGGGAAAGAGCTTTGTCTAGTCAAATGACTCCTGCATTATATGAAAATAAAAAAGTATTAATTGTTGTTCAAGGTAAGGAAAATAATTATACCTTTGCCCTAAATATTTCACACAATGTTTTTAAAGGGTATCAGATTTTCAATAAGAAAGAAGAGAATAAAGATTTACAAGATCAAGAATTCAATATTGATGATAAAAAAGACATAAAGAGTCTTGAAATGAAAAAAACCAATGCTGATCAGCATTTTACTGAACCTCCTCCAAGATATAATGATGCATCATTGGTTAAAATATTAGAATCCTGCGGTGTAGGAAGACCTTCTACATATTCTTCTATAATATCAACTTTAATTTCTAGGGGGTATATTGATAGGAAAGAAAAGTATTTTATACCTACTGATGTAGGTATAGTTGTAAGTAATTTTTTATCAAAATATTTTACTGATATAGTAGACACTAATTTTACTTCTGATATAGAAGATAAGCTTGATGATATAGCAAATGGTAAATCAAAATGGACTAAAGTAGTGTCAGATTTTTATATACCATTTAACAAGAAAATAGAAAGCAGTCAAGATGTTATAGAAAAAAAAGATGTTACCAATCTTGGAGAATCTACAGAATTATGTCCAGAATGTGGTTCACCAATGTATATTAAGTTAGGTAAGTATGGTAAATTTCTAAGCTGTAGTAGATTCCCTGAGTGTAAGGGTATGAGATCTTTAGATACTGAAAAAGAAGAGAAATTGATAGGAGAGAATTGTCCTCAGTGTGGGGCAGAGTTAGTTATTAAGAAAGGTAGATTTGGAAATTTTATTGCATGTAGTAATTATCCAACTTGTAAATATACTAAATCTTTAAATGAGAATAAGAAAAAGGTCCTTGATATTAAATGTCCAGATTGTGAAACTGGAAATATAGTGGAACTTAAAAATAGGAGAGGTAAAACATTTTATGGCTGTTCAAACTATCCTAAATGTAAATTCATAGCAAATAAACTTGAAGATATAGAGAAAAAATGAAGATTTTATAGACTATTTTCTATATAAAAATCATTATGCTATAATAATGACTATTAAATTAAGCATACTCAAATTTAAATTCCTTCCCTTAAATATAAGGGCAGATGTTGAGTAGAAGTATAAAGGAGTTATTATGAAAAAATTAACAGTTAAAGAATTAATGTCTTCTGGTGTTCATTTTGGACATCAAGTAAAAAGATGGAATCCTAAAATGGCACCATATATTTACACAGTTTCAAATGGTTCTCATATTATTGATCTTGATAAAACATTAATAATGCTTGATGAGGCTGTTGCTTTCTTAAAGAAAAAAAAAGAAACTGGGAAGATTTTGTTTGTAGGCACTAAAGAACAAATACAAGATATAGTAGCTGAAAAAGCTCAAATATCTGGAGATTATTATATTAATAAAAGATGGCCAGGGGGGTTACTTACTAATTTTAAGACTGTGAGTTTAAGTCTTAAAAAAATGGATGAATATGAAAAGATTCTCACAGAGGGTGATACAGATAGAACTAAGTTGGAATTAATGTTAATAGCTAAAGAAAAAGCAAAGTTAGATTTATTGTATCAGGGTATAAGAGGATTTAATGGTAAACCAGCAGCACTTTTTGTTATAGATGTTAAACACGAAATAGTTGCTATGAAAGAAGCCATGAAATTATCCATACCTGTTGTAGCATTAGTTGATACTAATGCTGATCCTACTATAGTAGATTATCCTATTCCTGGAAATGATGATGCTATAAAATCTGTAGATATTATATTAGATTACATTGTAGAAAATATAAAATAAAGTATGAAGGTTGATCTAGAAAGTATAAAACAATTGAGGAATATGACTGGTGCTGGTATGGTTGACTGTAGTAAAGCTTTAGAAGAATCTGACGGAGATATAGAAAAGGCTGTAGATTTGCTTAGAAAAAAAGGTATTCTAAAAGCTGGATCTAAAAGTGATAGAACTACCCATGAAGGATTAATTGAATCATATATACATCAAAATGGAAGGTTAGGTGCATTAGTTGAGATTAATTGTGAGACAGATTTTGTTGCAAGGACTGAAGTTTTTAAAGATCTTGCACATACCCTGGCAGTCCAAGTAGCAAGTATGAATCCATTATATGTATCTATAGAAGATGTACCTACAAATGTAAAAGAAAAAGAAGTGGAGATTATAAAATCAGATAAAGCTTTCAAATCAAAACCTGAAAAAGTAAGAGACAGTATTCTGGAAGGAAGATTATCTAAATATTATGTACAAGTTTGTTTACTTGAGCAACCTTATTATAAGGATGAGAAGATCAAAATAGCTGATCTTATAAATAATGCAATATCAAAAACAGGTGAAAATATTAAAGTAAAAAGATTCACTAGATTAGAGATAGGGGAAGAGTATGGATATTAACGAGATAAGATCAAAGATGAATAAGAGTATTGATTTTCTGATATCGGAGTTAAAAAAATTAAGAACAAGTAAAGCAAGTGCATCTTTAGTCGAAGATATTAGGGTAAATGTATATGAATCTCATATGCCTATCTCTCAACTTGCAACAATTATAATACCAGAATCTAATGTAATTTTAATCCAACCATGGGATAAGAATAATGTATCTGCTATTAAGGATGCCATTTTAAATATTAATATTGGTATCACACCAATAGAAAATGATGATAGTGTGAGATTAGTTTTACCTCCGTTATCTGAAGAAAGGAGAAATGATTTTGTCAAAATATTAAATAATAAAGTTGAATCAGCGAAAGTATCATTAAGGAGTATAAGGAAAGAATATATTGACGGTTTAAAAAAAGATAAGGAAGAGAATAATATAAGTGAAGATGAATATAATAGAGATGTGGAACATGTAGATAGCCTGATTAAAGAGATGAATATTGAGATAGAGAAAATATTTGAAGATAAAAAGAAAGATTTACTAGAGATTTGATTCTATGGTTACAGGTATAATTACTTTTTTCATATTTATAATACTTTTAAGTGTCCTAGTTATTATACATGAATGGGGGCATATGTTTGTTGCTAGAAAAAGAGGTGTGGTTGTTAAAACATTTGCTGTTGGGTTTGGTAAAAAAATATATTCTAGAAAAAAGAATGGTATAGAATATAAAATAAATCTTTTACCTTTTGGAGGATATGTTAGTTTACTTGGTGATGATGATTTTAATAGTACAGAAGAAGGATCTTTACCTGTTGCATCAGCATTATCCAAATTTCTAATTACTGTTGCTGGAGCATTTATGAATTTTTTACTTGCACTGGTTTTTCTTTTTATATTTCTCATTGTTGTTAATTTTAAATTTTATTATTCCAATATTATTCCTAATTTTAATTTTGCTTTTGGAACCAATATTAATAATGTAATATTCTCTGCAGTGCCTAAAGATACTACATCCTCAGCTTTGAAAGATAAACTGACCAGTAATTATATGCTACTTTCTATTGATGGTGAAAAAATAAATAATGCTATTCAAGTTGAGAAGATAGTTGATCATAATAAAGGGAGATTGCTAACATTTAGATATCAAGTTGTAAAATCCCTAAATTTATTTGGTGTACAACTAGGTGGTGTTCAGGAAAAGACTTTAATAGACAGAAAGATATATCCTAAATTCTCAGGGCCTGTAGGAATATCTCTTCTCCAAATATCTCATATAGAGTTTCCAACCACAATTTCTAAAATTTCTTCAATTGTGACATTTCCGTACGATTTGATGCAATTAACTTTTACTGGATTAGGGTATCTTATACACCAAGCAGTTATACACAACAACAGCTCTATAATAACAACACAAGTTGCAGGACCTGTAGGTATTTATATGTATACAAACATTTTATTCCAAAGTGATGGGGTAGCTGGACTACTATTTATATTTGGTATTATTTCTCTTTCACTATCAATAATGAATTTATTACCAATACCTCCTCTTGATGGATTCTACGTTTTACTTGCGATACTAGAAGGTATTTTCAAATTTAAACCAAATGCTAAATTTCTATATTATGTATCTGTTATAGGTATAACATTTTTTATTATTCTTATGGTATTAGTTACATTAAATGATTTAGTGAATTTTAAAATCATCTAAAATGTTGTAACCCCTATTGAAGATAGTTTTTGTCTGTGGTTCTCTTTTATGGTATACTTTATCAGTGTGATTCTTTTTGGTACTGAATAATTATTATGCATGATGATTGTGTCTTTTGTAAAATTGTCAATAAAAAAATTGATGCAGAAGTATTATATGAAGATAAAGAGTATATAGTATTTTCTGATATTCATCCTTCTGCAGAAATTCATAAGTTAATAGTTCCAAAAGAACATGTAGTAAATTTAAAAGATGTTAGGGAAGATTTATGGGGGAAGTCTTCTTTAGTTATACAAAAAATTGTTAAGGATTTGGGGTTGGATAATTTTAAAATAGTAGTCAATAATGGTGATAAACTACAAATGGTCAAACATTTACACTTACATCTTGTAAGTGGAAAGAATATAAATGATAAAGTAAATTAGGAGGTGAATTTTTATGGCAATAATAGTAAGAGATAATGAGGTTTTTGAATCCGCATGGAAGAGGTTTATGCGCGAAATTATAAGTAATGGCGTTATAGAGGAAGTAAAGGATAGGTCTTATTACAAGAAACCATCAGTTGAAAAGTCTGCTCTGAGAAGAGAATTTAAAAAAAGAAAAACAAGACATCATAGAGCCATGAGAAAGGTTAGAAGTAAATATGGGAAAGGTTTTTCTATGTAAATAAAAATATATTTATATACCATGTATCAAAAATTACAAGATGATATGAAAATTTACATGAAGAATAAAGACAGTTTTAAGCTGTCTGTTGTTCGTTTATTGCTTTCAGATATTAAAAATGAGACTATTTTAAAACATGTGGATGTTCCTTCTGATGATCTTGTATTTCAAGTAATAGCAAAAAATATAAAACAGCGAGAAGAGAGTATTAAAATATATAAAGATATTAATAATGTAGATTTAGCAGAGAGTGAAGAGAAAGAACTTATCTTCCTTAATGAATTTATGCCTCAACAATTATCAGATAAAGAGTTGGAAGATATAGTAAAATTGGAAATTGGAAAAATTAATGATTTTAAAATGCAAGATATGGGTAAGGTGATTAGTCAAATTTCTAAAGACTTTCCAAATAGAGTTGATGGTAGAAGAATAAGTGATGTTGTTAGAAAATTTTTATGAATGTGATTTTTAAAAAAAATCATTTTACAAGATTATATAACCATATAATAAATGATTTGAATCTAGAAAAAAAAGAATTTAGTGTAGAATTCGTTTCTGTAGAAGAGATAAAATATTTGAATAGAAAATATAGAGGAATAGATAGTAAGACTGATGTTATATCTTTAGAATACAATGATCCGGTATTTTTAGGAGAAATATATATTTCTTCTGATGTAGTTTTAGAGAACTCGACAATATATGGGTGTACCTTTGCGGAGGAAATGGATAGAACTTTTATCCATGCTGTGCTACATCTTCTTGGTTATGATCACAAGGATAGTTTAAATAAAAATGAGAAAATGTTTATAATACAAGAAAATATATTAAATAGATTTAAATAAGGTGAAATATTTAATAGTAGGATTGGGTAATCCAGGAGAAGAATATATGAATAATAGGCATAACGTCGGATTTATTCTGTTGGACTATATTGTGAACTCTATTAATCTAAAATCTCAAGAATCTAGTCTACAATGGGAATACTCAAAAAAGTTTAATGGTGAGTACATAAAATATAAAGATAATATTTTTTTAAAACCTTTTACATTTATGAATGATTCAGGTGAAAGCATTTCTAATACAGTATCTTTTTATAACATAGATAGTTCTTCATTAATTGTTATATATGATGACTTAGATATACAATTTGGTCAATATAAAGTTACAAAAAAAACTCCAAAAGGACATAATGGAATACTATCTGTTGTAGATAAAATCAAACAAAAAGAATTTTTAAACATAAGAATAGGTATTAATAATAGGAATGGTCAAGGTGAGACTGGTAATCCAGGAAAAGAATATGTATTATCAGATTTTTCTAAAGAGGAATTGTCTATCCTAGAAGATAAAGTTTTCACTGGAATATTAAAAGAATTAAAAATAATGATTAATGTTTGATAGCGATAATCTAGATATTATAAAATCAGTTTTTAAAAGTGATCCCAATTTTATAAATCTTCTTAGTAGTATTAATAATACTGGAAATTCTGTTATAAATGTGAGTGGGATAGACCCTAATATTGTTGATATTTTTGTAAAATTGGTTGATTCTTGTATACCTGAAATGTCTTTCATGTATACTTCTATGTATCATAGTGCTAGCAATCCTTCATATTTTAAGATAGATTTTGATCTAAAATATAACGATGTTATTAATATACTTGAATCTTTAAATGATTTTGAGAAGGTTCCAATCATAGATAATGAAAGACAATATACTATAGCGGGGGATAGAATAGATATATATTTATCCGGAGAATCCATGTTTAGAATAAGTTTTTTTGGTGATGATATAGATGAAATATCATCAAGAGATTATTTAACATTTAGAGTGCTATATAAGGTAGATAAAATATATATACCAAAAAATAAGGGTACATACCTATCTAGTAATAAAGATATTATTTCAGGAAATATAGTAAATTTCAATAATTATAGCAATATTAGTAATAAAGATAGTTGCATAATATTTGATTATATAAATATTCCTAGAGTTGCCATATCTAATTCTAATTTTAGACTGATAATTCCAAGTAGTATTAATAATTTCATTATAAATTCTAAAAATCCTGTACCTGATTTTATGGAGAATGAAAAGATAGTTTTTTCTAGTATAGAATTCCCATCTGGATTTATGTCTGAAAAAGCTAAATTTGCAGTATTGACAGACAGAGAACTTTATGGAGAATTCAATCTAAATCTATATAGAGTTAAGAAGAGTAAAAGGATTGTTACTGATTTTTTAGATGGTAAGATATATGAAGGTGATTATATAGTACATATAAATCATGGGATAGGAATCTATAGAGGTACTATAGTGAGGAAAACTGATAGCGGTGATAAGGAATATATAGAAGTTGAATATGCACAAGGAGACAAACTTTTTATTCCTCTTGAAATATCAGAAAGGATTACAAAGTATATATCTGATAGTGATAAAAAACCTAAGCTTACAAGACTGGGCACACTAGAATGGAAGCATTTGAGAGAGAGGGTAGAAAAAGACATTGAAATGATTGCTATGGATATTATTATGACTCATGCTCAGAGGATGATTGCTAAAAAAGTAATACCCGATATATCTAAAACTAATACTTGGGAGTCTGAATTTGAATCTCAATTTGAACATATTGAGACGAAAGATCAATTATCTGCAATTATTGATGTACGCAATGATATATATTCAAATAAGGTAATGGATAGACTGATTGTTGGAGATGTAGGTTTCGGAAAGACTGAAATAGCAGCACGTGCAAGTTTTATTGTAACATTCAATGGAAAACAAGTAATTATTCTTGTACCTACAACTATATTGGCTGATCAACACTATAATGTATTTTTAAATAGATTCAAAAAATTCCCAATTAATATCAAAAAGATAACTAGGCATACCACATCAAGGGATTTAAAAAGTATTTATGATGGTATATCGAATGGAAGTATAGATATACTCATTGGGACGCATAAAGTTTTTTCTAATAAGATAAAATTTAAAGATTTAGGACTAATTATTGTGGATGAAGAGCAGAGATTCGGAGTTAAACAAAAGGAAAAGTTAAAACAGATAAAGAGTGATGTTGATTATCTTGCAATGAGCGCTACTCCTATTCCTCGTACATTGTATTCTGCATTTTCAGGTATTAGAGACATTAGTATTATAGCTACTGCACCTTTGGGTAGGAAATCTATAACAACTAATATTATAGATTTTAACATTCTAAGGTTTAAAGAAATAATTGAAGATGAAATAAAAAGGTCTGGACAGGTGTTTTTTCTACATAATAATATTTCAACATTAAATAATATCAAATCATTACTTCAAGATATTTTACCTAATGTGACAATGAAAGTAGGGTATGGAGGGATGAAAGGACTTAGTGATGTGATCGAAGATTTTAAATCAAAAAAATTTAATGTTTTCATCTCAACTTCAATAATTGAAAATGGCATTGATTTTCCTAATGTGAACACCATTATTATAAATCAGTCATTTAAATTTGGGTTATCTCAATTATATCAATTTAGAGGAAGAGTTGGGAGGAGTGATATTCCCGCATTTTGTTATCTTGTATGTCCAAAATCTATATTTAAAAATAATAATAAAATAGCTATGAGATTAAATGCACTTGTACAAAATCAACACGTAGGAAGTGGTTTTAATATTTCAGTAAAAGACTTGGAAATCAGGGGAGCAGGAAATCTATTAGGTATAAAACAACATGGAAATATTAATAAAATAGGATTTGATTTATATTCCCAACTTGTTCAAAAATCTGTTGAGGAATTAAAAAAAGAAATAGTTGTATAAATTTTAGAGTATGATGAATTAAAATCTAAGATAATGAATAGCCCTGTAATTTATTTTGTTGTATAATCTTCATATGAATAGAAAAAAAAGGATCCTTACAGGAGATAGACCAACCGGTAATCTTCACATAGGTCATTATGTGGGATCTTTAAAATCAAGGTTAGAATTTCAAAATGAATATGACACATTTGTATTGATTGCTGATGTACAAGCGTTAACAGATAATTTTAATACACCTTTGAAAGTAAGAGATAATATCTTAGAACTTTTAAAAGATTATTTGGCAGTTGGGCTCGATCCTAAAAAGGTAACTTTTGTGCTGCAGTCACAGATTCCACAGATTGCGGAATTAACAATATTTTTTTCTAATCTTGTTAGTGTTGCAAGATTAATGAGGAACCCTACAGTTAAAAATGAACTTTATGATAAAAAAGATCTTTTTAAACATTCTATTCCATATGGATTTCTAGGATATCCAGTTAGCCAGGCAGCAGATATCTCTATTTTTAATGCAGATTTGGTACCTGTGGGTGATGATCAAGCTCCACATATTGAACAAACAATTGAAATAGTGAAGAAATTTAATAGTGTTTATGGAGATACATTAAAAGTACCTACATTGAAACTTGGTACAATCCCAAGATTAGTTGGTATTGACGGGAAATCTAAAATGTCCAAAAGTATGAACAATACAATTAATTTTTCTGATACAACACAAGATATAAAAAGAAAAATAATGCAAATGTATACCGATCCAAAAAGAATACATTCTACAGATCCAGGAGAGGTTAAAGGCAATCCTGTATTTATATACCATAATGCATTTAATCCTAATAAATCAGAAATTAAAGATTTAGAAAATAGATATAAGAAAGGCCAGGTTGGAGACATAGAAGTTAAGGAAAAATTATTTAATGCCATTGATGCATTTATTAGTCCTATTCGAGAAAAAAGATTAGAACTTAATAATAAGGATAATTATTTATATGATATTCTAAAAGAGGGTACCTTAAGAGCAAGGGATGAAGCTCAAAATACTATGTCTAAAGTTCGAGAATCTATGAAGTTACTTAATTTTAATTAATATTATGAAAATTGATTTAAAACCACTAAAGGGATTTAGAGATTTTTATCCTGATGATTACCTTAAAAGAGAAAATATACTGGATGTAATGCATGAAGTCTCAAGGAGTTTTGGATACCTTCCTTATGATGGACCAACGCTAGAAAGATCATCTATATATGAGATTAAATCAGGAGACAATATTGCTAGGGATGAATCATATACATTTCTTGATAGAGGAGAAAGAAGGGTATCACTAAGACCAGAAATGACACCAACTTTAGCCCGTATGATGGCTGCAAAATCTTCAGATTTTAAAAAACCTATCAGGTTATATTCGATACCTCTTATATTTAGAAATGAGAATCCTCAAAAAGGTAGATCTAGAGAATCTATGCAGTACAATGCAGACATATTGGGGGAACCTTCTCTTATGGCTGAGATAGAAATTATAGATATTTTTATAACAATACTTGAAAAGCTAGGATTTGATAAAAAAGATTTTGAAATTAGAATCAATAATCGTGGTTTTATGGAAAATATTTTATCATCATATACTAATGATAGTAAAGCTCTTTTTGCTTTAATAGATAGGTACTTAAAATTACCTAAAAATGAATTTAAAGAAAATCTTAATAATTTATTAATAGATAAAAAAGATTTAAATAAGGTACTTGATTTTTTAGAAAACAAAGATTATAGCAATGATGATACTATGGTCTCGTTATTTAGATTGGCAACTGATTTAGGTATAGGTGATATATTACATTATGATCCTACTATGGTTAGAGGTTTTGATTATTATACTGGTATTGTATTCGAAATATGGGATAAAACATTACAATTTAAAAGAGCAATTGCTGGAGGTGGTAGGTATGAAAACTTAGTTTCTCTTTTTGGTGGAGAGAAATTAGAAGGTGTTGGAGCGGCATTTTCTGATGTTGTAATATTGGGATTACTGGATTTATTTAATAAAGAAGTTAAGATAGATACCAAAATTGATTACTTCATATCAACGTTTGAAGGGATTCCCATCTCTAAGTACAAATATATTGCAAATATTTTAAGAAATAAAGGGAAAAGTGTTATTGTAAATACTGCCACCTCGTGGTCTTTAACAAAACAGTTAGGTTTTGCATCAAGTATAAATGTATCAAGAGTCCTAATAATGGGGGATAAGGAAATAAATGATAAAAGTATTGTAGTGAGGGATTTACATAAGAACTTCCAAGAAGAGAAAAAATTAGATATTTTTTTAAAATAAATAATGGGGAGAGAGATACTGTACCAAAAATATAGACCTAGAAAATTTAAAGATATAATAGGTCAAGATCATATAGTCAAAGTGCTCCAAAATGAAGTATTAAAAAATAATATAGCTAATGGATATCTATTTTTTGGTCCTCGTGGTCTAGGCAAAACCTCTATTGCAAGAATATTTGCGAACGCTATAAATTGTAGTAATCCTCAAAACGGAGAAATCTGTGGAGAATGTAGTGAATGTATGGCTATACAAGAGGGATCATTTATAGATCTTATAGAAATTGATGCAGCTTCTAACAGGGGGATTGACGATATAAGGGATATAAGAAATAGGACTTATTTCACCCCAGTTATGGGTAGGTTTAAAGTATATATAATAGATGAAGTTCATATGCTTACCCCTGAAGCTTTTAATGGGCTTTTGAAAATATTAGAAGAGCCTCCTTCTAGTGTTGTATTTATTTTAGCAACTACAGAAGTTCATAAAGTACCTAAAACCATAGTGTCAAGATGCCAAAGATTTGATTTTAATCCTGCAAGTAGAGAAGATATTCTAAAACAACTGAACTATATAATAAAGGAAGAAAATTTAAGAATAAAGGATGAAATTAGAGATTTGATAGTTGCAAAATCAGAGGGTAGTTTTAGGGATTCTCTAACTAATATGCAGAAAATCATTAATGTTAGAGATGATATGCCGTATGAAGAAGCACTTAGTATATTGGGCGTGTCAGGAGAGAGAGAAATTCTAGATCTATGGAATAATATATTTGAGGGTAATATAGACTCAGAGATAGAGAGGATAGAGAAAAGTTCTATAAATATAGCTACTTTCATAAAAGATTCATTGGATATTTTTAGAAAAGTTCTGATTTATAAAGTTACTAAAGAGGATAATGATATCTCAGGATTAAATGTTTCGAATTATTCAGCTGGTGATATAGTAAATATTATCAATATACTTATAAAAGCTTTAGACAATCTTCGAATTTCTTCTTTACCTATATTATCCTTAGAAATTGCTCTTGTAGAGGTTATTAATGCCTTAAAGATCAATAATTCTACTAGAGTACAATCAAAGCCCATTGATGAGTCTGTAGATAAACCATTGATGTCTAAGCAAGACAGAAGGAAAAAAAATCATATAGATGATGTAGAAGGTCAAGATGAAAACTTAGAAGAAGTAATAAAGTCAAGATGGATAGATATAATAGAAGGCACTAAATCCTTTAATCATCATATGAGTGGTTTTTTATCGAGATCTTCTTTTGAGATTAATAAAAATAATTTTACAATTATTGTGCCATTCCAGTTTTATAAAGATATGCTAATGGTTGAGAAAAGTAGGGAACATATGGTAAATATTTTGAAAAATATGTTTAATATTAACTTCAAAATTAATGTCAAAGTTCAGAAAGATGTTACTCCAATATTATCACCATTAAATGATTCATCACTTAATGGTACAGAGGAGACTGTTATAAGTGAAAGTGATCTTAAAGATGTTTTCGATATAGAAGACTAAAAATCCGATAAAAATACTATTAATATTCAACTTTTTATATTTTTAATATATACAAATATATGTTAATATCATAAATATTATATTTATTTTATTGGAGGAATAATTATGGCTAATCCTTTTTCACAAGCTAGAGATTTAATGAAGCTTCAAGGTGAGGTTAAGAAGATGCAGAAGGAAATGGAAGGTAAAAAATTTATGGGTGAATCTAATAAAGGTTTTGTTAAGATTTATCTTAATGGTACAGGGGAGATTATAGATATAGTTATAGATGACATACTTATTGGTATGGAGAGAAAAATGGATCTTATATCTCATATAAAAGATGCTTATAAAGATGCTCAAAAGAAAATGTCTAAAGATATGGCAAAAGATATGGACCTATCAAAACTAAAGAATTTTATGGGTGTTTGAATTATGGATCAAGATCCTATTTTATCATTACAAAAAGAATTTGAAAAGATGCCAAGTATTGGAGCAAAGTCAGCTTTGAGAATGGTGTATTTTTATATATATAATAAAAATAATATTCCTTTCTTAGAGAAGGCCTTAAACGATGTTTATCTTAATATAGAAAATTGCAATATTTGTCATATGATTACACATAAAGATAAGAATCCTTGTGTTTATTGTTCTGATTCGAAACGTAATAAATACCAAATCTGTGTTGTAGAGAATACTACTGATTTATTATCAATAGAAAAATCTAATTCATACAAAGGACTGTATCATGTCCTTGGGGGGGTAATATCGCCTTTAAGTAATATCAAAGAAGAAGATTTATATATTAAAGATCTTTTAAGGAGAGTAAAATCGATCAATGAAGAAGATAGTATAGAAATAATACTTGCAACAAATTTTACTGTTGAGGGTGATGCTACAGCTACATATATAAAGAATTTATTGAAAGATATACACAACGTACACTTTACTAGACTAGCATCTGGTTTACCAGCAGGTTCTGATTTAGAATACGTTGATTCATATACAATAGGTAGAGCTATTGATAAAAGAAGTGATTATGGTATTTAAGCTTAAAGATACACAAACTGGATTGCATGAATTAAATCCCATCAAAGATAATACATTAAAAATATATACTTGTGGACCTACAGTATATAATTATATTTCCATAGGTAATTTAAGGACATATATAGCATCTGATGTATTAAAAAAGTGTTTATTATATGTTGGTTACAAGATAGAAGATGTTATGAATATTACAGATGTAGGACACCTTGTCACTGATTCTGATACAGGTGAAGATAAACTTGATAAAAAGGCTAGATCAGAAGGTAAAAGTGCATATGAGATAGCAGACTTCTATACAAAATATTTTTATTCCTCAATAGATAAAGTAAATGTTAGGTTGCCACAAGTAATATCTAAGGCAACAGATAACATAGATAAACAAATAGAAATAATCCAAATACTTGATAAAAAAGGCTTGGTATATAAAACAGATACTGGTGTTTATTTCGATGTATCAAAAATAAAGGATTATGAAAAATTATTAGGACAAGATATAGATAAACAGAAGATAGCTTCTAGAGAAGATGTAAAAATAGATACTACAAAGAAGAATCAGGCAGATTTTAGGTTATGGCAAACTGAGTATCCTAATCATGAAATGCAGTGGGACAGCCCTTGGGGAAGAGGATTCCCTGGGTGGCATATTGAGTGTGCAGCTATTGTGAATAAATTTCTTGGTAATCATATTGATATACATACTGGGGGGTATGACTTAATTTTCCCCCATCATTTTAATGAGAAACTTATCTCTGAGTCTGCATTTGATAGTAAATTTGTAAATTTCTGGGTACATTCTGGATTGCTTCTTGTTGAAGGTGAGAAGATGTCTAAGAGTTTAGAAAATATATATACCATTGAAGATATAGAAAGTAAAGGTTTTGATCCTTTATCATTAAGGTACCTATTCCTTACATCTCATTATTCTACAAAATTGAATTTTACATTTTCATCTCTTCAATCAGCTCAAAATGCTTTATTTAGAATATATAATTTTATTAAGCTAAATAAATCTTTGTTTGATAAAGATAAAAAGGTAAGCTTAGAATACAAAAATAAATTTGAAGAAAAAATTAAAAATAATGTCGACTCTCCTGGTATGATTGATGTATTGTGGCAGGTTATAAAAGATAAGAATTTGGATACTTCTTCAAAAATTACTACTATACTTGATTTTGACAGGGTGTTATCTTTAGATTTGCATAAATATCTCCTGACTGAAGAAGTACCTGAAGATATTAGTAATATGTTATTAGAAAGAAAAGAATATAGAGATAATAAAGAGTGGAATGAGGCTGATAACTTACGCATAAAAATTGAAGATAGAGGATATATTGTTATAGACTTAAAAGATAATACTTTTGTAATTGAAAAATAGATGATAGATATTCATAGAAATATTTCTAAAGATGCATTAAAAATTTCGGATATACTCTCTAAAAATGGGTATCAAGCTTATCTTGTCGGTGGATCTATAAGAGATATATTAATGAATAAAAATGACTTACACGATTATGATATAGCCACAGATGCAACTCCTGATGATTTAAAAAGAATTTTTAAGGATGCTATAGCTTTTGGAGAAAAATTTGGCACAATACTTGTAATTTATAAAGGTTTTAACTTTGAAATTACTACTTTTAGGACTGAATCTGATTATAAAGATCAAAGACACCCAGAAAAAGTTGTATTCATAAAAGATATTAAAGAAGATTTGAAGAGAAGAGATTTTACTATGAATGCAATTGCTTTTAATATGCAATCAAATGATCTTATTGACATTTTTGGTGGGCAAAAAGATATAAAGAATAAAATTATTAGATGTGTAGGGGATCCTGATTTAAGATTTAATGAAGATCCTTTACGTCTTATTAGGGCTGTAAGGTTTTATGTACAACTTCATTTTGATATTGAGGAAGATACCTATAAATCAATTAAAAATAATGCTTCTAAAATAGTGACTGTATCTAAGGAAAGGATTCGTGATGAGTTTATGAGAATGCTTTCATTTGATAAACCAAGTAGAGGTATAGAACTACTTCGTGATACTGGATTACTAGATTATATATTTCCTGAGATTAACCTTTGTTATGGGGTTGAACAGAATAAATTTCATTCATTAGATGTATATCATCATATATTACTATCAATGGATATGGCTGACAAAAGAATTAGATTAGCTGCTTTACTCCATGATATAGGCAAACCTCAAACTAAAAATGGTGAGCATTTTTTTGGTCACGAAAAAATTGGTGCAGAAATGGCTGATAAGATGTTGAGAAGATTAAAATTTCCTAAAAAAGATATATCTCTTATATCCAAACTTATATATTTACATCTTTTTAATTATGAGGATAAATGGACAGATTCTGCAATAAGGAGATTTTTAAGAAGGGTTGAAAATGATGAAACCTTGGAACTCTTATTTTTACTCAGAGAAGCTGATGAACATGGTAATCCAATATCTCAATATGACTTTACAAATTTAGATAAACTAAAAAAAAGAATATCTAAAGTTAGAGATAAGGATGGATATTTATCATTGAAGGATTTAAAATTAAATGGTGATGATTTGATAAAAATAGGTTATAGCAAGGGCATAGATATAGGTAAGGAACTACAGACTATACTTATGAAAGTTATTGAGAATCCAAATATAAATAATAGAGAGAAGCTTCTAAAAATGGCTAAAGATGATTTTATTAAATTAAAAACAATATGATTAATGTTCAGCCATTTTATGATCCTGAAGATAATATATCTTGTATATATATAAAATCTCAGAAATACAATATTCTTATAAATTGCGGTGTCATATATCCCAATATGCCATTTAAAAAGTTTCCATTTGATCCAAAGCTAATAGATTTCCTCTTTCTATCTAGCGCTGATATACAGGATACAGGCTTAATTCCCAGATTTGTAAAAGATGGATTTGATGGAGAAATATATTCCACCAAAGAGACATTAGAATTATATGATAATATAATTAAGAATGCTGCCTTAATAGAGAAAGAAAATATTTCAGAAAATAAGCACTATACGTTGTATGATAATGTGTCAATAAATAAATCACTCTCTATGTTTAATTTTTTAGATAAAAAATCAGGAGTAATTTATGATGATTTAGTTCTACAAATATTTTTTTCTGGACATATGCCAGGTTCTATTTCTATTAAATTAATGATTGAAGGTAAAAATTTGATTATATTGGGTAATCTATATTCTAATAATAAAAATATATATAAGAAAGACAGTATAAAAATTAATAAAGGAGACACTGTTATTATTCAATGTTATAGTATGAATGATAAGTATGACCGTGAGGATGATATAATAAAATTTGATACTATATTGGGTAAAACAATATCATCTGGAGGAAATATACTATTTCCTGTTTTTTCCCCTATAGCTATTTTTAATATACTTTCTCAGTTGGATAAATTCTTTAAGTCTAAAGATATAAGTAATATTCCAGTCTTTATAGATGGTTTATTTTTTGATAAATTTATCAAATTTCTAAATACTCATAAATATAAATATGATTTATCTGTAGATAATATTAATTATATAGATAACATATCAAAATCCTTTAGGTTAGTACAGAAATCTTTATCAAAAATAGATAAAAGAAGAACCCTTCAGTCACAAATAATAATATCTTCAGGGGAACGTATGATCAATTATTTAAAAAAGAATATTGTATTTAAAAAAAATGCTATAATCTTAACAGAAAAAGCACTTAAAGATACTTTAGAATATAAAACAAAAAACCATACTAACATATTATATAAAAATAAAATTTATAAAATAAGAGCTGGTATTGCTGAATGTTTAAGTTTTTCTGGATATACTTCCTATGATGATATAATATCCTTACTGGGAGATAAAAGTACAGATATAAATATTATTGAGGTTGGTGGATCAAATTATTTATTAGAGCGTCTTGGTTACCCAAATATTTTGATAAAAAAAATATTGTCTAGTGAAACATATATTTTAAATTAAAACTTTATGTCTTTAAGAATAGGTATAGTAGGCCTTCCAAATGTCGGAAAATCAACATTATTTAATGCTCTGACAGAAAATTCAGTGCCTGCAGAAAATTTTCCATTTTGTACTATTGATCCTAATATAGGGGTTATTAATGTTTATGATGAAAGGCTATATAAAATAAATGAAATAACTAAATCAAATAAAATTGTTAATGCTACTGCTACTTTTGTTGATATAGCTGGGATAGTAAAAGGGGCGCACGAAGGTGAAGGTTTAGGTAACCAATTTTTATCACATATTGGAGAAGTGGATCTTATACTCGAGGTTGTGAGAGATTTTAAAGATGATAATATCATACACGTAGAGAATGGTATTGACCCTGTAAGGGATATAGAAATTATAAGATATGAATTCTTATGTAAAGATATTGAAAAAGTTCAATCTCTCAGATTTAGATTTGAGAAGGCAATGAAGAAAGATCCTTCAAATAGTAAGTATATTGAAGTATTTAATATTATTATAGATAATTTTGATAAAGGTATTATGCTAACAGAGATGAATCTTAGAGATGATCAAAAAGATTTAATAAAGGAATTTAACTTCCTTACAAATAAACCTTTTTTAATGTTATATAATATTGAAGAGTATAAGGCTTATTATAAAGATAATAATATTTATCTAAACATACTTTTCGAGTATGAATTGTCTAAGATGGATAAACTTGATAGGGATAAATTTTTATCTGACATTGGTATTTCATTATCAGGAGTAGATTTATTATCAAATATTGCATTTGAAAAACTTGGGCTACAAACATTTTTTACTGAAGGTGAAAAAGAAGTAAGGGCTTGGAGTGTAACTAGAGGAACAAATGCTATTAATGCTGCTGGGGTAATCCATACTGATTTTACAAAAAATTTTATAAAAATGGAGGTTGTTTCATTTGATGATTTTATCAAATATAAAGGTTGGGTTGGGGCCAAAGAAAATGGCTGTTTAAAAATAGTTGGTGCCGACTATATTCTTCAGGATGGAGACATTGTGATTGTAAAACATTCATAAATTATAGTTAGGAAAGTGCTGTATATATGGAACAATTTATGTATTAATTAGATCTTAATAATAAATTGTAATTATTCAATAATAAATAATATATGGTGGAGATGGTGGGGATCGAACCCACATCCAATGAAGTTATTATATATATGGAATTACAAGTTTACCAATTTAAAATTTTAAAGATAATTATTCAAAAATTAGCAAACAATAATTACCCTGATACTGTTCTTAATGTCATACTAAATCGTAGGTATCATAATTTAATATCTAGCTTATCTTTGTTTAAACAAAATAATAAACTCAAGCAGGTTTACTATTTCATCCTAAATGTACTGTTTAGGCAACATTTAGATAGAAAGCAGGTTTTGCAAATATAGAGTTAACTACTGTGCTAACCTTACTTTTTATATTGTTTACATTTGTGTTTTTAGAAATTTTTTAAAAGATTTCTAAATCTTTACTTGCCATTTATATAACAGAATTCCTTGTCAAGACCGATCATCCCCATATTTATTTATAATTAAAGAACACAACTTTTAATTTTACCATATTTATGTTAATCTTTCAATAATATGGCATACAGACACAAAGAAGATATAAATCTATTACATAATGTTGAAGGTCCTGTGGGCTCTTTTGACATTTTTTATTCATGGGTATTTAAAGTAGGGAAACATATTCTAATAGGTGTTGAGGTTCTTGTTATTATAGCTTTTATATTTAAAATATTTTTAGATAGTACATATGCTAGTGTTGCACACAAATCAGAGTCTCTCCAGTCACAGCTGAGTTCTTCTTCAATGGTTAACAAAGTGAATAAGATTTCAAAATATCAGCAAAGTATTAATACAATAACAAGATTGGAAACATTTAGAGAAAAAACTGGTACTACTTTATATAATATATTACATCTTATACCATCAGGTATAGTTGTCTCTAATGTAAGTTTAGATATTAATAAGTTCCTTATTTCTGGTACTGCAGTAACGTATGCTCAATTACAAGATTTATCTAATAATTTTACCAATGATTCATCACAATTTAGTAATGTAATTATCCCACAACTTACTAATTCTAGCTTACAATCTATTAACAACATAAATTTTTCTTTATCTGCAAATGTAATTAATAAACAATGAAGAGTTTTGATTATCAAAAAGAAAAAAAGTTATTCTTAGATAGCTTTAATAATAAAAGGTATGTACTTTATTATTATATGAGCTTTTCTATAGTACTTATTATTATATTTGTTGCATTTATAATATACCCTATAACCACTGATATGATAAAGGAGAATAATCAAATTACTGCTATTAAAGCTATGAATGTTCAGATGCAAAACAGAATTAATCTTATTAACTCAACATATTCTGTATATTCTAATAAAGTAGCTAAAAATACTGCTGCTGTGAATGATTCTTTGCCTAAAAATCAGGATACTGCATTCATATTTGGAAATACTTATCAGATATTCCAGAATAATGCTCTGCAACTTGATTCTATTGATTTTTCAAGCAATATTAATTCACAATTAGAAATTGCAATAACACCATTTTTTGCATCTGCATTTCCTATAGATATTTCTGGGTCAGGAACATATCAGAATCTATTATCTGCCTTAGCAACATTGTCTGCGTATCCCCAAAGGATTGCTGTTTACAATGTTTCTTTTGCTGTATCTAACAATAATTTAAGTAATAATTTTATCGGTTCACCTGGGCTGTTCCAATTAAGTGCAATAGTATTTTATTCTAAATTCTAATTATGAAAAAGTTTTTTACTATTATAATTTTTACATTTGTAGTATTCATATTATGGATAGGTTTTTCTCTTTATTCTGCTATATCAAAACCTCCTGTTGTAAATGTACCTCCATCAGATATAGCTAATTTTAATACAGATTTACAACTGAATACTTTAGATAATATTGTAAATAGTCAAAAATATATTTGTATAAACAATAATTTTACAATTAAATCTTGTTCTAATAAAACTCAGATATAATAAGCGAGGCTATTATTAATTATTTTCTAACTCTAGCTGCTATAGCAAATTGCATAAAATATTTTTCTAATTCTAGTGCATCTTTATCATTAAATTTTTCACTGAACAAATTACTAATGAATTGATCTTTAGAACGTAATACTTCTTTTGCTCTTATTGATTTTTTCTTTATAAGAGTTTCTACTGTAGCATCAAATAATTCTATTGCTCTAATTACAGATAGAATCTCATATTCCTTATTATTATCTCTTTTTGCTTTAAAAGATCTACTAATCTCACTATAGATATTACCCATCTGTTCAAATATACTCATTCTTGACCATGAGTTATAATTGATAGTGTATCTATTCATTTTGTTATTTTCCTTTTAATTAAATCTAATATTGCTTTACGAATCATTTCATCTTCAATATTCCGTGATATGTTATTTTGACTAGGACGAATATTTATCATAGAATCAAATTCTACAAATTTATCAGTATTAAACTCTTCGGGATACAAATTTATCCCCCATATATCTTTCTGTCTAGATCCATTTTCTAATAAAAATTGCTCTCCATCAACATGCATTTCAAGATTAATTATTAGTAGTTCATTTTCTATATCTACTGCAGCCTTAACCAGATTACCATACATATTATGTGCTATATTTGTTAGATCTTTAATACTTATTGTATCTACTTGTTGCATTCCTTGATTTTACATTAAAATTTAACATTTTTCTACATATTTATTCATCATATAGCTGACATTAGTAATATTACTTTAAGAATACATGTGTTGGTCATATTGACAATAAAATAGTAATATGATATATATATACACATACATTATTACGACTTGATGAAGGTTGATCACCAGTAAAAATATAGATTTTTACAAAGCCTCTGTTGCGCTCAGGGGTATTTTTGTGTGTTTAACTCTTTAAAAGTAATGTTTTTATTAATTATTAGAAAATAATATTATGCAACAAAGAATCAACCTTGCTACGTCTAATAAATATAATAAGTATTTTGAATATCCAAATTTAATAGAAGCACAGAAAAAATCATATGAATGGTTTTTAAGCGAACATCTTAAAGAATTATTTGAAGAAATAAATCCAGTTGTAGATAATACAGGAAAGTTATGGGTTCTAGAATTTCTAGATTATAGATTTGGTGATATAAATAGAAGTGTCAGAGAGGCTATAAGAAAGGGATTGAGTTATGACAAGTCTTTATACTTTAACGTAAGACTTACTAATAAAGTTTCCGGAGAAATTAAAGAGCAAGAGATCTTTATAGCTGAGCTCCCCATTATGACAGATAGAGGCAGTTTTATTATAAATGGTCACGAAAGAGTTGTAATTCATCAAGTAGTAAGATCTGAGGGTATACTCTTTACTGAAGGAGATAAAAAAGCTATACGTAATAAAGTTTATTTTGCAAAGCTAATAACATCTATAGGACCATGGCTAACTTTTGAGGTAAATGCTCATAATGTTATGTCATTGAAGCTAGCACCAAAAAAACCTAAGATTCTTGTAACTACTCTTTTAAGGGCATTAGGTTATTCTACTAATACTGAAATTTCTAATTTGTTTTCTGATGTTGATACAAGTAGTGAATCAAGGTATATTGAATCTACTCTAGCAAAAGATCCTACACACAATAACAATGAAGCTGTTTTAGAGATATATAGGAAAATAAGGCCTGATATAGCGGTAAACTATGAAAATGCTTTGTTATATATAAATAGCTTGTTTTTTAACCCTAGGAAATTATTTCTTGGTAAAACTGGTAGATATAAATTAAATAAAAAATTGGGCTTAAATATTCCTGTAGAGTCTAATAATTATGTTCTCACTAATATGGACATAATAGCTATAATAAAAAGATTAATTCAAGTAAACAATGGGGAGATAGATCCTGATGATGTTGATTCATTATCTAATAGAAGGGTAAAGAGTGTTGGTGAGTTAATGGGGGACTATCTAAGGATAGGTGTAAGGAGAGTTGAGAAGATAATTAAAGATAGGATGAGTATTATGTCTTCAGATGAAGTGCTTACTCCATCAATGCTTGTAAGTGCAAAACCTTTTGTTTCTGTTATAAATGAATTTTTTGGTAGTAGTTCTGTATCAGTATTTATGGATCAGGATAATATATTATCAGAAATATCTAATAAAAGAAGAGTTACTGCTGGAGGTCCAGGTGGTCTTACTAAAGAAAGTGCTACATTTTCAGTCCGTGATGTTCATTATTCTCAATACTCTAGATTGTGTCCTGTAGAATCTCCAGAAGGTCCACAGATTGGAATAGTCAATCATCTTTCCGTATATGCTAGAATAAATGATTATGGTTTTATAGAAGCTCCATATAGAAAGGTATTTCATAGTATTTCATTTGATTCAGATGAACTGGTTGGAAGAATAATTAAAAAAGATGTAAAGGTAGATTCTAAAATATACAAAAAAGGGACTGTTATAGATAAAGATCTAGCTTTGAAAATAAAAAAAGCAAAACTTAAAGATATTGATGTTATTGCTTATTTATCAAATGAGATTATATATTATGATGTAGATGAAGAGTTTAACCTAAAAATTTCGAGTTTAAGCGTGGAAATAGATGAGTATGGGAATATATTAGATTCCGTGATACAAATAAGGTCAAGAGGTGAATACGCTTTAGGCTCTGTAGATGATATAGATCATATTGAAGTTTCTACATCTCAGATAGGAGGTGTTTCATTGAATTTAATACCATTTTCTGCAGGGAACAAAGCAGATAGAACTTTGATGGGATCAAATATGCAGAAACAAGCAGTTCCTCTTGTTAATCCAGAAGCTCCACTTATAGGTACTGGGTTTGAGTCTGTTGTAGCAAAAAATTCTAATAGAGCAGTATTTGCCTCTGGCAACGGGATTATTGAATATGCTGATGCAGGGAAAGTTATTGTAAAGTATGATAAAGGTGATAAAGAAACATATTTTGTGGATAAATTTGTGCCTACAAATAAGAAGACGTCTTTTTCTCAAACTGTTCTACTAAAAAAAGGTGATAAAGTATCATCTGGTGACATCATTATTGATGGACCTGGAATGGATAATGGAGAACTCGCTTTAGGCAGAAATTTAGTTGTAGGGTATATGATGTATGAAGGTTATAATTATGAAGATGGGATAGTTATATCAGAAAGATTAATAAAGGAGGACCTTCTCACTTCTGTACATGTACAATCTTACACACAAGATATAAAAGAGACAAGACTTGGTAATGAAATACATACAAGAGATATACCAAATGTTTCATTACACTCACTACGTAATCTTGATGAGCAAGGTATTGTTAGAATAGGTGCTTATGTAGAATCTGGAGATATATTAGTGGGTATAGTAGCTCCGAAAGGTGAAGTAGAACTCACTGCGGAAGAAAAACTTTTAAGATCTATTTTTGGTGATGTTGCAAAGGATGTAAGAGATAATTCTTTAAGAATCCCAAATGGTGAAAGAGGTATTGTTATAGATGTGGAAATTTTAGAAAGGAGTGACGACTCAAATAAGTTAAACCCTGGAGTTATAAAACAAATTAAAGTTTGGGTTGCTAGAACACATAAAGTTGGATTAGGTGATAAATTATCTGGAAGATTTGGTGATAAAGGTGTTGTGTCTAAAATATTACCTGTAGAGGATATGCCATATTTAAGAGATGGTACTCCTATAGATATTATTTTGTCACCTTCTAGTATAACGAAAAGGCTTAATTTCGGACAATTAAATGAAATATATTATGGTGAGATAGCAAAACGTGCAGGACTAAATTTTGCTTTTCCTATTTTTTCTAGAATGGATGAAGGTAAACTAGAAAATATCAAGAAAAAATATGATGTTGGTGAAATTGAGGATAAAGTGTTACTGCGTGATGGTAGGAATAGTGAACTATTTGAAAATAAGGTTTCAGTTGGTCCCAGGTATATATTGATGCTAGATCATCTTGCAGATACTAAAGTGACTGCACGCTCCACTGGTCATTATACTGTTGTAAATCAACAGCCACTCGGTGGTAAAGCACAAATGGGTGGACAAAGGTTTGGAGAGATGGAAGTATGGGCATTAGAAGCTTATGGTGCAGCAAGTACTCTTCAAGAGATGTTGTCTATAAAATCGGATGATATTATCGGAAGATCTGAGGCATATAAGTCAATCATTCAGAATAAGAAGATTCAAATGGTTGGTATTCCAGAATCTTTTAAAGTTTTACTTTTGGAACTTAAATCTCTAGCTTTAAATATTGAACCTATTGATGTTGTTATAGAACCAACCCTGGAGGAAGCAGAGTCAGAAAGTGTTTTACCAGAAGATGTTTTTATAGATAATGAAGAAGAAGTTAACGTAGTCTTAAACGATAATAGTATCGAAAGTTTAGAAGAAGAATAGTTTTAATTTATATTGTATTTATTATGATAAAAGATTTTAAAGCATTAAAAATAACACTAGCATCACCTGATAACATACAGGATTGGTCTCATGGTGAAGTTAAAAAAGCAGAGACTATAAACTATAGAACTCAAAGGCCAGAAGTTGGTGGTTTGATGTGTGAAAAGATCTTTGGCCCTACAAAAAATTATGAGTGTTACTGTGGGAAATATAAAAAAATAAGGTATAAAGGTATAATTTGTGATAAATGTGGAGTTGAAGTAACAACAAGAAATGTAAGAAGGGAGAGGATGGGGCATATTAAACTTGCATCTCCAGTTACTCATATATGGTATGTTCATGAAGTACCTAATAAATTATCATTACTTTTAGATATTACTCAAAAAAAACTTATATCTGTGTTATATTTTTCAAGATATGTAGTTCTTGATATTGATGAAGAAGCTAAAGATAAAGCGATAGATCTTATCAAAAATAAGATAGAAGAGGAAGAGAAAGCACATAAGGAAGATTTACAATTGCAGATTGACTCTATAAAAGATGAAAATGCATCAGTGATAAAAGAAATGACTAAAGAGTCAAAAGGTTCTGGTGACGAAAAAAATGTTGAAGCTTTAGAGTTGCAAGTTGAAAAAATTAATTTTAAATATAGACAAAAAATAGCAAAATTAAAGGAGGAACAAGATCTTATATTTGCAGAAATATCTAAAGCAAATCAAGATCTTTTAGCCTTAGTAAAGAGAATGGTCGTAGGTGAAGTTGTATCTGAGGAGGAATATGGAAGGCTTATAGGCAATGACTTAGATTTTTTCAAGTTAGGAATGGGAAGTGAGGCTATAAGGACATTATTATCGAGAATAAATTTAGAGGAATTATCTAAGGAGTTATACAAAGATATTAATGCTAAATCAATTCAAAAGAGGGTAAGAGTTATCCAAAGGCTTAAAATTGTTGAAGGATTTAGAAAAAATAATATGAAGCCAGAGTGGATGGTACTTGATATTATACCAGTAATTCCTCCTGATTTAAGGCCTATTATTCAATTACCAGGAGGCAGGTTTGCAACATCAGATTTAAATGATTTATACAGGAGAGTAATAAATAGGAATAACAGGCTGAAAAAACTTGTTGATCTTGGTGCACCAGATGTAATATTAAGGAATGAAAAGAGGATGTTACAAGAGAGTGTAGATGCTTTGTTTGATAATCAACACAGACCATCTCCTCCTGTTCTGAATTCAAGAAGGATTCCATATAAATCATTATCTGACAATATAAGGGGTAAATATGGGAGATTTAGAGAGAATTTATTAGGTAAAAGAGTTGATTATTCTGGAAGAGCAGTTATAACAGCTGGTCCTGATTTAAACCTATATCAATGTGGTTTACCTAAAAAAATGGCTTTAGAGTTATTTAAGCCTTTTGTTATGAGAGAAATACTATATAGGGATCTTGCACCTAATATAAAGGGAGCAAAGTTGTTATTCGAACAGGCGACTCCAGAAGTGTGGGATATCTTAGAGGAAGTCATAAAAGATAGGCCTGTGCTTTTAAATAGGGCACCTACATTACATAAACAAGGTGTACAGGGATTTTATCCTATTCTTATTGAAGGAGATGCTATAAGGTTACATCCTTTATCTTGTGATGGTTTTAATGCAGATTTTGATGGAGATGCTATGGCTGTTCATGTTCCTTTGTCAGATGAAGCAATTTTAGAAGTGAAGACTCTTATGATGGCTCATAGCAACTTATTTCTTGCTGCTGATGGAGCACCTGTTATAACACTAAAAAGAGATATGGTTTATGGTTGTTATTATTTAACTTCTATCTCTAAGGAATCTTTACAGTTTACTTTTAGTTCTCCGGATGATTTATTATCAGCTCAAGAAAAAGGTTTGGTTCATTTTAGAGATCTTGTTAATGTGAGACTAGATGGAGAAATCATAAAAACTACTGCTGGAAGAATAATATTTAACAATGTTTTACCTAAAGAAATTCCATATGTTAATGAAATAACAAATGATACTTTAATAACAAATATAATAATATCTTGTGTTGAAAAGATTGGTACAGAAGCAACTATTCCTGTACTTGATAAACTTAAAGATCTTGGTTTTAAATATGCTTTAAAATCTGATTTTTCTATATCTTTATCAGATTGTAAAATATTGCCTGAAAAAGATAGTATGATTGCTGAGGCAAATTCTAAAGTTGAGAAACTTGTAGATTCATATAAGGAGGGTTTAATTACTAAAGGAGAAAGAATACAGCTATCAACTGTTTTATGGAAAGAAGTTACTGATTCAATAGCAGATAAATCTCTTGCCAATTTAGATGATTCAAATATTTTCAAAACTATAGTAACAAATAAATTTATGGGTGCAAACATAGATCAATTAAAACAGATAATAGGAATGAAAGGTCTTGTTATTGATCCTACAGGAGGTATTGTTGAGTTACCGGTAAAATCTAATTATGTTGAAGGATTTTCAGTTTTTGAATATCTTGTAGAGGCTAGATCTACAAGGAAAGGTCTTGCTGATGTGGCTTTGAAAACTTCTAATACTGGTTATCTTACAAGGAGAATGGTAGATGTTGCACATGATGTAATAATAAGAGAAGAAGATTGTAAGAATTTTGGTGAAGGATATGAGATTTCAAAATCAGATAAAAGAGAACTTAAATTTGAATTAAGGATTTATGGTAGAGTACTTGCATCTGATATTAGTGTCGGAGGAAAGATACTTTATCCTGTAAATACAATAATTGATAGATCTACTGCTCATGATATAGCAAACAATAATGATATAGATAAGGTATATTTAAGAACTCCTTTAACTTGTGGTTCTCAATATGGGCTTTGTACTATGTGTTATGGCTACAACATGAGTGATAATAAACTTGTAGGTATAGGTACTGCAGTAGGGGTTATTGCAGCTCAAGCCGTTGGACAAAAAGGATCTCAGTTAACACTAAATTCAAAACATGTTTCTGGAATAATAGGAGGAGCAGATATGTCTAGAGGATATTCTAGGATTGAAGAACTTATGGAAGCAAGGATACCTAAGGGAGAAGCAAAAATAGCAGACATATCAGGAACTGTATCTATCGAGAATGTTGGCTCTTCTAGCTTAGACTCTAAAGTTAGAGTACAAATTATAGGTGATCAAAAAGTCAGACAGGATTATGTTCTTATTAAAGATGATGTTGTTGCTTTTGTTGGTACAAAAAAAGTTTTACCAGGAACATTACTTTATACTCATAAAAATGGAATTCAAGTTGTAGCTCCTTTTAAAGGTACTGCAACTATAGATAAAGGTAAGGCATTTATTGAAAGTGATAAAGTACAATCAAAAGAATATTTATTTGATGATGATGAAATACTACTTGTCCAGGATGGAGAAAAGATAACAGAGGGTACTGAGATAACAGGGGGTAATATAAATCCAAACATATTGCTTAAAACATTGGGTATCATGAAGGCTGAGAAGTATATAATTGATAATCTTCTATATACCTATGAGGATCAGGGTATTACTGTATATGATAAACATATTGAAATTATAGTTTCTCAGATGGGAAGATATGTAAGAGTTACCAATCCAGGTGATTCAGATGTATTGCCTGGATCATATAAAGATATATTCTTTATAAATGAAGAAAATAAAAAAATAAAAGAATTAGGTGGAAAACCTATTATCTTTGAAAGGAGATTGTCTGGAATAACAATTGCAGCATTACACACAGAAAGTTTCTTATCTGCCGCATCTTTTCAAGAACAGGTAAGAGTATTATCAGATGCAGCAGTATCAGGCAAGATAGATTACTTGCGTGGATTGAAAGAAAATGTTATTATTGGGCGTAAAATTCCTGTTGGGGAAAAGGCTAGAATATCTTAATATTAAAGTTATATTAGATTCCTCAAATGGGTGAAGATTTAAATATTAAAGTATATATTATGGCTAGATTGTCACAACTTGTAAGAAAACCTAGAAAAGATAAAGTGAAAAAAACTAAGTATAAAGCCTTAGCTTTTTCATATAACTCTTTAAAGAATAGATATATAAAGAATGATTCTCCATTTAAGAGGGGAGTTTGCACTATAGTTAGAACTACCACTCCTAAAAAGCCTAATTCTGCAATAAGAAAAATTGCTAAAGTTAGGCTTTCAAATAGATCAGAGATTACAGCATATATTCCAGGAGAAGGACATAAACTACAGGAGCATTCTGTTGTTCTTGTGAGAGCAGGTAAGGTTCCTGATGTTCCTGTTGCTAAATATCATATTGTAAGAGGGACCTATGATGATGCTGGGGGTGTCGAGAATAGGAAAAAAGGAAGATCTAGATATGGAACTAAAAAGGCTAAATAATAATTAATAAATTATGAGAGGAAGAAAAGCACAAAAAAGACAAATCAATCCTGATATAAAAATGAATAGTATCAAGGTTGAGAAGTTCATAAATAATCTTATGATGGGAGGGAAAAAGTCTATTGCAAGGAAAGTTTTCTATTCATCAATAGACCAAGTTGCAAGTGAAGTTAAAAAAGACCCATTAGATGTATTCATGAAAATAATGGATAATGTTTCTCCAACTATAGAAGTACGTTCAAGAAGAGTCGGAGGAGCCAATTATCAAATTCCTGTACAAGTATCGCCAGGACGTGCAGAAGCTCTTGCAATAAGATGGATTATTCAGTCTGCAAGATCCAAAAAAGGTATGCCTATGAATGAAAGGTTGAAGAATGAGTTTCTAGATGCATATAATAATACTGGTCTTGCAATGAAAAAGAAGACTGATGTTGAAAAAATGGCAGAATCTAATAGAGCATTTTCTCATTTAGCTTAATTTATAATAATATAATTCTTATATATGGATAAGATAAGAAACATAGGTATTATTGCTCATATTGATGCTGGAAAAACAACATCTACTGAAAGAGTTCTATACTATACTGGTAAAACATATAAAATTGGGGAAGTCCATGAAGGTGAAGCTGTAATGGATTGGATGGCTCAGGAAAAAGAGAGAGGTATAACTATTACATCAGCAGCTACAACTACATTCTGGACATTAGGTTCATCTCAATATAGAATAAATATCATCGATACACCAGGACATGTTGATTTCACCGCGGAAGTTGAGAGATCTTTAAGGGTACTTGATGGAGGGGTTGTAGTTTTTGATGGGAAAATGGGTGTAGAACCTCAATCTGAAACGGTATGGAGACAAGCTGATAAATATAATGTTCCAAGAATATGTTTTATAAATAAACTTGATGGTATAGGTGCTGATTTTTATATGTCATATAAATCAATTGTCGAAAGATTGGGTGCAAATATTGTAGTTATGCAACTCCCAATAGGGATTGAATCTAATTTTAAAGGTATTATTGATCTGGTAGAAAATAAGGCTTATATGTATAAGAATGATATGGGGACAGATATTGAAAAGATAGACATCCCTGAAGATATGATAGATATTGTAAAAGAATATAGAACAAAGCTTTTTGAAAAAGCTGCAGAATGTGGAGATAATGATGTAATGGAAAAATATCTCAATGGTGAAGAATTGACCAATGATGAGGTATATTCATCACTTAGATCTGGAGTTATATCAAATACTATCTTCCCAGTATTTTGTGGATCTGCTTTGAAAAATAAGGGGGTACAGTTACTTCTTGATGCAGTTGTAAGATTCCTACCTTCTCCTCTAGATACTCCACCAGTTATAGGGGAAGATAAAAATGGTGAGAGTGTGAATATAGAAGTTAGTGACAATGCACCTTTTTGTGCTTTAGCCTTTAAAATAATGGTTGATCCTAATGTAGGAAAATTGACTTTTTTTAGGATATATGGAGGTAAAGTAAAAAAAGGGTCATACATACTCAACTCTACAAAAGGAGTAAAAGAAAGGGTATCTAGAATACTTTTAATGCATGCTAATCATAGAGAAGAGATAGATGAACTTGGTGCTGGAGAGATAGGTGCTCTTGTTGGGTTAAAAGATACAGTAACAGGTGATACCTTAACTGATGAATCATATCCAGTATTACTTGAGAATATTACATTTCCAGAACCTGTTGTTTCTATAGCAATTGAGCCTAAAACTAAAGCAGATCAAGAAAAAATGTCATTGGCTATACATAAACTCGCAGAAGAAGACCCTACCTTTAAAGTAGAATCTGATATTGAGACTGGTCAGACAATAATATCTGGTATGGGAGAATTACATCTTGATATTATAGTGGATAGAATGAAAAGAGAATTTAATGTTGATGCTAACGTAGGTAAACCACAAGTTGCATATAGAGAAACTATAACTGAAGAAGCTCGTGCTGAGGGGAAATATATAAAGCAATCTGGTGGAAGAGGACAATATGGACATTGTTTCCTACGTATTGAACCCAATGAGACTGGGAAGGGATTTGAGTTTAAGAGCGAAATTAAAGGTGGGGCAATACCTCAAGAATATATACCTGCTATTGAAAAAGGTATAAAAGAGACAATGATGAGTGGTACTGTTGCAGGTTATCCTGTCGTTGATATAAAATCATATGTTTATGATGGATCATTTCATGAGGTTGATTCGTCTGAAATGGCATTTAAAATTGCTGCATCAATGGCATTCAAAGATGCTATGAATAAAGCAGCTCCTGTACTACTGGAACCTATAATGAAGGTAGAAGTTGTTACTCCAGATGAATTTATGGGTTCTGTTAATGGTATTTTAACTGCAAAAAGAGGTATTATACTAGGTTTATCTGGAAGAGGTAATGCAAGGGTTATACAAGCTGAAGTACCACTATCAAATATGTTTGGATTCACCACAGAGTTAAGATCCATAACATCTGGGAGAGGATCTTCTTCTATGGAGTTTGAGAAATATGCTATAGTACCAAGGAATATTGTGGAAGAAATACAAAAGGGTATATAATAGTACCTTCCTCTGTCCCTATTATACATACAAATCTCACAATTAAATTAAACTTTACGTGTAATTCCGTATTAATCAATATTAAAAATTATGATAGATATAGATTGCATGGATTCAAGGAGGATGATTAATATTGATAGGTTCTGTTATAATACATTATATGCCGGAATGGCGGAATTGGTAGACGCACAGGACTCAAAATCCTGGGAGAGCAATCTTATGTGGGTTCAAGTCCCTCTTCCGGCAGATTATTTAGATACTTTGGATTCAGATCCTTATTAAATATAATTATTATGGCAACATTATCTTCAAACCAATTAAGACAAGGAACCGTTTTTAAGGACGGTTTAGATTATTTTCTAGTTTTAAAATATGATAGAGTAGTCCAAGGTAGAGGCGGAATGACAGTAAAAATTAAGGTAAAAAATATTAAAACTGGATCCATAGTAGAAAAAGGATATAAAGGTAATGATAAAGTTGAATCTGTAGAACTTTTAAAAAGAAGTGCTCAATTTTTATATTCTGATACTGTGAATCTACATTTTATGGATAGTGAAACATTTGAGCAGATAGAGATTGAAGGCCAAAATAAATATTTTAAAGAAGGGGATAAAGCTATTATATCTTATCTTGAAGGTGATCCTATAAGTGTAGATATTCCTAATGTGGTATCATTGAAAGTAGAGTATACGGAAGAAGGAGGTAATAGTGGAAACACTGTATCTTCGGCTTTAAAAGAGGCAAAAATGGAAACCGGTATTACTGTTATGGTACCTCTTTTTATTAAAACAGGAGAAATAATTAAGATAAATACTGAAAATGATGAATATAAAGGGAGAAAATAATATGTCTGATCCAAATATAACAAAGATTGTATTAGATAATAGTGTTAGACTTATACATTGCAAAATTCCAACATCTGCCTTTGTAACAATAGAAATTTCGGTTTTAGCAGGTTCTAGAAATGAGAGTAATGACAATATGGGTATAGCACATTTTTTGGAACATACTATGTTTTCTGGTACAGATAAAAGACCAAATAATAAAATAATAGGGTTTGAAATAGAGTCCTTAGGGGGAAGTATGAATGCAGCTACCTCAGAAGAAACTACTTCTTATTATATAAAAATTCCATATGAAAATTTTACTAAAGCGTTTGAAATTTTATCAGATATGTTCCTGCATTCAAACTTTAATAGTTCATATCTAGAAGTAGAGAAGGGTGTCATTAAGGAAGAACTACGAATGTATGAGGATACTCCCCAGAGGGATATTTTTACTCTTTATAATGAGCTTCTATACAAAGATACACCTTTAGGTAGAGATATTGGAGGCACAATAGAAAGTATTGATCATATAACAAGAGAAAAGGTATTGAATTTCATAAAAAATAATTACTATCTAAATAATATTGTTATATCAATTGTTGGCAACGTTGGTAGAGAAGAAGCACTAGATACAGTGACAAAGTATTTTAGAAATGACAATCTTGGATCAAGGTCTCTAGTAAATGGGGAAAATAACTATATTAAATCCAAATTCTCAGAAGATAATATAAAGATAAAGAAAAAAGATGTTAATCAAACACATTTTATACTTAGTTTTAGAGGGTATCCTGCTGGAGATGATAGGCAATATAGTCTAAATGTATTATCCTCTATTTTAGGAGGTGGTTTTGGAGCATGGCTTTTCCAAAAATTACGTAATGAAATGGGAGTTGCTTACTATGTCTATTCTGGTACAGCTGAATATATGGATATAGGAGATCTACATATAGTAGCTGGTGTTGACAATAAAAGATTTGAGGAATCTTTAGTAACAATTATTAAAACAGTATCTTCAATAAAAAATAAAAATATAAGAAAAGAAGATATCATTAGGGCTAAGGAATACATAAAAGGGAATCTATCTTCATATTTTGAAACTACAGATAATATGGCTTCTTTTTTTGCAGATGAAGAATTAAGGTTTAAAAAAATAAGATCTCTAAATGATTTGAAATCATCTATAGATAAAGTATCTATAGATTCTCTATATGATGTATTTAATGATATCAAAAAACATATATATCTGGCTTGTATATTGCCAGATAAGACATCTACATCTAATTTAGATGATATTATAAATCATACTTGATACTAAAATGTTTTATATTAGTGTACTAGATATTCTTTTTAATGTATTATTTATACTGTTTTCAATATTGACTCTATGGTTAGTCTTCTATAAATATGGTGGTAAATTTGATTATAATACTTCACTAATTACTAATAATGATTTCTGGGATTTCATATTTTTACTCTTAATATCATTCTTTTTTGGTTATTTAATACTAGGTTATATGGGTGTTATATATCTGTGTTTACTATCTTCTTTGCTATTTTTAAGACTTAAAACATATAGGTGGACATTAGTATTTGATTTCTATGCTTTATTTATGAGTATTATTCTTGTTCCTTATTTACGATCCATTGGTATAATTTATATTATCATATTATTTCTAATCATATTCTTTATAATATTATCTAATTTAGGAAATTTGAGTAGTAAAATTACATCTTCTAAACCTTTATTTCAAGGTTATGGAGTAACTGTTCTTTTTACAATTTTGTCTATAATATATTTTTTTAATTCTGGATTATGGGTAATAAAGAATAATTTTATCTATAATCTTGACCTTGATGCCATATTATTAACTGTAGGTCTTTTTTGTTTACTACTAAAGTTATTTTTAAAAAATGAAGAGCTAACATTTGATATGTTAAAAAAAGGATCTAGATACAAGGAGTAAAATTGAAATAAAAGTGTATAAATACTTTTAATATGATATAAATCAGCTAATGTCTAGTTATTAATACAATTTTTTTTATTTTGTGATATACTGGTTCAACAAAAAATTACTTTAGGTATATTAGAATAAATGGATAAAATAAAAAAGCAGTTAGAAGCTGAAAAAAAGAGAATCTTACAAGAAATAAAGAGTATCAACAATTCTGTATCAGAAGCATCTCCTGATGATAATGCTGAGTTTTTTGATGATGTTGATAATCTAAACCAAAGAATTGAGAATTTAGATATTAAAGATAAACTTAAATTGGTTTTAAAAGATGTGGAATCAGCATTATCAAAAATAGATAAAGGATCTAAAGGCAAATATGGAATCTGTGAAAACTGTAAAAAACCTATTGAGAAAAAAAGATTAGAAACATATCCTTTTGCAAAATACTGTACTGCCTGTATGAATAAGTTGGAAAATGAAGAATAGTAATATTTATCCTGATAAATTTGTTTCTAATAAAAATCAATCTGGTCAGATAAACTCTCTGGATTCTGATCCAAAGCATCTTGATCCTGAGTCCTCTGATCTCACAACTATAACCATAATAGCAGATTATACAGATAGACTCGATCTAGTATTATCAGACTCTAACAAAGATAAACTATCACATATTTTAAGAACCCAGGGGTCGAGGACTCCAGAGTCAAGAACAAGATTTAAAAAACTTATTAAAGATGGTTTTGTCAAAGTTAATTCAAATATTGTTAAGAAGCCAAGATTCAAAGTTAACCCTGGAGATGAGATTACATATATAGATTTCTCCTATAAACCAGAATTTAATATAAAACCTCAAAATATAAAATTAGATATTATATATGAGGATCAAAATGTTATTGTAATAAATAAAAAACAAGGCCAAGTAGTCCATCCTGGGGCTGGGAATCTAGATAAAACTATCCTAAATGGCATAATCTTCAAATTGAGATTCGATCAATCTAGATTGAACCAATCGAGATTAGGTAATATTGGAAGTAATCTCTCAAATAGGCCTGGTGTAGTTCATAGACTTGATAAAGACACTACTGGTGTTATGCTGTTTGCAAAGGATGAGAAAACACTTAATTTCTTAGTTGATCAGTTTAAAAAAAGAGAAGTTGAAAAAACATACTTAGTTCTTGCCAGTGGATTTGTGAAAAGTTCTGTCAAAGGATCTATATATATTGATAAAAGCAATTTTACGGTAAAAGGCTTTATAAAAAGATCAAATTCTGATAGAAGGAAATTTATATTCTCAGATACTGGATCCAATGAATCTGTATCTGAGAGTTCTAAATCTATTGGTAAAGAGTCAATAACCAATTTTAAGATTCTAAGATATATAGAGAGTAAAGCTACTGGATCTAAGAGATCTGGATCCAACGGATCTAGGTCCAATAGTGTAAGTGATAGATTTACCTTACTTGAAGCATATCCCAAGACTGGAAGGACTCATCAGATAAGAGTAGCCCTATCTTCCATTGGTCATCCTGTTGTAGGAGACAAAGTTTATTCTATAAAATCCTATAGGAACAGTTTTAATTTAAATAATTACAAAAATAAAAAACAACAAGGTCCAACAAATCGAGGTTCACGGAACCAAGATTCGAAGTTAAATAACATGTATCTCCATTCCTTATCTTTGAAGTTAAAAATACCGAGTACAGAAGACGGTTCTGGAGTAGTAAGAACCTTTATTGCTGATGTGCCCAGTTTTTGGTCTAAAACTATTGGCTTTAATCCTATTAGGTCCAGGCCTGCCAGGGTGTCTAGGCATGCGGTCTAGATTCGACAGATTAAGATTATTAGATAAGTAAATATATATTATAGTTAGTTTTATGTCTAGTAAATTCATAATAAAAAACGAAGATTTTATATGTTTGAATTGTGGAAAAACAGTTTTAAAAGATACTTCAGGATCATACAGAAATCATTGTAATTTTTGTTTATATTCTCTCCATGTTGATAAGTTTCCAGGAGATAGGAAAGAATATTGTCATGGCCTTATGAAACCAACATTTATTGACGTTAGAACTAATAAAACTATTATATCCTATAAATGCACGAAATGTGGCCTGGAGAAAAAGAATAAAGCCTTAAATGATGATGATATAGTAAACATGGTACTATCTGACTATAATAATTACTCATAGAAATAGATCAAAATCCATTGACAAAAACTGCTAAATTGGTTAATTTATATTAAGGATAAGGTCCAAATAATAGCTTAATTTTAAGAGATCTAGATCCTCAGTATCTAGACCCAACAAAGTATTTATGATACCTTCTTTATGTTAAAAAATGTAAATATTTCTCATGGAATTGCAGGGCGTCTGAATGTGGGGTCACTTTTACCAGTAATAGTTGTTTTATTGGTAGGGTTTTTAGTGTTTGGCATTTTTATTACTAAACCTATTCATGCTGTTGGTCTTAGTGGTCTCCAACCTGCTCCATATCTAAACTACCAAGGTAGACTGGAGAACTCCAACGGTAACCTACTTACTGGTAACTATTATGTAGCATTCTGTATATATACATCAACCACAGCTACTGCATGTGCTCCTGCAT